>JBBSTF010000005.1:0-119660 GCA_038236135.1 Lysobacterales bacterium
TCAAAAGACACTGCAACCGCCGCGAAGCGGCGGCTTTACGCATCACGTTGCGCTGCGTGTTTTTGACCTTCATACCGTTTTGGGGAGGCGAGCTGGCGGAGAAAAGGCCCGCAGGGTGGCCCGAATGGATTCGGGCCAGTTCGCTGTCAGCATAGGGACGTGCTGTCAGCGAACCCCGGAGCCAGCTCGCGACGTCGTGCGGCTTCATCGCACGACCGACCCGCCACGGGCGCATCTTTGGCCCAGTTTTCTCTGCGAGGAGAAAGGTGGGGCGGCGGGCGGCAGCCCGGCGAAACGCTTGACCAGACTGGCGACAGCCAACGGAAGGGAGCGGCGCGGCAGCCGAACCATACGTTTGACCAGTCTGGCGATAGCCAATCAGCGAGCCAAGCGCGTGGGCCAACCTGGCGACAGCCAAAAACAAGAGGGCGCGGGCGTCAGCCCGGAAAAGGGACATCGTGGAGCAGGGCTGCGATAACGTCGTCGGCATTCTTGCCGTCGGCTTCTGCGGCGAACGAGAGGAGTAGACGATGGCGCAACACCGGTGCAGCGAGCGCCGCAATGTCATCGCGGGTGACGGCGAGACGGCCAGCGAGCAGGGCGCGGGCTTTTGCGGCGAGCAACAAGGATTGGCCAGCGCGTGGGCCGGCGCCCCAGCGTACCCATTTCTTTACCGCATCGACGCTGCTGTCCTGCGGACGACTGGCACGAACCAGGCGGGTGATCCAAGAGAGTACGTCGTCGCCGACATGGACATCGCGAACCAGTTTTTGCAGTTCCAGCACGGTCGCGCCATCCATCACTTGGGGCACGCTCGCGCTGGTGCTGCGCGTCGTCTGGTCGATGATGGCCCGTTCTTCGGATTCGCTCGGATAGTCGACGCGAATGTGCAGCAGGAAGCGATCAAGTTGTGCTTCGGGCAGGGGATAGGTTCCGGCTTGTTCCAGCGGGTTCTGTGTTGCCAGCACGAAGAATGGTTTGGGTAATACATGGGTGATGCCGGCGTAGCTGACCGTGCGTTCCTGCATCGCTTCCAGCAACGCGGCCTGGGTCTTTGGCGGCGTGCGATTGAGCTCGTCGGCAAGTAGCAAGCTGGTGAAGACCGGCCCGCGCTGGAACTTGAAAATGCGCTTGCCGGTACCGTGGTCTTCTTCGAGGATCTCGGTGCCGATGATGTCGCTGGGCATCAGGTCGGGCGTGAACTGGATGCGCCGGAAGTCGAGTTTCAACGCCTCGCCAAGCGTGCGCACCAGCAAGGTCTTGCCGAGCCCCGGCACACCTTCAAGCAGGCAGTGACCGCCAGCGAACAATCCGATCAGCAATTGCTCGACCACGTCGACCTGGCCGACGATGGCAACCGCGATTGCGCTGCGTAGTTCGGCGAGTCGCGACAGATGTTTTTGGAGGGTTGCTTCGGTGAGTGGTTCGATCATGGCAATGGCTTGGTCTTGCGAAGCGATCCGCGTCGTGGATGCGAAAGATGATTGATCGGCGCGACTAAGCTGTCAGCGCATACATGACAATATTGACCGCGAATTTCGAGTTATCTTCCGCCAGCCAGCGCTTGTTGCGAAAGTCGTAATCAAGTTCGCAGCCGTAGTCCTTGTTGCTGTAGAGCACGCCGAGACGACCATCGATGCTGATGCCTTTCAGATAATCGTGGACGAGGTCATCGCCCCAGCCATTGAGTTCGAAACCCGTCGCGGGTGGCGAATCGAAATCGAAGAAGCTGCGATACAACGGATGATCGTTCGGCAGTTTCTGCAACGCGTCGCTATCAAAGATCGTCGCCATCTCGGCTTCAAATGATTTTGCGAACAGGCCGTCGATATCATGGTTGCAGTCATCAACCAGCACAAAGCCACCGTTGCGCACGTACTGCTCGAAGTTGCGTCGCTCGTCGGGATTGAACTCGACCAGCTTGTGGCCGGCGAGATAAACCATCGGTGCGGCCAGCACGCGCGGATCGGCGAGTGCAACGACGCGTTCCTTGGGATCGACGCGCATCGTTGTGTACTGGATCAACGCATCCAGCAGATTCGACGGCATGCGTTGGTCGACGTCCCAATCGCCGGAGTCGTACATCAACCGCGTAAACCAGAAGTCGAAGTGCTCGTCGCTCGCGAGCGCAGCTTGCGCCTGCGCGACGAGCGAAAGCGGTGCCAACACAACACCTGCCCCCGCAGAAAGCAGCAGGCGCAGGAACTTCGCGCGGGACAACTTCGCCGCCATCTCAGGCAACCTTGAAGTTCGGGTTCTGGATGATGCCGAGCACGTTGCCGAAAGGGTCATGCACCGTGGCTACCCGAATGCCTTCGCCGACCTCTTGAACCGTCTCCTTGGCTTTGGCACCCGCGGCGATAAAGTGCGCTAACGCGATTTCGGCGTCATCGACGCCCCAGTAAGCCACGACGTTCTCCACGGCGACGGCAACCGGTTGGTCTGGTTGCAGGCCCAGCTCGAATCCGCCGACGTTGAAGCCGACATAGAACGATTCGTCGAAGTATGGCTGCGTGCCCAACGCCTTCGCATACCAAAGCTTGGCGGCGTCGAGGTCGTTGACCTGATAGATGACGGTACGCAAGCCTTTGAAAATCGACATGAGGATCTCTGTAAAAGTCCCGGCTGGAGTTCCAGCCGGGACGATAGCGGTCAGACCGCGTCGGACAGCGACGTGAAGGTGAAGTCGCGCAGCTTCATCGGCGGAATCATCATCACGAACGGCGACTCGTCGTCACCGACACGGATCGGTTTACCGATCTCCTCGATGTTGTTGAGCATGATCACCGGCGATTCGTTGAAGCGGAAATTCTTGATCGGATACTTGATCTCGCCATCCTCGACATAAAAGGTGCCGTCACGGGTAAGGCCGGTCAGCAGCACGGTCTGCGGATCAACCATTCGTATGTACCAGGTGCGCGTCACCAGAATTCCCTTCTTGGTGCCTTTGACCAGATCCATCGTCGACTTGTCGCCGCCGGCCATAATCAGGTTGCCGGGTCGACCAACGGCGGTCTTTCCTTTTTCCTTCGCCCAGTAACGCGAGTAATTGAGGAAGTCGACCTTGCCCTTGGTGATGATCGCGGTTTTCTCGCGAGCCATGCCATCGTCGTCCCACGGCAACACCGCAGACCCGGGATCGGACGGATCGGAGTGGATGCTTACGCGCTCGTCGAACACCTGCTCGCCCAGCTTGTTGCCGCCGCCTTTCTTGGACAGGAAGCTGCGGCCTTCATCGGCCTGGCGCGCGTCGAATCCGAACATCATGAAAGAGATCAAACCCGCACTCGCGGCCGGTTCCAGGATGACCGTGTATTTACCTGGCTCCAGCGCCTTGGCATTGGCCGAGCCCTTGGCCTTCTGGATCGCTGTCTTGATGTCGTCGTCGGCACTGAAGCTATCGACGTTCGCGGTGTTGCGGGCAACCCATCCCGAACCGGTGCCGTCTTCAGTGCGTACCGTGCAGGTGAAGTCGGCATTGGTGCTGGTCTGGTAACCGAAGTTGCCCTTCTTGTTGGCAATGGCCGAGAAGCGCTGGCTGTCGGAGAAGAAACCGGCGGCGACCAGCTTGTTGGCCTTGCACGGGGTGATTGAAGCGGCAGCGACGCTGGCGCGATATTCCGGCGTGATCGAAGCCGTCTTTTCGGAGAACGTCGGCGTCGCCTTGTATTCCTGCTTATCGATGCCCGGCATGAACTCCGGATTTTCAGGCGCCAGCTTGGCCAGCTCTTCGGCGCGCATCACGACCTTCTTCAACGATGCATCGTCGAACTCATTGATGGTGGCGACGCCAACGCGCTTGCCGAATGACACCTGCACGACCAACTGCGCATCATTGACGATGCCGCTGGTGGAGACCGCATTTCGCGCGTAGCGGATGTTGCCGTCTACCGACCCATCCAGCTGGGCGCTGCACTCATCGGCGGTGGACAGCTTGATCACCTTGTCGAGGATCGCGCGGGCTTGGGATTCTGTATACATGCTCATTTTGATTCTCCTTAGCCGAGGCTACGCGCGGTGTTGATGACATTGATTCCGTTAAAACGGGCCGTCGACGAACCATGCGAAACCGCCGACACCTGGCTGGGCTGGCCCTTGCCGTCGAAGAACGAACCATTAAGACGATAGTCGCTTTCGTCACAGACGGCCGCGCATGCGTTCCAGAACTCCGGCGTGCGGATCTGATAGGCCACATCTTCGATCATGTCGCCGACCTTGCCGTCCTTGATTTCATAGAACAACTGGCCGCCAAACTGAGCGTTGTAGCGCTGCTGGTCGATCGAGAACGAACCGTCGCCGATGATGTAAATGCCGTCCTTCACGTCCGCGATCATCTGCGTCGGGGTCAACTTCTTCTTGCCCGGCTCCAGCGACACGTTGGCCATGCGCTGGAACTGCACGCTCGACCAGGAATCGGCATAACAGCAACCCTGCGACGCCTTCTCGTCAATGATGTGGACCTGGTCGCGGATCGCCTGGTAATTGACCAGGATGCCGTCCTTGATGAGGTCCCAGCGCTTGGTCTTGACGCCTTCATCGTCGTAGCCAACGTAGCCCAGCGAGTTCGGCTGGATCTTGTCCGCAACGATGGTGACTTCAGGGCTGCCGTACTTGTAATCGCCGCTCTTGAGCTTGTCCATCGTTGCGAAACTGGTGCCGGCATAGTTGGCTTCGTAGCCAAGCACGCGGTCCAGTTCCAGTGGATGGCCGACCGACTCATGGATGGTCAGCCACAGATGCGTCGGATCGAGAACCAGATCAAACTTGCCGGGCTTGACGCTACGTGCCTTGAGCTTCTGCTGCGCCTGCTGTGCGCCAAGGCGGGCATCGTCGACGATGTCGTAGGAATTCTTGTAAACCACTGCGCCGCCGGGCAGCTCGATGCGATCTTCCTTCTTCGGGTCCATGTATTCGTAGCCCATGCCCATCGGCGCAGACATGCCGTCGCGTTTGCGGAATTTGCCACTGGTCTTGTCGATGGCGGTGACGCTCATCGGTGCCCATATGCGATGCACGTCCTGGTCGATGTAGGAACCATCGCTGGACGCGAAATACTTCTGCTCGTTGACCTGGAACAAGGTCGAGTTGACGAAGCTGGCACCTGCCTTCATTGCGGCGGCGTTCGCGGCGAGCAGCAGATCGACCTTTTCCTTGATGGGCACTTCCATGGCGTTACGCTTGATCGGCGTTGCCCAACTCACTTCACCAACGCCCTTGACCGGCGCCAACTGGACGGGATCGGTCGTCAACTTCGAGTTGGCCTTGGCGATCTGGACGGCCTGCTTGGTCGCCTTGGCGACGCCATCGGCAGACAGATCGCTGGTCGCTGCGAAGCCCCACGTGCCGGCTGCGATGACGCGGATGCCCACACCCGTCGATTCGGTATTGACCACGTTCTGCACCTTGTTCTCGCGGGTCACCACGAACTGGCGCAAATACTTGCCAATACGAACATCACAGTAGGTGGCCCCATCAGCCTTCGCGGCAGTCAGCGCGGTGTCAGCAAGACGCTTCTTCATGCCGACATCGAGTTTTTCGGTCAGCGCCTCGGCGGCAATCACGCTGCCGAACGAGGGCAGCAGCAGTGCAGCCAAACTGGCACTGCCGCTGTATTTCAGGAAATCACGGCGATCCATAGTTACAACTCCACGGAATACCCTCGCGATTCGAGGGCGTCGACCCGAGTGTGCAGGTTCCGCGTGGCGTCGTCATGTGACACAAGGCAGGGGGTTGGCCTGCCTTGTGTGGGGTGAAGCCATTGATCTCTGGTGCTTACATCGCCTGGTCGCGACCACGCCAGGCGTTGTATTCAGCGTGTGAAATCTTGTCATCGCCATCGGTATCGATGTCCTTGAACGCACGCAACATACCGGGAAACCCTGTGACTTCCTGACGATCCAGATAACCATCCTTGTTCTTGTCGTCGTCAGACCAGGTTTTTTCGCCCGGCATCGCCATGCCTTCATCGGCGGTTGGTGCTGGAACGGCAGTCAGTTCCTCACCACGCCAGATGCGGTACTCATCCTGCGAAATTTTGTCGTCGCCGTTGGTATCGATGTCCTTGAACGCACGCAGCATGCCGGGAAAGCCGGTGACTTCCTTGCGATCGAGATAGCCGTCCTTGTTGTTGTCATCGGCGGACCAGGTTTCGCTTGCCGACAACGGCTGGTTCTGCGGCACCACTTTAGTGTCTTGCGCCACGGCGGATTGCGAGAACAGCCCCCCAAGACAGAGGGCCAGTGCACACATTGGCAAAGTCGTCGTAAGTTTCATCGGTGTCTCCAGTGATTGGGTTAATCCAAAGTCGCGTTATGCAGCGGAATCTGGAAGTGTCGACACCCTAGTCATTGAGATCGGACCGGGAGGTGAACCAAGGTCCTGTGTCGGAGTGGTCGTTCAGCCCCGCGCCGCTTAGCCTGCCGAGCGCAACACCAGCATTGGCGGCGTGCGGGCAATCTTGCGTGTGCCGACCACTCCGGCGACGGTAACGAAGATTACGGCGATCAGTGTCGACAGGGCGAGCAATCCCAGTGGTGGCCAGTAGTCGTCGAGGCGAAATGCCTGCCGCGCCAACGCGATGCCGGTGATCGCGGCACCGAATGCGCCGATCAATCCGGCCAGCAAGCCGACTGCCGCAAATTCGCTGAGCACTGCCGCGCGCAATTGACCGCTGCTGGCGCCGAGTGTGCGTAACAGTGCTGATTCGAAACGACGCTCATCTGCGGTCGACGCCAGGGCGGCCAGCAGCACCAGGATTCCGGCGGCAAGACTGAAACCCAGCACCCAGGTAACCGCCATGCTGACCCTTGCAATCAATTCGCGAACGCGATCGAGAATGGCGTTGATGTCGACCAGTGACACGTTTGGCGTTTCGCGCACGACGCCGCCGAGCGCGCCAGCCCTCGCGGCAGGTAAATGGAAGCTGGTCAGAAAGCTGTGCGGCAATGCGTTGGCATGGACGGGATCGAGCATCATGAAGAAGTTGACCCGAAACGAGTCCCAATCGACGTCACGCACGCCGACGATGCGCGGTGTGATCTCGCGGTCGCCAATGCGCAAGGTCAACGTATCGCCGATCTTGAGCGAGAACATGTCCATCCAGCTTCCGGCCATGGAGATTTCAGGCTCGCTCGCGTTGGCATCCACCCAACGTCCGCTCGACACACGGTTGGCCGGAGGCAGCTCGTCGCTCCATGACAGTCGTATCTCGCCGTTGATCCAGTTTGCGGCGCGGCCGCCCTCGAAATTTTCGGCATCCAGTGGCTTGCCGTTGATCGCAACGAACTTGCCGACGGCGAGCGGCAACATGCCAATGTTGTCCGCACCAAGCCCGACGAGCTTGGCGCGCATCACGGCGGACTGATCCTCCTGCAGATTCAACATGAACCAGTTTGGTGTGTCGGTCGGTAATTCGCCGCGCCAACTTTCCAGCAGGGAAGGGCCGACCACGGCAAGCAGATTCAACGCCGTCAAACTCATCGCCAGCGCGCCAGCCTGGATCACGCTGAGCGAGCGTCGTCGCGCGAGATTTGCCAGCCCGAATCGGAACGCACCGGGCAACCGCTGTCCGCTGACTCGCAGCACGCGGATCAGCAACAGGCCGAGCAGCAAGGCGACGACGGCAACGCCGGCCAAGCCCAGCGCCAGCGTTCCGGCCAAGCGCAGGTTGCCGGCCTGCAACACGATCAACAAACCGCCGACGGCGATCGGCAACAGATAGAGCAGGTCGAATCGGCGCGACTTGCCGGCCATTTCCTTGCGGAAAACCCGCATCGGTTCGACTTCTCGAAGACGCAGCAAAGGTGGCAGTGCGAAGCCAAACAACACAGCCAGTCCAATCGTGATCGCAGCAAGGCCGGGACCGAACGGAATGGCGGGCGCAGCACCGGGCAAAAGGTCACTAGCGAACGCGAAAGCCGCCTGCTGCAAACCCAGGCCGAGAGCCAAACCAATCAAGCAAGCCGGTATGGCCAGCAGGGTCAACTCAAGGATCAATGCCAAGGTGATCTCGTTGCGGCTGGCACCCAGACAGCGCAACACGGCTACTTCTTCAACCTTGCGACGCGCGAATCGCTGTGCCGCAAGTGCAACCGCGATACCGGCCAGCAACGCAGCAAGCAAGGCAGCAAGGCGCAGAAATCCTTCGGCGCGATCAAACGCGGTGCGAAGGTTTTGCTGAGCGCTTTCCAGCGTGACCAGTTGCGCGTTCTTCGGAAGATCGGGCTTGACCGCATCGGCATAGCGTTCGATGGCAGTGGCAGGGCCGGCCAACATCAGCCGGTAGCTGGCGCGGCTGCCGGGAGCGAGCAGACCGCTCGTCTGCGCATCGGCCAACGCCATCAGCACGCGCGGCGCGAATGTGAAGGCCTCGCCGCCATCGGGCGAACGTACGATGTCGCCGGTGATACGCAGGTCGCGTCCGCCCAGTTGCAAGGTTCCGCCGAGCGGTTGCTTGAGCGTATTGCGGACGCGCGGATCGACGTAGACCTCGCCGATGGGCGGTGCGTGGACGACGCGTTCGTTGCCGCTGGCGTCGCGGATTGCCAATTCCCCGCGCAGCGGAAATGCCGGATCGGTAGCTCGAATCTCAACGAACTGGCTGGCATCGCCTGCGAACACCACACTGGCAAATTCAACAAACGTATTGCTGGCCAAGCCGTCCTGTTTCGCGCGCTGCGCCAACGCAGGTGGCAATTCGCTGCGCGAACGTATGCCCAGATCACCACCAATCAGTTCGGACGCCGATGCCAGGATGGCGCTTTCAACGCGGCTGGCCAAGGTACCGACCGCCGCCAGCGCCGCAACTGCGAGCACCAGAGCCAACCCGAGTGTGGCCAACTCGCCATGCCGAAACTCGCGTCTGAGACTGCGCGCCGCAAACTGCAACGGCTTCATTCGACGGTCTCGATAATCTTGCCTTCGCGCAAGCTGATCGATGACTCACAGCGATCCGCCAACCGCTGATCATGGCTGACCAGCACCAGCGTGGTGCCGTGTTCTTTATTCAATCCAAACAGCAGATCGATCACCTGCGCGCCGGTGCGCTGGTCGAGATTGCCGGTCGGCTCGTCGGCGAACAGCAAGCCAGGCGAATGCACGAACGCGCGTGCGAGTGCGACGCGTTGCTGCTCCCCGCCGGAAAGCTGGTGTGGATAGTGGTGCAGGCGTTGTCCCAAGCCGACTTCGGCCAATGCTTCTTTCGCCAGTTCACGGGCGTCGTCCGCACCGTCGAGCTCCAGCGGCAGCATCACGTTCTCGATGGCGTTCAGTGCTGGCAGCAAATGAAACGACTGGAAGACGAAACCAACCTGCTTGCGCCGCCGCCGCGCACGATCTTCTTCATCCAGCGTATCGAGGCGCTCGCCGGACAGGAACACGCCGCCGGTCGTGGGTGTGTCCAGACCCGCAAGCAGGCCGAGCAAGGTTGTTTTGCCCGATCCGGATGCACCGACGATGGCGAGGCTGGCGCCGCGTTCAAGCGACAGACCGACGCCGTCGAGTATGGTCAGTCGCCCGTCGGGGCCGTCGACCGATTTGCTAACCTTGTCTGCCCGAAGGATGACCGAAGTGTCTGTATTCATGCTGCGTGGAACCTTGTTGTTGATGTTGCTGTTCGCCGTTTCGAACGTCGATGCGCAAACCAGTGCGCGTCCCATTCTGGTGCTCGGTGACTCGCTTTCGGCAGCCTACGGGATACCTGTTGAGTCGGGTTGGGTGAACCTGCTAAACGACCGGATGGCCAAGCGATCGCCAGCGCGGAACGTAATCAATGCATCGATCAGCGGCGAGACCTCGTCCGGTGGTCTCGCGCGACTCGATGCATTGCTCGCCGAGCACAAGCCTGCGCTGGTGCTCGTTGAGCTGGGTGCCAACGATGCGTTGCGCGGCCTGCCGATCGATGAGCCGACTCGCAACCTCACGACGATCATCCAACGCAGCCGAAAAGCTGGCGCGGACGTGTTGCTGATCGGCATAGAGATTCCAATCAACTACGGCCCGCAATATCGCGACAGCCTGCGGACCATGTATCAGGGCTTGGCGATGCAATTCAAGCTGTCGTTGGTCCCATTCCTGCTCGACGGCGTCGCTCTCGACCCCTCATTGATGCAAGCCGACGGCTTGCATCCGACCGCCGCTGCGCAGCCACGGGTGCTGGAAACGGTGTGGAAATTTGTCGAGCCCATGCTGACGACACTGGAAAGCAGAACCTCATCCGCAAGCGCACGCTGAGCGGCGACTGCGACGCAACACCACGCAAGGATCTTTCAATGCGAATCGGACAAGGCTTTGACGTTCACGCGTTCGGCGATGGCAATCATTTGATGCTCGGTGGAGTGCGGGTGCCATTCGAGCGCGGCATCGTCGCGCACTCGGATGGCGACGTGATCATCCACGCGCTGTGCGACGCGATTCTTGGCGCTCTTGCCATGGGCGACATTGGTCATCATTTTCCGCCCAGCGAAGAGCGCTGGAGAGATGCCAACAGCCGTGAGTTTCTGCTGCACTGCGCGGCGCTGATGCTGGAACAGCGCTATGCGCTGGCAAATGCCGACATCACCGTAATCGGCGAGCGACCGAAGATTGCTGCGCATGCGCATGCGATGCGCGAGAACCTGGCCAGTGATCTTGGTTGTTCGATTGCCGATGTCAGTATCAAGGCAACCACCACCGAAAGGCTTGGGTTCTGCGGACGCGGCGAAGGCATCGCTGCGCAGGCGATTGTTTTGCTGGTTCGGCATGAAACGCCGACTGGCGTGGAGCCCACCACCGGTCCGGAAGTGCGCGAACTGATCGCGCGCATGGACGTGGAGTCGCCGCCGGAATCGCCGATGACCGCACCCATCATCAATGAGCGCTGAGGCACTGCCGTTCGCGCACGGCGGTCCATCACTGCACGGCGTGATGCGCGCGCAGCCTGAAGATTTCTTCGTTGACGAAGTGCTTGGCTTCGAACCCGCAGGCAGTGGCGAACATTGCTTCGTACATATCGAAAAAACCGGTGCAAATACCGACTGGGTCGCCAAGCAACTCGCGCGTTTTGCTGGCGTCTCGCCGATGGCGGTCGGCTTATCCGGCATGAAGGATCGCCACGCGGTGACGCGGCAGTGGTTGTCGGTTCATCTGCCCGGCAAGGCAAATCCCGACTGGTCAACGCTGGATGTTGAAGGTGTGAAAGTACTCGACGTGCGTCGCCATGACCGCAAGCTCAAGCGCGGCGCGCATCGCAGCAACCGCTTCCGGATTCGATTGAGTGGCATCAACGGCGATCGCGATACCGCTCAAATGCGAATCGATGCAATCGCCACGCAAGGCGTGCCAAATTATTTCGGCGAGCAACGTTTTGGACGTGGTGGCAACAATGTTGATCTGGCACGTGCGCTGTTCTCAGGCCGTCGAATGCCACGCGATCAAAAAAACTTCGCCTTGTCCGCCGCGCGTTCGCATCTGTTCAATCGCATTCTCGCGGCGCGCGTCGCAGATGGCAGTTGGAATCAGCCAAGGGATGGCGATGTATTCATGCTCGCCGGCACGCATTCTGTTTTCGGTCCCGAGTTGATCGATGACGCAGTGCGCGAGCGTATCACTCGCTTGGACATACACCCGACTGGCGCGTTGTGGGGGAAGGGCGACCTGCGCAGCAATGGCGGAGTTGCGGAACTGGAGTCATTGATTGCACTCGCAGAAACCGACCTCGCCGATGGGCTCGTCCGCAACGGTCTTGATCAACAACGGCGCTCATTGCGACTGCTCGCGGATGACCTGGTCGCGACGTGGGACGACGACTCGCTGACCCTCGATTTCAGTCTGGAATCCGGTGCATTCGCCACCGTAATCATTCGCGAACTCTGCGATACAACTGCCGACTAGCGGCTGCTAGTCCGCGGCTGACGCGGGCAACTGGCCGGATGGTGGTTTGTGACCGCTGTCGACCCAGTTCACCAGTTGATCGAATGCTTTCGCGACCTCCGATGGCTCGAACACGCAATGCCCGCTGCGCTTCACGTATTGCTGGGTAAAGTTCGCGCCATTGCCCTTGCGCTGAGCCAGCATCGCGTATTCGAACGCCGTTGACGCCACGACGAGAGGATCGCCGACATCGTGCAGCGCAAGCATGGGTCGTTTCAATTCGCCGCTAGGTGTGTACCAAAGCAGCGTGTAGGCGCGAGCTTCGGGTTCGGCGCGATAGCGCTTCACGCCATCGTTCAACGCGTTGTCGTCGCCGCTGCCGGTGTAGATGAGTTCCGAGTTGTCGAAAGGACTCCCGCCCGCTCGATGCTGCAATTCCTTGAAATCATAGGTGTTGAATACTGTGACGGCTGCAAGGTCCTCGATGTTGCCGACGCCGTAGTAAGCGAGCAGCGCCTTGCTGGCTTTCGGATCGCCACGCAATGCGTCAATGACGCGCCCGACCATGGCCTCATCGGGAACGTAGTCGTCGGGGACCGGCACCAGCGCGCCCAGCAGGTTGGGAAAGTAGTGGTCGAACGCGGCGCGCAAGGCGAAGTCGTGTTGCAGAAAGCTGTCGGTCGCTTCGAGCACGCCGCACATTGACAATGCACCGGCATAAACCTTTGGGCGTTGTTCAATCGTCATTACCGTCAGCGTCCCACCCATCGACATGCCCATGACAAAACTGCGCTTGGGTTTGCCATGATCGCGAACGAATTTCTGGCGCACCATTTCCGTGTCGGCATAGCCTTGCTCAACAGCCCAGCCGCCCGCCGAATAGCCCGATTGCAGTATCGCGTAGCCGCGATCCAGCATCGGGTCGAACATTGGCGACAGTGCTTCGTTCTTTTCGAAGCGCTTCGGGAAGGGTTCGTAGCCGTGGTAGAAAACGATGAGTTCGTGGTTCCAGTTTGCGGGCAGGTCGATGCGATACGACGCGCCAGCGAGTTCGCCGATTTCGGTGCTGGCTTTGCCTGCAACGGGCACTGAAAGCGCGCTATCGCTGGCGACCACCGACGCGGCGAAAGCGAAAAGCCATAGGGTAATTCGTAACATGGGGGAGGTTCCCGATTTGGAGACGCGAATCGTTTGTCGCGCCTATTTGGCAGCGTTTGGCTTGACCGACAACACCACGCTGGCAGGCAAGGCACCAATGCGCAGTTCGTTGTTCTTCCATTGCGCCGGCTTTTCGTTGACCTTGGTAGTCAAGATTTTCGCCACATCCGGTCGAGCCAACACCAGCCCGCCGGAGGGCAAGCTCAGCCCGGTATCGTCTATGGAGAGCACGATGCGATCGCCATCACGCTTCATCGCATAAGACAGCTTTCCATAAGGCGTGCGCAGGTCGCGGATTGATATGCCGACATCATCAAGCCACGCCGCAGGAATGCCGGCGGCAAGCACCAGCGACTGATCGGACTGGCGCTCATACGCAAACAAGTCGAGCGCCGAGCGGATGAAATCCGAAGCGACCCAGCCATGTGGCATGTCGCCGATGAAACGTGGTTCGCGATAGTCGCGGCCCACGACTTCAGCCCACTGGTTCCAGGCCAGCGGCCGGCGATCTTTAAAGAAATAGTCGATGGCTTCATGCGCACGCCCGCGCCATCCGAGTCGAATGAAGGCCGCAACATTGCGCCATTCGTACGGCGTGTAGTCCTTCCACTCACGCGTTCCATCGCGGCGTTGCGTGAACTCAATCCAGTAGCGCTCGAACGTATTGGTCAGCAAGTCGTGGGGCAGGCGATTTTTTTCGCCACCTGGCGACAGTGCAATCGTCGTCGAGGTGGCATCGAAGTCGCCGAGATCGGCGGCGCCGGGGATGAAGTCGATGTGATGTGTGGCAGCGCTGGCCTTGATCGACGCGATGATGTCGGCGCGAAACTGATCGCGAGATACGGCAAGGCGTTTGGCGTCATCGTCCTTGCCTAAGGCCTGCGCGAGCAGAAGCGCCGACTTGTAGCCAGTCAGCCCCCAAAAATCATCCCAGAACGAAAACGCCGGCTTGGCCGAGTAGCCTTCATGGCTGATTGTCGGCGGAAACAGGCCGTAGCGCTCCGTCTTTGCGTTGGCCAAGGTGCGCGTGCTCGCACGCAACTCATCCATGTAGCGCGCCGCCTTGTTCACGTGTGGCCACATCGCCTCGGCAAGCGCAGCGTCCTTCGTGTAGCGATAGACCTCTCCAGCAAGGAACATCAACTCACCGTGGCTGTCGTTTTCCGGCACTGGATCGGAGCCACGCTTGTCGACGCAACACGGCACCTTGCCATTGGCGAACTGATACGGCGCAAACCATTCCAGGAACTCACGCGCTTCCTTTTCGTGGCCGAGTCGCAACAGGGCTTCCGATGTCATCGCGCCATCGCGTATCCACGACCGCGCATACGAGCGCGTGCCCGGACGAATCTGCACGCCATCGCGGCTGATCAGGATGTGCGCCAGCGCGGTGCGTAGCGTGTCGATGATTGTCTGCGCGACCGGCGGCACACTGATCTTTACGCGGTCCAGCTTGCTGCTCCATTCGGCTGCAACCGCATCGCGTTGCGCATCCACCCAAGGCTCGAATGCCCCCGGCGCAAGTCGCGGCAGGGCAAGTTCACCAGTCAGCGGAATCACTAGCGAAATCGTGCGCGATTCGTGTGGCTGAAGTTCCATCGTGTAAAGCAGCGCGCCAGAAGCAAGGCCGGTCGGGTCGTCGACCGATTGCGCAGTTGGCCAACTCCCATAGGTCAAGTGCTGCGACGCCATATCCTGATCGAACGGCGTCGCGAAAAACTGCGTCGGCGTCGTTAACGGCCAAACGCGCCGTTTGCCGTTGACCCCTACCGCACCGCCTTCGTAGTCAAGCCGATGGATCGGACTGACGCCGCCCGGCGTCGTCAGGAACTGCACCGGTGGGTTGACCTGCAATGGCTCCACGGCGAGGGCGAGCGTCAATGTGCGCTTCGTGTCGTCGTCATTGCGCAAGGTATAGCTCGAAAATATTCTCGATTGCTCGGCATCTCCTTGTGCGAAGGCGGCAACGTCGAGATGAAACCCTGCAACTGCACGGTTCGGGCAAATCTCGTTGGGCTTCAAACCCTCGTGCGACCAATGCACTGCCGGCATGGGTAGATAAGTATCGAGCAGCGTCTGGTTGGGCGTGACATCAGCCGCTCCGAGGACGTTTCGATCTGGTGAAATTTCAGTCGCCGCGTACGATGTATGGCCGCAGCGTGCGAAATCGCCGACCACAAACGGCGCAATCGAGAACCCGCCTCGTGCAACTTCGATTGCACCATCTTCGCTGATAAGCCCGCTGTCGTGGCCGCCGTCGATCCCAACGAGGGTCCAGTAGCTTTGCTCGCCACGGAAGCCGCGCGGAAAGTGACGGCCGCTGTCGTTCGCGGCGATTGCGGAAATAAAGTTGTTCGAACTTGCGCCGAAGGCGAGATTCTTCACGTCAATGCTGGCGAGGCCGAAGCTTTGTCCGGGCCCCTTCAGCATCACGATACGCAAGTAGCGAGCGTCGGCTTCGGTCAGCATCAAGGGATCGATGCCGCCATTGCCGGCGATCACGTTGCGCACGTTTCGCCACGACGCGCCGTCGTCGGAAAGCTCGATCCGGTAGTTGCTGGCGTACTCGTCAGGCAACCAGTGCAGCACCACGCCGCCAAATTCTTGCGATTGGCCATAGTCGAGCGTCACTGTTTGTGGAAGTCCAGCCTTTGCATCGCTGCGCCATCCGGTTGCCGAGAACGCAGAGTCCTTGCCGGGAAGGCCGCGACTCGCGAACCCGGTCGGTGGGACCGCGCCGCTGCTGACCGTGATGCGAGGAGCGGGCCATACGGTTGGCGGAATCGGTCGCTCGCTAAAGCGAAGATCGTCGATGCACAAGCTGCCGCTTCCACCTACGTTCGCGGAAATAGTGAATTCGATGCTTTGTGTCTGCCGTAGCGTCTTGTCTTTTAGTGGACCCCATGCCGGCGAGATGTGGCGCGCCTTGTAGCGCAGGTCGGTCCAGTCTTTTGGCAGCACGGTGTTTGGCTTGCTGACCCACCAGACGTTGTCACCACTGGCGTCGATCAGCTTGAATTCGAATGCATTGGCCGGTCCGCTGCCGCGCACGCGGAAATCGAATTGGAAGTTGGCTGGAAAGTTGATTGGCAGGTCGCGTCGCATCGCCGCGTAGCCGGAGACGTTGTTGAAGTTGTAGTCCAGACACAACGCGTCGTTACCGTTTTCGTGGATGGGTCGCAGCGTTGATGACACCTGATCCGATGCCATCGCTTTCCACGCGGATGGCTTGGAGAAATCATCGAGCAGCCGATTTTTGTCGGCAGCGTTTGCCTGCATGCTGACGCAAAGAACGACGAACCCGAGGAGCCAACGTAGGGTGGAACCCGCGCAGCGGATTCCACCGCAACCAATGTCACGGGCTGGCGGTGGAATCCGCTGCGCGGGTTCCACCCTACGAAGGCGCTCTCTCACAAGAATTACCCTTTCACGCTGCCTAGCAACAAGCCGTCAATGTAGTGTCGCTGCAAGGCGAGGAACAGGATAAGAACCGGCAGCGTGGTTACCACGGAGCCGGCCATCATCAGTTCGTTGTCCTGCACGTGCTCGCGTGAGAGGGTTGCGAGGGCGACCGGCGCGGTCTGCCAAGCCTGGTCGCTCAACACGATCAAGGGCCACATGAAGTCGTTCCAGCTCGCTAGAAACGTGAAGATCGCGAGCGTGACGATGATGGGTTTCAACAACGGCAGCACGATGGTGGTGAAGATGCGCAGTTCGCCCGCACCATCGATGCGTGCGGCTTCGAGCAATTCGTCGGGAATGGATCGCGCGTACTGGCGCACCAGAAAAATGCCGAACACGCCGGCCAGTGCCGGGACAATCACGCCGCCGTAACTGTTGACCAGTCCCAGCCATTTCATCATCAGGAACAGCGGGATCATCGTGACCTGCGCCGGAATCACCAACGCGCCAAGTAAGGTCTGGAAGATGTGATCGCGGCCGGCGAAACGCAGCTTGGCAAATGCATAGCCAGCGGTCAGGTTGAAAGCCAGCGACAGGAAGGTGACCGCCGTCGCGATAGCCAGGCTATTGAACAGATAGCGGCCCATTCCAGCGCGCGCGAACAGCTCGTAGTAGTTGGCCCAGGATGCCGCTTTTGGCAGCAGCGGTGGCGGAAACGCGCTCGCCTCACCCGGTGCCATGAACGATACGGAGAGCATCCACGCCAACGGCGCCAGAGCAAACATCGCGCCGACGACGAGCAAGGTGTTGACGACGATTGCGTTGCGACGCGCACTCATGCCGCCTCTCCACGCCGGCCGATCCGGATCAGCAACGTCGTCACCAGCACGATGATCAGGAACAACAGGAACGCGATCGCCGAAGCACGGCCCAGGCTCCACCATTTGAAGCCTTCTTCGAACATGTAGTACAACACGCTGACCGTGGATTGCAGCGGATCTCCTCGGGTCATGACGTAAGGTTCGGCGAACAACTGGAAGTATCCGGATACGGTGATGATGGCGACGAGCAACAAGGTCGGTCGCAGCGAGGGTAGCGTGATGAAGCGCAGTTGCTGCGCGAACGAAGCGCCATCAATGCGCGCCGCTTCGTAAAGGTCACGCGGGATGGCCTGCAGGCCTGCCAGAAGAATGATCATGTTGTAGCCGAAGTTCTTCCAGACAGCGAACAGGATGATCGCCGGCATCGACCAGTGCGGATCGCCAAGCCAGTCGATCGGATCGATCCCGAACCAACCGAGCGAATAGTTGATCAAGCCATAGCGCGTGTGTAGCAGGTACCGCCAGATCACCGCCACCGCGACCACCGTTGTCACCACCGGCGCAAACAGTGCCGTGCGGAAGAACCCCTTGAAGCGAGCGAGTTTTGAGTCGAGAAGCAGTGCCGCGCCGAGTGAGATGAAGATCGACAATGGAACGCCGACGCCAACGAAGTAGAACGTGTTGAGCAGCGACTTCCAGAACAGCGGCGTCTGCAGGATGTCGATGTAGTTGCCGAAGCCCACGAAGCGCAGGTTGGACAGATCGGCGAGCGCGTACAGATCGAAATCAGTGACGCTCAATACCAGAGCTGCGAGTACCGGCACGGCAAAAAACAAACCGATCACGATCAACGCCGGGCTGACGAACCACCAGCCATTTGATCGCAATTTCATGGTTGCTCCTTATGTTGCTCAATCATCCAGCGGCGCTTTTCGAGAATGGCGTCCACTTCGGTATCGAGTGCTTTCAGAGCGTCATCGGTTGATTGTTTGCCGCGCACGACGCGTTCGGTCATCAAGCGCATGGCCTGCGCAATGCGTTCCCACTCGGGCACTTTCGGTGCCGATTTCACGCGTTCGAGTTGATCGCGAAACGCGGCGGCGTATTGATCCTGCGCTAGCGTGGGATCACTCCAAGTGCTGCGGCGTGGCGGCAAGTCGCCGCTCAATTCGTGGAAGCGTAATTGCTGCGCGGGTGCTGACAGAAACTCGATCAACTGCCAGACCGTATCGGCGTGTTTGGTTCCCTTGAACATCACCAGGCTGCTGCCGCCACCCACCGCCGCGCCGGGACCGTTCGGGCCGGGCAACGCCGCAGTGCCCCAATCGCTTTTCAGGCTGGCGGGCAGGCGGCGGCTGTATTCGCCGACATTCCATGGGCCGGTGATGTGGAACGCAAAAAAGCCTTTGGCAAACTCGTCCCAGACATTGGAGATCTGGGTTGCGCTCATCACTGGCGCCCAGCCTTTGCGATACATGTCGAGATAGAACGCGAACGCGCGTCGGAAACCGCCGCTCTGGAAATTACCGCGCGTGTCGTCGTCGCGCAGCAATGGGTCGGGTTCCTGCACGGCCAGGTTCAATAGCGGCTCGTATTCGTCTAGCGGTAAAAGGATCGAGTAATTCTTCGGGCCGCCCAGTTGCTTCAGCGCAGCCATCTGGCGTGCCCACTCGGCCCAATCATGTGGAGGATTTGGAAAGCCAGCTTTCGCCAGCAGGTCCTTGCGATAGAACAGCAAGCGCGTATCGACGTACCAGGGCACGCCGTAAAGCTTGCCATCGATGACGTTGCTGTCCCAGATGCCCGCGAAGTAGTCCGGCTGTTCGATGATGGTCGACGCGTCGACCCGTGATTGCAGTGGTTCCAGCGCGCCGAGCGTTGCCAGTTCCGGCATCCAGGTGTTGCCGATCTGGCCGATGTCCGGCAAGGCATCGCCGGCAAACGCGGTCAATAATTTTTCGTGTGCGGCAGTGATCGGCAACTGCTGGACATCGACGTGTACACCGGGATGCAGTCGCTCGAAATCCTTCAGTAGATCGCCGACCACTTCGCCTTCGCGACCCATCGTCCAGAAGCGCAAGCTGATCGAACCCTCGTTCGATTTCCCGCACGCAGCCAGCAATCCAACGCACGCAGCGATCAGCGTGATGCGTCGACGCCAGCGCTGCGCCTTCATTTAGCGGTTGCTTGGATGGCGCCCAATCCTGGCTTCCGATCCAGCCAGCCACCGCGAAACCCCGCGCGCTCCAGTCCGCGACGAACGTGCGGATTCTTCTTCATCACGTTCCATACAAATTCATTGCGGTAGTTTTCGATCATCAGAACGATCGGCCCTTGGTCGATCGCGATTTGATCGGAGTCGATCCAACCACGATCCTTGCCCAGTAGCGTGCCCATTTTCAGCGGTATGTCGGTGTAATTGAAACTGGGGTTGAATGCATCGATGAAGCCGTATTTGCCGTAGATGACGTCGCCGTACTGATCGTGCAGGGCGTGAATGGCCGGTATGACGATCTCTGGCGCGAAGGCGATCGACCCGGCCGCGGCCGTGGGTGCGATGGTACCGTCGTCGAAATCCGCATCCAGCCCGGCACCACGCGCAGAATAGTGGCGGAACGTGCGCGATGTGCCGTCGTAGGTCTGGATGGTGGACTGCGGGCCATCGCTAGCGGTCAACCCCCAGATGTCGCCGCCATAACCCTTCCAGCCCATTGGATTTGCATTGGCGTAAGCGCGCTGGGCCAGCGTCGCGCGTCGGCTGTTCTCGAAATAGTCCATTCCCTTTTCACGATTCCAATCATCGCGAATGCCGCGGAAATCAATCCACACGTGCGAGTACTGGTGGCCGAACTGTGGCCCGAATGCCAGATACGTCTGGCCATGAAATGCGCCAAAGCTGGCGTCATAGGTTTTGGTCCATGCCGTCCATGCATCCGGCTGCACCGGGTGCGTCGGCGAGCCCAGCGCGAGCACATACAACAACATCGCCTCGTTGTAGCCCATCCAGTCGTGTTTGATGATGCCGTCTTCAGGAACCCAGCCCATCGAGATCAGCGGCTTGCGTGCTTGCAGCCATGGCCAGTCGACGGCCGCGTACATGGCTTCGGCGAGCTTGCGAATTTCTGCTTCCGCCGGATCGTCACGGTCGTAGTAACTCTGCGCGAACAGAACGCCGCCGAGCAGCAAGGTGGTATCGACGGATGAGACTTCGACCCATCGCGCGTAGCGAAGGCCGCTCGCGAGATTGAGGAAGTGATAGTAGAACCCGTGGTAACCCGCATCGGCGCCTATGCTTGGCCCCATTGGCAGGCCTCGTAGAAAGCGCAAGGCTTTCAGCGTGCGACCGCGCGCCTGTTCTCGGCTGATCCAGCCGTGCTCCACGCCGACTGTGTATACGGTGAACGCGAAGCCCATCCCGGCAATGCTGGAAAAAGGCTCCTGGTAAGGAAAGCGATCCGGAATCAGGCCGTTGTCCTGAGTGTGATCCCAGAACCAGCGAAACGTCCGTTCCTGCAGTTCGTTGACCAGCGGCGTGATCGCGGGACGCGCACGCGCGGCTTCCGATTGCGCCGTGGCGGCAATAGCACCGGGCAACGCTCCGGGTCTGACTTCCGCATGCATGCACGCGGTCAACATCAGCGCGGTGCATATCAGAGCGCATCGAAATAGCGACCGGATCGACGTACGGGACAGATCTGTGGACATCAAGTGCGCTCGGTTGCGAAAAAATCGGCCGCCGTGCCGAGACACGGCGGCCGCAGTAGGGAGCGATGGATTGCAGACTTCGTTACGACCACACAGACGGTGCGTCGTTCCCGCAACGCCGGATCGTCCATCCACGATCAGGCGCGCGAGTTTTCAATCGCCTCAGAACGTGGCACGCACGGACAACTTCACCGTTCGAACCGGATCGAGGATGCCGTTGCCATTGATATTTCCGAAGTTCGGATTGGCGTCGCCGGGACCACCGCGCCACGTGTCGTAGTCGGTGTAGTTGCGATAGTTGAACACGTTGAGGATGTCGAGACGGAAGCCCAAGCCGAGACCTTGTCCCAAGTCGATGTTCTTCGACGCCGCCAAGTCGATTTGGCGCTGACCGAACGTTCCCGAGGGAACCAGCGGGTCGAAGCGGCAGTGATTGAAGTCGGCACCATCAAAGCAGTTGACGGCATCTTTGGCGAACGGGCTCGCATACGTTGCCTTGCCCGAATAGACAACTCCCCACGGCCCATCCCAGTTGCCTGTCAACACGATACGATTCCGGGGAATGTTGAGTGCTCGCAGGAAGCCCTGCCCGCTGGGATCGGGATAGTCGAACACATAGTGCTCATCGCCGTTTGCCGCATTCAATCGGTTTTCCTTGGCTTGGGTGTAGGTGTAGGCCAGGGTCATCGCCCAACCCGATTCCTCGGTGTAAGGCTTTTCCAGCGACAGCAACACCTGGTTGGTTTTGGACTCGATACCATTGTTGGCGATCAGCAAGGTGCCGAATCCCGGGATCGGCTGGCCGAACGGCTGGTTGCCCCAGGTAAAGTTCGGATTGTTGCGGAAGCTTCCATCCGGATAACGATTGCCGAGCGCGAAGTAGATGCCGTCCCGTGCGTTGATTCGCGAAAGCGTTGCCGACGTGTTCCAGTCGTTGTCGAGCAGCGTGACGGTATTACGCATGCCGATGCTGAACTGGTCGGAATACGGCGTCTTCAGATCGTTGTTGATCAGGTTGATCTCGCCACCCAGGTTCGGATTGGCTGCGACCAGCGGAGCAAGATTGGTGGGATCGTAATAGCGCGGGTCGAACGCAAGGCAAGTGCCGGTGCCTACAGCGCAAGGATGGTTTGGCGTGTTGAACTGGAATTCGTAGCGCGGGAAGATTCCCTTTGATTGTTCCAGTGCAAGATAGTCGAACAGATTGCGATCGTAGGAACGGCCGGCACCGCCAAAGATCACGTGGCGCTGGTCCTCGAAGAGGTCATAAGAGAAACCCAGACGCGGCGCGAAGGCATCCTTGAACGCGCTGCGGTTGCTGCCATTGCCAATGTAGTCCTCGATGTTGTAGTCGGTGTTCTGGATATTCGGCCAGGCACGCAGCGCGGCAACCAGTTCCGGTCGAGGCTTGAAGTTCAAATAGCTGGGCGTACGTTCGTAATCCCAGCGGATGCCGAGGTTCAAGGTGAGCTTCTGGTTGACCTCCCAGTCATCCTGGATATACAGGCCAAGTTGCGAGTTGGCGCTCTGGATGTCGAGCGTGCGCGCACCCGGCACCAGATTGCCGAACTGGACGCGGTTGGGCAGCGAGAAACCTTCGCCAATGTCGTAGAAAAACTGCGGGTTGCGCGGATTCTGCTCAAATGCGCTGATGTCGATCCTCTTGTACTTCACACCCATCTTGATGATGTGGCTGCCGGCCCAGTTGAGGCCGAACCACGACAGGTCATCCTGGAAGCTCTCGCCCTTCTGGCCCTTGCGCTGGAAGTTCTCGCCGGCGCCGTAGTTCAGCACCGCGTCGCGCGTATTCCCGTTGTTGGAGCGTTCCAGACGAATGCCGTATCCCACGTTGTTGATCGACGCAGGGCTGTAGAACGAATCCTCATACGTGAGATGCGCGTCGTTGAGCCAGTCCCCGAACGTGTACTGGTAGCGCAGGTCTGCGCGTCTTTCGTTGTTCTTCTTGTCGTTGCCGAAGTCCAACGTATTGATGCCACCGATGCCGTCGATCTGATGTTCGGCACGCCATTTCGCGGTGAACTCGATCAAGTGGTCCTGGCCGGGTGTCCAGGTGATCTTGCCGAAGTAGAGATCTTCATTGAAAGGCAGGCTGTTGGGACCAATGAATCCTTGGGCTGCCAGGGGCAACTGTGATACCAAAGCGTTTGCGCCCGGGTTGACATCCGCCGGACGCAGAATGTCTTTCGCTTCGTACGAGAAGAAATAGTGCAGCACGTCCTTGATGATCGGTCCGCCAAACGTCAGTCCGTACTGCTTGGTCAAGGAATCCGCCTTCTCCTTGCCGTCTTCCGACGGCCTGCCTGCGCGGTAGTCCTGATCGGTATAGTCAAGAAACACATCGCCATGAAATTCGTTGGTGCCCGACTTGGTCAACGCGACGACGCCAGCGCTGCTCAACTGGTCGTACTCGGCTTTGTAGTTCTGGGTGACGACCTTGTATTCAGCGATGGCACCCTGCGGAAACGGATTGCCGGGCGACGTGTCCTGTCCACTGATGCCGCCCTTGAGGACGTAGTTTTTCTGGCCGACGCCATCGATGAAAACGTTGACGCCGTTGGAACTCTGGCCACCGGCACGCAACTGGCTGCTGCCATCGGAGCGCGTCTCGAACACGACGCCGGGCACGGTATCGGCAAAGGCGAGGAAATTGCGTGAGTTCTGTGGCAAAGACTCTATCTGGCGCTGGCTGACGTAACTGCCAACCTCGGACGTTTTGGTTTCGATCAGCGGGCCGGACGTCACCGTGACTGCCTCAAGGGTGGTTGAGCCCGTGCTGGGTGATGCGGCCCCTCCGACGTCGAGGTTGAGCGTCGCCGTTTGCGATACCTGCAAGGTGACCGCGGTGGTTTTACTGGCACCACCCGATGCGGCGACATCCACCCGATAGGAACCTGGCGGAACGCCGAGCACGATGTAGCTGCCGTCTTCATTCGCCAACGTCTGGCGCGTGTAGCCGGTGTTGATGTTGGTCAGGGTTACCTCAGCGCCGGCAGCGGCGCCGCCGATAACCTGGCCTTTCAATGTTGCGGCGGTCGACTGTGCGTACACGCTGCCGGTGGCTATCGCCATGCAGGTGGCGAGCGCACAGACCAGCAGCTTGCGCTGCGGACGATGGAAGGTGTTGGTGGAATGCTTCATGGTCGTGCCCTCCCGGGGGCGATGAACGTGGGTGTAGGTGAGTTGGATCTGTTCGGAATGGAGCGGATGCCATGTTGGATAGCCGATAGGCTCACGAGCTGTCCTCGTGTGATTTGCTGGCTTGGCCGGTGGAATCACGCACAACCAGCTGCGGTGACAAAATCTGATGCGTTGCTGCGGCGTGCGGATTGCCGATGCTCGCAATCAGTGCGCGGGCGGCGTCGCCGCCCAGTTCGGCGATATTGACCCGCATTGTGGTCAGGCCCGGCGCGACGAAACGCGCAATTGGGATGTCATCAAAGCCAGCGACGGCGATGTCGCTGGGTATGTGTAGCCCAGCGTCACGCAAGGCACGCAGGCAGCCGACTGCCATCATGTCGTTGGCAGCAAACACGGCATCGGGACGCGGTGACATCACCGCGATTTCAACTCCAGCCGCATGGCCAGACTCTTCGCTGAAGTCGCCTTCGAGCACCTGCGCGAAGGTCCCTGTGGCGAAATCCGCCAAGGCCTCGGCGTAGCCACGCAGGCGCTCCTGCGCATCAAAGTTGTCGGCCGGTCCGCCAATCAGTGCGATACGTCGAAAACCGACACCGAGCAGATAGTCGACCATCTTCAAGGCACCACCGTGATTGTCGATGGCCAGCGACAGATAATCGTTGCCAAGACTGCGCGTATTCATCAGCACGACGGGCGTGGACGTCGGCAAGTCGTCAGCGAGGTGTGTGGTGCCCGCATGGGGCGACATGATCAGAATGCCGTCGACGCGACCGCTCAGCGAACGCAGTGCCGCTCCGGTCTCCGACGCGGAACCATGCGAACTCGACACGAGGAGATGCAAACCCTGTTCCCGGGCGACGCCATCGATGCCACGAATCAGCTCTGAAAAGAATTCGCCATACAGGTCGGGCAGCACGACTCCCAACGTATCCGTGCGACGAGTGATCAGGCTGCGTGCGGCAGCATGCGGGACATAGCGAAGGCGCTTGGCAATCGCGACGACGTGTTCACGTGTAGCTCTCGTGACACTATCGTGACCGTTCAGCGCGCGCGACACCGTAGCCACTGAAACAGCGGCTTCGCGCGCGACGTCTTTAATGGTGACGCCCATGACCTGAAAGTCAGCCCCTGCAACGATGTAAACGTTTTCATCGTGCCGTGTTAACGATTTTTTGTCATGCTGCGCCACAGCAGGTCTTTGTTCAGTTTCACGGCCCATCGATGAAGTCCGTTGCGCTCGCCACTTATAGAATGTGCGGATGAAATCCGAGTTCGAACCTGACGCCGTCATCGGGCCTGCCAACGATGTCGATACCTCGCCCGCGGAACAGTTCGATGGCAAGGCGTTCGTTCGAACCCTTAGCAACGGTCCGGGCGTCTATCGGATGTTTGGCGCCGATGGAAAACTGCTCTATGTCGGCAAGGCCGGCAGCTTGAAAAAGCGCGTCGGTAGCTACTTTCTCAAGCCGCGACTGGAGCCGCGCATTGCGTCGATGGTGTCGCAGATCGCAGCGATGGAAACCACGCTGACGCGCACCGAAGCCGAAGCGCTGCTGCTCGAATCGCAGCTGATCAAATCCTTGCGGCCGCGTTACAACATCCTGCTGCGCGACGACAAGAGTTACCCGTACATCCACGTCACCGCTGGTGAGTTTCCGAGACTGGCATTTCATCGCGGAACGCGAGGTGCGAAAGGTCGCTACTTTGGACCGTTCCCCAGTGCAGCGGCAGTACGCGGAAGCCTTGACCTGTTGCAGAAGCTCTTTCGCATCCGCAACTGCGAAGACAGCTATTTTCGCAATCGATCTCGACCGTGCCTGCAGTATCAGATCCAGCGCTGCACCGCGCCGTGTGTCGGCTTGATCGAAGCCAGCGAATACGCGAACAGCGTGCGACATGCATCGATGTTCCTGGAGGGCCGCAGCAATGCGGTTGTCGACGAATTGGTGGCGTCGATGGAGCAGGCGAGTGCCGATCTTGCGTTCGAGCGCGCCGCAATGGTTCGCGACCGCATCGCCGCACTCAAGCGGGTACAGGCGAACCATTACGTACAAGGCGCCAGCGCCGACATGGATGTGATCGCCTGCGCGATGTCGAATGGCATTGCCTGCGTCAGTGTGCTGTTCTTCCGTAATGGCGTCAGCCTCGGCTCGCGCGATTTTTTCCCGCGCCTGCCCGGCGATGCTGAAGGCGGCGACGTGGTCGCATCGTTCATCGCCCAGTACTACCTGGAGCGCCCGGTACCCAATGAGTTGATCGTTTCCGACGTACCGCCGGAGCTGGACTTGCTCGCAGAAGCGTTGGCCACGCAGTCGGGGCATGCGGTCGCAATAAAACCGAATGTGCGATCCGAACGTGCACGTTTCCTTGAGCTGGCTTGCAAGAACGCACAAGGCGCATTGGCAACCCGCCTGGCCAGTCGCAGCACGCAATTGCGCAGGTTCGAATCGCTACGTGACTTGCTTGGCCTTGCACAAACGCCGCAACGGATCGAGTGCTTCGACATCAGCCACACGATGGGTGAGGCGACGGTGGCGTCGTGCGTCGTCTATGGCCCGGAAGGTCCGGAAAAATCCCAGTACCGCCGTTTCAATATCACGGGCATCGAACCCGGCGACGACTACGCCGCCATGCGCCAAGCATTGCTTCGTCGGTATCAGCGCGTGAAAGCAGGCGAAGTCGCGTTGCCCGACCTTTTACTGATTGATGGTGGCAAAGGGCAGCTCAAGCAGGCCATGGATGTTTTGAAGGAACTAGGAGTCGACGTGCCCTGCGTGGTCGGCGTCGCCAAGGGCGAGGCACGAAAAGCAGGTGACGAAAACCTCATCATCGGCGGCAGCGGCAAGATATTGTTTCCGGGCCCGGAATCTCCCGCCTCGCACCTGGTGCAAGCCGTACGTGACGAAGCCCATCGATTTGCCATCACCGGCCATCGCGGTCGTCGCGAGAAGGCGCGTGAGACCAGCACGCTGGAAGAAATTGTCGGCGTCGGCGCAAAACGCCGCTCCGCGCTCCTGAAGCATTTCGGTGGCAGGGCTGGCCTTGCACAAGCCGGTGTCGACGAACTCATCCGCGTCGATGGCATCAATCGCGAGTTGGCTGAACGCATCTACGCGAGCTTTCACTCCTGACCGCAGCAACAACCTGGCTTTCAACACGGCACGGCCAATCCAGACCCTGCGCTACACTTCCCGACGATGCGATCGCCCACCCATGCGAATTTTCCGCACTGTCTTCCCCGAATCAGCCCGCACCGAATGACCCTGACCGTTCCGACCATCATCACCCTGTTCCGAATCGGACTACTGCCGGTCATCATCATCGTGTTCTACCTGCCCGAGTTCTATCCGGCCACGGCGCGCTGGTCGAACGTGGCGGCCGCCGGCATCTTCATCGCCGCTGCCTTGACCGACTGGCTCGACGGCTGGATCGCGCGACGCTGGAACCTGGCCTCGGCATTCGGTGCATTCCTCGATCCAGTCGCCGACAAGTTGATGGTGGCAGTCGCGCTGTTCTTGATCGTGCAGCAGAATCCGACGCCGCTGCTGGCCATCACCAGCGCGGTGATCGTTGGGCGCGAAATCAGCATTTCCGCTCTGCGCGAGTGGATGGCCGAGATTGGCCGCAGCAAGCATGTCCGCGTCGCCTTCGTCGGCAAGCTGAAGACAGTGATGCAAATTGTCGCGATCGTCGTCTGCCTGTACCAGCGCGATTTCCCGGAACTCAAGCCCTATCGTGTCGGCGAAGCCCTGCTGGTGATCGCAGCGGTGCTGACCATCTGGTCGGGTTTCGTCTACGTGCGCGCCGCGTGGCCGGTCCTGCGCGAGCGCGGCTGAAAGCGGGCCAGATCAAGGGCTAAGCGCCTTGCGTAGCCGGGCAAAACTCGCGAAAACTACGTCCAATGTCGTTCAAAGTGGTTTGACAGTCGTCCTGGAATCGGCATAATGCGCGGCTCCCGAGCGGGAATAGCTCAGTTGGTAGAGCACGACCTTGCCAAGGTCGGGGTCGCGAGTTCGAGTCTCGTTTCCCGCTCCAGATTTTGCCCAGACCTCGGTTCGCCGGGGTCTTGTTTTATCGGAAGCAGGCATTCGCATGTTTCCCGCTACCGGCCTGGTGGCAGAGTGGTCATGCAGCGGCCTGCAAAGCCGCGTACGCCGGTTCGATTCCGACCCAGGCCTCCAGCGAAATCAACCAGTTGACCCGCGCTCGCGGGTTTTCTTTTGCCTAGATCTCATCGATTGCGGGGCCAAACCCGTCGTCTGACGCGCATTAGCAGAAAACCCGTTGAAGGTGTGGTGGCGTGCACTTCCACGAGTTTTTCAAATCGGCGCGGCGTCCCTGGTTGGGCAGCGAGCCCCGGTCGTGAGACGGTCAGGCTTAAGCGCGTAGAGTTCCGCCAACACTGATGATCGGCTACCGAACATGCATCGACTTCCCAACAGATTTTTCGCAGCTGCCGGCGGTCCCGGCAAGTCCGGCGGCTATGCCGAACCCAAGCCCGACCCTAATCGAGGCGACGACGCAGAAGATTCGTTCCAGCCTGAATATGACCAAGGTCGGGAGCCGAAGAAGTCTCCATCGGAACCCGATCACGAGAAGGCGCCGCACGACAAGTCGTGACGCTTTTTGGTTGAGGGCGGTCCAACAACCGATGTGCTCGTCGCCCCTTCGTCGGAACATCCGCGTCCAAGCGTTGGCAACAGGACCGCGCAGCGACCCATACCCCTACAGAGTATCCGCCGCAAAGCGGCAGCTTTACGCAGCGCGCTGCGCTGCGTGCCTTTGACCTACCTACCGATTCGGGGAGGCGAGTTGGCGCAGGAAATCCCGCAGGGTGGCCGAATGGATTCGGCCAGTTCGCTGCAGGCGCAGGGATGCGCCTTCAGCGAACCCCGTAGTCATCTCGCGTAGTCGTGCAGCTTCATCGCACGACCGACCCGCCACGGGCGCATCTTTGGCCCACGTTTCTCTGCGAGGAGAAAGGTGGGTCGCTCGCCGGCAGGCGAG
Source organism: Lysobacterales bacterium (assembly GCA_038236135.1). Lineage (GTDB taxonomy): Bacteria > Pseudomonadota > Gammaproteobacteria > Xanthomonadales > Rhodanobacteraceae > Dokdonella. The sequence continues at coordinate 29,100 of JBBSTF010000005.1, forward strand.
AGAAACGCTTGACCAGTCCGGCGACAGCCGATATCAAGAGTGAAGCGGCAGCCCAGCGAAAAGATTGACCATTCTGGCTACAGAAAACACAGCCTAGGCGACGCCTTGGACACAATCACGCCTCAGCGCCAGACAAACGATCAGCGTGGAAGGCGCAAACCGGTCGTCGGATCAAACGCGTGCAAGCGTTGCGGGTCGCAGGCGACGCGCAAGGTCGAGCCCACTTCGGGCAACTGACGAGGCGGCGTGCGCGCGCTGAGGTGTTGATCGCCAACGCGCAGGTTGAGAAAAATCTCGTTGCCAACCGGCTCGACCAGTTCAACTTCGGTATCGATGCCCGTCTCGCTCGCTGCAACCGGGCGCAGGTCTTCCGGCCGGATGCCAATGATGAGTTCCTTCCCCGAAAACGCACGCCACGATTCGGGCGCTGGCGACCCTTGCGACGCCAGTGGCCAGTTCATGCCAGTGCACTTGAGATGCATTCCAGCGTCGCTATCAACCACGGTGCCCCGCAGCAGGTTCATCGCGGGGCTGCCGAGGAAACCGGCGACGAACAAGTTGATCGGTCGCTCGTATAGCGCCATGGGCGTGTCGATCTGCTGTATCTCACCAGCATCTAGCACCACGATGCGCTGGCCCAGCGTCATCGCTTCGGTCTGGTCGTGGGTAACGTAAACCATCGTGGTTTTAAGGCGGCGGTGCAGGCGCGCGATTTCGGTGCGCATGCCAAGGCGCAACTTTGCGTCGAGATTCGACAAGGGTTCGTCGAGCAGGAACACCGATGGCTTTCGTACCAGCGCGCGACCCAATGCGACACGTTGACGTTGTCCGCCGGAAAGCTGGCCGGGCTTGCGTGAAAGCAGTGGCGTCAATTCCAGCCATGTCGCTGCCTCCGCTACGCGCTGCTTCACTTCTGCTTCTGGCGTGTCGCGCAGCTTTAGACCGAAGGCAAGGTTTTCAGCGACGCTCATGTGCGGATACAGCGCGTAGTTCTGGAACACCATAGCAATATCGCGCTGCTTGGGCTCAACATCGTTGACGATGTGATCGCCAATCTTGAGTGTTCCCGACGTAATCGTTTCCAGGCCGGCGATCATTCGCAGCAAGGTCGACTTGCCACAGCCAGACGGCCCGACCAACACCAGAAACTCGCCATCGGCAATCTCGAACGTGGCGTCAGCAACACCGATCGTGCCGTTGTCGTAGACCTTGCGGATGCTGTCGAGGGTGACTGAGGCCATCTAGCGAAAGCTCCGGAAAGGTTGGGCGATCTGCATGCTCCCGGCGAGGCTGGGGCGCTGCGCAACACTGAGCCATTAGGTTAATCTTCGCAATGTAATCGTTTTCATTCCTTGCCTCCAGCCACTGACAGATCCATCGCGAACAATAAAAATCCAATGAGTCAGCGCTTCAAATTTCCCGAAGGATTCCTCTGGGGCAGTGCCACCTCCGCCTATCAGATCGAGGGTTCACCGCTCGCGGATGGTGCCGGCGTCAGCAACTGGCATCGCTTCGTGCACACGCCGGGCAATGTCACCAATGGCGACACCGGGGACATCGCGTGCGACCACTACGTCCGCTACAAGGACGACGTGAAGCTGATGCGCGAGCTTGGTATGCAGGCGTACCGGTTTTCCATTGCCTGGTCGCGCGTGCTGCCCGATGGCACCGGCAAAGTGAACAGCAAAGGTCTCGACTTCTACGATCGGCTGGTGGACGAGCTGCTCGAGAACGGCATCCAGCCGTTGGCAACCCTCTTTCATTGGGATTTGCCAGCCGCGCTCGACGATCGCGGCGGCTGGTTGAATCCCGATATCGCCAGTTGGTTCGCCGATTACGCCAGCGTGCTCTATCGCAAGCTGGACGGCCGTGTAAAACGTTGGGCGACTTTGAACGAGCCTTGGGTGGTCAGCGACGGCGGCTACCTGCATGGGCTGCTCGCGCCCGGTCACCGCAGTGCCTACGAAGCAGCGATCGTGTCGCATCAGTTGTTGCGTGCGCATGGCAAGGGTGTGCAGGCGTATCGTGCAGAGGGCAAGCACGAGATCGGCATCGTCGTGAACCTGGAGCCGAAGTATCCCGCCAGCGACAGTGACGAAGATAAGGCAGCGGTTCGGCGCGGCGACGCCCACATGAATCGGCAGTACCTGGATCCGATTTTCTTCGGCAAGTACCCGCCCGAGATGAAGGAAATATTTGGCGACGCATGGCCGGACTGGCCTCAGAAGGATTTCGATCTGATCAAGCAGCCAATCGACTGGCTTGGCGTCAACTACTACACCCGCAGCGTCACCCGGCACGACGACACCCATTGGCCATTAAAGGCTGCGGCGGTGAAGCAGCACGCCACGTACAGCGAGACCAACTGGGAAGTGTTTCCGCAAGGCCTCACCGACGTGCTGGCATGGGTTCGTGATCGTTATGGCAATCCGCCAGTGATGATCACCGAGAACGGCTCGGCGTTCTACGACAGCCCAGTCGCAGAGACTGACGTCGTTGAAGATCCGCAGCGTGTCGCCTATCAACGCAAGCATTTGCGCGCTGTGCACGACGCGATTTCTGCGGGCTGCGATGTGCGCGGCTACATGGCCTGGTCGCTACTGGACAATCTGGAGTGGTCGCACGGCTTCAGCAAGCGCTTCGGGATTGTCCATGTGGATTTCGCGACGCAGAAGCGAACGAAGAAGAAGAGTGCGCTGCACTACGCCAAAGTCATCGCAAGCAATGGTGTTTCACTCGACGATTGATCGCGGGGTTGTAGTCGGAGAGTGCCGCCCAGCGAGTTTTTTTGGCGCGAGTAGGGGGGAAAAAGAAACCCGCACTCGGCGGGTTTCTGGCGAAACTTTGAATTGTTTGGTCGGGGAGACAGGATTCGAACCTACGACCTCTACGTCCCGAACGTAGCGCTCTACCAGACTGAGCTACACCCCGAAATCCCGCGTTGTGGCGGGGGCGCGAATGATAGCGATGCGGTCGGCCAAGTGCAATGGTGAAGCGGTGGATTAGGCGAGCAGCGACGGCCGCACGACATCGAGCATCAGCGGTCCATCGGAGCAGTTCTGCTAACCTTTCCGGCCTTGCGATACTCCGATCACCAACGCTCATCGCGCGCAAGCGTGAGGCGAACCTACAGGTTGTAATCATGGCTTTGACTTCCGCCCGAACGCCGCCCGGTGTGCTCGAACTTTTGCCGCTGGATCAGGTGGCGTTCCAGGGCATGCTGGACACGATCCGCCGCAACTTCGAGCGGTTTGGCTATTTGCCGATCGAGACACCGGTGATGGAATTTTCCGACGTGCTGCTGACCAAAACCGGCGGCGAAACCGAGCGCCAGGTCTATTTCGTGCAGTCAACGGGTTCGTTGGAACAGGGCGGTCGGCCGGAGATCGCTTTGCGATTCGACCTGACCGTGCCGCTCGCGCGCTACGTGGCCGAGCATGAGCATGATCTGTCCTTCCCGTTTCGTCGCTACCAGATGCAGCGCGTTTATCGCGGGGAGCGCGCGCAGCGCGGACGCTTTCGCGAGTTCTATCAATGCGACATCGACGTGATCGGCAAGGACTCGCTGGCGGTGCGCTACGACGCGGAAATTCCGGCGACCATCTACAGCGTCTTCCGTGATCTCGCGATTGGCCCGTTCACCATCCAACTCAACAATCGCAAGTTGATGCGTGGCTATTTCGAGAACCTGGGCATGGCCGACGGCGAGCAGCAGATGCTGGTGCTGCGCGAGGTCGACAAGCTCGACAAGCGTGGTGCCGACGCTGTTCGTGCAACGTTGGCAGCGGAACCGTTCTCGCTGTCAGACGATGTGATCGCACGCATCCTCGCCTTCGTTGAAGTGCGCTCGACATCGCTGGCCGACGCGTTGGAGAAACTCGATGCGCTCGGCAGTGGCAGCGAAACCTTTGAGCAAGGCCGCAGCGAATTGAAGGACGTGCTGGGAATGCTCGATGCGCTCGGCGTTCCCGAGTCGCACTACGCCTTGAACCTGTCCATCGCGCGCGGCCTCGATTACTACACCGGCACCGTCTACGAGACGACCTTGAACGAGCATCCGCAGATCGGTTCGATCTGCTCGGGCGGCCGTTACGAGAATCTCGCTGGCACATACACCAAATCAAAACTGCCGGGCGTCGGTATTTCGATTGGCGCGACGCGGCTCTACTGGCAGTTGCGTGAGGCGGGATTGATCGGCCGGGCAACCAGCACCGTGAAAGCACTGGTCACGCAAATGGACGAAGCCCTGCTGCCAAACTATCTCGCCATCGCCAACGAACTGCGCCTGGGTGGCATCAATACCGAAGTAGTGATGGAAGCGTCCAAGCTGGGTAAGCAGTTCAAGTACGCCGACAAGTCCGGCATCCGTTTCGTGATCGTGGTCGGTGAGGATGAGCTGGCCAAGGGAACAGTTACCGTGAAGGACTTGCGCCGCGAAGATCAATTCGAAGTGCCGCGCGGCGAGCTTGTCAAAACCCTGCGCGTCGAGATTGCCCAGACCGAGGCGCTGCCACAGACATGAAGCTTTCGTGGCAAATGCGTGTCGGCATGGCTGTCGCGTCGGTGTTGCTTATTGCGACGCTGGACCCAGCGCGCGCTGCCGATGCCGTCGCAGACTTGCCCTTGCTTGCCGATCGTCAATTGCCGATGGTCGAGGCGATGTTTGATCGCGGCAAGCGCATGCCATGCATGATCGATTTGGGTGCGCAGTTCAACACGATGCCCATCAGCTTGGGTCGCAGCGTTGGCGTCGAGCGCGAAGGAGCATTCACCGACGACGGGGCAGGTTGGACGCGATACACGCGGCGCGTTTCCGCAAAAGTCCGGTTGAGTGATGCAACGCTGCGGAAGCAGGAATTCTTTCTGCGCGACGTGCTTTTGAACAGCACGGATGGACCGTTGTCGGTCTGCATACTAGGCCAGCCTTTCATTCGCGAGTTCACTGTCGATCTCGATGGTATCGCTGGTCGACTTCGACTCTTTCCCGTGAAATCTCCCGCTGGCGCAGTGTCCGGGACAACGACAGAATTCAGCAAGCGGGACGGTTTCATGGTGGTGCCGGTGGTGCTGGACGGCATTCAGGCGCAGGCGTTCATCGATAGCGGTGCCGCTATCAGCGAGCTCAATCGTCGTCTGCAGGATGGCCTGAAGATTGGCGAAGACGATCCGCGCCTGGGCGATTCGCAGTCAATCGTCACCTTGCACGGCGCAGTGCGTGGATCGAAAACCGTGCGGCTCGACGAGATTCTTATTGCCGGGCAGCGCATCGCGAGCCCTCAAGCCATGCTTCAGCACAGCGATTCGATGCTGGCGCGATTTTTCGGTCGTGGCACGCCAGCCATGATGGTTGGCTGGGACATTCTTCAACACAGTCGATTCGTGATCGACTGGACTGGCGGCACCTACTCGGTCAGTGTCGAGCAACCGCAGCCGAGCAACTAGGCACGATCAATTGTGCAGCGCGCCAGCATGCCGCGGGCGAGCATGGCGTACTGGCTGCGTCGCAGCAGCAAAGTCAATTGTCCACCGCCTACCTGTCGCCAGAGCACGGCGGCGCGGGTCGCTGCGAGTAGCAAAGCGCGAATTTGTTCGACGCGCGTTTCCTGACTCAGTTGCTGAGGATTGCCGTGCACGGTGATGCGTGGGCGCAGCGTCGACAGGGTCTCGCTGTAGACGCCGGCAAGTCCGCTGACGATGGCCGGTGAAGTCGGCGGCAGTTCACTGCGGCTCGCTTGCACACGCTCGATGCCACTGCGCAATTTCCCGAGCATGTCGTGCTTCGCACTCAACTTGCGTTCGGTGCGCAGCACCGAGACAACCAGTTGGGATAGATGAAGGTCGCGTTCGGTCTGGTTATCGAGTTGGGCGAGCAGGGCGATCAAACCCTGTCTGAGATTGGGCAAGCCGCCAAATACGTCGGCTGCAGAGTCCGCGTCGAAACGAAACACGCTGGCGAGGCTGGTCTCGACTTCCATCGGCTCAAAGCGACCGTTGGTAGCCGCCTGGCGAACCAGTTGGCAGGCCTGAAACACACCGGCCAAGGCGATTACGTGCGACTCAAGCATGCGCGACTTCTCCACATCGTTGTTCGCCAACGCAAAGTACCGCTTCGCCCAGTTGCGATCCGGGCGCATTGGAGTGGGTGATGGTGGCGCCGCCGAGGCAGACGTGATCTTGATAGAAAACCACCGACTGTCCCGGCGTCACAGCGCGCTGCGGAGTGTCGAATCGAACTTCGCAACGCGATCCGCTGACCGTCACGAGGCAGTCCTGATCGGGCTGTCGGTAACGTGTCTTCGTCGTGCAACGAAACTCGGTCGCAGGCGCGGCTCCTGAAACCCAACTGCATTCGTCAGCATCTAGATTGGTTGAAAGCAGCCAGTCGTTCGAATTGCCCTGAACGGCATAGACAATGTTGCTCCCCACGTCTTTTCCCACCACATACCAAGGCTCGGCCGGCATGTCATTTCGTCCGCCGATGCCCAGGCCACTGCGCTGCCCCAGCGTGTAGTACATCGCACCGTCGTGCTCGCCAACGCAGACACCGTCGGGCGTCAATATCGCGCCCGGACAGGCAGGAATGTAATGGCCGAGGAACTCGCGGAAATCGCGTTCGCCAATGAAGCAAATGCCGGTCGAATCCTTTTTGTCGTGAACGCCAATTCCGGCGGCCTGCGCGATTCTGCGCACTTCGGGCTTGGCCAGTTCGCCGATTGGGAACAGCGTCGACGCTAGCTGGTGTTGTCCGAGCGTGTGCAGGAAGTAGCTTTGGTCCTTGTCGCGATCAACGCCGCGAAGCAGCGTCCACGTGTCCCCGTCGCGCCCGACACGCGCGTAATGACCCGTCGCGATATGGCTGAAGCCAAGTGAGTGCGCGGTATCGAGGAAGGTCTTGAACTTGATCTCGCGATTGCACAGCACATCAGGGTTGGGCGTGCGGCCGGCGCGATATTCGTCGAGGAAGTGCGCGAACACCTGATCCCAGTATTCGTTTGAGAAATTGCGGGTATGAAAAGGGATGCCCAGTTTGGCGGCGATCGCGACGGCATCTTTGCGATCTTCTTCGGCGCGGCACGGCCCGTTACGCTCGTCTTCTTCCCAATTATTCATGAACAAGCCGGCGATCTGCTCGCCTTGTTCCTGCAAGCGTAATGCGGCGACTGACGAGTCCACGCCACCGGACAAACCGACAAGAATGTTAGTCGCGGACATGGATCAACTCGCGGCGCGAGTCGGTAGCCAGCGGATCGCGTCCAGTGGCAGTCGTACGCCACCGAGAAAGTCGTCGACGCTTGCGAGCACCATCGGGCTGCGCAGGCGGTTGGTAGAAGCAAGGATGTCCTCACGACTCAACCAAAGCGCACGCACGATGCCGTCGTCCAAAATCCGTTCGGGATGGTGAAGCAGCGGCGTTGCGGCAAACGTGAAGCGAATGAACTGGTCGCCCGAAGAGACGCTGGTCCATTGCTGCACGGCGAGCAAACCGGTCAGTTCGACGTCCCAGCCGGTCTCTTCCAGCGTTTCTCGGACTGCGGCATTTTGCAGCGTTTCGTCGGGATCGAGATGCCCAGCGGGCTGGTTCAGCACCAATTGGCTGCGCACGGTTTCCTCGACCAGCAGGAACTTGCCCTCGCGCGGCACGACGGTTGCGACAGTGACGTGCGGGCACCAGATCACGTTATTGGTGAATTGAGGGGCGTCGGTAGCGGTGAACTCGTTCTTCATGCCGGGCAGTTTAACCGAGCACTCCCGGCGACCTGTACGCAGCGGAATCGATCACGCAGGAGGGCGCTTGAATAGGGGAAGTTCGGCGCCCATGTCGCAGTACTTCACGGCGCTATACTCGATCAACGAGATGACTTTCCCACGATCAATGACACAACCGCAGGCAATGACACAACCGCAGGAACCAGCTCACCAACATGAACACGGCGTTGCGGTCGAAGAAGCGCGGCCCGAGGTTACGCGGCCGCCTTTGTATCAGGTCGTCTTGCTTAACGACGACTACACGCCGATGGATTTTGTCATTGTCGTACTGGAAAGTTTTTTCGGCCTTAATCGAGAGCGCGCCACCCAGGTCATGTTGCACGTGCATACTCGCGGCAAGGGAGTATGCGGCGTGTTCACTCGCGAAATTGCGGAGACGAAGGTTACCCACGTCAACGAATTCGCACGTAGCCATCAACACCCGTTGATGTGCTCGATGGAGCAGGCTTGATCGTCATCAACGCGTACGTATTCCGGAGTACAGTCCATGTTTAGCAAGGATCTCGAAGCCACCATCAGCCAGTGCTACAAGTCGGCACGCGAGATGCGCCACGAGTTCATGACGGTCGAACACTTGTTGCTGGCCCTGCTTGACAACCCGTCGGCGCTCGCCGTGTTGCGCGCCAACACCGCCAATGTCGACAAGCTCAATCGCGACCTGCAGGCCATCATCAACGAGACCGTGCCGGTCCTCCCGACCAGCGACGAGCGCGATACCCAGCCGACGCTGGGTTTTCAGCGGGTGTTGCAACGGGCGGTTTACCACGTGCAATCGTCCGGCCGAAAAGAAGTCACCGGCGCCAACGTGCTGGTCGCGATCTTTGGTGAAAAGGATTCGCATGCCGTTTATTTCCTCGGCGTGCAGGAGATCAGTCGCCTCGACGTGGTCAACTATCTTTCGCATGGTGTTGCCAAGCTGGGTGACGAAAGCGGCGAGCCAGGCAAGTCCTCGGCCGACGCTTCACGCGAAGGCGAGGCGGGTGAAGAACGCAGCAATCCGCTGACGGATTTCGCCAGCAACCTCAACGAACTGGCCAAGGCCGGCAAGATCGATCCCTTGATCGGCCGCACCGAAGAAATCGAACGCACCATCCAGGTGCTGTGCCGGCGTCGCAAGAACAATCCGCTCTACGTCGGTGAAGCCGGTGTCGGCAAGACGGCCATCGCCGAAGGCTTGGCCAAACGCATCGTCGAAGGCGACGTGCCGGCAATTCTTGAAGACGCCACTATTTACGCGCTGGATCTCGGCGCGCTTGTTGCTGGTACCAAGTATCGAGGCGATTTCGAGAAGCGACTCAAGGCCGTCATCAACCAGCTGAAGAAGGAGCCGGGATCGATCCTTTTCATTGACGAAATCCACACCATCATTGGTGCAGGCTCCGCCTCCGGCGGAACCATGGATGCGTCGAATCTGATCAAGCCCATCCTCGCATCAGGCGAGATGCGCTGCATCGGCTCGACCACTTACCAAGAATACCGCGGCATCTTCGAAAAGGATCGCGCGTTGGCGCGGCGTTTCCAGAAGATCGACATCGTTGAACCGTCGATTGCCGAAAGCGTGGAAATTCTGAAGGGATTGAAGTCGCGCTTCGAGGAACATCATCAAGTCGAATACAGCAATGATGCCTTGCAGGCCGCAGTCGATTTGTCGGTCAAGCACATTGCTGATCGCTTGCTGCCGGACAAGGCGATTGATGTCATTGATGAAGCCGGCGCTCGCCAGCGTTTGATGCCGCCTGACGAACGTACGGGCCAGGTCGGCGTCAGCGAAGTCGAGTACATTGTTGCGCGAATGGCGCGGATTCCGACCAAGCAGGTTTCGGCATCGGACAAAGACGTGCTGCGCAATCTCGAACGCAATCTCAACATGGTTGTGTTCGGGCAGGACGCGGCAATCCAGACATTGACCAGTGCTATCAAAATGGCGCGTTCGGGCCTGGGTAATCCGGACAAGCCGATCGGCAATTTCCTGCTGGCCGGCCCGACTGGCGTCGGCAAGACCGAAGTCACCAGGCAACTCGCTTTGCAACTTGGCGTCGAGCTGGTTCGCTTTGACATGTCCGAATACATGGAAGCGCATTCGGTGTCGCGCCTGATTGGCGCACCGCCGGGATACGTCGGCTTCGATCAGGGCGGCTTGCTGACCGAGCAGATCGTCAAGCATCCACATTGCGTGTTGCTACTGGATGAAATCGAGAAGGCGCATCCTGATGTCTACAACGTGCTGCTGCAGATCATGGATCGGGGCGCGCTCACTGATACCAACGGCCGCGAGGCTAACTTCCGCAACGTGATCCTGGTGATGACCACCAATGCCGGTGCTCAAGCTGCCGCGCGACGGACGATCGGTTTTGTCGAACAGAATCATGCGACCGATGCGATGGAAGTGATCCGCAAGGCGTTCACGCCGGAGTTCCGCAATCGCCTCGACGCCATCGTGCAGTTCAACGCGCTCGACTTCGAGCACATCCTGCGCGTCGTCGACAAGTTCCTGATCGAACTGGAAACACAGTTGCAGGAGAAGCACGTCAGCCTGGATGTCGATCCGGACGCACGACGCTGGCTGGCGGAACACGGGTTTGATGCGCATATGGGTGCGCGGCCGATGGCTCGCGTTATCCAGGACAAGGTGAAGCGCGCGTTGGCGGACGAGTTACTGTTCGGAAAGCTGTCCGACGGCGGCAAGGTCAGCCTTTCGGTACGAGAGGGCGAGCTTGCGGTGGACAGCGAGGCAGCGGAACCGCTGCCGGCGGAAGTGGAAAGCTGAGTTTCCAAAGTGTCGCGGCAGTTGCTGCCGTGACAATCAGCTTCTGATGCAGCCCTACTTCATGCGATAGGTGATGCGACCTTTGGTCAGATCATAAGGCGTCATTTCCACCTTGACCTTGTCGCCGGTGAGGATGCGGATGTAGTTCTTGCGCATGCGGCCGGAAATGTGGGCGGTCACGACATGGCCGTTTTCCAGCTTCACGCGGAACATGGTGTTGGGCAGCGTTTCCAGCACTGCGCCTTCCATTTCGATGACATCATCTTTTGACATTCAATAAAAACCTTTGAGTAAAACAATAGAACAGCTCTCGGGATCGCGCCGCCGCAGCAAATGCTGCGGCGCTACGGTGCTCTTCAACTTTCGATAGCCCCGCCCCAGCCGGGTATTGTGCCACGACAACCCGGATGTCGGAACGAAATATTCACAAGCGCTCTTTGGCTGTTCATATAGGCCGGATTGCAGCGAGAAGGGACCATCGCTATCCTTCGCGGCCCTCGCACAATCTGGCAGGAATTACATGCGCCGCATGATGGTGGCAGGCAACTGGAAAATGCACGGTACGCGCGCGATGGCGGGCGAGCTGGTGGATGCCATTGCTTCGGCCGATCATGATTCGATTGATGTGGCCGTATTTCCACCAGCCGTTTACCTGGCGAAATTGGTTTCTACGCACGGTTCAACGGGCGTGCTGATCGGCGCGCAAGACGTCAGCGCGCACGCCGAAGGTGCGTATACCGGCGAAATTTCCGCAGCCATGCTCTGCGACGTTGGCTGTACCCATGTGCTGGTTGGTCACTCGGAACGTCGCCAATACCATTCCGAATCCAATCAGCTGGTCGCCGAGAAGTTCGTCGCGGCACAGTCAGCTGGCCTGATTCCCGTGTTGTGCGTCGGCGAAAGTCTGGATCAGCGTGACTCTGGTGACACCGAGCAGGTGATCGCCGAGCAACTTCGCGCCGTCATCGACCATGCCGGCAGTGCCACCTTTGCCAATGCGGTTGTTGCCTACGAGCCGATCTGGGCGATCGGCAGCGGACGCACCGCGACACCGGATCAGGCGCAGCAGGTTCATGCCTTCATCCGCGACATTTTCGCGAACGAAGATGTTAAACTTTCCAGCTTACTGCGGATTCTGTACGGCGGCAGCGTCAAGGCGTCCAACGCCAGCGAACTGTTCGCCCAGGCCGATGTGGATGGTGGTCTGGTAGGCGGCGCCTCCCTGATCGCCACCGACTTCGTCGCCATCTGCGCCGCCGCCAGACGATAAAGATCAATGCTGACCATAATTGCTTCTGTTTTCTACGTGATCATCGCCGTTGCGATGACCGTCCTTATTCTGCTCCAACGTGGCGCGGGCGCCGCAGCCGGCTCCGGCTTTGGCGGTGGCGCTTCGGCGACGGTTTTCGGTTCGCAGGGCTCGGCCAACTTCATGTCGCGCAGCACCGCGGTTCTGGCCGGCCTGTTCTTCCTGCTCAGCCTTGGCATGGCGATTTACCACGACAAGCCCGGCATCCAGCAAGGATCGGCCGACGACCTCGGCATCATGGGTGGCGCAGCCGTTCCAACGGCGAGTGAAACACCCGCTCCCGTGGGTGATGTGCCGCAGGCCACTCCAGCGGCGACGAATAAGGAGGCGCCTGCTGCAACGGGAGCGCCGGTTGATGCAGCCGTGCCGGTTTCGGCCGCGCCGATGGGTGAAACGAAGCCGGCGGTTGAACCGCTCAAGCCTGGCTCGGCGAAGCCAGAACCAGCCAAGGAGCGGGCGAAGGACGCGCAGAAAAAGTAGATCTACGGAGAAAGTTTTAGCCCAGGTGGCGGAATTGGTAGACGCACTACCTTGAGGTGGTAGCGGTGAAAGCTGTAGGGGTTCGAGTCCCCTCTTGGGCACCAATCAAAGGTTTAAGGACATCCAACGAAGTCCAAAAAACACACCAAACCCCGCGTAGCAGCGGGGTTTTTTGTGCCTTTCTTGTTCTAGGCCGTCCAGCGCCGTCTATTGCAATCCACGCATGTTCGGGGGCATATTTGGGGGCATGCGAGGCATCTGGCCCGCCTCCCTGAAGGAAATGCCCCCATGCCGCTGACCGACACCGCAGTCCGAAAGGCTGCCGCACGCACCAAACCCTACAAGCTGGCCGATGGCGGGGGCATGTATCTGGAAGTGTCGCCGACCGGCGCGAAATACTGGCGCTTGAAGTACCGGCACAGCGGCAAGGAAAAGCGGCTAGCGCTTGGCGTCTATGATCGCGTCACGCTGGCAGACGCACGGACCAAGCGTGAGGATGCCCGTCGCTTGCTGGCCAAGGGCGTCGACCCCGGCGCCGCCCGCAAGCAAGCCAAACAAGACACCGCGGAAGCCGCCGCCGTCGCGTTCGATACGTTCGAAGTCATCGCGCGCGAATGGATGGCCCGTCAGGACGTCGCGGAAGTCACCGCCAAAAAGACAAGCTGGATTTTTGAGACGTTCCTGTTCCCCGAAATTGGCAGCCGTCCCATTGCCGACATCACGGCGCGCGAGTTGCTGGACGCGCTGCGCAAGGTGGAAGAAACCGGCAAGCTGGAAACAGCCAAGCGCGCGAAGATCAAGGCGGGACAGGTGTTCCGGTTCGCCGTGGTGGAAGGCAAGGCAGCAAGCGACCCGACGGCATCGCTACGTAACGCCTTGAAGGCTCCCAAGGGCAAGCATCACGCGGCGATCACTGATCCCGCCAAGATGGGCGCGCTGCTGCGTGCCATCGACGGTTACACCGGCCAATACGTCACGCTCTCGGCGTTGAAGCTGGCACCGCTGGTATTCGTCCGACCTGGCGAATTGCGGCAAGCTGAGTGGTCGGAGTTTGATCTCGATGATGCAATCTGGCGCATACCCGGCGTGCGCATGAAAATGAAGGCCGCGCACTTGGTGCCGCTGTCGGCGCAAGCCGTCGTGATCTTGCGCGAGCTGTCCTCACTGACTGGCGATGGCCGTTTCGTATTCCCAAGCGTGCGCACTGCATCGCGCCCGATGAGTGAAAACACCGTGACAGCCGCATTGCGCCGGCTGGGCTACACCGGCGACGAGATGACTGGCCATGGTTTCCGAAGCATGGCTGCAACTCGATTGAATGAGATGGGCTGGAATGCAGACGCCATCGAACGCCAGCTTGCCCACGCCGAAAGCAACAAGGTCCGCGACGCCTACACGTCTGCCGCGCAGTACCTGGACGAGCGCACCCGCATGATGTCCGCATGGGCGAACTATCTGGACGCTCTCAAATTAGGTGGGAACGTAGTCTCCATCGGCCGCAGCGCAACCAAACAGCGGTAGAAGGCGAACTTGCTGCGTAGTTGAGCGAGGCGCGAGCTTTCCCTCTCAGGTCGTCCCGGCTATAAAGAGTTGTCCGATACCGTGCAATGCGGTTCGGAAAGTGCAATGCCAGCCATCGAAAGGACTGCCCCCGCGCCATGACAACAGCCCTCACGCGACTGCTCGACGCCTACCGCCAGGCAGCGAAAACCGAGCGTGAAAAAGGCAGCTACTTTGAAGAGCTGATCGCGTGCTAACTGCGCAATGAAGCCAGCTATCGTGACCTCTACAGTGATGTCTGGTCCTTCGCCGACTGTGCAAGGTCTCAAGCCGCGCTGGACATCGCAGACCAAACGCCCTAGCAACGCCAATGTTGAATCGCAACCGTTTCGGACAGCGTCTAGGCTGATCCCCAAATACCGGGCGCCTTCCGGCTGGCGCGCATTTCCATCGAGGGATGCATAAGGATGCAGGATGGACAAGCAACCTAAGTGGGTTCCCGAATGGGTCTGGACTGAGTACTTGGAGTTCGTCCAAGTTTGTGGCCATATGTCTGCCGATTGGGTTGTTGAGCTCAATCGCGCCAGCGAGCGGCCTGCTGAACGCGTCGCGAGAGAGATCGTATTTGATAAAGACTTGGCGTCACTGTGGCGGGCGATGGAACGTCGAGACAAGTCACACGAGATGGTTTGGGAAAAGGATCAACAGCGCACCCATGAGCATGTTTCCAGCAGTGGCCGACCAAAGACGTGGGGCTTGTTCATGCACGTGCTCGGGACGATGCATGGACCTTCACCCCATGATCTCGTTGGGCACGATGATCGACAGGCGCGAGGGGCGAGTATCGCGAAGCTCGCAAGAAGACTTCGCCGCGAACTGGCCAGATGCCAGATCCGGCATTCGCATCTTCCCGAGCCTATCGAGACGCACGTATACGCCGCCGCAGCTGCGCTTGCGAAGAATCTCGTCCAAAGTAGTGTCCAAACTCGTATCACTGCCGGCATCGCAAGTTCCGTTGCGTCGGCGCGAGTTGAAGATGCCTTTCTTATGGGCGCAATGGCGGCATTCTGCTACGGAACTTCTCAGGATGAACCTCTCGGATTTCCGATCCTGGAAGGCTTGGAAGCAGGGGGCGATGCTTGGGCAAAATCAGAACCGGTCGTGTATCGCCCTAGGGACAAGACTGCCGTTCGTACGTACTTCGTCCGATCAATCACTGCGTACTTTAGGCATTGGTACGGCGCACCACTAAGGAAGGAGGCCGCGTCACTGACTCGAAAGTTTTTCGATGGCGATATGGACGCCTCATTCGTGCTGAAACTTGCGCCCTGAGTGAAGCGAACCCAAGTGGTGCCTTTCGGTACATGGAGTGAAGCCATCTAAATTGCAGTTCTTGGCGGGCTAATATTTTCGCGAGCCCCAGAGCAACCTTTCCCTGTCCTACATCACACAGGGAAACACCGCATGACATCTATCCCCGAAACTGGCTATCTGCGCCTCTCGCAGATCGTCGGCAAACCCGCTACAGCCTCCAGCCCGGGCATCCCAGCCATCATCCCGGTAAGCAAATCCACATGGTGGGCAGGCGTCCGATCTGGACGATATCCAAAAGGTGTGTGCTTAAATCAGCGGATCACAGGGTGGCGCGTCGAAGATATTCGTGCGCTGATCGACCAGCTTGGTGCGTCATGAATGCCTTGTCGCCTCACCCAGCATCCGTCGATCCGGTAGGGCTGCTATTGCCTCGCCTGGAGCGTGTCCGCCAATACGGTAGAGGCTGGCGTGCCGACTGCCCGCTAGGTCACTCATCGCGCGGGACATTGTCGGTAGCCGTCAGTGACGCTGGCCACGTGCTAATGACGTGCTTCGCCGGCTGCAATCTCGCCGAGATCACCGGTGCTCTCGGCATCGTCGTGGCAGACCTTTTCCCGCAGCGGAAGCAGTTTGATCTTTCGCGGGCCAACCGTGTGCAGCGTCGCGAGCTGGTCGGCATGTCGCACTGGCGCGCGGCCCTTGGAGTGCTGGCCACCGAGTCAACCGTAATAGAGGTCGCCGCATCGATGATGGAGCGGGGCGACGAGCTGGGGGTCGCCGATATCGAGCGTGTGCGCCTCGCAGCGCATCGCATCCATGCCGCCCGTGAAGTGTTGCAATGAACGCACTGCCTGAACTTCCGCGCAGTATCACTGGCGTAGAGCAGCTTGCCGAAAGCAATCTAACAATGTTGGAAGGCCGCGCAGGCCGCAGACTCCGTAAACCACCTGTTCCTCGTGGGGACAGTGGGGACATGGGGGCAACCAAGCAGGACGACGGTTCTCCAGTCCCCACGACCGATGCGCAGCGCGGGGACAGTGGGAACAAAGTTGCCGGGCCGACGCCGCGATTTATCCTGATTCGCCGCCGCCGTGGATTTGTTGATGGCGTTTACTGGATCGGCGTCGCACATGACAAGGAAACGGGCGCAGACATCGAAAAGGAGCCCGTTTGGATCTGTTCCGTGCTGAACGTCGACGCATACACACGTGACGCGCAAGGGAATGCGTGGGGTCGCCTGCTGACGTGGCAGGACGCTGACGGCCGCAAACACGTCTGGGCCATGCCGATGGCGATGTTGGCCGGCAGTGGTGAAGAGCTGCGCGCCGAACTGCTGCGACAGGGGCTGGAAATTGCCCAACATGCTGATCGACGCAGAATGCTTGGTGAGTACCTGCAACGAGAGCGCCCCACTGTGACTGCTCGCTGCGTTGAGCGCACGGGATGGCACGGGGACGCCTTCGTGCTGCCTACAGAGACAATCGGCGACACCGCTGCCGAGCCAATCATTTTTCAAACCGCGGCACCGGACGGCATCACGCTCGGCTGCGCCGGCACGCTGAAAGGCTGGCGCGAAAACGTTGCCGCACCATGCGCAGGCAACTCGCGTTTGGTACTCGCCCTGTCGGTCGGCTTCGCTGGCCTGTGCATCGGCCTGATCGGAACGGAAGGTGGCGGAATCCACCTCAAGGGTGCCAGTAGCGCCGGCAAGACAACCGGGCTTGCGCTGGCCGCCTCAATGTTTGGCCTACCTTCTTTCGCACGGACTTGGCGGCAAACCGACAATGCGCTGGAGGGTGTTGCGTCCCTCCACTCCGACCTTTTGCTGATCCTGGACGAGATCGGGCAACTCGACCCAAAGCACGCGGGCGCGGTCGCATACCTGTTGGCGAACGGACAGGGTAAGGGACGGGCTCGTCGGGACGGCTCGCCCCGCGCAGCAGCCGCTTTCCGCCTGTTGTTCCTGAGTGCTGGCGAGATCGGGTTGGGCGACTTGGTAACAGCCGGCGGCGGCAAGCAGCGCGCTGGTATGGACGTTCGCGTAATTGACGTTCCCGCAGATGCAGGTACGGGTCACGGCATGTTCGACCTGGTTCCAGATGGCATTCCCGCTGGCGCATTTGCCGAACGGCTGAAAGCTGCAGCTGCAACGCACTATGGGCACGCGATGCCGGCGTTTCTGCGTGCCGTGGTTGCCGACGTTGCAGCTAAGCGCATCGACTTGCGCGAGATGCGCGATAAGCTCGCCAACGGGATGGTGGGGCCTGATGATTCCGGACAGGTTCGCCGCGTCGCTCAGCGATTCGCTTTGATTGCTGCAGCCGGCGAACTGGCGACTACGTTCGGCCTCACTGGCTGGCTACCGCAGGAGGCTGAGCGCGCTGCTCGGCGCTGCTTCGCCGACTGGCTTGGCGCCCGAGGAACGACCGGGCAAGCCGAGCCTGCCGCGATGCTGGCGCAGGTTCGAGCCTTCCTTGGTGCACATGGTGAGAGCCGCTTCAGCGCCTGGGTGCCCGACGAACGGGAACGTGTGACCATCAATCGCGCCGGCTTTCGTCGTGAGAGCACCGACGGCCCGGAATTCTTCGTCGAAACCGAGGCGTTCCGCCGCGAAGTCTGTCTAGGCTTTGACTATCAACAGGTAGCGATTGCGTTACGGGACCGCGGTGCCTTAATGCCCGAGAGCGCCAGCCGCCTGACACGCAAAGAGCGCTTGCCAGACTGCCGCAATGCCCGCGTGTACCGCATCACGCCGGCCATCTGGGAAGATGGACAATGAGACTCGTCGAACTCTGGAACCTCACTGCGCCGACTACCCGTGCGCCGCTATCGTCGTCGCGGGATGCTGCGATGCTTCGTCGACGTACAGCGTGCCGTCACGCATGGTGACGCCATTAAAGTCTATTCCGCTTTGCTCGCCATTGAGGTTTCGGATGATGTCGACGCGGTTGCCGGTGAATCGCTCAAACTCGGCAATGGCGCCAGATAGGGCGTCAGGCAATGAATCCTTCTTGATAGTCCTAAAGCGCGGCGATTCTCCACCGTCTTTCGCAAATCGTCGAAGTCCAGATTCGAGCTTGAGGCTTCTGGCGTTGATCTCTCCTGGCAATCCTTTTGGGACTCCGCTTGCGGTTTCGGATCGGTTGTCAATGCGTCTACTCCGGCGTGACTCAGGAACCGGCGTGATCGTATCACCACCCACAAGCTGCGGCTGCGCCGGCGCACTACCGGCGTGTATCGCATCACCCAAGCCGTCTGTAAACATGGAGAATGACGCTCGCCGACCTCATGGAGCCTCACCGCGCAGACTAAACGTGCGCCGATCTGTCCCCCTTGTTCCCAGCTATCGAAAGCGGGTGGGGACAGCGGAGCGCCCCGCCACGCTTGGTTGCCCCCACTGTCCCCACCGTCCCCGTCGAAATAAACGTAGTGATCAACGTTGGAATCGCGCCAGCGTCAATTGCAAAGGCCATCGCCAAATTCAAGCTGCATCGCTGTTGGTTGAACTGGTGTGGTTTTCAGGGATTGGAACCGATCCCCCTAAATCCGTAACGCCGGTCAGAACTCGCAATTCACGAAAACGCGCGCAAATAGGGACTTAGCCTGATGATTTCGTATTCCGTGGCATTCCAGCGATGAGTCGTGGCGGCATGCGAACAGGCGCCGGAAGACCCGCAACCCACGTTAAGACAAGTGGTCACATACGGGTGGACGTGCGCGCCTTGGCACGTCGTGGGCCGCTGTCAGTGGGCACGATGTTCTCGTGGTCAGCGCGACGCGGTGGTAGGCCAGCGGGTATGGTTGACGTGCGAATCGAGGATGCCGGCGTTGTCCGCTTGGACTATTGGGGCGCTGGCCAGAAAGAGCATCTGGAATTGATGCTGCAATACACCGCCTGCAACTTCGGCAACCACCGCCCATGGTTTGCCTGCCCGCGCTGCACACGTCGGGTGGCCGTCGTGTATCTGGCGCCCATTGCTGGCTGCCGCCGATGCCTCCAGCTGCGCTATCAGTCCCAATCAGAGGACGCGCTCGGGCGAAGCTGGCGACGGTCGCAAAAAACCGCTGCCAAGTTGCGCGTTGAGTCGGGACACTACCCGCGACGGCCGAAAGGAATGCGGCGTGCGACCTTCGAACGGCTCCTACAGGCGTGGCGGAGAGAAGAAAATTTCCGCGAGTCCGCGCTCTAAGGTATTTTCGAGCGCAATGGCGCACTCTAGGCGCTGGTCAAACGGACTTTGCCCCATGCCTAATTCTCGCGCCACGCGGCTAACTCTTTAAGCCGACCCGTCACCGCTGGTCACGCGCCAGTGGCTTCGTGCTGCTGACCAGTATTTGACGGATTGGACGGCTACTCTGATTCACTCACCGGACAATAAAGAACTTTCCGCCATCCTGATCATGGTCAAGGGCTGCGTTGACCGCGAGCGACGACGGCTCGCGGCTAACTGATCGCGAACGTCAATACACGGCTAGCTGCCCCATGCGCCGCCGAATTGGGGATGCGCACAAAAACGCAATCGCTCGGCTTCCGACTGCGACCGCGCCAGACTTATGACCTGCCCCCGCCAACGCTATTGGCCGACCCGTTCAATCAATTGCGGACCCTGATTGCGCGCGTTGCCCACAGCCTTGCCGACCGGGTGCCATGCAAGGTCAGGGAGCGGCGATGCGTGTGCGATGGCAGTCGCTAGATCGGCGTCGCCTTCCATCCAATCCCGCAACACTTCCGGCGATAGCATCAACGGCGTGCGGTCGTGAATGTCCAGCAGTCCGCCGACAGCATCCATTGTCAAGATGGTTTACGTCTCGACTGGCTCACCGTTGCCTTGCCACCGCTCCCACATGCCGGCGAACATCAATACCGGACCGCAAGCCTCGCGCATGCACCGCGGCTACTTCTTTCCATGGAACGGAGGCGCGACAATGTCGATATCGGATTGAGCGATTCCATTATGGAAAGGCGACCGTCGCCAAGTTAAGGCAGAACACCGTGGTCGAGGAAGTCAAGCCAGTTCGTTCCGAGGAGCAGGTGTTCCAAGCGATCCGCTTGCTCTGCGCAAGGCCAGGGTTCGTGCACGCCTTGGCATACATTTCTTGGACGGACAACACACTAGTGTTGGCCGACTCGGTCGACGCTAATGCGCTGGAGCTCACGTACTCGCGCGAGCGGTTGTTGAGGACTGAAGCCGCAGTCCTTCTCGGGCTGCTTGTCCAGCAACCTATTGACCTCGAACCCATCGACATCCCGACGCTGGAGTCGTACGTAGCCGAGGCCTACGGACTGATGGAGGAAGCCCACAGCACGATCAGCGCGCAGATGACCTTGGCAATGCAAGCCATGATGAGTGGGAAGAAGGCCACACATCCGTCGCAAGGCGACATGCTGCGCGAGGCTATTTTCTACGGGCCGCCCTCTGCTTACCACTTCCAATTCCTCGACTTCGCCCCTCGTCGTTACGCGAAGGATCGCGACTGGCTTGCAGCGAACAGAGGCGTAACCATCGACCAAGGCGCAATAGTCGTTGGCGCGATTCACACTGCGCTAAACGCCCAGGTGACGGAGGCGACGAGGCTTCTCGCTGAATCGCGCGATCCCACAAGCCTGCTGCAAGCATTCATTGTGCGGCCGGCACAAATAGCCGAACGAGCGGGGTTGCATCTAGCGGAAGTCTCTGCGGTCTTCGATGCGTTCGCGCTTAAGACACGCAATGACGACTTCCAAGCCATCGACGACTACAACGACGTGTCGGTGTTCCCGCTCATACCGTTGGGCGAGGACCGATTCCTCATTTTCGATCCGATTGCGCTCAGCCAATCGCTGTATGAGTCTCCGATATTCTGGATGCGCCACACGGAATACGAAGTCGCCGCCCGCGAGCACCGAGGAGCGTTCACCGAAGAGCTGTCCTTCGATTTGCTGCGTCGCGTGTTCGGCGCCGAGCACGTGTACGCCAACGTCAAGCTAAAGCAAGGCAATACCGACGTCGACGAGATTGATGTTCTCGTCCTTTACGGGGATCGCGCCATCGTCCTCCAAGCCAAGTCCAAAAGCCTGACCATTGCTGCACGTAAGGGCGACAGCCAGCGACTGCAGATGGATTTTCAGGGAGCGGTGGAAGACGCGTACTCGCAAGCGTTGAGTTGCGCGGAGCATCTCGTGGCGCGCGACTGCGCTTTCGTGCTCAGCAACGGAAGCACGTTGGAGCTGTCGACGCCGATCACAGAGATCTTTCCCTTCTGCGTCATCGCTGACCACTACCCCTCGCTGAGCTTCCAAACGCGATCGATCCTTCAGCCGAAGACGACTGACGTAATCCGCGAGCCGTTTGTCATGGATGTCTTCCTACTTGACGCTATGACCGAGATGCTGCCCACCGCGCTGCGCCTGCTCGCGTACGTCAAGCAGCGCGCAGCTTTGTTCGACCGCATTTCATCTGGGCACGAGCTGACTGTTTTGTCCTACCACCTGACCCAGAACTTAGTCTTGCCGTTAGGCGTTGATTTCATCCAACTGGCTGACGACATCGGGGTCGATCTCGATGCGGCCATGATGGTTCGCCGGATGGGCGTACATGGCCCGAATACACCGCCGGGCATTCTTACCCGGTTCCAGGGCATGCCATTCGAGCAATTGGTTAAAACACTTGAGTACTCGGACAACGCCCCGGCGCTCGAGATTGGGTTTGTGCTGCTTTCGATGGGATCACGCACCGCCGAAACCATCGACCATTTTCTCGCGAAGTCGACCAAAGGCGCTCGTGAACAGGGCAACCTATATAACTTTAGCGTAGGCCACGAGCACTTGGGTTTGACGATACAAGTCGGTGACGCAGACGACGACGTCGGGATAGGGCAGATGAAAAGTCACTGCGTTCTCAACAAGTACGAGCGCCGGGCCGCGCAGTGGCTAGGGGCTTGGCTCGACCACTCCGGCGCACTTCGCGCCACCATCGTGCTGGACGAGCCTTGGATGAGCTCAGCGCAGTTGGAAGATGCTGTCCGTTGGCGGCAGGCCGCGCGTGCTCGGGACCGGCCTGCGAAACCTTCCGACGTTTTCGGTTCGCGCAAGCAAAGCGTCAACGAGATATGCGCATGCGGCAGCGGAAATAAGTACAAGAAGTGCTGCATGTGGAAACGATGAAGCGGTGGCAGCGTACGCAGAACAACACATCAGCGCCGGGTCGAACTCGGTTGCTCTCAATGCTGGGTGAAGCCGCATAAGCGGCGGCCTTGCCTCGCCGTCACTATCGGAAGCGATGACCCTGCCGGATTGAGTCGGAGCAACGTTGAACGCGGGGTCGGGATTCTCGATTGGCGTCTGATTGGCGATGTCGCGCGAGAACGCATGAACCTCGCGCCAGGTATAGGATCGGGAGTAGCGGCCACACATGGCCCGATGCTAACGCGAGAACGCGATGACCGACCACGATCCCAAACTTGTTGCCGCACTGACGTTCTCGAATCGCGACTGCACAATGCTGGACGGCGAAGTGGTTGAGGCCGATTTCTGGCCAGCGTTGTCGTGTCGTGCGCGGCTAGTTGTCGTAGATGATGACGACCCCGAACTCCTCATATGATGAGGCGCGCGCTAATGTCTGGCCTTGGAACAAGAACTCGAACTCCTTATTACCGACATAGCCGCCAAAGCTGTTTTTCGCGTTGATTGTGCACATCACGCCAAACCCATACTTCACGGGGACGCGCGCGCCAATCTGGCTCAACCATGACTTTTTCGGAAGGCCGCATTCGTAAACCGCGGACATGGGGTCTTTCAGGTAGCTCTGCAAGTACCGCTCGATCTTCGGCATCGCGTCTGCATACAGAATCGGTTCGCCGTAGTTGGCGTTGAAGTTGACTTGCGGCCGCTGGATTGTCACGCAGCCGGAAACAACCAAAGTAGCGACGAGTGCTGCAAGACTGATCGATCTCATGTTATGGCCCCCGTCCCAGTGTTGCACAAATCACTGCCGACCATGCCCAAGAATTGCTTGCTCGGTAAGCACCATCATTCTCCATCGGGTCCGATAGAAATACACCGTTCGTAGCGTCTGCGGATGCTGTGGGTTCGGCGGCGTGAGCTGCCAGCGGGCATCGATGACCCTAGCGAGGGAAGTGCGCCCGACCAGCTGACCGCCAAAATCTGTGGGGCGGCACCGCTCGGCTTGTCGGGCTGAATCAGCGTGATCTAAATTGAGTGCTTCGCCTACGGGCAAAGGGCGGGGAAGCGCGTAGGAAATTTCTTACTTGTCGACGCACCGAAACTTGATCTCGGCACCTTGCGGCGTCCAACCGCGTGCGCCGCTGGTCTTCGTGTCATCTAGCTCCATCGCCTTGCCCTTCTCCGCGCAAAACGCGTTCGCTCTCGTGATGACGTGGCCTTTCACCTTGGTCCAGTTCTCGCCGCCTCTGACTTGGACGCCAAGCATGTAGGTGTCTTTCCCGACGGGCATCACTTCGCCAACTGAAGCGCATCCCGTCATGCTCAGCAGTGCCGCGAACGTCAATTTGTAGCGCATCTTGTTCCCCTGCCGGTTTCTAGGAAGGGAAGTCTACCGGTCACCTGAAGCCCGCGCGAACTGACTCCGCTGGAGGCGACAAGCTGCAGAACGCAGCGCGATCCTTTCGGGTATGGAAAGGCCGGAGGTAGCCGACCGCTTGCTCGCCCGCTTCACGGGGAAGCGCAGTTCGCCGCGCCACTACCATTCGCTGGTGAAAAGTTTCAGTGACGAATAGTCCGCGCGGCCAGCGAAATCGAACGAACTGTGGTGCGCATCTACCAACTTGGGCGGTGCGACTGATCCCGTCGGGCAGACCCTCCTCGCGATCGGGCACCGAAACGCCGGATCGCAACCCATGGGGAAGTGGTTCTAGTGGGCGAGGATTTCTAGCTCCGCTCGAACACGCATGAAGTGCAAAGGGCCACCGCATTGCTACGAACGATGCTTAACGCAATTCGCGACGTTCGCCTCGCCCAAACCATCCACGCGTGCCCGTGGCGATTTCACTGTAAGGAATCGCCGCCGACCGCTACAGTAGGGACGGTTGGCAGTCGGGGCCGAAACGGGGATGGGCGATAGCAGTCGGGCTTCGCGTCTTCATTCGTGCTGCGTCACCAATGACGCAATAGGCCTGATCGGAGACCACAGCCCATGACGGACCAGTTCTTTGAACGGCCCATCCTCAATTCTCCTTATGCGATCCCGTCGCAGCACTGGGAGCTGGACGGTGACGGTCAGCCGACCCAGGAGATTCTCCAGTCTCGGCGCAAAGCCGACTTCATCACTCCGATACCCAAGCCGCGTAGGCGTACTGCCGGTCAGGCATCGCTGGTCTTCGACGAAGGCATAGGGCTTTCAACGAAGGAACAAGCCTACGCCCACACCGCCGTCATCAATGCGGTTCGTCAGGAAGTGGATGCTTGGCGTCGCCTCCCGGCAGGCCAGTGGCGGGTAACGCCGGAAACCGCTCGCCTGCTCGATCATTGGCGCAACTATCCGTTCACCGGCATCCGCCCCTTCTTCTGCCAGGTCGAAGCCGTCGAGACCGCGATCTGGCTGATTGAAGTTGCACCGCAACTGGGCAAGTCCGGTGAGCGCTTCCTTGAACATTTGGCCAAGTCGAACAACGACGCCAACCCGGAGCTGATGCGTCTGGCTCTCAAGCTGGCGACGGGCGCGGGCAAGACCACCGTCATGGCCATGCTGATCGCTTGGCAAACCGTCAACGCCGTGCGGCATCCTAATAGCCGAAAATTCACCCGCGGCTTCCTCATCGTCGCTCCGGGTCTGACCATCAAGGATCGCCTGCGCGTCCTTCAGCCCAACGATCCCGACAGCTACTACGCCAGTCGCGACATCGTCCCGCGCGACATGCTCGCGGATATTGCGCGCGCCAAGATCGTCATCACCAACTATCACGCCTTCAAGCTGCGCGAATGCCTTGAGCTTTCCAAGGGCGGGCGCCGACTCCTTCAGGGTCGCGAAGGCGAAGAGCTGCAGACCCTGGAAACCGAAGGGCAGATGCTGCAACGGGTCATGCCCGAGTTGATGGGCATGAAGCACATCCTTGCCATCAACGATGAAGCCCACCATTGCTATCGCGAGAAGCCGCTCGACGCCGACGATGAGCAAGACCTCAAGGGTGACGACAAGAAGGAAGCCGAAGAAAACAACGAAGCCGCGCGGCTTTGGATTTCTGGCCTTGAAGCGGTAAACCGCAAGCTCGGCATCTCCCGTGTCATGGACCTGTCGGCCACGCCGTTCTTCTTGAGCGGTTCCGGCTATGCCGAAGGCACCTTGTTCCCATGGACGATGAGCGATTTCTCGCTGATGGACGCCATAGAGTGCGGCATCGTCAAGCTGCCTCGCGTTCCGATCGCCGACAACGATCCCAGTCGCGCCGACGAAATGCCAAAGTACCGCGAGCTTTGGAAACACATCGGCAAGAAGATGCCGAAGAAGGGGCGTGGGAAGGCCAGCCAACTCGATCCACTCAGTATCCCCGGTTTGCTGCAGACCGCGCTCGACGCTCTGTACGGCCATTACGCGAAAACGTTCGAGCTATGGGAGAAGGCCGGCATCAAGGTGCCGCCGTGCTTCATCGTGGTGTGCAACAACACATCCACGTCCAAGCTGGTTTACGACTTCATCTCCGGCTTTCATCGCCAGAACGAGGACGGCAGCAGCCAGTTGGAAAACGGCCGCCTCGAACTGTTCCGCAACTTTGACGAACACGGCAATCCGCTGGCGCGTCCCAACACTCTGCTCATCGACAGCGAGCAATTGGAATCCGGCGATGCGCTGGACAGTAATTTCCGCGCCATGGCCGACGACGAGATTGAGCGATTTCGCCGCGAGATCATCAAACGCACCAACGACCCCCAGCAGGCCGAGAACATTTCCGATCAGGAGCTGCTGCGCGAGGTGATGAACACGGTCGGCAAGCATGGCCGGCTCGGTGAATCGATTCGCTGCGTCGTTTCCGTATCAATGCTGACCGAAGGCTGGGACGCGAACACCGTCACCCATGTACTGGGTGTCCGCGCGTTTGGCACGCAGTTGCTGTGCGAGCAGGTTATCGGCCGCGCATTGCGCCGGCAGTCCTACGAACTCAACGAAGAAGGCCTGTTCGACGTCGAGTACGCCGACGTGCTGGGCATTCCGTTCGACTTCACTGCCAAGCCGGTCGTGGCCGCGCCGCAAAAGCCGCGCGAGACTGTACAAGTGAAAGCCGTTCGTCCTGTGCGCGACGCGCTGGAAATCACCTTCCCGCGTGTGCAGGGCTATCGCGTCGAACTCCCGGAGGAACGGCTCACAGCGGAATTCAACGACGATTCCATCCTGGTGCTGACGCCTGATCTCGTCGGCCCGTCCGAAACCCGCAATGCCGGCATCATTGGTGAGAGCGCCGAGCTCACGTTGCAGCACCTAGGCGACATGCGCCCGTCATCAGTCGTTTTCCACCTAACCAAGCGGCTGATCGAAACCAAGTGGCGCGATCCGGGTGAACAACCCAAGCTGCACCTGTTCGGCCAGCTCAAGCGCATCGCCAAGGAATGGCTGGATACCTGCCTGCAATGCAAGGGCGGCACCTATCCGGCGCAATTGCTGTATCAGGAGCTGACCGACATCGCCTGCGAGCGCATCACCGCTGGCATCACCCGATCGCTGCTAGGCAAGCGCCCGGTGAAGGCCGTTCTTGATCCGTACAATCCGACCGGTTCTACCACAAACGTCAATTTCAACACTTCGCGCGAAGACCGCTGGGAAACGCTGGGACCGCCACCAAAATGCCACGTCAATTGGATCATCCTCGATAGCGGCTGGGAAGGTGAATTCTGCCGCGTCGCAGAAGCGCATCCCAAAGTGCTCGCGTACGTGAAGAACCACAGTCTTGGGCTGGAAGTGCCGTATCGCTTCGGGTCCGTCGCGCGCCGCTACTTTCCCGACTTCATCGTTCGCATCGACGACGGCTACGGCCCCGATGATCCGCTCAACCTGATCGTCGAGATCAAGGGCTATCGCCGCGAAGACGCCAAGGAAAAGAAGTCGACGATGGATACCTACTGGATACCCGGCGTCAACCATCTCGGCAGCCACGGTCGCTGGGCGTTCGTCGAGTTCGGCGACCTTTACGAAATGCAGGACGACTTCGCCAAAAAGGTCCAGGCCGAGTTCGACAAGATGGTTTGCGAAGCATCCACCGCCGAAAAGGAAGTTACCGCATGAAAACGGAACGGATCCAGTCCTTCACTAGCACCTTTGCAGCCCACGCCGTTTTCGATCCTTTTGTTGACGTTAACAAAACCATCGGGATGCCTAAGGGCGTTCGTGGCTTTACGGACCATTTTCCCGGCGTCAGGAAAATGGTCGCTAAGATCCGAAAAACCGTTGATGAATCATGCGTTTGCAACGCAATTGCGTTGAAACTAGAAGCCACGGCGTCGAGCACCAACATTAGCGACACTATTGAAACGGCACTCAACCCGCGCTACTGTTTGCAGTACATCCGCCCCTTGGCAGTACGCCCGCTCGATCATCCTGAGCGCTGGCCGACCCCTCGGGGCTTTCTTTTTTCTGGCACCACAGATTCTTTTGCGAAGCGCTCCGCTCGGAGACTCGCATGAGCCATCGCCGCATCGCCATCCTCATCGACGGCGGGTTTTTCCTGAAGCGGCTGCCTCGATTGGTCAACCCGGAGCTATGCGAAACGCCCGAAGGCATTGCAGCCTACGTTCGACATCTGTGCCGCAACCACGTCAAGCATCTCACCGGATGCAGCAACACCGACTGGGCGCAGTACGTCTACCGCATCTTCTACTACGACGCGGTTCCCTATGACGGCAAGGCACATAACCCGATCGACAATCGCTCGATCGACTTTGGAAAATCCGATGTCGCCGTCCAACGACTCGCATTGTTCGACTGTCTCCGCCGCCAGCGCAAAGTCGCCTTGCGTCTCGGCAAGGTAAACCGGGACCACGACTGGGCGATCAAGCCGGAACTGACGAAGCTGCTCCTGCGTAGTCGCTCGGCACTCGATGTGCTCGACCGATTGACGCCCGGCGGCGGAGAAGAAACCAAGGGCGCAAGCCAGGATGCCATGTCAATGCAACTTTCGGCGGACGAGCTGCGCAGCCTTCGGGAGTTTCGCGCCATTTGGCAGCAGCTGGACCGTTCCTCCGTACAGCTGGGCCTTCGTCAAAAAGGCGTCGACATGCGAATTGGTGTCGACATCGCGTCACTCGCACTCAAGAAACAGGCCGACACGCTGATCTTGGTAGCGGGTGACAGCGATTTCGTACCGGCGGCCAAGCTGGCGCGCCGGGAAGGCATCGATTTCATCCTCGATCCACTATGGCAACACATCAACGCCGACCTGTTCGAGCACATCGATGGCCTGCATTCGGGTATCCCCAAGCGTGCCGAACAACGTGCCGAACAACGTGCCGCCACCGCAGGCAATGGCCACCTCGCCGCCCAGATAAAGACGGAATAATTCAATGGCCAAGAAGCCAACCACCCCCAAAACCATCGCCGCGCTCAACCATGCCGAGGCGAAGCGCAAGAACATTCCCACGGTGGAACACCAGTCGGTGATGCAGAAGGCTGACCAGGCGCCGGTGAAGGTGGCGTATGCGCGTAGCGCGCAGGGGCTGGATGACGAGAAGCAGCAGCGCAATCGCGACCTCGACCCGCAACTGGTCTGGCGCGGCAAGGACCAGCAGGACTGGTCTGACCTGGTTGTCAACGCGCCGCCGCTCTACATCCAGGAAAAGGTGAAGCCCAAGTTCCTGATCGACGACCTGCTTCGACAGTCGAAGAAGCACCCGTCTACGGGTTCGGCGAAAGAAGACGCGGCAGGCTACAACCAACCTGACATGTTCGGCGACTTCAACGGCCTGCCTGAAGGTGCCGACAAAACCGAGTTCTACCAGCACGAGGGCCACTGGCAGAACCGCATGATCCTGGGTGATTCACTACAGGTGATGGCCAGCCTGGCCGAGCGCGAAGGCCTGCGCGGGCAGGTGCAATGCATTTACTTCGATCCGCCCTACGGCATCAAATTCAACTCCAACTTCCAGTGGTCCACCACCAGCCGTGACGTGAAGGACGGCAACGCCGACCACATCACCCGCGAGCCGGAACAGGTCAAGGCGTTCCGCGACACCTGGCGCGACGGCATCCATTCCTACCTGACCTACCTGCGCGATCGCTTGACCGTGGCACGCGACCTGTTGACCGAGTCCGGCTCGATATTTGTGCAGATTGGCGATGAGAACGTGCACCGGGTGCGGGCGGTTTTGGACGAGGTATTTGGTGATGCGAATTTTGCTGCACAAATTGCTTTCATTAAGACTGCTGCTGTCAATAGTCCTCAAGCTAGAACGAATGTAATTGGCGATACCTTCGACTACGTTCTTTGGTATGCAAAAGACCTATCAAGGGCAAAATATCGGCAACCTCTTCGGTCAAAAGTGCTCGGGGGTAACAGCGAATACAAGAGGATTGAGCTTGCGAATGGTAGCCGGCGTCCTTTGTCGGCGAGGGAGGTGGGTGGCGGAGAGCAGGAGGCCGATTCTAACGTGCGCTTTTACCGGCAAGACAATATTGTCTCCACCGGATTTTCGGAATCGCTGTCGGTCCCATTTCAAGCTTTCGGAAATTCCTATCGCCCAAACGCTAGTTCTCATTGGAAGACGACGATTCGCGGCATGGAACGCTTACGTCGTGCCTCCCGCCTTGAACCGCGAGGCAAACAACTTTCGTACGTGCGATTTTTTCATGATTTCGCTGTCACGCCGATCGGCAACTCTTGGGACGATGTGGTTCTTAGCAGTCGCGCCGAGGACAAAGTCTATGTAGTTCAGACCAGCTCGAAAGTCGTCCAGCGCTGTATTTTGATGGCCACCGATCCCGGCGATCTCGTGCTCGACCCGACCTGCGGCTCCGGCACTACCGCCTACGTGGCAGAACAATGGGGCCGCCGCTGGATCACCCTCGACACGTCACGCGTAGCACTCGCCTTGGCCCGCGCACGCATCATGGGCGCGCGCTATCCGTACTACCTGCTCGCCGACTCGGCTGAAGGCCAGCGCAAGGAAGCCGAAGTCACCCGCAGCGTTCCCTCGTCGAAGGCTACCTACGGCAACATCGCCCACGGGTTCGTCTACGAGCGTGTGCCGCACATTACGCTGAAGTCGATCGCCAACAACACCGAGATCGACGTGATTTGGGACAAGTTCCAGCAGACGCTGGAGCCGTTGCGCGAGCAGATGAATAGTGCACTCGGCAAGACGTGGGAAGAGTGGGAAATTCCCCGAGAGGCCGATGCCAAGTGGCCGGGGGAAGCTACTCGACTGCACGCCGACTGGTGGCAGCAGCGCATCGCGCGGCAGAAAGAAATCGACGCTTCCATCGCCGCCAAAGCCGATTCCGAATACCTCTACGACAAACCCTACGACGACAAAAAGAAGGTTCGCGTCGCCGGCCCGTTCACGGTTGAAAGCCTTTCGCCGCATCGCGTGCTGGGCGTCGACGAGAACGACGAACTGATCGATGGGGTGGGCGAAGACAAGGCCGGCTATTCCGACGAACGCGATTTCGTGCAGATGATCCTGGCCACGCTGAAGGTGTCGGGCGTACAGCAGGCGCACAAGGAAGACCGCATCGAGTTCACCGCGCTCACACCGTGGCCGGGCGATCTGGTCTGCGCCGAAGGGCGATATCTCGAAGGCGACAAGGAACGCCACGCCGCTATCTTCATCGGCCCCGAGTTCGGCACTGTCTCCCGCGTCGACCTGGTAGCCGCCGCGCGCGAGGCCGGCGATGCCGACTTCGACGTGCTGATCACCTGCGCCTTCAACTACGACGCCATGTCATCTGAGTTCGACAAGCTCGGCCGCATCCCGGTGCTTAAGTCGCGCATGAACGCCGACCTGCACATGGCCGAAGACTTGAAGAACACCGGCAAGGGCAACCTGTTCGTGATCTTCGGGGAACCCGACATTGACATCCTCGACGCCGGCCCCGACGGCTACAGCGGGCAGGTTCGCGTGAAGGTCAACGGCGTCGACGTGTTCCACCCCAACACCGGCGAAGTACGCAGCGACGGTGCCGACGGGATCGCCTGCTGGTTCATCGACACTGACTACAACGAAGAATCGTTCTTCGTCCGCCACGCCTACTTCCTCGGCGCCAACGACCCGTACAAGGCACTCAAGACCACCCTGAAGGCCGAGATCAACGAAGAAGCCTGGGCCACCCTAAACAGCGACACCTCCCGCCCCTTCGACAAACCCACCAGCGGCCGCATCGCCGTCAAGGTGATCAACCACCTCGGCGACGAGGTGATGAAGGTGTTCCGCATTTAGCTCACTGAAGGTTCTCTGAAATGAAGATCACCCCAACCTCGCTTACGCTCAACCAGTTGTTTGGTTCATCGAACGAACAGTATGTGATCCCGTCGTACCAGCGACGCTATTCTTGGAGAGAGCGTCAGGTTTATGAGTTGCTGGACGACATCGACCTACTCGAAGGCTCGGATACCCACCTACTGGGAAACATCGTTTGTCTAACAGGAAGTCACGCTGCAGGACTGAACAAGCTTGACCTCGTCGATGGTCAGCAGCGTCTTACCACGATATCTATTCTGTTCGAATGCATCCGCCAGCATCTAATGGAACAAGAGAACACTGAACTTGCCTCCGACCTTGGTCGATTGCTGCACGCAAAAACTATTGATGGAAAAGAGCTGCCTAAGGTTTTGTTAGATTCGATTGATTCAAAAGAATTTGCGCGTTTGGTGAAAGCCGACGATCAAGGGGATTTTGTCAACGAGAATCTATTTAACGCATTTACAATAGTACGCGATTGGATAAGTGAGCAAGAGCTGAAAGATTTAATAGAGTTCCTCTACCGACTTCAGAATCAGGCGTTGCTAATTCGTCTTGACGTAAGTGATGCGAAGGACGCGTTCAAATTGTTTGAGACAATCAACAATCGTGGTCTGCGGTTGAGTCCCAGCGATATAATAAAGAACTTTTTACTCGGAAATGCTGCTAGATTCGGTGAGGATTCGCTGAAAGACGCGTGTGACGCTTGGGCGAAACTGGTGCTGCACCTTGATAGAACTAGCTCGGACAACTTTTTTAGACATTTTCTTACTGCGCGCACTCAACGGCGTGTAACCGCAGCGAAAGTCGTGCCAATCTTCAAGGCGCTTTTCATGCGTGAGGTGCGCGAAGCCGTCGACCTTCCGGATAGACATTACTATTTTGACGAAGACGATGTCGATACCGACAACGATGAGAACGATGGCGAGACTTCTCTCGATCGAGAGTCAAGTGAAGAAGAGAAGTCTGAACACCCCCAGTTAAGCTTCAAGTCATTTCTGAAAAAGCTTGTCGAGAGCGCGAAAATCTATGGACGGCTACTCCTGGCCAGCACTGGAAATAAGTCCGCAGACAGACATTTGCGAAACCTGCATATGATCAAGGCAGCTCAAACCTTTGGCTATTTGATGCATTTAAAGGTCGGAGGGTGTGACGAAAAGCACTTCCTTACCATTTTGAAGTTGACCGAAGCGTTCGTACTCCGGCGTCATATTTGCCGCGAGCGCAGCAACGACACAGAGACGTTGTTCGCGAGACTCTGTGCCGTCAATCCGAAGAATCCAGTTCCCGATACAAGAGTCGCTTACCGGGCATCTTGTCCTTCAGATGAAAAATTCCGCGAAGAATTCGCAAATGTCATGTTTACCTCAAATATTATTGATCGCGCGCGGTACTGTTTGGAATCGATCGAGATAGCGAAGCATGGTAAATATGTTGAACTCCAGGTTCTCGGCACAGATCTAGTACATGTCGAACACATTATTCCTAAGAAGATTAAGACGATAAAGGCGAAGGAGGAGTTCGGGGATTGGGTGACCTATTTAGGAGAGAAATCTATCCTCCATCATCCAAAATATTTGTCACGCATAGGGAACTTGACGCTATTCTCTGGAAAGCTAAATATTAGTGCTTCAAATAATCCTTTTAGCGGAAAGCGACCAGCCTATCGAGAGTCATCAATATTGATGACGCAGGAGATAGGGAAAATGCAGAATTTCCGTTTCAAGCAAGTCGAACAAAGATCCAAAGACCTTGCTGATTCGGCGGTAGAGCTATGGCCAGTGCCTTGACGGTCGATGTCGCTGATCGGCGATGAGGTGATGATGATGTCTGAGAAGTGCAAAATTCCGTGAACAACTTGCTCGCCGCGATAGTGGCAGACTGGAGTCTGGTTGCCTGGTTCGTTGGCCTTGCGTCGACCATCGCGGTCTTGGTGATGGCGTACAGGGAGCGTCGACCGCGTCAGAGATTGAAAGCGCCGCTCGTGCTTCCTGCGCCGACAACCAAGCCTTCGGCAATGAAGCCCGTAGCAAAGCCGGTGGAAATGCTCGAACGCAAGTACATCGCGGCGGAATATGAGCGGCGGAAGCGGTCGTACGAAGTGAACCTCCAGCGTGTTCAAGATCGGATTTTCCAACTAGATGCACGACGGCTGGAGACAGCGCTTCCCGAGGATGTACTGGCTTCGGCCTCACCCCAAGAGCTGGAAAGCTTGGCCGTAGTTCTGGGCTTGGCCTCCACGGCTTCGGCGGCTGAGGTTGTACGTTCACTGCGGGCGGCCGGCAGTAACGACACCGCGGTCCAGATACGAAAGATGAAAGGGGATGAACCCTTCGTTTCCTATCGAGAAGTCGTGTCGGATGCAGCGAAGAAGACCAAAGCCAAAATTGCTTCCACCGATAACACGGCGGCGGAGCGAGAACGGGCGATCGTCGTGGCGGTGTTCAATACGATGCTCGACAAGGCAACGCCTGAGCAACGTGCCGCCCTGATCCGAGAACTTAGCAAGCGCGAACACAAGCTGGCACAAGGGGTTGGCGTGGCAGCGAGCGGCTTGGTGATAGCCAATCTGTCGGGTTTTGGGTTGTATGTGGCCGCATCCAGCGCTCTCGCGGCACTCACCGGGGCGTTGGGTATCACTTTGCCGTTCGCCGCCTACACCGGCTTGAGCTCAGTCATCGCGACCGTGATCGGGCCTGTTGGCTGGGTAGTGCTCATCATCGGCGGGGTAGCCATGATCGGCGGGGTCAACTACAAAAAAACAGTCCCGGCCGTTTTGGCCATCGCTGCGGTTCGCGCGCGCCTCATCGCCGAGCGCGACCATGAAATCGGCGAACTTGTCGCCGAACAGAAGGGTCACCTGACCGATGTAGCGGCCCATTTGCAGGCGCTACGCGCGCTTCTCGATCGCATGGCTGCGGGCGGAATCGACAAGGTGCCAAAGGGCGACGTACCGCTCTAGCTTCAAGCTTCAGGGGAATGACGTGGAGGAAAAAACGATCATTTGTTTGGCGAAGTCACGCAAGCACCGTGGATCGTGCGTCGCGGGTCGACAACTTGAGGACGGCGGAATCGGCGGCTGGGTAAGGCCGGTCAGTCCATCCCGTGGTGAGGGGTTGAGACCTGGGCAGATGACCTGTAGTGATGGTTCTGAAGTCGAGCTGTTGGACATCGTCAGCATTCCCCTACTACGTGCAGTGCCGGCTGGCTATCAGAGCGAAAATTACCTTGTGGACGTGGGGGCCCGGTGGAATCGAGTGGGACGGGCGCCTTGGACGATGCTGCTTGAAGCTGCCGACGTTTATGACGACGCGTTCTGGCATGACTATGGGAACACCTTTCATGGTGTGCGGGACCGCGTACCGGAATCCGAAACCGCTACCCTCAAACGGTCACTGCAAATGATTTCTGTCCCGCGCTTGCGGATCGTGGTGAGTTCAGAACGGCAGTACATGTCCCTGATTCCAAGGCGGAAGATCCGCGCAGAATTCATCTATGAAGGCGCACGTTTTCGATTGGCGGTTACGGACCCTGTCGTTGAAAAGAAATGCCTTTCGCAAAAAGACAGACACTACCAAGTTGAGACGGCAATGCTTTGCGTTAGCGTGGGCGAACCGTTCAAAGGCGCCGCGTATCGGCTGGTCGCCGCGGTGATTACGCCCCGTCGGTGTGAGGTGCGGACGTGAGCGTGCAGATTTTCAGTGTTGGACATTCGAACTACAACGTCGAGACGTTCATTTCGATCCTTAAGGCCAACAAGATTACGGCAATTGCCGATGTCCGTTCAGCACCGTTCAGTCGGTTCAATCCTCAGTTCAACAAACACGAGATCAAGAAGTCCCTTGCGTCCAACGGGATTCGATACGTGTTCCTTGGCGCGGAGCTTGGCGCGAGGAGCAGCGATCCATCTTGCTACGTCGATGGAAAGGTGCAGTACGACCGCCTAGCCAAGACCCTGGAGTTCGCTGCCGGCATCGCGCGCGTGATGGATGGCGCGAAGACCCACCGCGTCGCACTCATGTGTGCGGAAAAAGAGCCGCTGGATTGCCACCGTACGATCTTGGTCGCTCGTGAGCTTGTTGATAGAGGAGTTGAGGTGGGGCACATACTCGCTGACGCGAGTGTAGAGCCGCATGAGCAAACGATAGCGCGGCTGTTGGACATGTTGGGCATGTCTGCGCACGACATGTTTCGCACGCCCGAACAAATTGTGGATGATGCTTACAGGCAACAAGGCATCCGTATCGCGTATCAGGAAAGCACTACCGGTGCGACTGCGGGTGACGGCGAAACTGGAGAGGTCGAATGAAGCTGTTCACCATAGGCTTCACCAAATCGTCGGCGGAGAACTTCTTTCGAAGGATCAAATCTTCGGGCGCAACCAAGATTGTCGATGTCCGGTTGAACAACGTGTCCCAACTGGCGGGCTTCGCCAAACGGGACGATTTGAAATACTTTGCCCGCGAGCTGTGTGGCGCGGACTACCAGCACATCCCGGACCTCGCGCCGACAAAGCCGATGCTGGATGCCTACAAGATGAAGCAATGCGATTGGTCCAGCTACGAAAAGCAATTTCTAGGACTTATGGCCCAGCGGCACATTGAGCGCATGGAGCGCCCCCTCGTGGATGGCGCATGCCTTTTGTGCAGCGAGGACAAGCCGCATCATTGCCACAGACGGCTCGTTGCCGAGTATCTTCAAGAGCATTGGGGTGATGTCGAGATTGTTCACCTCTAGTGTTGATGACGGTGACTGACATACTTGGTGAAATCGAACCTACGGGGGAAGACACGCATGGCTAAGGTGATAGGACTTGTTGTGGCACTCGCTGTGTTTGGGATATGGATGAGTATCGTCGGCAATCCACATGTTGTTGAGACAGTGATTGGGCTCGTCCTGGCCATCATTGCTGGCGTGTGGGCGTATCGGGTCTGTCGTCGACTCGGTTCACGCCGTTGAGAAGTCGCTGGTGAGGTTTCCCGGATCGTATTGATTCTGAACGAGCTGGCAGGTAGAGCGTGGAGTTTGGCTTCGCCGAGACGTACACGGACACGCTTGCCCGGCTGGCGCGCGACGAGCAGGAGTTGGCAGAGACGGCCACGTCGTAACAGCACAGCAGGGGCTCGTTTGGAGTTGAAGTCATCAACCACCTCGGCAACGAGGTGATGAAGGTGTTCCGAGTTTGATGTCTAATGGCGCTATGAACGACACGTCGCTGAAACTTCTGCACCCGCCGATAGTCGAAGCCGTTCTGGATATCGACTGCATCATGCGTTCGGATTTCGAGTTGGGCGCGGCTGAAACTGCTGCTCGGGACGCGTACCGCGATGGTTACCCTGTGTTTCAATCCCGCCGTTTGACGGAACACGTGTTTGAGCAACCGCAAGGCGCGGACGCCAAATTCTCCATCAGAGAAGGTCTTCAGGCCTACCAGTTCGTCGCGCAAGACACGAAGCAGTTGGTGCAAGTTCGTACGCAGGGCTACTCGTTCAACCGACTTGCGCCGTACGAAGGTTTGGATAGTTATCTACCTGAGATCAAGCGTACGTGGCTTCTGTTTGTCGACGTCACCAAACCTCTGCAAGTCCGGGCTTTGCGGCTTCGGTTCATCAACAGGATTCTTTTGCCAGCGGAAGATGGACAGGTCAAACTCGAAACCTATCTCAAGATCGGGCCACGTTTGCCGGATGAGGACCGCATGGGCTTGGAGGGCTTCATGGCAAGGAACGCAGCTTTCGACAAGGAGACGGGCGTGAGAGTTGTCACACTCATGGCATCGCAGCCTGTGGAAAATGATCAGCTTCCGGTAATCTTGGATATCGAGGTCACAGATGACAGCATTGTCGCGCCCGACAACTGGGAGGTTATTGCCAAGCGTGTCGAAGTGCTGAGAGAACTGAAGAATCGCGTTTTCAAAGGAACGTTGGAGGAAGAATGTCTAGCCATGTTTCAGTCATGACGCTTGCGATTGGATGTGCGACAGCAGCCGTTGGCAATTGGGCGGACAGTGGCATTTCTTCAGAGGCAGTGTTTCTGCGGGAATCCATGCAGAAGGTCGCACGGAGCACAGAACTATCGCAAGCGTTGTTTGGCCTCAAGGCGAGCGTAATTGAGCGCATCCATGCGCTGCGCGATGACTGCAACGAGCAGGGTTGGGACGGCTATGAAGCGTTGCCGATGTCCAAAGATGCGGTATGTCGTGCCGAAGCATTCATGCGTGCGTTGCCGACGAATCTACCAATGCCCGAGTTGACTGCCGAGACCGATGGTTCGATCGCATTGGAATGGGGCACGTCGCCGGTTCGGTCGCTTTCATTGAGCATCGGGACGAGCGATCGCCTCCCATACGCGTGGATCGATGGTGTGGAACGCGGACACGCCGTCGCCGGATTTGACGGCGCAGTGATCTCGCCTCAGTTGCTTGGGATGATCAAGGGAGTCGCCGAACGTGGCGCTACCGTCAGGGCTGGCTGAAGTTGTCCAAGGTGAAGAGTATGTCGCCCGGTTTCTGTTCTCTTCGAACTCGTACAACGCTGCTGGGGTGAAGTGGACAGCATTTGACCCCAACCCGGTCAACGGCGAAACGTCGGTATTCCGCTCGCCATCCGAAATTCCTGAATCGCTCTGGGATGCCGGCAGGGAACTCTCGCGTGGGCGAGTGAACAGCCTGCATGGTGCCGCTCTCCTACAAGCCGAATCGGTGTTCGACGCTGGACTTCGCATTGTGCCAAGCGAACCTCCTGCCGCGCACGCCAACATCAACGGCTGGCCCGTGTCAGCGAATGATCCGGCGATGCAGAAAGCTCGGCGCATCGAACTTGCAAAACTGCTGGCCCAGCGCGCGACGCTTGTCGTGACTCCCTGAGAGGGACGGCGATCATGGAGTTCCGCATTGCCGACACTTTCACCGACAGCTTGGTAAGGCTGACCGGCGACGAGCAGAAGTCGGTGAAGACCACGGCGTTCGACCTGCAGATCAATCCTGCGAACCCAGGCATGCAGTTGCACAAGCTGGATCGAGCCAAAGACCAGAACTTCTGGTCAGTGCGGGTAAGCCGTGATATCCGCCTGATCGTGCACAAGACTGCGGCCAGCCTTTTGCTCTGTTACGTCGATCACCATGACGACGCGTACGCCTGGGCCGAGCGTCGGAAGCTGGAAACCCACCCGAAAACCGGCGCTGCGCAGTTGGTGGAGATTCGGGAGCGCGTAGAGGAAATCGCAATTCCGGTCTATGTGCAGGCCACGCTACCGGGTCTTGAGAAGCCGTTGCTGTTCACCGACTACAGCAATGACCAGTTGCTGGGTTATGGGGTGCCGGTCGAATGGTTGAACGACGTCAAGGCAGCCAATGAAGACAGTCTGCTGGAGATCGCCGAGCACCTTCCTGCCGAGGCTGCCGAGGCGCTGTTGGAACTGGCTACGGGTGGAACGCCTGCGGTAACCGTCGCAGCGCCAAAGGGTGTCGACCCGTTCGAGCATCCCGATGCGCAGCGCCGCTTCCGCACGATGACCGATGTCGAGGAATTGCAACGCGCGCTGGAATTTCCGTGGGAGAAGTGGACGATCTTCCTGCACCCGGCGCAGCGACAGTGGGTAGAGCGCGACTACAGCGGACCAGCTCGCGTTTCGGGTTCCGCCGGCACCGGAAAGACTATCGTCGCGCTGCATCGCGCCGTGCACCTCGCAAAGAGCAACCCGGATGCTCGCGTGTTGCTAAGCACGTTTTCCAGGAACTTGGCGAACGCCCTGCGGACCAAATTGTTTCGGCTGGTTTCGAACCAGCCCACGCTGGCCGAACGCATCGATGTCGACACGATGGATGCCGTTGGCGTGCGACTCTACGAAAGGCAGTTCGGGAAACCGCAGATCGCGTCCCGCGACGAGATTGCAACGCTGCTGAATCACGCGGCCGCAAATGTGGACGGGTTGAAGTTCAGTCCCGGCTTCCTGCTAGCCGAATGGCAGGAGGTAGTCGATCCGTGGCAGATAGATAGTTGGGAGGAGTATCGCGATGTTCGCCGCCTCGGCCGCAAGACGCGCCTGCCTGAAGCCCAGCGTGCCTTGTTGTGGCAGGTGTTCGATACGGTGCGCGAGGCGCTACGAGCCAAAGGCAAGACCACCGTGGCGGCAATATTCACCAAACTCTGCGGAGCGATGCGCGAGAGAAAGCGGCCGCCGTACGATTTCGTAATAGTCGACGAGGCGCAGGACATTGGTGTCGCTCAGTTGCGCTTCCTGTCCGCGCTGGGTGGAAGCGAGTCCAACGCCCTGTTTTTTGCGGGTGACTTGGGTCAGCGCATCTTCGAGCAACCATTTTCGTGGAAGTCGCAAGGCGTCGACATACGAGGTCGCTCGCGCACGCTGCACATCAACTACCGCACCTCGCATCAGATTCGAGCGCAGGCAGATCGCCTGCTGGACCCGGAGGTTTCTGACGTTGACGGCAATGTTGAGACTCGCGCTGGCACGGTCTCGGTATTCAACGGTGAGCCACCCGTGATACGCAACTTCGCGACCCCCGAGTTGGAGTCTCAGGCCGTCGGAAGCTGGCTAGCCAAGTTGATGGAAGCGGGTATCCCCCCAAGTGAAGTGGGTGTGTTCGTACGATCGGACAACGAGATTCCGCGCGCGCTTGCGGCGGTATCGACAGCCGGCTTTCCGGCCAGGGTCTTTAGCGAGCGGACATCCGGTGAAGAAATTGGTGTCTGCGTATCCACCATGCACATGGCGAAAGGCATGGAGTTCCGCGTGGTTGCCGTCATGGCCTGCGACGACGAGGTGCTGCCACTGCAAGCACGCATCGAATCGGTCACTGACGAGTCCGAACTTGCCGAGGTGTATGCAACGGAGCGGCACCTGCTTTACGTGGCCTGCACCCGCGCCCGCGATCACCTACACATTTCAGCCGTGGCACCAGCTTCGGAATTTCTTGACGACTTGGTCGCGACACGTTGATGTGGCAAAACCAACATAGAACGATGGCTTGGGTTTCGAACTAGAACAAATCCTGTCTCTCGTTCTCGCGCGAGACAAAGGCGGCTCCCATGTTCAGGCGGAATGTGCCGATGCTCAGGCGCCCGTCTACCATTTCGATCGTGATCGGCTTTGTCCGAGGAAATGTCGCGAGTACTTTCGTAAAGATATTGCGGGGAACGACACAGGCGCCGGCGATCCCGACTTGGGCCGGAACAAAAGCGCTACTCTGGTTCGTCTCAAACTTGACCCCGTTAGCCGACGCTTTCATGCGCAGGTTGATATCCCTGCGCAGTCCGCTTGGGTGCTTTCGTTCGATGGCCCGTACCGCCTTCAGTAGTGACGGCACGTCGCTGGAAAATTTCATGTGTTCCAAGCCTTCGTTGAACTGACTGAGTCGTCCGGCAAGATGCCCGACGACATCTACCTCGTACGCTGCAGAACTGCAAAGTCAGTTTGTTCCCGCCTGTTTCTGAAGTCCATTGGATTCGCAGCCGAGCGGACTGTTCCCATGTCCCCGGAGATCGGATGCGCGTGGGGGCGGATGTACGGGCCAGCGCCATTGACGTTCCCCACCGTCCCCAGTGTCCCCGCTGAAACTTGTACGACATTTCCTCGGGTGGAGCCTGGACCAGCGTTCCGCTGTGCGAGTCACCAGTTAGAGCCGACTGTGGGTACTGACTCTATGCTTCATAGATGACCGCGGGCTTGGATGGGGTAGGCGCAACGGCACTCGTCATCGTATTCTCAGACTTGGATCGACAGAGCGAGAGCGACACCTATCGTCATCTGTCCACACCTACCCGCGTATCAAGCGCGCACCTCGTGGGGGCATATTTGGGGGCACATTCTTGGTATCGCCTCCGCAAACGGCTAAATCGTTGACGATTCGTTGCCCCTCTTGGGCACCAATCGCAGTTCGGAAACGCGTCCAGCGGGTTTCCGGTAGCAACAAAAAACCCCGCTACTTGCGGGGTTTTTTTTGGCGAAGGTTTTGGCAGTTTCGACTATTCGACAGAAAAATTCTGTAGCGTCACTGGAGTTGTCTGCCCATATAGCTGGAATGTCATTCCACCGTTGGACGCGAGGCCGCAACTGGTCGGGGCGCTCCAGTCCGTACAGCCAGTCTCGTATCCATTACCGGGATTACGCCAGACAATGGAGTTACCGGGCATCCCCGTTTCCTGAGTCACGTAAGCGCCGCCCTCCTGATCAGCAAACGAAAGGTTTCCGGAGAAACCCATCCAGTAGTGTCCTTGCGGCAGCGCACACACTTCCGGCAAGGACAAAACGGATGTGATGAACGCTTCACTGTAAAACAATGAGATATTCGTGTGGGCGCATCCTGGAACTACTGCGCCGGGGCGACCAGTGCCCGCATCGTAATAGAACGTGATGTTGCCGGTGGTTGAAGGACGCACCGGGGTGCCACCGCTGTGGTAGAAGCTTCCCAGCCGGACCACCGATACTGCCCAACCGCCGTCGGGTACGTCAAAGTCGTCTGCCAATTCAGTATCGAAGGCTTGCTGTCCTTGATCCAGGTTGGTCATTGCCAGGATGCCCTCGAAACGCGGAGATCCCGTCTGATTGAAAAGCAACGGCGCGCCACCGCTCGGTGCCGCTGCTTCGGCGAATGCCTTCGTTGTCTTCGCTTGCGCGGGGGCGTGTGCTGTCTCGGCTTGCGCGACACAAGCAGCGAATGCTGTTGCGATCGCGATTGCGAGCGTTGGTTTTGATTTTAAGATAATCGACATGGGGCTCTCCTTGGTTGGCGACAAATGCCGCCTCTGGTGGCTAGTTCCTTGTTGGAGCATACGCCGAATCAGATGTTGCCGGGAGTGAGCGTATTTATGGATATTTTGTTTGCCGCGCCGTGTGACAGTGAGGTTTTTAAGATCGTCGCCAGCAACGAAAAAGCCCGCCAATCGGCGGGCCTTTCGTAACCTGACATCCAACGCGTCAGTGGCTGTGGGCGAGCTGATAACCCTTGAGGCGACCAGCGAAGTCGGACAGCGTGCGAATGCCACTGGCTTCAGCTTCCT
Source organism: Lysobacterales bacterium (assembly GCA_038236135.1). Lineage (GTDB taxonomy): Bacteria > Pseudomonadota > Gammaproteobacteria > Xanthomonadales > Rhodanobacteraceae > Dokdonella. The sequence continues at coordinate 71,651 of JBBSTF010000005.1, forward strand.
GGCACCACTGCTTGAGGCTCTCCATCATCGCGTCGGCATTGCGGCCGTTGCGATCAAGCAGGCCAGCCAGTCGTGCACGGAAATCACAAACCGTAGCCAACACCGGGCGTTCGCTGACCACGGCATCCAACTCGCGACGCGAACCAGCGTCGAGCCATCGACCACCGTTAGCCAATCCCTTGCGCAGCTTGCGCGGCAGGGCCTTCATTCCGACGCCAGCATTGCCGACTTCATCGCGCAAGGTTGGTGCGATGACACCCTTGAAGTAGTCCGACAGCACGTGGACGCGATGCGACAGAACGGCTTTCACCGTTTCCACGTCGGGCAGCTTCACATTCGGGCGCACGTCTAGCGTTGCGGCAACGCGCAACACCTTGGCAAGGCCGATCGCTTCAAACAGGCGGATCGCGCCCCAGCCAATATCGATCTCGAACTTGCGCAGGGCAAATTTGGCGGAGCTCGGAAAAGCATGGTGATTGTTGTGCAGTTCTTCGCCGCCGATGATCAGGCCCCAAGGGGTGAGATTGGTGGACATGTCGGCTGATTCGAAATTGCGGTAACCCCACCAGTGGCCCAAACCATTGACGACGCCTGCAGCCCAGAAGGGAATCCAGACCATTTGCAGTGCCCACAACGCAACACCGACAACCCCGAACAGTGCGATGCATATGAAAAGGAGTAAGGTCGGTCCGACCGACGGGAAGCGTCCATAGACGTTGCGCTCAACCCAATCATCCGGCGTGCCGATGCCGTACTTGATCATCGTCTCGGGATTCTTGCATTCCTGCTGGTACAGCGCGACGCCGTCGAGGACAACCTTGCGAATGCCTTTGTGCAGCGGGCTGTGCGGATCTTCTTCGGTCTCGCAACGCGCATGGTGCTTGCGATGAATGGCGACCCATTCCTTGGTGACCATGGCCGTTGACAGCCACGCCCACAGCCGGAACACATGCGCCAGCGCCGGATGGAAATCGACGGCACGATGGGTCTGGCTGCGATGCAGATAGAGCGTTACCGAGAAGATCGTCAATTGGGTAGCGACGATGAAATAGGTGATCCACGCAGGCCAGGAAGCCTGGGTCAAACCGCGCGCGGCGAAGTTGACGAGAGTGTCGATCATGGATATCGGGTTCCCGAATAGAGGTGGATACAACGAATCAACTATACCGGAACTGACGTGGGTTCGTCGGGCGCGAAGTCAAGTAAACGTGTGATCTAGCTCGAAAATTTTCGTTTATTTGCAGCATTGATCAATACGTCGGCGTACGGATATCCCACACTTTCATCGCTTTCAGTGCGTATGGGACTGGAGGCGCGGGAATGTAACGTGAAGCGCTATCGTTCTATTGCTTGCTTCCCCGAAACTGAACACGCAACATCCTTGCATATGAGTCCTTCCCCCCTGCTTGCCGTCAGTCATGTTGGCTATCAGCTTCGCGAACGTCGCTTGGTCGACGATATCGACCTCGCCGTCAGTTGCGGTGAAGTGTTGGGATTGCTTGGCGTCAACGGAGCGGGAAAGACGACGACGCTGCGAATGATCGCCGGCGTGTTGGCTCCAACTTCTGGAAGCATTCGAATTGACGGAGCTGACCTGTACGAACAGCCCGAACTGGCGCGACGTCGGATTGGTTATCTGCCAGAAAGACCACCCCTGCACGACGAATTGACCGTTCGCGAATACTTGGCGTTCTGTGCTCGGCTGCGCGGCATTTCGCGCGACATGGTAGAAACCGCCGTCATCGATGCGATGGCATCCTGCGATTTGACCGAACAACGGCAACGCTTGATCGGAACGCTGTCACAGGGCTTCCGGCAACGCATCGGTATCGCGCAGGCCATCGTGCATCAACCGGATCTGGTTGTTCTCGACGAACCGGCGGCCGGTCTGGATCCGGTGCAGGCCCAAGCCTTGCGCACCCTCATCGGCGAACTCGGCAGGACGCGCGCGGTGATCCTGTCGACCCATTTGCTCAATGATGTGACCGCGTGTTGTGATCGTATCGCGATCCTCCACCACGGTCGATTGCGATATACCAGCCGACTCGATGATTTGGCCTCACGTGATGTGCAGAGCATCGCCGTCGGGCGTGATCTGGCGATGGTCGATTGGCTCGCGCTGCCTGAAGTCGTCGCTGCGGAACCGGCACCGGGTCGACGCTGGCGCGTTCAACTATCACCCAACGCCGACCTGGCGGCGCTCGCCAGCGCCGTCGTGACGCGCGGTTGGGGCATGACCGAACTGCGGCCCGATCACGCGGCACTTGACGCAATCTTCCTCGACATCGCCTTGAGCCCGGCAATGGACGAAGTGGCATGACCGCGCTTCTGGTCGCGATGCACGAACTTCGCCGGCAATGGGTACAGCCATTCGTTTGGATACTCGCTGGCATCTTGCTGGCCTTGATGTCCTGGCAGTTCCTGCTCGCCGTCGGCGCATACCTGCAAGTCAGTCCACGACTGGGCGCAATGCCGAACGCACCGGGCGTTACCGACCTGGTCGCGATTCCACTACTGCGCAGTCTTGCGACGGTGTTGCTGGTTGTGATTCCGCTACTGACGATGCGCAGCTTCGCTGGCGAGCGACGGGATCACAGCTTGGTGCTGTTGCTGGCTGCGGGAATCGGCGACACGCGCATCGTCATCGGAAAATTTTTCGCCTGCTGGGCCATCGTGCTGGTGTTGATCGTGCTGGTTGCGTTGCTGCCGCTGTCGTTGCGGATGGGAACAGCCATCGACACCGGTCAATTGCTGGCAGCGATGGTTGGACTCGCGCTGTACGCCGCCGCCGTGACGGCCATCGGCATTGCGAGTTCCGCGTGTACGGCGCAACCGGCGCTTGCTGCGGCGCTGGCTTTCGTGGTCTCGGCGTTGCTCGGCATCATTGATCTGGGCGCACGGCTGGAAGGCGTCGACCGCAGCGCGATTAATTACCTTGCCTTGCCGACCCACTTCGAACCCTTCCTGCGCGGCATCGTGTCCAGTGTCGACGTGATCTATTTCGTCCTGCTGACTGGCTTGGCTTTGTTCGTGGCAACGCTGCGCGTGGCCGGACTGAGGCGGATCGCCTGATGGGCCGGCTTGCGAGAGTATTGGTTGTTTTTCTGGTGATTGCAGCGGCAATCTGCGTGGCATTTCTAAGCACGCGCTATCGCATCGAGGGCGACTGGAGCGCTGGCGACCGTGCCAGCCTCAGCGTGGCGACGACCAGGTTGCTCGACGCCATGAATGATCCGGTCGACGTGACCAGCTACGCGCGACCCGAAGGCGGCTTGCGCAACGTGGTCGCCGACTTCATCGAGCGCTACCAGCATCACAAGCCCGATATTTCCCTTCGCTTCGTCGATCCGGACAGCGACCCCGAAGCGATGCGCGACGCCGGTATACGCATTGATGGCGAAATGCAGTTGAGTTATCGCGGTCGCAGCGAGCGACTGGTGGTCTTGAGCGAAACCGAATTCACCAAATCGCTGCTGCGCTTGTCGCGCGCACGCGAGCGCGTCGTCGGCTTTCTTGATGGCGACGGCGAGCGCCATCCACTAGGCAAGGCGAATGCGGATGTTGGTCAGTTCGTCATGGCCTTGGGTGGGCAGGGTGTGCGCAGTGTTCCACTCGCGCTCGCTGCCATAGGCAAGATTCCCGAAAACATCGACTTGATGGTGGTCGCCAATCCGCAAATCCGTTTGGCTGACAATGTCGTCGGAGAACTGATCGACTACGTTGATCGTGGCGGGCATGTGCTGTGGTTGACCGAGCCCGGCGAGAATGTCGGATTGGACGCCTTGGCTGCCGCGCTGTCGATGCGTGCGTTGCCCGGCCAAGTGGTCGATGGCAATGGCCAGGCGTTCGGATTGGGCGATCCCAGCTTCGTCGCAATCAGCCAATACCCCAAACAGGCCATCGACAACGACTTCGGTTTGACCACGTTATTTCCTCAGGTCGCAGGGCTGGCCCAGCTTCCTGCTCCGCAGTGGAAGATGGAGTCGATCCTGAAATCGTCCAGCCAGTCTTGGAACGAAACCGGCGCGATGCCCAAGGCCGGCGAGCCGTCCGCGAATATCAGCCAGGACATCAATGCGGGCGAAGTGCCGGGCCCGCTCGATCTTGGTTTCGCCTTGAGTCGTTCATCGCCCAGCCCGGATCGCAGCGAGCAGCGCGCCGTCGTGATCGGCGACGGCGATTTCCTGTCGAACAGCTACCTTGGTAATGCCGGCAATCGCGAGTTCGGTTTGCGGGTATTCAACTGGCTGCTGCAAGACGATTCCTTGATCGACATCCCAGAACGTGTGGCGCCTGATCGCACCCTGAGCTTGTCTCAGGGCACACTCAATATGATCGGCTTGTTCGCGTTGGTGCTGCTGCCCGGATTGCTGATCGCCAGCGGACTTCTCATTCGCTGGCGCCGGCGCCGGCACTGATGCGACGCCAGCAGCGGCACTTGCTGATCACGTTCGTCGTCGCGCTCGTGCTGGGTGCTGCTGTCCTTATCCAGATACGTCGCGAAGAAGCGCAATGGCCCCCACCGCTGACCGTGCTTTCTCCAGCGGAAATCCAACGCGTCGAACTGGAGTGCTCGTCCTGCGTGCGGCAGCGATTCGAACGTCTTGATGCTGTCTGGTGGATGCGCGAGCCAGACAATCGGCGGGCAGATGGCGAGCGTGTGGGGCATCTGACTGCAATCGCGAACGCCGCCGTGCGAAGTCGCAAAAGCTTGGTGGGATTGAGTTTGGCAAAGCTCGGACTCGATCCGGCGCAAGCGACATTGACACTGGACGGCATACGCATCGCGTTCGGTGCGTTCGACAGCATCAATGGTGATCGCTACGTGCGCATCAACGACGAAGATCAGATTGCGCTCGTGCCGGACCACTTCAGCCCGTACCTGTTCGCTGCGCCTGCTGAAGCGGACAGCGATGCAGCGCAGGTAAAACCCGGGCCAGCCGAGTAACTACAGGCGGTCGAGCACCGCCAGCGTCGGACGTGAACGATTCAAGGTGTAGAAGTGCAAGCCTGGCGCGCCACCGGCAACGAGGCGTCGACACAAGTCTGCAACCACGTCACTGCTGAACTCGCGGATCGCATCGGCATCGTCGCCCATCGCAATCAGGTTCTTCTGCATCCAGCGTGGAATTTCCGCGCCACACAAGTCGGAAAATCGGCGCAACTGGCTGAAGTTTGCGATCGGCATGATGCCGGGAACGATCGGCACAGTAACGCCCACTTTCCGCGCGGCATCAACGAAACGAAAATAGCCATCGGCGTTGTAGAAATACTGGGTTATTGCACCATTCGCGCCAGCATCGACCTTGCGCTTGAAGTTGGCGAGATCCGAATGTGCGCTGTCGGATTGCGGATGCACTTCCGGGTAGCAAGCCACTTCGATATGGAAGCGGTCGCCGGTTTCCAAACGGATGAAGGCGACCAATTCGCTGGCATAGCGAAAGTCGCCAATGCTGGCCATGCCCGATGGCAGGTCGCCGCGCAAAGCGACGATGCGACGCAGATCGAGATCAACGTACTGCTGGAGCAGTGCGCGAATCTCGCCGCGGCTGCCACCCATGCATGAAAGATGCGGCGCAGCATCAAGACCGTGCCGCGTGCGCAGGTCGCTGACCGCATCGACCGTGTGGCTGAGCGTCGAGCCACCGGCGCCGAACGTCATCGACACATACTCCGGCCCGCGCTGCTTCAACTTGTCGAGAGCCGCAGCTAGTCCGCTTCGCTGCTCGTCGGTTTTCGGCGGGAAAAACTCAAAGCTGATCGCGGCCATAACGGCTCCCTGCTGTAATTGGCCGAGTATATATCGCTTCGTCGCGATGAAGCGATAGATGAACTTGTCTCGCCCAGAAAAAAGGGGCGCATCACTGCGCCCCTTTATCTTGCTTTGGTGTAGAAACGGTCGATCAGTAGCGGTAATGCTCCGGCTTGTACGGGCCTTCGACAGCAACGCCGAGATAGTCGGCCTGGTCCTTGGTGAGCGTGGTCAGCTTTACGCCGATCTTTTCAAGGTGCAGGCGTGCGACTTCTTCGTCGAGATGCTTGGGCAGGATATAGACCTTGTTCTCGTAGGTGTCCTTGTTGGCCCACAGTTCGATCTGTGCCAGCGTCTGGTTGGCGAACGAGTTGGACATGACGAAGCTTGGATGGCCAGTGGCGCATCCGAGGTTTACCAAGCGGCCGTCAGCCAGCAGGAAGATAGCGTTGCCGCCTTCAAAAATGTACTTGTCGACCTGCGGCTTGATGTTGATCTTCTCGACATTCTTCATTTCGGACAGCGCGTCGACCTGGATCTCGTTGTCGAAATGGCCGATGTTGCAGACGATTGCCTGATCCTTCATCGCCTTCATATGTTCGACGGTGATGATGTCCTTGTTGCCGGTCGTGGTGACATAGATGTCGCCGCGGCCGAGCGTGGACTCGATCGTGTTGACTTCGTAACCTTCCATCGACGCCTGCAGCGCGCAGATCGGATCGATCTCGGTTACCACAACGCGCGCACCGTAATTGCGCAGGGAAGCGGCGCTGCCCTTGCCGACATCGCCATAACCACAAACGACGGCGACCTTTCCAGCCAGCATCACGTCCATCGCGCGCTTCAGGCCATCGGCCAGCGACTCGCGGCAACCGTAGAGGTTGTCGAATTTGGACTTGGTGACTGAGTCGTTGACGTTGATCGCCGGCACCAGCAACTTGCCCGCTTCGGCAATCTGGTAAAGACGATGCACGCCGGTGGTGGTCTCTTCCGAAACACCCTTCCATTCCGTGACGACGTTGGTCCAGTAGCCCGGGCGCTCCTTGGCAACGCGCTTGAGCAATTTCTTGATGACGCTTTCCTCATGCGAGGCGGCCGGCTCATCGACCCACGTCGAACCCTGTTCCAGCTCGTAGCCCTTGTGGATCAGCAGGGTGACATCGCCGCCGTCGTCAATGACCAGCTGTGGCCCCTTGCCGCCAGGAAAGCTGAGCGCTTCGAGGGTGCAGTCCCAATACTCTTCAAGCGTCTCGCCCTTCCAGGCAAAGACGGGTGTGCCAGTCGCGGCGATGGCAGCGGCGGCGTGGTCCTGCGTCGAGAAGATGTTGCAGGACGCCCAGCGCACATCGGCGCCGATGTCTTTCATGGTTTCGATCAACACACCGGTCTGGATCGTCATGTGCAACGAGCCGGTGACACGAACGCCGGCCAGCGGCTTCGCGTCGGCGTGCTTCTTGCGGATCGACATAAGACCGGGCATTTCATGCTCGGCGATGTCGAGTTCCTTGCGGCCCCAGTCGGCTAACGAAATGTCGGCGATCTTGAAGTCGTTGTGGGGTAAATCCTTGACTACTGCGTTCATCGTGAATCTCCAGTTTTCGGCAGGGCGAATAGCCAGTGTGGCGGTCGCTCGCGGATTGGAGGGCGCAGTTGAATCATGGGGGAGCCGCGCCGAGCCTGATCGTCCCCGCAGTCGGCGGAACGGTTGCAGCGCCCCTCGGCGGGCCAATACCCACCATTATATCGCTTGTTCGCGATGAAAGGATGAATCACCGCGTCGGCCGCCTTGAACGCGATGTTCAGGGAAGCGCAGCGAGCGACGATCGCCCTTGTGCTGCGGGGCTGATCGCGGCAACAGGCGGTTCTGGGTTCGGACCGAAAGTCGAATTCTTGGCCAACGTCTGGTGCAGATATTCGACCACTGCGTTGAATGATATGTCGTGCTGGCGATCAAGCCCAGCTCGACCCGTGAGGCGATAGCCGCCACACGCTCGTACGGAAACCATGCCGCGAAAACATCGCACAATGTCTCCGCTGAGCCGTAGCTTGGCCCCCAACATTTCCTTGCGAATCGCTGCGCCGGGCATTCCGAGTGCATCTGCGATGCGTGCCCACGTGGAATCGGTTGCGAGCCAACGAGCGAGCGAGACGTCGAGACGTCAAGTCGGTTCAGCCATGTCGCCGCGATGCCGTAGCTGCCGAGTGTGTCGTCGCGAACGTTGAGGCGCGTCGCGAATACGATTGCCCGAATGCGCCATCGATCGGGTAGCGCGCCTGCACTGCCCCGGGGAAGTAATCCGCCAGCGGCACTGCCTTCCTTATGGGTGGCACCCGAGGTCGCGATCACCCGAAAATTGGCAGCGACTGCTGAGATTGACGCCGTTGCCGCGAGTGCAACATACGCGTTTGCCGCCAGTTACTTCACGTTGCTGGCACGATCTTGAGCACACGCACAAGTTTGCGATTGGCGGCGTCCTTTTGCGCTGCCATCCATGTCGTCAGTTCGTTTGCAGGCAGCGGCCGACTGATGAAGTAACCCTGTGCAACATCGCATTGGAAATTCTTCAGCATGCGCAAAGCCTGTTCGTCTTCGACGCCTTCCGCGACCACGGTCAGTCCCATATTGTGGCCCAGTTCGATGGTCGAACGCACGATCACGGCGTCGTTGCCATCGCGAGTCATGTTCATGATGAACGACTTGTCGATCTTCAATTCGTCGACCGGCAGACGCTTCAAGTGCGCGAGCGAAGAGTGGCCGTTGCCGAAATCATCGATGGCCAGTTTCACCCCACAGGCCTTTAGTTGGTCGAGCACGTTGAGCGCAAGAGTGCTGTCGCGCATCACCGCGCTTTCGGTGATTTCCAGTAACAGCTTGCTCGGCGCGACCCCGTATTGGATCAAGTAGCTACGGACCACGAACGGGAGGTTGCCGGTCACCAGATCCATTGCCGAAATGTTGACGGCCACACCGATATCCAGGCCCATGTCGCTCCATTCCCGGCACTGGCGAATGACGTTTCGAAGGACCCAGTCAGTGATAAGGTGAATGCTGCCGGCGTGTTCGGCCAGCGGTATGAATTCGTCCGGCGTGATCAGACCATCACGGGGATGCTGCCAACGCACCAGCGCCTCGACGTGGTGGCTGGTGGACGTTTCAATGCAGAGCTTAGGCTGATAGTAGACGCGCAGTTCGTCGTCACTGACCGCGCGACGCAGTTCGTTGACCAGTGACAGGCGACGCATATGGGTGGCATCGCGTCCGGTCTTGTAGAGTCCGATGGGCTGGTGCGATTGCTTGGCGTCGTACTTCGCAATGTCGGCGCGACGCAGCAGGTCGACAGCTTCATCGCCATGCTCGGGATAGATTGCGATGCCCAGGCTGACGTCCGGAAACAAGTCCATCGATTCCAGGTGCAAGGACCGCGACACAGAGCGCACGATGTGCTCGGCGCGCCGGCGCGCCTGTTCGGCGCTGGCACCGGGTATGACGACCACGAACTCGTCGCCACCCAATCTGGCGACGGTGTCATTGGGGCACATCGCCTCGACGAGGCGCTCGCCAACGCCGATCAGCAAGAGATCGCCGACGTGGTGGCCGAGGGTATCGTTGATATCGTTGAAGCGGTTGATGTCGAGCGTCAATACAGCGAGTGGCGTACCGGTTTTTCTGCCCACCGCGATCGATTCCGCCAGCCGCGATTCCACGTTGCTGCGATTCGGTAAGCCGGTCAGCGAGTCGTGGAACGCATGGTGTTCGATGTGGCGCTCGCGAAAGGCAATGCCCTGTTGCATGTAGTTGAACACCCGCGCCAGTTCGCCCAATTCATCGTTGCGTTCAATGCTGACTTCGGCGTGGTAGTCGCCACAGCCAATGCGTTGCGCTGCGATCATCAGCCGGCGCAGCGGACGAATGACGCTGCGCGCGACGATCCACGCTCCGACGATCGACACCAGCACCGACAACAGCGTAATCAGCGAAAGGCTTTCCCGCAGGCGCGAATAAGGCTGGAGTGCTTCGACGAGCGACATCTGCAACACAGCGAGCACCGCAGCTGCCCGTGTCGTCGATGAACCGCCCGCCAGTGCGACGCTGCGAGTCAGGTAGTCAGAGTCAGAATGCTGCTGCTGCTTATCGACACGATGAGACTGGACGACAAAGTTGCTCAACTGCGCTTGTTCGGAAGGCGCCAGCGTGGAAATCCAGCGTGGCATCGATGCGGAATCGATCACGGCCAGACTCAATTGAAGCCCGGTCAGATCGTGCATTTTCATCAGCGTGGGCTGGTCGAGCGCAAAACCCATGCTCACCCAGCCAATCCGTCGCGGGGCCATGATCGGTGCCAGCACCACTTGGTAGGGTCGTCCATCTATGGCAGTAATTGCGGAGAACAAGGGGCGGCTTCCAATCTGGATGACGAGGTCGTCAAACGCCACGTCCTTGGACGACCGGTTGAGGTCGTCGGGTGTTGCGATCACGCGGCCGTCGAGACCGATCATCGCGGCAAAACTCGCGTCGATGCGGCCGCCTTGATTGGCTAGTATTGATTGCGCGGTCTGCTCGTCACCGTTGGCGACGGCTTCACGAAAGCCAATGTCACGGGCGGCCAGTTCAACGCTGTTTCCAAGCTGTTCGCCGCGAACGGCGAGCAAATTTTCGAACACTGCGACGCCACGATCCAGTTCATGACCGGCGCGATCAAGCACATCCTTGCGGACGGCGGAGTTGACCGCGAGAAGAGTCGGCAACTGGATGACGGCGACCAACGCTATCAGCAGGGTCAACAAGCGACCGTACAGGCTGTTCACTGCCGGAACCGCAGTATCGTGGCGCAGCGTAGCTGCGGCGTCGTATCGACGCGGCGTCAGGCTTGTGTCTTTGGAGATGTCAGCGCGCATCCGCGGTGGTCCGGTAGCGACGGAATTTGAATTCGATTACGCTTGGAGGGGCCGGCTCTTCAACCAGTTCAACGGCCAGGGATACTGATTTTTCTACCATCTCTGGCGTCATAATCACCGGGTTACTGTCTGGTTCGGAGCCGGGCTGGCGCAGGTGATGGACATCAAGCGCATATTTGCCGGCGGGCATCCCGGCAACTTTCATGCGAGGGTCGTGGCCGATTTTCGCAAAGTAAGGCGTATCGCGCGCGACGATGTCACCCAGCATCCAATTGTGGAGGTTGCAGCCCAAACCGACGACGCCGGGAATCAAAACATCTCCCGGATCGCCGGGTCGATCCTTGTTCCTGCGCAGCTCGAAATGCTTCGCAGATGAAAACGAATGGAGGTGATGGGTAGCGTGATCGCTATGGGGCACCGACATCCTTGTGCCAACCCGGATCGGCGACACGCGCGGGATGAATTGCAAATCGCGCTGATCCATCCTGGCAGTTTTTCCATCGGTCACCGTTGGCGCATGGCCGACGGCTGGCACCAACGAAGCCATGACCTTGCCCTGCGGTTTGCCATCAGCATCGACCACTCGCAGCTTACGTTCCTGAGCCGATGCCCCGCTGCTGATGAGAAGGAGCAGGATCAAATACAGGTTGTAATGGCCCCCGTTGAGCATCGACGCCTCGTTGTCATTTCACGACCCTTCCTGTCCGAGTTGCGCTGTCGAGCACGTGTCGGCGCCACGCGGTCCCCGGGAAAGTCCGGGGCCAAGGTGTCCAGTGAAACGATCAGCACGATTTGTGCCAGCGGATGCCGGCGCGTGAAATTCAGCCGATGCAAACCACGTCAAATCGCGCGGGATGTTTGTAGACCCGTACCCAAGTACCTATCGCGGAGGAAGATTTCAGTCCCGTCATCACGACGACACGGTCGGGTTCAGTCGCCGACGTATGACCCGTAGCCGCGCAGACGGCGGTAGCGTTGTTCGATTAATTGATCCGCATCGAGGCCTTGCAGTTCGTCGAGCTGGTTCAGCAGGACGGTCTTGAGGCGTGTCGCCATCGAGCGAGGGCTGCGATGGGCACCACCGACGGGCTCGCGAATGACCTTGTCGACCAGTCCCAGTTCAAGCAGGCGTGGCGCGGTAAGACCGAGCGCTTCGGCCGCATCCTTGGCCTTGTCCGGGCTCTTCCACAGGATCGATGCACAGCCTTCCGGGGAAATCACCGAATAGATTCCGTATTGCAGCATCAGCGTGCGATCACCAACACCGATCGCCAGAGCTCCGCCTGAGCCACCTTCGCCGATCACTGTGCAGACGATCGGCACTTTCAATTCCGCCATTTCCATCAGATTGCGCGCAATCGCTTCAGACTGGCCGCGCTCTTCGGCATCGACGCCGGGATACGCCCCAGGAGTGTCTATGAAGGTGAGGACTGGCAAGCCGAAGCGCTCGGCCATCTTCACCAGGCGCAAGGCTTTGCGATAGCCCTCCGGTCGCGGCATGCCGAAGTTGCGTCGAATCTTTGTGCGGGTATCGCGACCTTTCTGATGGCCGATCAGCATCACCGGCCGACCGTCTATGCGGCCGATACCGCCGACGATGGCGGGGTCATCAGCATAAGCACGATCACCGGCTAATTCGTGAAACTCTTCGCAGATCGCACCGATGTAATCCAGTGTGTACGGCCGCGCCGGGTGGCGCGCCAATTGCGCAACCTGCCAAGGCGTGAGTGCCTTGAAGATCTCGTGGGTCTTGCGCTTGAGCTTATCTTCCAGCCGGCCGATTTCGTCCTCGATGTTCAGCGATTGCCCATGGCTGGCGCTGCGCAACTCACGGATTTTCTCCGAGAGTTCGGCAATCGGCTGTTCAAAATCGAGGAAGTTCGGGTTCATTCGATGACGTTCGGCCACGAACGCGTCTATTACGGTCGATGAGTATAGCGGCTCGGGCAATGTGGCCCGGCCTTGGCTAACGCTGCGTCGCTCAGCCGGAGATGTACTGTTCCATCTGTCGCAACTGCTCGGCTTGCTGGCTGATTACCGACTTGACCAGATCACCGATCGATACCAAGCCGACAACGTTGCCGTCTGCGATCACCGGCAAATGGCGGATTCGACGATTGGTACAGAGCTCCATGCAGTGCTCAACGCTGTCTTCGGGCAGCACGCTGACCGGCTCGGAAACCATGATGTCGGCAACCTTGGTATCCGAGGAAGCACGCCCCTGCAAGACCACCTTGCGTGCGTAGTCGCGTTCGGTGACGACGCCAACCAGTATGCCGTCGGCAATCACCAGCAACGCACCGATACCGTGTTCGGCCATCGACTTGATTGCGTCGCGTACCGAGTCTTCTGGCCGGATCGAATAGACGCGATCACCTTTGTCGTCAAGCAAATGCTTTACCTGGATCATGCGAACACTCCTGTGCCGGGATGAGCTTACTCGACGGTCAGTCTACCGCTCGATCGGCACGGCGTGGGCTGCCGGCATCACCAACGATTCATGCTGCGCCACGGCTGGCTCGAACGTGTCGATCAAATAAAGTGGTCGCTGCTTGGCTTCCACATACAGTCGGCCCAAGTATTCGCCGATCACGCCAAGAGCCATCATCTGCATGCCACCGAGGAAGAGTACGACCACCATCAAGGATGGATAACCCTGCACTGGATCGCCCCAGAGCAGTGCCTTGATGGTCACCCAGATAGCGAACACGAAACTCAGCACGGCAGTTATCAAGCCAACATAGGTCGCCAGTTTCAATGGCGAACTGGAGAACGATGTGATGCCGTCGATGGCGAAATTCCACAGCTTCCAGTAGTTCCATTTGGTTTCACCGGCGAAACGCGGATCGCGGGCGTAGATCACCGACTTCTGGCGAAAACCGACCCAGGTGAAAAGCCCTTTCATGAAACGCTGGCGTTCGCGCACGCCCTTGAGCGCGTCGAGAGCGCGGCGCGACAGTAGGCGGAAATCGCCCGTGTCATGCGGGATCGGGGTCTGGCTCAGGCTGCCGATTACCTTGTAGAACGTCGCTGCAGTCCACTTCTTGAACGCGGTTTCGCCGGCTCGCGAGGCGCGCGTGCCGTAGATCACGTCGTAGCCGTTGCGCCACTCGACGACGAATTGCGGGATCAGCTCCGGTGGGTCCTGCAGGTCAGCATCGATGACGACGACGGCGTCACTGGTTGCATGGTCAAGGCCGGCGGTGAGGGCAAGTTCCTTGCCGAAATTTCGCGACAGTTTGAGCGTCGCCACACGAGCGTCGCTGGCACGCAAGTCGCACATGATGTCCCAGCTATCGTCGCGGCTGCCGTCGTCGACATACAGCACGGAACAATCCAGGTCGCCCATGCCGTCGAACACTGCGGTCAACCGCTTGTGAAACGTGCGTAGACCTTCGCTTTCGTTGTAGGCAGGGACGACAACGGTAAGGGAGTTCATGGCGAAACCATTGCGATGGATCAAGGGCGCATCGTAGCGAACCGGCTGCTTCGTCGATAGCGCGGCGCGGCGTCAGCGTGGCTTGAGATAATCTGCGCCACCCAATTGCCGCGCCTGGCGTTCAATCCAGCCGGCACGCCGCTGCACGTATGGCGACGCTGGTGCGACGCGATATTTCCGCGGGTTGGGCAGAACGCCCGCAAGCAAGGCGGACTGGCGCGCGCTGAGTTGTTTCGGCGTTATTCCGAAATACGTGTTACTCGCCGCTGTTGCGCCGTAGATGCCGTCACCAAATTCGGCGATGTTGAGATACATTTCGACGATCCGTCGCTTCGGCCACAGTGTCTCGATCAACACCGTGTAATACGCCTCGATTCCCTTGCGCAGGTAGCTGCGACCGTTCCAAAGAAACAGGTTCTTCGCGACCTGCTGACTGATCGTGCTGGCTCCACGCAAGCGCTCGCCGTCTTCGGCATCGTTTACCGCGCTGCGAATCGCATCGATATCGAAACCGTGATGAATGGGAAATTTCTGGTCCTCGGCCGCGACCAACGAAATAGGCAGATTGGCCGATACTTCATCAATGGAAGTCCAGCGATAGCGCAACCAGACAAAGTCATCTCGTCCGACCAATCCCGCAATCCAGCGCTGCGCCATGAATCCGCTCAGAGGCGGCGGCACAAAGCGCAAAGCTGCGACGGCCAGAATGCTCAACAGCAACCAGCACAGCAGGCCGGCCATGGCGAGTCGGAACCAGCGTCGTGGCGAAAAAAAGGAACGGATGGACATGCAACCGATTGTGCCATCCGCATGGGGTCGTATCGCCAATTGGCGTTGCGGTCGAGCCAAACCGCCTCCACATCAGCTCTTGCCACGCTTCGCCGTTGTCGGCCAGCATGGATTTTTGTCCCCGCTACGTTGAGAACCCATATCCATGTCTGACCTGCTGCAAAAATTCGTGATCGAGAAAGCCGGTGTTCGCGGCGTGGTGGTGCAGCTGGACGAGGTGTGGGTGCAAGCGCAATCGAGCGCGGACTATCCGCCCAACGTGGCCAGCCTGCTCGGCCGCAGCTTGGTCGCCGTGGCGTTGATGACCGGGACGATCAAGTTTCGTGGCCGGCTGTCCATCCAATTGCGGACGGAAAGTGCGCTGCGACTCTTGTTCGTCGAATGCAGCGAACAAGGCGCCTTGCGCGGACTCGCACGCTGGGACGAAGCGAGCGACGTTGCGGCAACCTTGCCTGAGGGTGCGTTGCTCGCGATCACCATCGAACACGCCGACAGCGACAAACGCCAGCAGGGTTTGATCGCACCGGAAGGCGGCGATCTGGAAGTCGCCTTCGTGCACTATTTCGAGCAGTCCGAACAACTTCCCACGCGCATCATGCTGGTCGAACGTCATGGCCGGTGCGCCGGCATGTTGTTGCAACCGCTGGCGATCGATGCGGCGGCAGGTCAACGTCGTGATGAGGACGGCTGGAATCGTGTGAGCCATTTGCTGGCGACGCTGAGCGCCGATGAATTGGTGACGCTGCCGCCCAACGACATGCTCCTGCGCTTGTTCCACGAGGAGGACGTTCGAGTATTCGATCCGAGGCCTCTCCGGTTTGAATGCAGTTGTTCGCGCGCTCGCGTCGCCAACATGCTGCGCTCGCTGGGCAAGGATGAAGTTGAGGCGACGCTGGCTGCCGAGGGTTCGATCGGCGTGACTTGCGAGTTCTGCAATAGCGAATATCGCTTCGATGCCGTCGATGCGGCCGAGTTATTCGCCGCTCCGATGCCAGTGCCGGGATCAGACACGGCGCATTAGCACTTCAGCGCGCAACCGCGATCAGCGCAAGGGAATTCGCGCCAGCATTTCGCGCACACGATCGCCGCTGGGTGCACGCAACAAGCTGGGTGCCATCTTGCGCAGCGAAGCCATGTGGAGCCGTCCGATCCGTTCACGTACTTCCAGAATGACCCCGGGATGCATGGAAAGGTCGGTGAGCCCGAGTGCGAGCAGCAGTGCGGTGTATTCGACCGCTCCTGCAATTTCGCCACAGAGGGTGACGCGGCGATCCGCACCGCGAGCGGCACGGATGATCAGCGCGATCAGCTTCAGGACGGCCGGATGCAACGGGTCGTAGAGATCGCCGAGCTCGGTATTGTTGCGATCAGTTGCCAGGGTGTACTGGACCAGATCATTGGTGCCAATCGCGATGAAGTCCAGGTCACGGATCATCCCTTGCAGCGCAATTGCAGCCGCCGGCACTTCGATCATCGCGCCAAGTTCAACGCGCTCGGCGACGCTGACGCCTTCTGCACGTAGTTCTCGCGTGCAGGCAACCTGCAAATTACGCACGCTGATCACTTCCGCCAGCGTGGTGATCATCGGCACCAGGATGCGCACCTGCCCGAACGCCGACGCGCGCAGGATGGCGCGCATCTGAGTCGCCATCAGTTGCGGTCGGCGCAGGGTTAGCCGAACGCCGCGAACGCCGAGTGCAGGGTTGGCTTCGCTTTCATCGCCGAGCCCCGATTCCGCACTCTTGTCGGCACCGAGATCGAGCGTGCGGATCGTCACGGGCAGGCCGGACATGCCGAGTACCAGATCGCGATAGGCGAGGAATTGCTCTTCCTCGCTGGGCAATTCGCGACGCTGCATGAACATGAATTCGGTGCGGTACAGGCCGATCCCCGCTGCGCCCAGCCTGCGCGCGTGGGCGACATCAGCTGGCATCTCCGCATTCGCGAACAGGCAGATTTCGTGACCGTCTGCCGTGCGCGTTTCGGCGTCGGCAAGCAGCGCAAGGCGCTTGCCAAGCTGAATCTGCTCGCGCTGCCAGCGGCTGTAGCGGGCAAGATCCTGCGCGGTCGGATGCACGATCAACTGGCCGCGCTCGCCGTCGATCAGGATCAGATCGTCATCGTGGATACTCGACAGCGCATCGCTGACCCCTACCACCATCGGCAGGTGCATTGAGCGCGCAAGAATCGCGCTGTGTGAGAGCGTGCTACCCGACGCCAGCACCACGCCCAGCACGCCGTGTTCCATCAGCGGAACCAGCTCGGAAGGTGCCACCGTATCGCTGACCAGAATTTCGCCGACGCGGGACGCCAGCTTGCGTTCGGCTTCGCTGGTAGGACGCGCCAGCACGGCCTGGACGCGACCGATGACGTGCTCGAAATCTTCCTTGCGACTGCGCAGATACGGGTCTTCCATCGCATCGAAAACGGCGACCAGTTGATCGCTTTGCATGCGAAGCGCCGTGCTGGCGCGGAAGCGCTGGTCGCGGACCAGTGAAACAATGCTGCCGATCAGCTCCTGATCGGACAAAATCAAACGATGCGCGTCGATGAACTCGCCGACGTCTCGCGCGAGCGCGCCGGTCAACTTGCTACGCAGTGCATTGAGTTCGTCGCGCGCTGTGGCGAGGGCTGCGTAAAGACGCGCGAGTTCGTCGGCGATTTCGTCAGGTTCGAGCCGGTGTTCGTCGATGACCTGCCGGCTGGGATGTTCGAGACGTGCCCGACCCAGTGACATGCCGCGCGCCGCGCTGCTGCCTGTCAATACCGCTCGCATCGCTCTCCCTGATTGGCTGATCGTAATGCCCTGATTCAATCAGGACATCGTTGCTTGACGGTTACTGTCCTTCGTCGAACTTGCGCTCGAATAGATCGACCAATGCTGCCATCGCGGCTTCCTCTTCTTCGCCCTCGGCACGCAAGGTGAGCTGCGCTCCAAGACCGGCGGCCAGCATCATCACGCCCATGATGCTCTTGGCGTTGACTTCCTTGCCGCGGTAGACGATGAAAAGGTTGGCCTGATAAGGCTGAAGGGTCTGAACGAGCTTGGCCGAGGCCCGCGCGTGCAGGCCCAGTCGGTTGCTGACGGTGATATCGCGCTCAAGCATGGTCTACGAGTATGCCTCCACGCCCACCGATGGCCGCCGTCTGGGCCAGTTCGTCGAGCGATTGTTCGGGGTAGTTAAGGACACGCAACAGCATCGGCAGGTTCAGTCCTGACACGCTGTGCATGTGTACGCCAAGATGTGGCAGCTGATGCGCGACGTTGCAAGGCGTGGCGCCGTAAAGGTCGGTCAGCACCAGTACTCCATCGCCTTCGTCCAGTGCCTGGGCGCGTCGTGATGCGTCGCGCGCGGTTCTTTCCGGATCGCAACAGGTCGCGGGTATTTCCATCACATCCAGCGCCATCGGCAAACGACCGAGCACATGACGGGCCGCATTGACCAATGCCCCGCCCATCGTTTCATGGGTGAGCAGCAACAATCCGACACTCATCATTCCATCTCGCGGTGATAACTGAGAACCTGGCGGTAGTGATCGCGATAGCGTTCGGCCAAGCGCTCGGCCAAGTAGACCGAACGATGGCGGCCACCGGTGCAACCAATGCAGATGGTGACATAACTGCGACCATCGGTCTCCAAGCGCGGCAGCCATTTGTCGAGAAAGGTGCTGATATCGTCTCGGAAAGCGCTGACATCCGGCTGTTGTTCCAGCCACTCGCGCACCGGCGCGTCTTTGCCGGAAAGCGGCCGCAACTGGGCATTCCAGTGCGGGTTCGGCAGGCTGCGCGCGTCGAATACAAAATCCGCATCAGCAGGAACACCGCGCTTGTAGGCGAATGATTCGAACAGCAGGGTCAACGATCCCGCCGCTACCCCCATGCTGGTGATGATCAGCCGACGCAACTGATGCACGTTGAGGTCGCTGGTGTCGATAACGCGATCGGCGATGGATTGCATTGGTCGCAGCAAGCGCCGCTCCATCGCGATTGCATCAGCGAGTGCCAGGCCGTCGCCAGATAGCGGATGGCGGCGGCGTGATTCGGAATAGCGCTTGATCAGCACTTCATCGCGGGTGTCCAGGAACACGGTCTGGTAGCCGATGCCTTGGCCTGCCAGCGTAGCCAACACATCGGGCAGGCGTTGCAGGTCCTCCTGGCGATTACGCACATCGGCACCAACTGCGAGCGGGCGATTGCGTTGCGATTCGTCGCGCGACACGGTGTCGACCAGCGCCGGTAGTAAAGCCACCGGTAGATTGTCGACGCAGTAATAATCGAGGTCTTCCAGCGTGCGCAACGCGACCGTCTTACCCGAGCCGGACATGCCACTGATCACCGTCAAACGCGGCGTCTGCGATGGTGCGGGAGCATCCTGACTATTCACCATGGCGGGAGCCTTCTCATCTGATGGGCCTGGCGGTCCATGAAGGTCTGCGCCGGGTCCATGCCCTTGGTCCGCAGCATGTGCGTTCGTACCGCCGCTTCTGTCAGCACGGCGATATTACGGCCCGGCGCGACCGGTATGATGATCTGCGGAATCTGCATTTCCAGCACGTCACGGTAGCCAACGTCGCCGGTCAGTCTAACCATGCTGTCCGGCATCGGCTGGTCGAAACGCTGCGGCTGCAGGTGAACGATCAGGCGCAGGTATTTGGATTGCTTCACAGCGGTATGGCCGAACATTTCACGCACGTTGAGAATGCCCAGACCACGCACTTCGAGCAGGTCCAGCAGCATTTCCGGGCAGGTGCCGTCGATTACGTCGGGCGCGATTTGGGTGAATTCGGGAGCGTCGTCGGCGATCAAACGATGACCGCGTGTGATCAGTTCCAGCGCCAGTTCGCTCTTGCCGGTGCCGCTGTCTCCGGTGATCAGCACGCCGATCGAGTAAACCTCGATGAATACTCCATGCAGGGTGACTGCGCGCGCCAGCGCCCGGGCGAGGTGGTATTGCAGATACGTGTAGATTTCGTGGCCGCGTTTGCTGGTGATCCACAGCGGCGTCGCTGAATCATCGGCGGCTTCGCGCAGGTCGGCCGGGATGGCCTGGTCCTTTGTGACGATCAGTGCGATCGGGCGGTTTGCGGTGATTCGCTCGATGGTTTCCCAACGCTGGCGCGATTCCAGGCCGTCGAGGTAGTTGAGCTCCTCGGTGCCGATCACCTGCACTTTATTCGGATAAATGATGTTGAGGTAGCCAACCAGCGATGGCCGCCGCGATGCAGTCGTGCCCGGCTCAAGCAAACGATTCTCGCCGCGCATGCCGCCAATCCACCGCAGGGACAGGCGGTCGCAGACCGAGTCAAAAAGTTGTCGTGCTGAAACCTTGTCCATCCTTGCCCTCTTTTTTACCTCGTCATCCGCGAGTGGGCGGATGCGGTTTTCAACAGCCAGAGTCTAGTCAACCCACTTCTTATCTTGCTGTTTTTTTAATCGGCTGTGAGGATCAAACTGGACCCCTGCCTCTACGCACTGTTATCCAGAGTAGTCTTGCTTGCGTGAGTGACACGTCGTTGGCGGCTCACTGTTGGAGCCTGCGTAGCGAACCCTACCTCGTCATTCCCGCGAAGGCGGGAATCCATTTTGATCTCCGTTTCCTTCCTAAAAAAACACATCTAAATCAAAATGGATCCCCGCCTTCGCGGGGATGACGACGGCGAGAGGTTTTCGCGGTGTTGGTCAGGTTGCGGATGTTGGATGCGATTAGCTAAAGCGCTGCGCCCGTACCGCGTCGGCGTGGTGATCGTGCAGCTTGTCCTGATGCTTGCGTACCTGGGTCGTCAGCTTGTCAGCCAGCGCGTCCATCGCGGCATACATGTCGGTGGACGAGGCGTCGGCATGAAGGGTGGTACCGGCCAACAGCATGGTTGCTTCTGCTTTGTGCATCAGCTTTTCCACGCTGAGCACGATGTTCAATTCGCGGGCGTTGTCGAAGGCATGAGTCAGTTTGTCGAATTTGGAAAGTGCGTGCTCGCGCATCGCTTGAGTGACCTCGATATGGTGACCCTTGACGTTTATCTGCATGACTGACTCCTTCGGCTGACGAACCGGTGTTGTCCGGTTCTCGGAATGGCACGAAGCGGTGTTCGCGACGTGGACCAGGTTGAGATTACGTGTGAGCTGCTGTGACCGCGTACTCGTTTGGATGTTCCTTGTTCGTGTCTGAATCAATCGTTGCCATGTTGCTGGGAATATGTGTCGATCAACTGATCCTGCAACGCTCATTGGAAGGCGGTATGTGAAGCGACTCGCGATACTTGGCGACTGTGCGTCTTGCCACGCCTATTCCCCGCTGGTTGAGCTCGGCCGCCATGGCCTGGTCAGACAGTGGTTTGTCCGATTGCTCGTCGGCGACCAGTTTGCGGATCATCGCCTGGATGGCCGTCGCCGATGCCGCGCCGCCATCCACCGTGGACACGCCGCTGGAAAAGAAGTACTTGAACTCGAAGGTGCCGCGCGGCGTGTGCAGGTACTTGCGTGTGGTGACCCGGCTGACCGTGGATTCGTGCATGCCGATTTCCTCCGCAACATCCTTCAACACCAGCGGCCGCATTGCTTCGGGACCGTATTCGAGGAACGCCTCTTGCGCCGCGACGATGGCCGTCGCCACTTTCAAAATCGTGTCGGCCCGCGCTTGCAGGCTCTTGATCAGCCAACGCGCCTCCTGCAACTGGCCGCGCAGGTAATTGGCGTCGTCGCGCTGCACGCGTGCGATCAGCGAGGCGTAATGACTGTTGATCGTCAATTTCGGTTGCGCAGTCGGTGACAGCGCGATCTGCCAGTGCTGGCCGATCTTGCGCGCGTAGGCGTCGGGCGCAATGAACTCGGCCTGCGCATTGGAAAAGCCCGAGCCGGGCTTGGGATTGAGCGAGCGGATCAGGTTGATCGCCGCATCCATGTGCTCGGCTTCCGCGTGCAGCTTGTGGCACAGCTTGGGGCGGTCGTTGCGGGCCAGTTGTTCCAGGCATTCGTTGACCAGCCGACGCGCCAGTTCAAGCCCGCCGGTGTCGTCGGAAAATGCGCTGAGCTGGGCGATCAGGCACTCGCGCAGATCACGACTGGCAACGCCGGTCGGATCGAACTGCTGCAGGCGCGAACGCACCGCTTCGATTTCCGCGTCGGAAACCTGCGCCAGCGTGGCGACGCTGCTGGTGATGGATTCGTTGGATTCGGTCAGGTAGCCATCATCGTCGACGCCGTCGATGATGGTCGCGGCAATGGCGCGGTCGAGCGGCGACATCGGCGTGAGATTCAATTGCCAGAAAAGGTGGTCGCGCAGGTCTTCGGTCGCCGCGTCCTCACGATCGCCGCCCTCTTCATCACCGCTGCTGCTGTTGCCGCTGCCGGCGTAATCGTTGCGCTCAAAGGCAAGGTCGAGCGGCATGTCATCGCGCTCGTTGCGGAAGTCATCGGCGCCGCCACTCTCGGTGCTGCCGGTGCTGTAGTCGTCGTCGCCCTGGCGCTCGCTACTTTCGAGGCTGGATTCGCGGTCGGACGTGATCTCGTCGTCGCGCTCGGACCGCTCTACCTCTTCGGACTCCTCATCATCATCGTCGGCGACGCCTTCGCTCACTTCGAGCAGCGGGTTGGATTCGACAGCGGTGTTGAGTTCGAGCTCCAGCTCCAGGCTTGAAAGCTGCAGCAGCCGGATCGCCTGCTGCAACTGCGGCGTCAGCGAAAGCTGCTGGTTGACCCGAATCTGGAGTGCCGGTTTCATGCTCCGCCGATGCAGTCGATGCTGAACCGATCTTAGCAGCGTCCGCTACCTCGTGAACAACTGGTTTGGGGCGGACTCCGGTGACTACACCCGTGCTAGTCATCACTGATGCGTTCGCAACGCCGTGAGTGGCGAGCTGCGCGCTGGCCAGCTGTTTGGGCAGCACGATCTTCCCGCCGGTCGCTGTTCAAGAAATGATGCAGAATGGGTGACCTCAAGGTCTTGCTGGAGGCCTTACCAAGTGAACAATTTCAGATTTTTGGTTTGTTCCGTTGCACTTCTATCCGCGATATCCGCAGGTTGTGCAAAAAATTTAGCTCTCCCTAGTGAGTCAGAAAAGTGGGTCTCCACTCCGAAACTGCCTGATGACTACTTTGATGCCAAGAATCGATGCATGGAAGACTGGGATGTTTTGATTCAGGAGTGGAAGACCGCCGGAGGGGGTATAAAAAACTCCATAGCGGAAACGCGAGAGGCTATCGAGAAAGATAGAAAATCTCGCTTCGCGAGAATCGTGCGCCGTTCGTGGCACAGCGAAAAGCAGATAGCGGAGAGATCGGCTGATTTTGCGACTTGGCCGATTGCAGACAGTCGCGAGATGGCGATGAGTCGTGGGATCGCCATCTTGAAAGGCGATGGAATATCGGAAAATTGTGAGTCAACTACTTGGTTGATTCCGGCCTTTTGGGATCAACTGAGAGTAGTCCATTCCGATGGCTCAGTGACCATCAGAACGCTCGCCGATGCTCCGTCCGCCTTGTCGTGGGAATCTCCACAAGCGTCCAAGTGGATATTCTATTGGCTATTCACAAAATTAAACTAAACCAGCGAATTAGAGTATGAAGCAGATCAGGCGGTGAGGCGAAACGGCATAAATAGCCTCGCTCCAGCTCCTTGCCGTCACAGCACTAGTAGAAAACTTGTGCGCTACATCCGAAACTCTCGCCCCAAATACACATCACGAACCTGCTCATTCGCGAGCAAGTCGACCGGCGCGCCTTGGGCGAGGACGCTGCCGTCGTTCATGATGTAGGCGCGGTCGCAGATGCCCAACGTTTCGCGGACGTTGTGGTCGGTGATCAAGATGCCGATGCCGCGATTCTTCAGGTGACGCACGATGCGCTGGATGTCGCCGACAGAGATGGGATCGACGCCGGCGAAAGGTTCGTCGAGCAGGATGAAACGCGGTCGTGCTGCCAGCGCTCGGGCAATTTCGACGCGACGTCGCTCGCCGCCGGATAGCGACTGGCCTTTCTGGTCGGCGATGTGGTTGATCTGCAATTCATCGAGTAGCGAACCCAATTCCGCCGAGCGACCGGATGCATCAAGGTCATCGCGCAGCTCGAGCACGGCAAGGATGTTGTCGGCCACGCTGAGGCGACGAAAGACTGATGCCTCCTGCGGCAGATAACCAATGCCGTGCTGGGCGCGTAGGTGCATGGGTTGCACGGTGATGTCTTCGTCGTCGAGCATGATGCGGCCGGCATCGGCAGCAACCAGTCCCACCACCATGTAAAAGCACGTCGTCTTGCCGGCACCGTTCGGGCCGAGTAGACCCACCACTTCGCCCTGGTCAAGCTGAAAACTGAAATCACGAACGACGGGGCGTTTGCGATAGGCCTTGCTCAGGCCAGTAGCCGTCAGCATTACTGGCTGCCGGCCTTGGGTTGCGGAAGGAAGCGAAGTTGCACCCTTCCATTGCTGCTGTCCTCGCCACTTTTCATGGCGCCGGTTGCTGAGTTGTAGGTCATGTGGTCGCCGCGAAATTCGCTTTTTCCCTGCTGGATCACGACCACGTTGCCGGTGAATTCGGCGACGCTGCTGCCGGTGTTGTATTCGATCTTGTCCGCCGTGGCGGTCATCAGGCCGCCTTCGTTGTCCAGTTGCTGCTGCATGTTTGCCGGTTTTCCGGTCAAGGTAAGGCGCTTGATGCTGCCGTCGCCGGCCTCGCCGTTCTTGTCGGTGTCATAAACCACGGCGAGGTCGCCGCTGGCTTTGAGCGAACCCTGCACCATTTCGACATTGCCTTTCAGCGTGGCGACATTAGTATCGCCGCCGGCTTTCTGGCCGAGCACGCTTTCCTGGTAGTTGGCTTTAATGTCGAGAGGCTGCTGGCGATCAGTGCTCAGCGCCTGTGCGGACCCGGCGAGCGCGATCAGGCAGAACATGACCGCGATTCGAGCGAAATCAGCGCGCACGAGGCTTGGTTTGGAATCGATTGTGGACATCGGCGAGCAACTCCGTGGTTTGGGTGGTGAGGTCGGCGCGCAGGCCGGTGCCACTGACAGTGGAACCGGTTTGTTCGATGGTGGCGCGCGCATCGGTGGCAAGTTTGCTGGTCTTCGGCCAAATGGTCACGTTGCTGCTGGTGATCGTGGCGGGCTCGCGGCCTTCAGGTTCGCTGCGCATTACCACCTCGCCGCGCAACTGCATGATGGTGCCGCCTTTGTCGATCCAGGCCGCATCGGAGTTGCCTTTCCAGTTTCGACCGCTGCCATCGACCATCACGTAGCCTGGCGTGGTCACATAGATGGACTTGTCCTTGTCGCTGCGAGTCAGGATCGGGCCAGTCATCCGAAATGTCAGTTTGCCATCGTCGCCGAGTGCGGTTAGCTGGAAATTGCTCAAGGTGTAGTCCGATCGCGGTGGACCGACGAAATCGTCTTTCGCCGGCTCGCGGATCAGCCAGAGCAGAAGTTGCGAACCGGCAGCGAGCAGCACCAGCGCGATGATGATTGGCCAATGGCGACGTTCGATCACGACAGGGCCCGATCCAGTTCGGTTTGCGACTTGCCTTGGGCGGCGAGAATCAGGTCGCAGACTTCGCGAGCAGCGCCGTCTCCACCGCTACGCTTCGTACGCCAATGCGCATGTTCGAGGACCCACGGATGCGCGTTGGCGACGGCGATGGCGAAACCAACTTCGCTCATCGCGCGCAGGTCGGGCAAATCGTCGCCGGTGTACGACACTTCGCCGGCTTCCAGCGACAACGCGTTGGTCAACTGATGCAGGCAGACGCGCTTGTCGCCCTGGCCTTGATAGACGTGAGCGATGCCAAGTTCGGCCATTCGATTGGCGACGACCCGGCTGGTTCGGGCGGTGACGATGGCGACTTCAATGCCATTGGCAAGCAAGCGCTTCAGGCCGAGGCCATCGTGGACATGGAAGGCCTTGGATTCATGGCCATCCTCGGTGTAGTGCAGGCGTCCGTCGGTGAGCACGCCATCCACGTCGAATACGGCCAAGCGAACCTTGCCTGCCCGCTCGCGGATGTCGGCCGGCATGTCGTCGTAGTGGCTGTAAGTCATGGCGGCGACGGCGTCGGTCGAGTCAGACGACCCGGGCGCGCAGCAGGTCATGGATGTTCAACGCGCCGACCAGCCGACCGCCATCTTCGACGACCAGCAAAGCGTGGATTTTGAAGTCTTCCATCACGCGAGCCGCTTCGACGGCAAGTTGATCGGGGCCGATGGTTTTCGGATTCGCCGTCATCACGCCGATAACTGGCGTGCGACGCAGGTCGATGGGCGCATCGTCGACGGCGCGACGCAGATCGCCATCGGTGAACACGCCGAGCAAGCATTGGTCGTCGTCGACAACGGCGGTCATGCCCAGCCCTTGGCGGGTCATTTCCATTACCGCGTCGAACACGCTGGCGTTGTGATCAACCGATGGAATCGCCTTGCCTTGGTGCATCACGTCGCTGATGTGCAGTAACAAGCGGCGGCCCAGCGAACCGGCCGGATGCGAACGGGCAAAATCGTCGGCGGTGAAGCCGCGTGCTTCCAGTAACGCAATGGCGAGTGCATCGCCCATTGCCAGCGCGGCGGTGGTGCTGGCGGTAGGCGCAAGGCCGAGCGGGCAGGCCTCTTCGGAAACGCTGACATCGATATGCACGTCGGCGATCCGGCCCAGTGACGAGCCTTCGTTGCCACTCATCACGATCAGCGCGATGCCCTTGCGCTTGAGCATGGGCAGGATGGTAAGCAGCTCATCGGTTTCCCCCGAATTGCTGATCGCGAGCAAAACATCGTCTGCCAGGATCATGCCCATGTCGCCGTGGCTGGCTTCGCCGGGATGCACGAAGAACGCCGGCGTGCCCGTCGATGCCAGTGTCGCGGCTATTTTGTGCGCGATATGGCCGGACTTGCCCATGCCGGACAGAACGACGCGACCACGACATTTAAGGATCAACTCGCAGGCAGCTTGGAACTGGCCGCCGATCCGGCCGCACAGCGCCTCAATCGCGCGCGCCTCGGTGCGCAGCACCGTGATCGCCGAGTGACGTAACGCATCGCCATCAATATGAGGTGAGCGTTCGACGATTTCTGGCTGTATTCGTGCGTTCATTGGAGGCGCTGTCTGGCTACTCACGGACGTTGCAAAGGGCAGCCAGGGGAACGGAAACCTCTCGATCACTGTAAACTGGCCGACCCGGTATTCTAGCCGCAAGCGCGTTGGACCACTGTTCTGGTTCGCGCCCGCCACGCAAATGCCTTTTCGCCGCCACCGAGTGAACCGTTCATGGACAGCGCCAGCCTTCAGCATCTGATCCAAGCCGGCATGCCTGAGGCAAAGGTGCAGGTGAACGGTGATGACGGCGTGCATTTCGAGGCGTTGGTAGTCAGCGACGCGTTCGCTGGAAAGTTGCCGCTGGCCCGTCATCGAATGGTTTACGCCACGCTCGGCGACAAAATGGGGGGCGCCATCCATGCGCTGGCACTGCGCACCCTGACACCGGAAGAAGCCGCGCGCGGCTGATCCACGATTCCGCGAGTCACGTCGATCGCGCTTTCCCCCATCGAGTTGATTTGAACACATGGCAAAAATCGTAATCAACGGCGGCGAAGCGCTTTCCGGCGACGTGACCATCTCTGGCGCGAAGAACGCCGTGTTGCCGATCTTGGCCGCCTGCCTGCTCGCTGACGGACCGATGACCATCGGCAACGTGCCGCATCTGCACGACGTGACCACCACGATGGAACTGCTCGGCCAGATGGGCGTGCAGATCATCATGGATGATCACATGAGGATGCAGATCGATTCGTCCACGTTGGAGCGCTGCTATGCGCCCTACGACCTGGTCCGCACCATGCGTGCGTCGATCCTGGTGCTGGGCCCGCTGGTCGCGCGCTACGGCAAGGCCGACGTGTCGCTGCCAGGCGGTTGCGCCATTGGTACGCGTCCCGTCGATCTGCATATCAAGGGCTTACAGGCGCTGGGTGCCGAGATCACGGTCGAGAACGGCTACATCCGCGCCCGCGCCGGTCGATTGAAGGGTTGCCGCATGGTGCTGGACATGATCACCGTGACCGGCACCGAGAACATCATGATGGCGGCAACGCTGGCCGAAGGCGTCACCATTATCGAGAATGCCGCGCAGGAACCCGAGGTACTTGATCTTGCCAATTGCCTCAACGCAATGGGCGCGAAGATCGAAGGCGCCGGCACGGGCACTCTGGTCATCGAAGGCGTCGAGCGCTTGCATGGCTGTGCGTATGAAGTGCTGCCGGACCGTATTGAAACTGGCACATTTCTGGTCGGCGCGGCGATTACCGGTGGTCGGGTCATGTGTAAGCGCGCGCGTCCGCGCACACTCGACGCGGTGCTTTTAAAACTCGAAGAATCCGGGGCGCATATCAACACCGGCGAGGACTGGATCGAATTGGACATGCGTGGTCGCCGGCCCAAGGCCGTGAATCTCGTCACCGCGCCCTATCCGGCGTTTCCCACTGATATGCAGGCACAGTTCACTGCGCTCAATTGCGTGGCCGAAGGGGTCGGTATCATCACCGAGACCGTGTTCGAGAACCGCTTCATGCATGCGCTGGAGTTGCAGCGGCTGGGCGCCGACATCCGTATCGAAGGCAATACCGCAATCATCAAGGGTGCCGAGCACATCACCGGCGCGCAGTTGATGGCGACTGATTTGCGTGCGTCAGCGTCGCTGGTGCTGGCGGGGCTGGTTGCGCATGGCGAGACCATCGTCGATCGCGTCTATCACATTGATCGCGGCTACGAGAACATCGAGGAAAAGCTCGGTTCGCTTGGAGCCAGGATTCGCCGTCTACCGGCTTGAGTTCAAGACGACTGAGATAGACTTGGTTTCCCGTTGTTTCGGAGCCACGCCCATGAGATTGCTACCCGTCGCCGTAGCATTTGCCTGCTTCGCTTGCGCCGCTGTCGCGGCCGACAAGCCGTTCGATGTTGAAACGCTCGCCAATCTTGATCGGCTGAGCGGACAGAAGCTTTCACCCGATGGCAGCACCCTTGTTTGGCAACTGCGCCAGACCGACTACGCCGCCAACAAGGGTCGTAACAGCATCTGGACGATGCCGGTCGCCGGTGGCGCGCCGCAGCGTTGGACCGCCAATGACCTGAACGCGAACAGCCCGGCCTGGTCAGCCGATGGCGGCAGCGTGTATTTCCTGGCGGCCAAGGATGGCGTCAGCCAGCTTTGGCAACAGACCAGAGGTGGAAAAGCTCAACCGGTCACGAACTTCCCACTGGACGTCGACAGCTACAAATTGTCGCCCGATGGCAAGCACCTGCTGGCCTCGATGTCTGTATTCACGGACTGCGCGGATCTCGCCTGCACCAAGCAAAAGCTCGATGCCAAGGCCAAGGACAAAGCTACTGGCATGCTTTACGACCGCTTGTTTGTTCGTCACTGGGATACTTGGTCAGACGGTCGCCGCAACCAGCTGTTCGTGGCCGACCTCGGCACAAACGGCCGGTTCGGCGAAGCGCGGCTGCTGACTCGCGGCATCGACGGCGATGTGCCTTCCAAGCCATTTGGCGACGATAGCGAGTACGCCTTCTCGCCCGATGGAAACACCGTCTACTTCAACGCACGTATCGCCGGCAAAACCGAAGCCTGGTCAACCAATTTCGACGTTTACAGCGTGCCTGTTGATGGATCGGCCGCGCCAAAAAACCTGACCGCGGCGAACCTTGCGTGGGATGGAAATCCGTTGCCGTCCACCGATGGAAAGACCTTGTACTACCTCGCCATGAAGCGGCCCGGTTTCGAAGCCGACCGTTTCGACATCAGGGCGATGGATCTGGCGACGGGTGCTGTGCGCTCGGTCGCGCCAGATTGGGATCGCTCGGCATCAGCACTCACCGAATCGGCTGATGGTCGCACGCTTTACCTGGCGACCGACGACGAAGGCCAGCATCCGCTTTTTGGCGTTGATGTCGCCAGCGGAAAGGTCACCAAGCTGCTGCTTGAAGGTGCGGTGAGTGGCATTGCCGTCGGCAAGGACAAGATCGTGATCGGCATCCAGACCCTGCAACATCCTACCGATTTGTGGGCAATGAATACCAATGGCGGCCAATTGCAGCAGTTGACCCACGTCAACGCCGACAAGTTAGCTGGCGTGTCGGTGGGCGCGTCGGAATTTTTCACCTTCAAGGGTTACAACGATGAAGACGTGCAGGGCTATGTCGTCAAGCCGGCCGACTTCACGCCGGGTACGAAATACCCGGTGGCCTTCATCATCCATGGCGGACCGCAAGGCGCGATGACGAATAGCTGGAGCTATCGCTGGAATCCACAAACCTATGCGGGGCAGGGCTTTGCCGTGGTCACCGTCAACTTCCATGGTTCTACCGGTTACGGGCAGGCATTCACCGACTCGATTTCCAATGACTGGGGTGGCAAGCCGCTGATTGACCTCCAGAAAGGCTGGGCAGCCGCGTTGTCAAAATACGACTGGCTTGATGGCGACCGCGCCTGTGCGCTGGGCGCGTCCTACGGCGGCTACATGATCAACTGGATCGCCGGCAACTGGAATCAGCCGTGGAAGTGCCTGGTCAACCACGACGGCGTGTTCGACACGCGCTCGATGGGTCTAGCCACCGAGGAACTGTGGTTCTCGGAATGGGAAAACGGCGGTACCGTTTACGAACAGCCTGACGCTTACGAGAAGTTCAATCCGCGCAACCACATCCAGGACTGGCGCGTACCAATGTTGGTGGTGCAGGGCGAAAAGGATTTCCGCATTCCCACGGTACAGGGCCTTTCGGCGTTCACCGCGTTGCAACGCCGCGGCATTGCAAGCGAACTCCTGGTGTTCCCGGACGAAAACCATTGGGTGCTGAAGCCGCAGAACAGCGTGCTTTGGCATCACACAGTGAATGCCTGGTTGAAACGCTGGACTGCGAAATAACTCGATCAGCTGCCGCCGCAAATGGGAGTGCGGCAGAATTGGTCCTGCTTAGACCGCCTAGACTCGTCATTCCTGCGAAGGCACACTGCTGTCCGGAACGATTTCGTGCGATGGGTCGCAGCTGTTGCTGCGCATCGTATTCACAGCTCTTGCGGTGCGGGCGACTTCAATTTCGCGCTGAGAAATGACCCTTCAATCTCGTCATTCCCGCGAAAGCGGAGGCGCTTTTCAACAGCCGGAGGCTGGTCAATCCATTTTCATCTTCAGCAAGTCATTGAATCTACAGAAAAATCAAAATGGATCCCCGCTTTCGCGAGGATGACGACGAGTTTTTATGGCTGCCGAACCATACTGGCCGAAACGTTCCGGACAGCAGTGTGCGAAGGCAGGAATCCATTCTGATTTTGCTGTTCTGTCAGTCACGTGACGAAGGTCAAAATGGATTGACCAGCCTACGGCTGTTGAAAATCGCCTCTGCCTTCGCAGGAATGACGAGGGTTTTTGTCGCTGGGGGAGGGGAATTAGTCTTTCTGCTCCGTACACGTCGCTGCTTCGGCGACGACGGCGGGTAGGGCGGGAGCGCGATTGCGGCGCGAGCGATAGACGCCATCGAGTGCGTAGATCGCCAGTGCGGCCCAGATGCCGGCGAAACCGATCAACTGGTTGCGGTCAAAAGGTTCGTGGAAGATCCAGATCCCGATTAACAGCTGCAAAGTCGGTGCGATGTACTGCAGCATGCCGACCAAGGTGAATGGAATGCGTCGCGTGCCGTAGGCAAAACCGATCAGCGGCAGCGCAGTGAGGCCGCCGCCGAGGATCAACAGCAGGGCGATGTTAGTACCGCTGTGCCCCAGATGCAGGCTGCCCTGGCTGGCCTGCCAGAACAGCCAGGCAATCGCCGGTAACAGCAAGTAGACACTCTCGATGGCAAGGCCGGGCACGGCATCAACGGCGACCTGTTTGCGGATCAAGCCGTAGATTGCGAACGACAACGCCAGCGACAGGGCGATCCACGGCACGCCATCGTGGTGCACGGTCAGCCACAACACCCCCGCAGCCGCAATCGCGATCGCGCACCATTGGCGCGGGTTGAGTCGCTCGCGCAGGAACAACACCCCGAACACCACGTTGACCAGCGGGTTGATGAAATAACCGAGGCTGGTTTCAACGACATGACCTGCGTTGACAGCCCAGATGTAAAGCCCCCAGTTGAACGCGATAAAAAGGCTGCTGACCGCCAGCCAGCCGGCGACGCCACGTCTCGAGAGCACATCGCGCCACCAGCGGTTGCCTTGCTTGAAGAACAGCCAAGCCAACAAAAACACGGCTGCCCATACTATGCGGTTGGCGATGATCTCGAACGCTGGCACCGATTTCAGCAAATGCCAGTAGAGCGGAAACACGCCCCACATCAGGAACGCGACAATCGTCGCGCTGAGGCCGCCGCGGTCCAGCGGCTCGGAGGTTTCACTCATTGTGATGGACGCGTTTAATCAGTAGCGCGGGAACGACGGATCAACGTCGCGTGCCCAGGCATCGACGCCGCCTTCGACATTCCACAGAGCCTTGAAGCCCTGGCCACGAAAATACTCGGCGGCCTGTCGGCTGGAGTTGCCGTGATGGCAAAGGAATGCGAGGGGGGTGTCCTTCGGCAGCGCGGTCAATGCCGCGTGACTGGCGTCGTCAAGCACCTGCGCACCGGCGAACGGCGCGAACTCGCGATCCGACAACGGCCGCACGTCGATCACGGTGATATCGCCAGACGTCATGCGTTCGCGCAGTTGTCGTACATCGAGGGCGCGGATAGGTTGCGGGCCAAGTGGGAGGTGAATCGAAAGGCCTTCGCCATGGCCGGATTTCACCCAGTCGATAGTCGCACCACGCGCACGCTGCGCGCTGGCGAGGTCGAAATAGACGTCCAAACCGTTTGATCGCGAGACGATTTCGCGGCCGGTCAATTTCTCCAGCATCTGGAATTGCGGCTGGAATTTCGCGTCGATGGCGAGCAGCAGGTGGGCGTTGTCACTGTCGCCAAGCGACTGGCGAATGATTTCGACGGCGCGCTCGGAAATGCTGATTTCCGGCGGTGTACGATCTGGCGCTTGCGCACCCAGCAGCGCGTGCAGTTCACCGGAATCATGCATGCCCTGGATGATGTCCGAGCCGCCGACCAGCTCACCATCGACATACAGCTGCGGAATTGTCGGCCAGTTGCCATAGTCCTTGATGCCTTGACGCATGGCTTCATCGCCGAGCACGTCGCAAGTTTCGTAGTCGTCGATGATGTCATCGAGGCGACCAATCGCGGCGGCGGAAAAACCGCACGCGGGTGCCTGGCGATTGCCCTTCATGAAAAGGACCACACGCTTGCTGGCGAGCAGGGTTTCGATGCGATTGCGGGTTTGTGGGTCGAGCGACATGGTTGTTCCAGTCAGGGATTGGATTGAGCTTGAAGTGGTTGCCAGACACCATTTCGCAAGGCTTCGAGTGGGCGATATCGGGCCTTGTAATCCATCTTCGGGTGGCCGGCGATCCAGAAGCCAAGATACAGATGGTCGAGCTTGTTCGCGCGGGCCAGTGTGATCTGGCTGAGGATTGCCAACGTGCCAAGGCTGCGACCAAGCAGGTCGGGATCAAACCAGCTGTAAACCGCCGACAATCCATTCGAACAGGCATCGGTGACGGCGACGGCGATCAGAGTTGCCTCTATCCGGAACTCGATGAAGCAGGTCGGGCTCCAATCCGTATACAGAAATTTCTCGAAATCATCCGGCGTGGCGTCGTCCATGCCGCCGCCGCTGTGGCGCGATGAAAGATAGCGCTGGTAGAGCGCGAAACGCTCATCGCTGTAGCCTGCCTTCGTGATTGCCATCTGCACGTCGGTGTTCAGCGCAAGGCAACGGCGCTGGCTACGATTCGGTTTGAACATCGTCACCGGCACACGTACCGGCGTGCAGGCATTGCAGGCCGCGCAACGCGGCATATAGACATGGTTACCTGCGCGCCGATAGCCGCGCGTCAACGCGTTGTCGTACACCTGCGCCAGGTTGGGTGCAGCGGGATCGATAACCAGGTTCTGCGCCGTGCGGTCGGCGAAGTATCCGCAGTCATGCGGCAAGGTCTGGAACAGCCGCACCGTTTGCGAACGCACGTCGATGCTCACCCGACGTCACCGATCAGCGCGAGAACTGGAACAGCGCGATCAATACGATAACGCCGGTCACCAGCGCCAGAATGATCAGTTTGAAGCGCTTGCTCGCCTCCGCTCGTGCGCGTGCGACGTCGGGCACGCTGCGCGACATGGCCAGTTCGTCAGCGAAACGCACGGCAGGTTCAAGGCCGACCTCGCGCAGAATCTGACGCGCCTGAGTCTGGTCGTTGGAATTGACCACCCACACTTGGGGCCATGTGTCGCGTTCGTTGCCGCCCGAGCTGTAACTGAAACGCTTCCAATGACCGCCTTTCCAGCCAATGCGATTGGTCAGCGTGGTCTGGATGCCCGCCTTTTGGAGCAACTCGACGACGCGGTCAACGTTCTCGGCACGTGGAGATGTGTAGATCTGTCTCATTCGTCGCCCTTGATCCTTATCAGTCCTTCTTGCGCGGTGGATGCCACAAGCCGACCGGCCCGATCAAAGAACTGGCCCCGCGCCAAGCCGCGCCCACCTTGCGCTGTCGGGCTGTCGCAGGAATAGAGCAACCACTCATCGACGCGGAATGGGCGATGAAACCACATCGCATGATCCAGGCTGGCGATCTGTACATTCGATTGGAGGAACGACACCCCATGCGGAAACATGCTGGTGACGATGAGGTGAAAGTCTGACGCATAGGCCAGCATCGCGCGGTGCATCACGTCGCTATCCGGCGCGGTTTCGGTGAATCGGAACCAGACTTGGTTAAACGGCGGACGCTTGACCGGCTTCAACTCATCGCGCGGGTAGACGGGACGAAATTCAAATGGGCCAGCGCGGCGCAACCAGCGTTGCAGCTTGGTCGGCAGCTTCGCAAATTGTTCTTCCGGCAACGGTGGTGGCGGCACGATATCCTCGGGCGCCGGCACTTCCGGCATGCTCGCCTGATGCTCGAAACCGTCTTCAGGGGTCTGGAACGATGCAGCGGCGTTGAAGATGGTCTGGCCGTGCTGAATCGCGGTTACCCGTCGCATAGAAAAGCTGCCGCCATCGCGGGTACGTTCGACGGTGTAGACGATGGGCGCCTTGATGTCGCCAGCGCGCAGGAAATAGGCATGTAGCGAATGCGCCGCGCGTTCTTCGGGAACGGTCTGCTGCGCGGCCGACAGTGCCTGGCCAAGAACCTGACCACCAAACACGAAACGCGTGCCGATGTCGCGGCTTTCGCCACGAAACAGGTTGTCTTCCAGCCGTTCCAGTTGCAACAGGGGGACGAGTTCGGCAGCGGGTTGGCTCATACGCGCGGATTCATCATGTTGCGGCGCGTCAGTATAGCCGCCGCAACTTCGGTGGCCGTTTACTGGCTCTCGTCAGCGGGTGGAATCAACCGCTTCAGGCCGCTGCCGGCAACCACTTCGGTCCACGGGAACAGGGGGCCGGGGTCGACACGGCGCGGCAACATGACGCTGGCATCGTCACTGGCCGGTTCCAGCCGACGATCAAGATCGGCGTGCGCGGCGATGTAGCGCAGGTTGGGATGATCGGTCTTCAACTGGCGCAGCAGTGCGAGCAGCGTGTCGATCTGGGCCTTGGTATAAGGCTCGGTGAACGCTTGGTGGCGCGAGTTTTTCCAGTCTGGATAGCGGCCAAGATTGATCATCTCGATGCCGATCGAACGCGGGTTGTAGCCGCGCGTGTGATTGGCAACACGCGTGTCGGCGACATAGCGATAGACCGCGCCATCGCGATCAACATAGTAGTGACCGCTATTGCCGGTCTGCGTCGCCGGGTAATGCACAGCCTCGCCGTACTGCCGTGCCATGGCGAGATCAGGCAATTCGGTGCAATGCATCACCACCAGGTCGATTGACGCGGGTGCGCGTTGCGGCAGGCGTTCTTCGTAGGGCAGGGGAGTTTGGTGGATGTCCATGGGTGGGAAGCTTGGCATGATTGCGAAACAGGGCAAGTGGTAGCATCGCCGCCCTTCCGAGTTTGGCAACAGCACCACCATGAAAGGTACGGTCATCCTCTCGCACGGCCTGGAAAGTGGGCCGCAGGCGACCAAGGTCACGGCGTTGGCACGGGTCGCAGCAGAGCAGGGTTGGGCTTCAATTCGACCGGATTATCTCGATCTCGATGCAACCCACGATCCTTTGCAAATCAGCCGACGCATTGGTCGCGCGCTGGAGCAGACTCCGCGTGAGGGTCGCGTTGTATTTGGCGGATCCAGTATGGGTGCCTATACGTCGGGATTGGCTTCGCTTGCTCGCGCCTGCGATGGGCTGTTCCTGATCGCGTTGCCGGTGGCGATTGAAGGCTATCCAAAGGTGTTCGACGCCGCGCGCGTCCCGACCGTGTTGGTGCACGGATGGCGCGACGAGCTGTGTCCCGTGGATGATGCAATCAAGTTCGCGCGGGCGCGCGGCGACACCTTGCATCTAGTCGACGATACCCATCGCCTGGTCGACCACGTCGAATACTGCGCGGAAGCATTCCGCCAGTTGCTGATCGCGATCGACTGATATGTTTTTTGCAACGTGTCCGAAAGGTCTGGAATATCTACTGCGCGACGAGCTGATCGCGCTGGGTGCCGACGAGGTGCGCGAGGCGCTGGCCGGCGTGCATTTTGGCGGCGGCATCGCGGCGGCGTATCGCGCTTGTTTGTGGTCGCGACTGGCCAGTCGCGTGTTGATGCCGTTGGCCGAGTTTGACGCGCCGAACGAAGACGCGCTTTACGACGGCGTGCAAGCAGTCGACTGGAGTAAACACCTCGCCGTCACCGGGACGCTCGCGGTCGACGCGGTCAGTAACGCCAGCACGTTGACCCACACGCGCTATCTCGCCCAGAAGGCCAAGGATGCGGTTGTCGACCAGTTCCGCATGCGCGAAGGCGAGCGACCCAGCGTGGACACGTCACAGCCGTCCATCCGCATCAACTTGCTGCTACGCAAGAATCGCGCCTTGTTGTCGCTGGACCTTTCCGGTTCTCCACTTCATCGACGCGGCTGGCGTATTGGCCAGGGTGAGGCACCGATCAAGGAAAATCTTGCTTGCGCGATGTTGATTCGCGCCGAGTGGCCAGCGATTGCAGAAGCGGGCGGCGCTATCGTCGATCCGATGTGCGGTGCGGGTACGTTGTTGATCGAGGCGGCGCTGATGGCGGCCGACGTGGCGCCTGGCCTTCGCCGCGACTACTGGGGTTTCAGCGGTTGGCTCGGCCACGATGAGGGATTGTGGGGTGCTCTGATCGAGGACGCGAAAGCCCGTGAAAAAGCCGGCATGGCTAAACAGACCCCGCGCTACTTCGGCTACGACGCCGACTTGCGCGTCATCTCGCAAGCACAGCGCAATGTCGAATCGGCCGGCCTCGCTGAGATCATCCGTATCGCGCACCAGCACGTCGCGCAGTTGAGCAAACCTGTGGATTGCTTGCTGCCGGGATTGATCATCTGTAATCCGCCGTACGGCGAGCGCATCGGCCAGCAGGAAGCGCTCGCGCCGCTGTATCGCACGCTGGGCGATCGTGCCCGCGCGGAATTCGATGGTTGGACGCTGGCGTTGATCACATCCGATGAAGCGCTTGCTCGAGCGGTCGGACTGCGTTCGGAAAAGCGCTACACCCTGTACAACGGCGCGTTGGAGTGTCGCTTCTATCGCTACGGAATCGGCGGTGATTCGGTGCCGCGAGTGCCAGAGCAAAAGCCTCTCAGTGAGGGCGCGCAGGCCGTCGCCAATCGCATCAAGAAGAACGCCAAGCACCATCGCAAGCGCATCGAGCGCGAAGGCATCCATGCCTGGCGCGTATATGACGCCGACCTGCCCGAATACGCCGCCGCGATCGACATTTACGTCGGCGTTCCGGCCGAGCACCCCGACGCCCACCCGCAGACCTGGCTGCACATCCAGGAATATGCGCCTCCCAAGGATATTCCCGAACACATCGCCAGCGCGCGTCTCGCCGAACTGGTGCAAGGCGCGTGTGCTGCGCTTGAAGTGCCGCGCCAGCGCGCCGTCGTAAAAACGCGCTCACGCGGCAAGGGCGGCAGCAAGTACGGGCGCATGGACGAGCGGGGCGAATTCCTGATCGTCATCGAAGGCGGCCAGCGCCTGCTGGTCAACCTACATGACTATCTCGACACCGGGCTTTTCCTGGATCATCGACCGCTACGACTACGCTTGCAGACGCTGGCTCGTGGTGCACGGTTTCTCAATTTGTTCGCGTACACCGCAACAGCGAGCGTGCACGCGGCGGCGGCGGGTGCCGTGAGCACGACGAGCGTCGATTTGTCGGGCACGTATCTCGACTGGGCGGGCCGCAATCTGGCCTTGAACGGTTATCGCGATGATTGCAACGACCTGTTTCAGGCAGACGCGCTGGAGTGGCTGGAGCACGAACGCGGCGAGTACGACGTGATCTTTGTCGACCCACCGACGTTCTCGAACTCCAAGCGTGCCGAAGATTTCGATGTACAACGCGACCACGTGGCCTTGCTGCAACGATGCCGGGAACGCTTGTCGGAACAAGGGCTGATCCTGTTTTCCAATAACAATCGGCGTTTCAAACTGGACCGCGACGCATTGCCGCAGTTCGATATCGAGGATGTGAGCGCAGCCACCATCGGCTTTGATTTCGAGCGCAACCCGCGCATCC
The DNA here is from genome assembly GCA_038236135.1 of Lysobacterales bacterium. Lineage (GTDB taxonomy): Bacteria > Pseudomonadota > Gammaproteobacteria > Xanthomonadales > Rhodanobacteraceae > Dokdonella. Next base: position 110,204 of record JBBSTF010000005.1, read on the forward strand.
ACGTCGGTTACGAACTCCGACATCGATGACCATCCGAGGCGGATTGACGTTGCCTTCACGGCGTTCATTTTTTACTAAGCGGTGATTCAGTGCGGGGCCGCCAGCATCGCCGTCGATCCCGCCATCCTAAAGGTTGTCGATATGTCCATGTTCCGCCTCTCTCGCCTGCACCGGTCGGCCTTGGCTCTGCTGGCAATGATAGCGATGTGTGTCGCTGCACCGTCTGCATTCGCGCGCGGCTCATTCGGAATCAGCATCGCGGTTCCGGGCATCGGCATCGGCTATAGCGACTATGGCCATCACCGAAGTCAGTGGGGTGGCTACGCCGGTGGCGGCTACTCCTCGTACGGTGGTTATGGATATGGCGGCTCTCCGTACTATTCCTCGTACAACGACCCGTACTACCAGCCGTACTACCGTCCGTCATATGGAAGCTATTACGGCGGCAGTAATTACTATCGTCCGTCCCGAGTGGTGTATTACGTCCGCAATGACCGCGGATACCGTGGCCGCGGCAGTCACTACGGAGATCGAGGAAACTATCGTGGACGCCACAACGACTATGGCGATCGGCAGGATGATCGCTACAGCTACAGCGATGGCCGCGACGATCGCGACGGCTACTACGATCGGGATCAGTGATTAGCCCGCAAGCGCACACACCAAACCAGTCCCCCTGCCGGTAGCGCCCCCTCGCTATCGGCAACCCGGCCCCGCGACGATCTCCCCCGACTGTCGCGGGGCTTTCTATTTTCAGCATCCGATAGCTGCCTTCCAAGGCTCCCAGTGCGATTTTGCTGCACTGCGTTATCATGGCCGCTGTCGCAACCGGGATTCTGATGACCCAACGTCGCCATTCTTCCGCTGCCGCGGCAATAGACGCAGCTTCGATCCGCGACATGCCCATTCGCTGGGCGTTTTTTCAGCAGTGGCTGCGAAATCCCCGTGCAATCGCGGCGCTTGCTCCTTCCAGTCGTGTTCTTGCCCGCGCGATGATCGCGCAGTTGCCGGAATCTGCCGAACGCATCATCGAGTTGGGTGGCGGCACGGGTGTCTTCACCCGCGGATTGCTCGAACACGGCGTCAAACCAGACCAGCTGATGGTGGTTGAGCTCAACGGCGCCTTGCACCGCATGTTGAAGCGCCAGTTTCCGGCAACGCGCGTGGTTCGTGGTGACGCACGCAACGTGGCGGCGCTGGTCGCCCGTGAAAAATTTGCCGAGTTCAGCGGGGTTGATGCCGTCGTGAGCGGCCTTGGCCTGCTATCAATGAGTCGCGACATCCAGCGCGAAATCCTGGTCGCCTCGTTCAATGTGCTGCAACCTTCAGGCCGCTTCATCCAGTTCACATACGGCCCAGTCGGGCCGGTCTCGCGCGAACTGCTCGACGAACTCGACCTCAGCGCCCGCCGCGCCAGCGTAGCCTGGTTCAACGTGCCTCCCGCGACGGTGTATGTCTACACGCGCAACCGCTCGACCGCCGTGCGCGCCATCCGTGCGGTTGCGCGCAACCCCCCTTGCAACCTTACAAGCAAGATATTTGACGGAGACAACGATGTTTGATTTCAACGCCAGGACTCCCGGCATGCCCGATTGGACGGCGATGGCGCAGCAGTACATGGACGCGCTCAAGCAGACGCCGACGGGTCAAGTCGCCGCCAATCCATTTGGCAGCGTCTGGCCCAGCGCAGCTGCGGCCAATCCATTCATGCCAGCCGCGAACCCGTTTGCCAACATGGCGAATCCCTTCGCTACCGCCCCGGTCAACCCGTTCGAGGCGATGACGCGCGCGTTCACTACGGACGGCAAGACCGATGGCAGTTCCAACAACGACGTTGCCGAACGCATGGCTGCGAGCATGAAGAATTACTTCGCAATGTTGCAGACCATGGCCACTGCCGGCATGCCGGGGCAGGCGTCCAGCGCGCCCGGTGACACCAACCCGTGGCTGGATGCAGTAAAAAATGCGACAGCGTCGGGGAGTGAGAATCCGCTGCTGTCTGCATTCCGCGATTTCGGCGGCAATGGCGCCAAGGGTTTCGAGCAGATGGCCAATCAGTTAATGTCGTCGCCGGCAATGGCCGACGCGCAGGCGATGCTGCAACTGCCGACATTCGGCATGTCGCGTGAACGCCAGGAACAGATTCAGAAAGGTTTCCTGGCGTTGATGGACTTCCAGGAAAAATCCAAGGCCTACCAGGCACAGATGTCGAGGGCGGCGCAGCGCGGCAACCAGATTTTCCAGACGCGACTGTCTAACCGCAGCGATTCGGACAAAACGATCGATACGCCACGCGCGTTCTACGATTTCTGGGTCGATGCAGCGGAGGAAGGTTACGCCGAGGTGGCGCTGTCGCCAGAGTTCAGCCAGGCGTACGGCGACTATGCCAACGCGCAGATGGCGTTGCGCAGCTACATGCAGAAGGAAACCGAGCGCACGACGGGCGAACTCGGTATGCCCACGCGCAGTGAAGTCAACAGCATCGGCAAGCGATTGCAGGAACTGCGTCGGGAGTTCCGAGCTTCCAACGAGGCGGGCACGATCGCCGAATTGCAGGTCGAAGTCGCCAGACTGCGTGCCGAAGTAAAGGCGCTGCGCGAGGGAAAGTCCGCTGGGAACGCGCCAGTGCAAACCGCGTCGGAATCGGAATCGGGATCGGAACTCGGTAGCAGCCTGCGCAAGGAAACTCCGCGTGCTCGTCAGCCAGTCGCCAAGCGCGCCAGCAAGCGCACACCGAAGTCTGCTCATCGTTCCAAGACGGCCAACACGAAAGTGGCGCCAGCGAAGAAATCACAGGCGCGCGAATCGAGCGACGCCAAGCCAGCTTCGTTCGCAGCCAGCATTGCGCGTTTCGCGGAAGCCGCGAAGACCGCGACAAAGAGCGAATCCAAGCTCGCACGAAGCTCGAAGAAATCGAAAAAGGCGACGCGCAAGAGCGCGGCCAAGTCCTGATTTCCACCTTCGGCGAACAAGCAGAAACCGCCATCAACGTAGTGACGTGAGCCTGCTCACGCACGACCGGAGAAAAACCCGATGAACATGATCCAGATCGACCCGACCAAGGCTTTCAACGAAGCCGTCACCATGCAACGCAAACTCGCGGCGGGCCTTAAGACCTTGCGCAGCATGGATGAAGTGCATTTCGGCGTGACCGACAAGGAAGAGATCTATCGAGAAGACAAGGTGGTGGTCTATCGCTTCCTTGGCGACAAGAAGCCAACGGCGAAAACACCGACGCTGATCGTCTATGCACTGGTCAATCGCCCGTATATGGTCGATCTGCAGGAAGACAAATCACTGGTGCGTAACCTGCTCGCACAAGGTGAAGATGTGTACCTGATCGACTGGGGTTATACCGATGGCGCGGACCGCTGGTTGAACCTGGACGACTACATCAACGGCTATATCCGGCGCAGTGTTGACGCGGTCGCGAAATACGCGGGCGTGAAGAAGATCAACCTGCTCGGCATATGCCAGGGCGGTGCATTCTCTCTGTGCTTCTCGGCAATCTATCCCGAGAAGGTACGCAACCTGATCACCATGGTGACACCGGTCGATTTCCACACGCCGGACAACATGCTCAGCCAGTGGTCGCGCAAGATCGACATCGATCTGTGCGTCAACACCATGGGCAACATTTCCGCCGACATGATGAATTACACCTATTTGACGCTCAAGCCGGTTCGGCTGTTCCAACAGAAGTACATCGGTCTTGTCGATATCCTCGACAACAAGGACGAGATGGAAAATTTCCTGCGCATGGAGAAGTGGATTTTCGATTCACCCGACCAGGCAGGCGAAGCGTTCCGCGAGTTCACCCGCGATTTCTTCCAAGGCAACAAGCTGCTCAAGGGTGGACTCAAGATCGGCAGCAAAAAGGTGGATCTTTCCACGCTGAAACTGCCGATTCTCAATATTTTCGCTGAGCAGGATCACCTGGTTCCGCCGGCCGCTTCGCGCGCGCTGGCCAACGCGACCGCATCCAAGGACTACACGCAGATCGCGTTCAAGGGCGGCCACATCGGCATCTACGTTTCGGGCCGCGCCCAGCGCGACGTACCGCCCGCGATCCACAATTGGCTGGCTGAGCGCGACGGCTGATCGCAACTGTACTGGCAAGCACAAGCACTATTCCGGGGGCGCCATGAATGACGTGTTGTTCCACATTCACTCCATCGGCGTGACGCCGTGGAAATTGATCGGCTACCTCGGCGTCTTTCTGTTCACAAGTCGCTGGTTCGTGCAGTTGTACGCCACGCGAAAAATGGGCCGAGTTCACATGCCGCTCGCGTTCTGGTGGCTTTCCGTTTTTGGCAGCGCCCTGCTGGTCAGCTATTTCACCTTCGGCAAGAACGATTCGGTCGGTGTGATGGCGAACCTGTTTCCTGCGTTTGTATCGGTCTACAACCTGGTCGTCGAGTTGCGCCATCGCCGCTCTGCCGAAGTGCCCGCCAGTCGAGCGCCGGCTGCGCCAAAGGGCGGCGGCACTCATTGATCAACGTTGATTCTGATACCTCCAACAACCCTGGCGACCAGGTTGTAGGTTGCCGCGCCGAGGCTGCCGACGATTAACGACACCACTCCATAGAGAATCGGTATGCGGTAGAAATACTCCGCCCGGCTCCAAATGCTGGATCCGGATAGTTCGCTCGAAGGCGGCGCGTTCACCCCGAACAGAACCATCGGAATTGCCATCATCAATCCGAAGATCAGGCCTACGCACCCCAGGCAAATTCCGGCCTGGACGATTTCAATTCGTTGGATGACCACGGCGATCTCGGCGGCAGTGTTGAACTCGGTCTGCGACCAGCAACCGAGCAGGAAGGCGTCGATGCTAAAGCCCAAATGGTTCTTCGACAAGGACGGCTGGTCCGCCGACTATTCCGGGTCGTAGTCGAGGTTCGGTGCCAGCCACCGCTCGGCTTCGAGGCGGCTCCACCCCTTGCGACGGGCGTAGTCGTCGACCTGTTCGCGGCTGATCTTGCCGACGACGAAATACTGGCTTTTCGGATGGGCGAAATACCAGCCGGAGACCGCTGCGGTCGGAAACATCGCGAAATTTTCGGTGAGTTCGATGCCTGCGTTCTTCGTCGCGTCCAACAGTGAAAACAGTGTCGCCTTCTCGGTGTGATCCGGGCAAGCCGGGTAGCCGGGCGCTGGACGAATGCCGGCATACTTCTCGGCGATGTGGTCTTCGTTGCTTAGTTCTTCATCAGGCTGGTAGCCCCAGAATTCACGACGCACTCGCTCGTGCAGATGTTCGGCGAACGCTTCGGCGAGGCGATCCGCCAATGCCTTGAGCATGATCGCGGAATAGTCATCGTGATCGCGCTCGAAACGTGCGATGTGTTCATCGATGCCGATGCCGGCGGTAACGGCAAAGCCGCCGATCCAGTCCTTTTGTCCGGATTCATTCGGCGCAATGAAATCAGCAAGACTGAAGTCGGGTCGCTCGACCGGCTTGTCTACCTGTTGGCGCAGGAAGTGCAGTTGCGTTTTGCCCTCGCTTGCTTCGACGACGACGTCATCACCGATTCGTTGCGCGGGCCACAGTCCAAACACGCCGCGTGCCGCAAGCCATCGCTCGTCGACGATTTTTTTGAGCATTTTCTGCGCATCGGCGAACAGCTCGCTTGCATGCGTACCAACCACCTTGTCGTCGAGTATCGCCGGATAGCGCCCGGCGAGTTCCCAGGCGTTGAAAAATGGCGTCCAGTCGATGCAGTGGACCAATTTCTGCAATGGATAGTCATCGAAGACATGGATACCGGGCTGCTTCGGCGCGACCGGCGTGTAGTCGGCGTAGTCGGGAACGAAGGCCTGCCCACGCGCTTTCGCTAAAGTGACCAGACGCTTGGCTTTGCCGCGATCTTTGTGGCGTTCGCGAATCTCCGCGTACTCCACACGCAGTTTCTTCAGGTAATCGTCGACCAGATCTTTCGAGATCAGCATTTGTGCGACGCCGACCGCGCGCGATGCATCCTTGACCCACACCGTGGGCGATTTGTAGTGCGGTTCAATCTTCAGCGCCGTATGTGCACGCGAGGTCGTCGCCCCGCCAATCAGAAGCGGCAGTTCAAAACCCTGGCGCTGCATCTCGCGGGCGACATGACCCATTTCTTCCAGCGATGGCGTGATCAAGCCAGACAAGCCGATCATGTCGGCGTTCTCCGCTCGCGCGGCGTCGAGGATTTTTTGCGCCGACACCATCACGCCAAGATCGACGACATCGAAATTATTGCAACGAAGGACCACGCCGACGATGTTCTTGCCGATGTCGTGGACATCACCCTTGACCGTCGCCATCACGATCTTTCCGTTCGACTTGCCAGCATCGCCAGTGCGCAATTTTTCTGCTTCGATATAAGGCAACAACCAGGCGACTGCTTTCTTCATTACCCGTGCCGACTTGACAACTTGTGGCAGGAACATCTTGCCGGCACCGAACAGGTCGCCAACGATGTTCATGCCATCCATCAGCGGACCTTCGATCACATCGAGCGGTCGCGACGAGAGCTGGCGCGCTTCCTCGGCGTCGATTTCGGCGTGCGCGTCGATGCCGTGCACCAGCGCATGGGCGAGCCGCTCTTTCACCGGTAATGATCGCCAGGCCAGGTTTTCGACAACCGCTTCGCCTTTTTTGGCGCGATAGCGCTCGGCAATTTCCAGCAAGCGTTCGGTGCCATCACTGCGTCGATTGAGCACGATGTCTTCGACGCGTTCGCGCAGTTCCGGATCAAGGTCGTCGACGATGGGCAAGGCACCTGCGTTGACGATGCCCATGTCCATGCCGGCGCCAATCGCGTGGTAGAGAAACACCGCGTGGATCGCCTGGCGCACCGTTTCGTTGCCACGGAACGAGAACGACACGTTGGATACACCGCCAGAGACATGGCAATGCGGCAGCGTGCTTCGGATGATCCGCGTCGCCTCGATGAAGTCGACGGCGTAGTTATCGTGCTCTTCAATGCCAGTCGCGATGGCGAAGATATTCGGATCGAAGATGATGTCTTCCGGCGGAAAGCCGACCTGATCGACCAGTATCCGATAGGCTCGTGTGCAGATTGAGACCTTGCGTTCGGCCGTATCAGCCTGGCCATCCTCGTCGAACGCCATCACCACGGCGGCGGCGCCATAGCGCAATACTTTGCGCGCCTGTTCAATGAAGGCCTCCTCGCCTTCCTTCAGCGAAATCGAGTTGACGATGCTTTTGCCTTGCAGGCACTTGAGCCCTGCTTCGATCACGCTCCATTTCGATGAATCGACCATAACAGGGATGCGCGCGATGTCGGGCTCGGACATGATCAGATTCAGGAAGCGGACCATCGCCGCTTCCGAATCGATCAGTCCTTCATCCATGTTGACGTCAAGAATCTGCGCACCACTTTCCACCTGCTGGCGCGCGACGACCACTGCTTCCTCATAGCGATCTTCCTTGATCAGCTTGCGAAATTGCGCGCTGCCGGTGACGTTGGTGCGCTCGCCGATATTGACGAACAGCAAGTCCGGCGTCAGCAGCAACGGTTCCAGCCCGGACAGCCGGGTGATGCGCTCATTCATGCGGCGATCGCCAGTTCCGAAGGTAGCTTGCGTGGCGCGCAATCGCGCACGGCGGCGGCGATCGCGGCGATGTGCGCGGGCGTGGTACCACAGCAGCCACCGACCAGATTGAGCAAACCGCTCTGCGCGAATTCGCGCAGCGTAGCCGCCATTTCTTCCGGCGTTTCGTCGTATTCGCCAAAAGCATTCGGCAGCCCAGCGTTGGGGTGGGCACTGACATAGCTGCTCGAAACCTGCGCAAGCGTTTGTACGTGCTCGCGCATGTCGCTGGCACCGAGCGCGCAGTTGAGACCGATCGACAACGGTCGGCTGTGCTGCATCGATGCATAGAATGCTTCAGCAGTCTGCCCGGAAAGCGTGCGACCGGAGCGATCAGTGATTGTCCCGGAAATCATGATTGGCAGGCGGGCACCGATTTCGTCGAACACTTCCTCGATGGCGAACAACGCGGCTTTTGCGTTGAGCGTGTCAAAGATGGTTTCAACCATGATCACATCGGCGCCGCCGTCGATCAGGCCTCGCGTTGCTTCGCGATAGGTCTCGCGCAGTTCGTCGAAGTTGGTGTTGCGAAAGCCCGGATCATTCACGTCGGGGCTGATCGACGCGGTACGACTGGTTGGCCCGAGCACGCCAATCACGAAGCGTGGCTGATCTGGTGTTTTCGTCGTCATCGCGTCGCAACTGGTGCGGGCCAGGCGTGCGCCTTCGCGATTGAGTTCGTAGACGACGTGTTGCAGGTGATAGTCGGCCTGGCTGATCGACGTCGCGTTGAAGGTGTTGGTTTCAACGAGGTCCGCACCGGCTTCCAGATAAGCATCATGCACAGCGCTGATGATGTCGGGCCGGGTCAGCGTGAGTAGGTCGTTATTGCCCTTGAGATCGTGGCCGCAGCCATCGCCGTGCACGTGCTGTCTGTCGTGACCATCCACGAAACGCTCGCCGCGATAGTCTGGCTCATCAAGCCCGTGCTGCTGGATCATCGTGCCCATGGCGCCATCGATGATCAGGATGCGTTGCACCAGCGCGCTTTCAAGCGCGGCAACGCGATCGGAGTGCAGCCAGGGCAGGATGTTCATGGTTTTTTCGCGAGCAGGGATACAACTTCGAAATGCGGTGGCCGGCGCTCGCGGGTTATGCGTTCGCACGTAATCACGTCGAGACCTGCGCGAGTCGCGAAATTGCGTAATTGCTCGGGCTTAGAGCCGAGGTTGCGATGATCGAACGGCGCGACCGCCGTCGTGTGTGCGTGTTGGGAAAGCGTGGTCGCCAGCAAACGCCCGCCGGGTTTGAGAACCCTGGCGGCTTCGGCGATCACCTGTTCTGGACGGTCGCTGTAAGCGAGCGCGTGCATCAGCAGTACAAGATCGAAGCGGCGCTTTCCGAGATCGAGCGCGTGCATGTCACCGACCCGCACTTCAACATTTGCGAAGGGTTTCAATCGCTCTTCGGCCGCCGCAACAACGCGTTCGCTGGCGTCCACACACAGGATCGAGCGCGCGCGCGGTGCGAGTAGTTCCGCGAGTACGCCATCGCCCGACGCGATATCCAGCACGTCGCCCGTTTCGACCAGTTGCAACATGCCGCGTGCCAGCGTTTCCCAGGTGCGGCCGGGCGAGTAGTGGCGTTCCATATCGCCGGCAACGGTATCGGCCCAACCGGCGACGCCTGCACGTTGCGAGAGGATTCCCGGCAGGCGCAGTTCGTCGTCGCGCAGCAGGCCATCATCCATTTGCTCGCGCAAGGTGCGCAGGATGGCTTCCTCCTTCGCATGCAACTCGCCATTGAAACGGTAGTACGCGGAAACGCCGGCGCGGCGATCACGAACCAGGTCTGCTTCCTTCAACTTCGCCAAGTGGGTCGACACGCGCGGCTGGGCCAAATGAGTAATCGCGGCCAA
>JBBSTF010000006.1:0-115690 GCA_038236135.1 Lysobacterales bacterium
ACGTAGGCCAAAGATGCGACCCGATGGCCTGTCGCCCGCACGGTGAAGCCGTGCGGGTACGCAAGCACTGGCCGGGTTCGGCTGAAGGCACATCCTGTGCCGCAGCCGAAGACGCGCTCCCAGCGCGTCCCGCAAGCGGCTAATCCGTCCAGCACTTGCCGACAGTAACGGGCGGGTGGATCAACAGCAAAAGAAACATCAACAGCATCCGCCGCAAAGCGGCGGACAACGCAGCGACGCTGCGTGCTTGTGACCTTTCATCCCGTTTCGGGTCGGTCGTGGGGCTTGATCGCACGACCGACCCGCCAAGGGCGCATCTTTGGCCCACGTTTCTCTGCGAGGAGAAAGGTGGGGCGGCGGGCGGCAGCCCGGCGAAACGCTTGACCAGTCTGGCGGAAGCCAACCACAAGAGCCAAGCGGCGGGTGCAGCCCGGCGAAACGCTTTACAAACCTGGCGACAGCCATCATCAGCGAAGCGGCGGGCGGCAGCCCGGCGAAACCCTTGACCAGTTTGGCGGTAGCTACCAAGCACAGACGCGAGATCAAAATGGGTCCCCGCCTACGCGGGGATGACGAGGTGATGGGTTGCGCACGTGCCGAATACTCATCCGCCCGTCGGAAAAGTGCACTCGCGCGAGACCGACGGCGACAGCCGAAAAAAGAAGTGGTCAGCCCGCGACAGGCTGCAACTCCAAAGTCAGCACAAGCGCGTCCTCGCGATCATCGCCAGCTGGGTAGTAGCGCGGCCGACGCCCGACTTCGCGGAAACCAATGGTCCGGTAGAGAGTAATCGCGCGACCATTGCTCGGCCGAACTTCCAGGTAGATGCGCTCTACACTGCGGCGCCTTGCCAATTCCACCAGGCCGAGCAGCAACTGGCGGCCGTAGCCGCAGCCTTGGTGTAGCGGAGAAATGCAGATGTTGAGCAGATGCGCTTCATCGGCGGCAATCGAAACAATGCCGTAGCCAACCCTCTCGCCATTGGCGACCAGCAACCAGCAGTCGTAGCCAGCGCGCAGGCAGTCACGAATGATTCCTGCCGTCCATGGAAACGGATACGCGACGCGCTCGATCATCGCGACGTCATCGACATCTTCCATCCGCATCGGTTCGAAACGGGCAGGGGCAGGGTGAATGTTGGCGGACATGGGCAAGGGATGCTCTGAACAAATCCACGCAGGCGGCATGATGTCAGAAAGGTTCACGGATCGATGTGCGTGGTGCAGTGCAGGCTGGCCGCCTGGTCAAGCGGCGCGTCGTTTCGGGGACCGTTCGGACATCATCCCTTCAAATGAAATCAACAAGTTGGGGCCAATCTGTCTGCCCGCAGTTCCGCGTTGCGCCGCCTTGACAGACGGCCACTCTGTCTTCGCCGACGCGCCTTGATCTGCGGGCGGACAGATCGATGACCCTGTGCGGACCTGCTCAGAGCATCCCTATGGCGACGGTATCGAAATCGCCGTTCGCGTGCATCATCTCCGCAGCAGCGCGCGAATCTGCGACCAGACTTGGCGCTTGGCTTCGGCGTTCCCGCGTAGCTCGGCGAGTGGCGGCAAATCGAGCGCGGTGTGGGCATTGGGTGACGCCGTGATACCTCTAGCGCCGAAGTGAATCACGACGGCATTGGCTAACACAGCAGCGGTTGCATCCCGTCCGTTCAAATGCGCTGAAATCCCGACTGCCGTGAGACCTTTCACGAGGTAACTCAAGGTTGCGGTGGCAGCCCCGTCGCTGTCGATGATGACCGCGCGCGGAACACGAGCCGGCGGGTGGCGCCAGTCCAGCGCCGCGATTCCCAATTCCGCGAGCCGACGCAGGTCGTCATCGTCGTGGCGCGCAGGCACTTTTGCTCTCACACGCCGCGTTGCAAGCGGCGTTCACGACGGCGACGCAGGCGACCCCACAGCGTCATGACCGGTCCGGAGATGACGTAGGTGACGGAAATTCCCAGCAGCACTCGTGGTGTATCGACGGCGAGAGCAACAAGAATCAGCATCGCGATGGGGATCCAGATGAAAGGCACGCGGTCCGCCAGCGGCAGCTTTTTGAAGCTGTAGTAGCGCACCTTGCTGACCATCAGCAAGCCGGCCGTCAGCGCGATCACCAAACTCGCCCACGGTGCATAGGATTCGTCAAACAACGGCAAACCGCGGGTCTCGATAGTCCATACGAACGACATGCAAAGGCCAGCCGATGCCGGGCTGGCCAATCCCTGAAAGTAAGCCTTGTCTGCGACACCAACCTGGGTATTGAAGCGCGCCAATCGAAGCGCTGCGCACGCGGCGTAAATAAAGGCGGCGGCCCAGCCGACCTTGCCCCACAGCGAGCCGTAACCTTTCAAATCGGACAATGCCCATGTGTACATCACCAGCGCTGGCGCCAGCCCGAAACTGACCAGATCCGACAGGGAGTCGTACTGAACGCCGAAATCGGTCTGCGTATTGGTAAGCCGGGCGATGCGTCCGTCCAGGCCGTCGAGCAGGCCAGCCACGAAAACCGCCATGGCGGCTTCTATGTAACGGGCGTTGATCGCGGAAATGATCGCAAAAAAGCCGGCGAACATTGCAGCAGTGGTGAAAAGGTTGGGCAGCAGGTATATACCGCGGTGCGGCTTTCGCGGCGCTGGTTGTTCCATGGCCGATCAACTCGATGAATGGCACCCGAGTTTACTCGATAGCAGCAAAGCGGACCCGCCGAAGAGAGTGCAAAGCTGGTTCGCGTATGTAGGGTGGCGTGGTGCTAGTCTCAGCCACGGTGCTGCGTTACCTTGGTGGTGGCGTGAATATCAACCTTGCGGCAAGCCCACAGGACACAAGTGACCATGAAATATTCGCCTAGACCGCTGCTTGCCTGCGTCGCAGTATGTGCCTGCGGCATATTTGGATCATCCGCGGCGCTCGCGTCGGACGCCTACCGTTGGGTTGATGCGAACGGAGTGAATCACTACTCCGACCAACCGCCGCCGCGCAGCGCGAAGGATCCGCGTCGCCTGCGGCTGTCTAGTGGCGAGGCGCGTGGCATTCCAGAACCCGTCGAGGAAAAAGCCGGCGAAAACCACGCGATGGCACGCGCCGCTGGTTATGAAGAAAAGGACATCAAGCGCAATTGCGAACTTGCCAGCAAAAACCTGGCTGCCTTGACCTCGGCAGCGCCGCTGGTCAAGGGCAGCGAGGAAGCGCAGATAAAAGAGCAGTCGATCCAACAAGCGCAGGGGCAGGTCAAGTTATTCTGCAACTGAGCCGCTCGCTCGTTGCACTGAGACACTCGTGGCTGCCGGTGCACTCACCAGAGGAACGTGCGTCGCGCTTACGATGCGGCGTCACATGCGATGAGTCATGTGGATATCATGGCGTCTCCGCCAGCCAGTCCAAGGCATCCCTTCTCCAATGCGCCTTTCGCAATTTCATCTTTCCACTGTCAAGGAAGTTCCGGCTGACGCCGAATTGGCCAGCCATCGGCTGATGCTGCGTGCGGGCATGGTCCGCAAGATTGGTGCTGGACTTTACACATGGACGCCGCTCGGTTTGCGCGTGTTGCGCAAGGTCGAGCTGGTGGTACGCGAGGAGATGAACAGCGCAGGCGCCATCGAGTTACTGATGCCTTCGGTGCAGCCTCGAGAGTTGTGGGATGAAAGTGGTCGATGGGGCAAGTTCGGCGATCAGTTGCTGAAGTTCCGCGACCGCAAGGATGCCGAATACTGTTACGGGCCGACTCATGAGGAAGTAATCACCGATCTCGCTCGCAACGAGCTTCGCAGTTACAAGCAGTTGCCGGTAAATTTCTATCAGATCCAGACAAAGTTCCGCGACGAGATTCGGCCACGCTTCGGCATCATGCGGGCGCGCGAGTTCTTGATGAAGGACGCCTATTCGTTCCATCTCGACGAAACCGGTCTCGCCGCCGAATACCAGAACATGTACAAAACCTATGAGCGCATTTTCACGCGCTTAGGCCTGCGTTATCGTGCCGTGCAGGCCGACACTGGGGCAATCGGTGGCAATGCTTCGCACGAGTTTCAGGTGCTTGCCGATTCAGGTGAAGATGCCATCGCGTTCTCGTCGGGTTCTGACTACGCCGCCAATATCGAGAAAGCCGAAGCGTTGGCTCCCGCTGGGGAGCGTCCACACCCCTCGCAGGCATTGCACCGCGTCGACACGCCACAGGCGAAGTCCATTGACGAGGTCTGCGCGCTACTTGGAATAGAACCTGCGCAATGCGTAAAGACGATTCTGGTGCGTGGCCGCGATGGGCTGGTTGCTTTGTGCGTGCGCGGGGACCACGAAGTCAATGAAGTCAAGGCGGCGGCGTTGGAGCAATTGGCGGGTGAGTCGATTCTCGCCGACGAAGCCGAGATTATTCGCGTCACCGGCGCCAGACCCGGGTCGATTGGCCCCGTTGGATTGCCCGAGTCGGTGCCGATCATCGTTGATCGCAGCGCAGCACTACTTGCCGACTTTGTCTGTGGTGGGAATCAGGACGACACCCATTTTACTGGTGCGAACTGGTTGCGTGATGCGGCTATTTCCGAGGTCGCCGACATACGCAAGGTGGTCGCGGGCGATCTGTCGCCTGATGGCTGCGGCGAATTGTCCATTGCGCGCGGAATCGAGGTAGGCCATGTATTTCAACTTGGCCAGAAATATGCGCAGGCAATGAATGCAACCGTGCTCGATGCTCAGGGCAAAAGTGCCGTGCTGCATATGGGTTGTTACGGCATTGGCGTAAGTCGCATCGTTGCGGCCGCCATTGAGCAGAATCACGACGAAGTCGGGATCATCTGGCCCGCGCCAATGGCACCGTGGCAGGTTGTCCTGTGCCCGATCGGCGCACAGCAGAACGAGGCTGTCCGCACTGAAACCGATCGGCTTTATGACGAGCTGGTCGCTCGCAATGTCGAAGTGGCAATGGATGATCGCGGCCTGCGCCCCGGTGCGATGTTCGCCGATATCGAATTGATCGGAATACCGCACCGCGTCGTCATCAGTGAACGCGGACTTGCCGCCGAGAAATATGAATATCGCCGCCGCGGCAGCAGCGAGAATGAAAGCATCGGCCGAGAAGAATTGATGCAGCGATTGACCGGTGGTGACGTTGCTTGATGGAGCTGACGACGTCAGAAAGTTGCTGACTGCCGATTATTTCTGCCGGATGAACCATGGCGTTTGGCCTATTCCATTTCTAAAAAAAACGAATAAGATGCTTGCCCGCTTCCCCCGGACATATAGGACTAATAGAAATGGCTATCGATATCAAAACTCTCAATCACAATCAGCTCAATGATCTGATCACCCGCGCCAAGAGTCGTCAGGACGAAATGGTCAAGGAAAAGGAAGGCAAGGTCCGCGACAAGGTCCTCGCTTTGGTCAAGGCTGAAGGCTTCACGATGGAGGAACTGTTTGGCGGTGCCGGTCGCAAAATGCGCCGCAAGGTCAAGCCTAAATATCGCAACCCTGCCGACGCCAGCATGACCTGGACGGGTCGCGGCAAGCGTCCACGCTGGTTCAATGACGCGATCACTGGCGGCAAGAAGGAAAAGGATATGCTGATCGCCTGATCGCGCACCTTCGCGCGATCGCGACGACGATCCAAGACGCCGGCCCCGTGCCGGCGTTTTTCGTTTTCAGCCGATTCTCATCGCTAGTTCGGTGCGGTCGGTGCAGGCGCATCGGCTATCATTCGCGACCCTCGGATACTGTCCCACCATGATTTGTTTTGACGGCCAGGCCGCCCTTTCAGCGTTTCGAGTCGACCGGCTCAATGCCGCACTCATCAGTGACCATTCTGATTGCCGGGTGCTGTCCGCTCGCCATGTTTATTTCCTTCTCGGCGATGCGCTTTCGTCAGCACAGCTACAACAGGTTTCCGAGGTGCTCCATGCCAGGGGATTGTTGGCCGACGATGCCCAATGCTGGGTGGTGCCCCGCCTGGGAACGATTTCGCCATGGTCGAGCAAGGCCACCGACATCCTTCGCGACTGCGGATTCGAGGTGAAGCGGGTCGAGCGCGGCGTCGCGTTTCAGTTGCTCAACGCATCCGATCCCGCCAGTGCGGATTGGAAAGTCATGGCAGCCCGCCTCCACGATCCGATGACCCAGTCGGTGCTGACGAATCTTGTAGGTATTGATGAGTTGTTTGCAGCGCGCGCACCGGCACCGCTTGATGTGATTGCGCTCGGAAGCAACGGTAGCGCTGCGCTGAGAAAGGCCAATCAGCAGCTCGGCCTAGCTCTGGCGAACGACGAAATTGAATATCTGGCGAATCACTACGCCGATATCGCTCGCGATCCGACTGATGCCGAGTTGATGATGTTCGCGCAAGCCAATTCCGAGCATTGCCGGCACAAGGTGTTCAACGCCAGCTTCAGCATCGATGGCAAGCGCCGCGAGCAGTCCATGTTCGCGATGATTCGCAACACTCACGCTCTCGCTCCGGCGCACACGCTGTCGGCCTATTCGGACAATGCGGCAGTGATCGCCGGCAGTCGAGGCGAACGCTTTCGCGCAGATCCGGCAAGCGCGATCTATAGGGGCAGCAAGGAAAATATCGCCTACGCGATCAAGGTTGAGACGCACAATCATCCAACCGCGATTTCTCCTTTCCCAGGCGCCGCTACTGGTTCCGGTGGGGAAATTCGGGACGAAGGCGCAACCGGTCGTGGCGGCAAACCGAAGGCAGGCTTGGCTGGATTTTCGGTATCGCATCTGCGAATTCCCGAATTGCCGATGGCGTGGGAAAGTGAACGCCCCTTGCCACCGAGATTCGCCAGCGCGTTCGAGATAATGCGTGATGGTCCGCTCGGGGCTGCCGCATTCAATAATGAGTTCGGCCGTCCATGCTTGGGCGGCTATTTCCGCAGCTACGAGCAGGAAAGCGGCAGCAGCGGCAAGCGTTGGGGCTACGACAAACCGATCATGATTGCAGGCGGCATTGCCAATCTGAGCGAGAGCGATGTCGCGAAGGGAGTGCTGCGCGGAGGCGACGCGATCATCGTGCTCGGCGGTCCGGCCATGTTGATTGGATTGGGTGGCAGCGCGGCATCCTCGATGTTCGGTGGCGCCGGCAATGCGGAACTGGATTTCGCCTCGGTGCAGCGCGACAACCCGGAAATGCAGCGTCGCTGCCAGGAAGTCATCGACGCCTGCTGCGCGCGCGCCGATGCCAACCCGATCGTGTCGATACACGATGTGGGTGCCGGCGGTTTGTCCAATGCTATTCCCGAATTGCTCAACGATTCCGGGGTCGGCGGCGTGATCGACGTACGCGCGATTCCGTGCGCCGATCCACAGCTGTCCCCGATGCAGATCTGGTGCAATGAATCTCAAGAGCGCTACGTGCTCGGCATTCGGCCCGACGACGTGCCGCTTTTCGAGTCGCTGTGCGTGCGTGAGCGCTGCGACTACGCCGTCGTCGGCACGGCGACCAGCGAGCGTCGCTTGCTGGTGAATGATTCGCTGTTCGGCACGCCTGCTGTGGACCTGTCACTGGAGATGTTGTTCGGCAAGCCGCCGCGCATGCAGCGCGATGCGCGCCGGGTGGCCACGCGGATCGATCTTGTGCCGGATGTCGATGGAATCACCCTGGATGATGCCTTGCGCCGCGTCCTGACCCACCCATCGGTCGGCAGCAAATCATTCCTGGTCACGATCGGCGACCGCTCGGTTGGTGGCCTGTGCTCGCGTGATCAGATGGTTGGGCCGTGGCAGGTGCCGGTGGCGGACTGCGCGGTGACTGCCTGCGATTTCGAAGGCCATGCCGGCGAGGCGATGGCGATGGGCGAGCGCACGCCACTGGCCGTGCTCGATGCGCGTGCATCGGCGCGGATGGCGGTCGGAGAAGCGTTAACCAATATCGTCAGTGCCGGAGTGGCCCTTGACGAGATACGCCTGTCAGCGAACTGGATGGCAGCAGTCGGCCAGACTGGAGAAGACGCGGCGCTTTACGACGCCGTGCACGCAGTTGGCATGGAGTTGTGTCCGGCGCTAGGTATTTCCATTCCTGTCGGCAAGGATTCAATGTCGATGCAGGTGCAGTGGAAACATGGCGAAACCAGCCAGGCTACGGTGTCGCCGGTGTCGCTGATCGTTACCGCTTTCGCCCGCGTCGAGGATATTCGCGGCGCGCTGACGCCGCAGTTGCGGATGGATCAGGGCGCGACCGAGTTGTGGTTGATCGACCTTGGTGCAGGATCGCAGCGGTTGGGCGGATCAATACTGCTTGAATGTAGCGATCGTGCTGGCGGTGTGCCGCCCAACCTCGATGATCCGCAACGCGTCAAATCGTTGTTTGCATTCGTTGCCGAAGCGCGCAAGTTGGGAATGCTGCTGGCCTGCCACGATCGTTCCGATGGTGGCGCCATCGTCGCGATGATCGAGATGGCACTAGCTGGACACTGTGGGCTTGAGCTTGATCTGGATGGCTGGGCCGAAAGCTGGTTGCGCGGGCTTTTCAACGAAGAACTTGGGCTGGTCGTCCAGATTCGCGAAAGTGATCACGACGCGTTCGAGGCTCTGCTCGAAAACCATGGCCTGCGCGCCCTCGGCCACCGCGTCGGAACGCCGTGCAAGAAAATGTACGTACAACTGCGACTTGCTGGCGCGAAGTTCGGCAAGTGGAATTGGACGGAACTGATGACATTGTGGTCGCAGACCAGCCACGCGATGCAGCGCCTGCGCGACAACCCAGCGAGCGCCGATTCCGAATTGAACTGGGTGTGTGATGCCGCCGATCCAGGCATCAGCACGAAGCTGAGTTTTGCTGTAGACGAGGACATCGCCGCGCCTTACGTGTGTCGCGGAATCCGACCGCGCGTGGCAGTGCTGCGCGAGCAGGGCGTCAATGGTCAGATTGAAATGGCGGCGGCATTCACTCGCGCAGGTTTCGATGCGGTCGACGTGCACATGAGCGACTTGATTGCAGGTCGTCGCCGGCTGTCGGAATTCCAGGGGTTTGCCGCGTGCGGCGGCTTCAGCTACGGCGACGTGCTGGGCGCTGGCCGTGGTTGGGCGACATCAATCCTGCTCAATCCGTCGTTGCGCGATCAGTTTTCGGGCTTCTTTTCGGACCCGTCGAAATTCTCGCTGGGTGTCTGCAATGGCTGCCAGATGCTCGCCCACTTAAAAGAAATCATTCCCGGCGCGGAGCAATGGCCCCACTTCGCACGTAATGCCTCGGAACAATACGAAGCGCGGCTGGTGACAGTTGAGGTGGTCGAGTCACCGTCCTTGTTCTTCCAAGGCATGGTCGGGTCGCGCCTTCCCGTTGTTGTTGCGCACGGTGAAGGCCGTACTGAATACGCGGAAGGCGGCGGCGCTGACCAGGTGGAAGCCTGCCTTCGTTTCGTCGACAACTCGGGCAAGCCGACCGAGCGATTCCCTTTGAATCCGAACGGATCAGCACGCGGCATTACCGGCATGACCGCTGCCGAAGGTCGA
This sequence comes from Lysobacterales bacterium, assembly GCA_038236135.1. Taxonomy (GTDB): domain Bacteria; phylum Pseudomonadota; class Gammaproteobacteria; order Xanthomonadales; family Rhodanobacteraceae; genus Dokdonella. The sequence continues at coordinate 9,432 of JBBSTF010000006.1, forward strand.
GTCACCATACTCATGCCGCATCCCGAGCGCGTGTTCCGCGGTGTGCAGTTGAGCTGGCGACCGGTTGACTGGGGTGAGGCCTCGCCGTGGTTGCGCATGTTCCGTAATGCACGTGCTTGGGTGGACTAATCAATGCCAGTCAAGCTTTCCCCGATTCGCGAATTTGGCCTGCGCGCTCTGCTATGGCTGCCGCTGGCGTTCGTGCTGTGGTTTGCGTTTTCGTCACCGCTGATCTGGCCTGTCGTGCAGATTTCAAAGATGGCACTGCTCGGGCTCTGGCCCAACCTGTTCAGCGACCTGCAGCCCGGCGGCGAAATTTACGACGCGTCTGGCAAGGTGTTGGCGTGGTCGGGTTATCTAGTCCAGCTGTCGACGAAAATTCTGACCATGATGAACGATGGCTCAGGCCGATCCGGTGTCGCATATCTCGATCCCGTGTTAAACCCGATGGTCTACGGCTATTCGCTGCCGCTGTTTGCAGGTCTGGCGATGGCGACGCCGATGCGGATCCTTCGTCGATTGCTGCAATTCGCGTTGGCGCTTGCTCTGATCTGGTTGGCCCAGTCGTTTGGTTTGATCGCCGAAGCGTTGAAAGTTATTGCTTTTAGTTCTGGCGATCCGGGTGCGAAGGCGATTGCAGCCACCGGACTGCCGCTGGAAGGCATCGCGCTGGCCTACCAGTTTGGCTACTTGATCCTGCCCGCCGTGGTTCCGGTGGCCTTGTGGATCGGCCTGAATCGCGATTTCATCGAACAGCTGATTCGTAAACCGGTTGTTAGGGATGCTCTGACCAACTCCGCACAGGCGTCACCGATCAGCCTTCCCGCAGATCAAGGCGCGCCGACGAAGAAAGACTGGCTGTCTGGCGAGGAGGCGCAACGCGGAGCTGCGGGAAGGCTGATCGGCCCCAACTCACTGAATCAAAAGGACGGGTGATGTCAGGAAGGCCCCCAGATCGGCGCGCGCGGCTTGTCCAGGCGTCCAGCCTTCATGGCGCCACGCACCCCAATCTGCGAACCTGCCTGACATCATGCCGCCCGCGTGGAGTTGGTCAGAGCGTCCCTCGGGAACTGGAAGCAGTCGAGATCGGTCAGAATCGAGTTGCCCCATCGCCGGGGCAGGAGTAGTCCACGAATGTCCGCAGTACTCGCGACCGTAGCAGCCATCGATCCTACCGCCATCGCGGTCGAGCCCGTGCTCGACGAGCGGATTTGTCAGTTCCTGGTCGACAAGGGGCGCCTGAAGGAAAACGATCTCGTTCGCGGCCGCCGCCTGTACGAGGAGGACTCCAGCAGCGGCAGTCTGCTGTCCTTGCTGACCCGCCTTGGACTGGTATCCGAGCGCGATATGTCCGAGGCGATGTCCGAACTCATGGACGTGCCCTTGTTGGCGCCCAAGGACTTCCCGGAAAGCCCACCGCCGAATATTCAATTGTCGACGCGGTTCCTGAAGCAGCTACATATCTGCCCTATCAGCGAAACAGAAACCGACGTTGTCCTGCTGGTGGCGAATCCGGCCGATCCGTATCCAGCACAGGCGGTCAATCTGGCGACGGGACGAACCGTCAGCATTCGCCTGGCCTTGCGGTCGGAAATCGACGACCTCATCGAGCGCTACTACGGACAAGGCCGTTCGGCGATGGGCGCTATCGTCGAAAACCTGACCGAATCGGATGGTCGTGAAGACGACATCGAGCACTTGCGTGACCTGGCCTCCGAAGCGCCTGTTATTCGCCTGGTAAACCTGGTCATCCAGCGCGCCGTCGAACAACGCGCATCGGATATCCACATCGAGCCGTTCGAAAGTCGATTAAAGGTGCGCTACCGCATCGACGGCGTGCTGCACGAAGTGGAATCGCCGCCGGCGGCATCGACGGCCGCAGTGATTTCGCGCGTCAAGATCATGGCCAAGCTCAACATCGCCGAGCGTCGTCTGCCGCAGGACGGTCGCATCATGATTCGCGTGCAGGGCAAGGAACTCGACTTGCGCGTCTCCAGCGTGCCCACCGCGCATGGCGAGTCGGTGGTGATGCGTATCCTGGATCGCGAAGCGGTCGTGTTCGATTTCGAGACGCTGGGTTTCACCGACAGCTTCATGCAGCAGTTCCTCGACGTGCTGCAGTTGCCGCACGGAATCTTGCTGGTCACCGGTCCAACCGGCTCAGGCAAGACCACCACCTTGTATACGGCGTTGAGCAAGCTCAACACGCCGGACGTGAAGATCATCACCGTTGAAGACCCGGTCGAGTACCAGATCGAGGGCATCAACCAGATTCAGGCCAAGCCACAGATCGGTCTGGATTTCTCGCACGCGCTGCGCTCGATCGTCCGCCAGGATCCGGACATCATCATGATCGGCGAAATGCGCGATCTGGAAACCGCGAAGATCGCCATCCAGTCCGCGTTGACGGGCCACTTGGTGCTGTCGACCCTGCACACCAACAACGCCGCCGGTGGCATCACCCGGCTGCTCGACATGGGTGTTGAAGATTATCTTCTGACATCAACGGTCAACGGCATCCTTGCCCAGCGACTGGTGCGCAAGCTCGATCTGGAAACCGCCGTGCGCTATGAAGCATTGCCGGAAGTCGTTGAGCAATTTCATCTCGACCGGCTTACCGACGAGCGCCCGATCAAACTCTACCGGCCGACACCAACGGCGGCAGGTGGCAGTGGTTACTTCGGGCGTTCAACGATCATGGAATTTCTGGTTATGTCCGATCCGATGCGGCGCCTGATCATGCAGCATGCCGGCATGGGCGAACTGGAACAACAAGCGCGCGCCCAAGGCATGCAAACGATGTACGAGGACGGCATTATCAAGTCGTTGCAGGGGCGCACCACGCTGGAAGAAGTCCTTCGCGTGACCAGCGAGTCGTGACAATTTTCCAATACAAGGCGGTGACAGCCGCCGGCGAAACCATCGAAGGCCAATACGATGTCGCGAGCAGCGATGACGTGATTGCCAAGCTTCACGACGCTGGAAACATCCCGTTGGAAGTGCGCCAAGCCGACAGCGGCGACGCGGCCAGTCTGTTTGCCGCCATGTTCAAGCGTGCGACCTTGCGCGAGGCGCAAGTTGTGCAATTCACGCAGCAATTAGCAACCTTGCTCGGAGCTGGCCAGCCGCTCGATCGCGCCTTGCAAATCCTGCTCGACCTGCCGGAAACGGACAAGGCCAAGCGCATGTTCGAGCGCATCCGCGACAAGGTCCGCGGCGGCGATCCCTTGTCCGATGCGCTCGAAGAAGAGACGGGAAGTTTTTCCAAGCTGTACGTGAACATTGTTCGCGCCGGAGAAGCGGGTGGTTCTTTGGATGGCACGCTGGCGCGCCTTGCCGACTACCTTGATCGTTCGCGCCAACTGAAATCCACCGTCATCAACGCGATGATCTATCCGGCTTTCCTGGTCGGCATGGTGATGGTTTCGCTGCTGATTCTGCTCACTTATGTGGTACCGCAGTTTGTTCCGATGTTCACTGACATGGGCGTGGACATGCCGCTGCTGACCCGCGTCGTGATGGCAGTTGGTTCGACCTTACAAAATTTCTGGTGGTTGCTGCTGATCCTGATTTTTGGAGCGGTCGGTTGGGTGCGACGCCAGCTGAACGATCCCGAGCGACGATTGGTATTCGACCAGCGTTTGCTCAACATGAAGCTGATCGGCGACCTGATCCGAAAGGTCGACATCGCCCGCCTTGCCCGCACCCTTGGAACTTTGCTGAAGAACGGCGTTCCACTATTGGGTGCGTTGTCGATCTCGCGTAACGTGATGACCAACACCGTGCTGGCCCAAGCGGTCGGCGTCGCGGCCGAGGAAGTCAAAACAGGTGGTGGCCTTGGTTACTCGCTGGCGCAATCCAAGCAGTTGCCCAAGCTCGCCGTGCAGATGATCAGTGTTGGCGAGGAATCGGGAGAACTGGATTCCATGTTGATGAAAGTTGCCGACACGTTTGATGTAGAGGTCAAGAACACGCTGGATCGACTGCTGGCTGCGCTGGTGCCGTTGACCACGGTGATCATGACCGTCATCGTGGCGGTGATCATGCTGGCAATCGTGCTGCCCATCATGAATCTGGCCAGTTCGATTCGCTAGAACCCGTTTGTCTACCTGTTAACGTGGCACGGACTGCCAACCTTTTTCCGCGCTTGCGCGTACCCATCGAGGACTGCCATGAAAATCATTCATTCCGCCAAATTGTCTCCCCAGATGCGTCACCGCCATGCTCTGCAACAGGGCTTCAGCCTTATCGAAATGCTGGCCGTGATCGTGCTGATCGGCATCGTCGCCGGCATCGTCGTCCAGAACGTTGGCAAGAATGTCAACAGCGGCAAGTACAACGCCGGCAAGGCGAAGGTCGGATCGTTGTCCGGCAAGATCGAAGCCTATTCGCTCGACAACGGTACGCCGCCGCAGCGCTTGGAAGAGTTGGTGACTCGTCCCGGCAACGCCAAGAACTGGAATGGTCCATACGCCAAGGAATCTGACCTCAAGGACACGTTTGGTCATGAGTTTCAGTACAAATCCCCCGGTGAACACGGCGAGTTCGACCTCGTGTTTCTCGGTCGAGACGGTCAAGCCGGCGGTACCGACTTCAACGCTGACTACGGCAACTGGCAGTAGCCGAGACGGCACGGGCGGCAGACGCTTTGCTTCTGCCCGTGAGTCCTGCCGGGCATTAACCGTGAATTCCAGCCAACGCTCGTTCGCGCGTCGAGGGCAGGATGGTTTCTCGCTGATCGAGATGATCGCGGTGATCATCCTGATCGGCATCGTGATGACCTTGGTATCGATGTCGTTCTCGAAAAGCATCGACGGCGCCAAGATCCGTTCGGCCAGTCGTGAGGTGGTCGCGGCGCTGCGCTACACGCGCGGCCAAGCCATCGTAAAGGGAAAGCAGCAGGTGTTGCTGGTCGACACCGAGAAAAACACGTACCAGGCGCCTGGCAAGGACGTAAAGGAACTGCCCAAAAAAATGCGCCTTGCCATCGAGACTGCTGCAGGTGAACAAGTCAGTGATACCAGTGGTGGTATTCGATTCTTCCCGGACGGCAGTTCCACCGGTGGCAATATCCGGGTGTACGCGGGCGAACGCGAATGGCGCGTCAATGTGGCATGGCTAACCGGCGACATCGCGTTGGAAGAGCCCGGTAAATAAGGCGCGGTGGATGAACGGCGAACCAAGCCGCAGCCACGTGGTCTACTTCCGCTCATGATTCGCAACTATTCCAGCCCGCAACGCGCATCCGGCTTCAGCCTGATCGAGATGATCGCAGCGTTCCTGATTTTTTCGATTGCGGTCGGCGTGCAGTTGCAGATTCTGACGACCTCGGTGCAAATGACGCGTAGTTCCGAAGGCTACACGATGGCCGCGCTTTGGGCACAGTCGAAACTTGATGTCGTCGGTGTCGGCGAACGCATCAAGGCCGGCCACAGTAGCGGCGAATTCCGTGAAGGTTACAACTGGGAAATGGACATTACTCAAGTCGACCCGACTGGCATCGAACCTCCGCCAGTCGTGGGTGGCGCAATTTCGGGACTCCGGCCGAACCAGCAAGTCGCGGCAGCACAGCAGTTGGGCCTTGGGGGCGGGCTGGAGGTTTCGCCGGTAGAACTATACCAAGTCGATCTCACCATGCATTGGGGCAGTCGCGGACGCGAGAACACGACAACATTCTCGACTTTGCGCGCCGTCAATCCTGACCCCGAATCATTCGGGCAAGGTGGCGCTAGCCAGCCGCCCCGTCCGCCCATCGCGGGCAAGGGCCTGTGATCATGCGTCAGCCTTTCTCGAAAACGCGCGGCTTCACCTTGCTCGAGGTGATGCTCGCCATCCTTTTGCTGGCGATGTTGTTGGCAGGCACGTTCGGTGCAGTGCGCACCGCCACCAAGGCGACGCAGTCAGGTGAAGCGGCGGTGGATCGCATCAACCGCATGCGCGTCGCCCAGGAGTTCTTGCGTCACCAATTAAGCCGGATCATGCCGCTGGGTTTTGATCGCGATGATTCGACCGGCGTCAACTTCGTTTTCGAGGGTGACGAGAAATCGATGAAGTTCGTCGCGCCAATGCCTGGTTATCTGTCCAAGGGAGGTCCCTATGTGCAGACGCTCGAGTTGGATCGCGATGGTCGTGGCCTTGCGCTGAGTTTCACCAACATGATGCTCAACGGCTACGACCCCCAGTCGCTCGGTGGCGGTATTCGCAGTCGCAGCCGCAGCAAGGACGGCCGCAGTGAGCCGGTGGTGCTGCTCAACCAGATTCGTCGCGGCCACTTTGAATATCGTGGCTTTGACGAGCAAGGCAAGCTCGATCGTTGGACCGACAGCTGGAAGGACAAGAGCTTGACTCCGGTAATGGTGCGGGTCGTGCTCGAAATGGAAGACGTAGCACGCATCAATTTCCCGCCGATGGAAGTGGCGATGGTGCTCGATGCCGGTTCAATGCGCCGACCATTCGCAGGGCGCAATGGCGTGGAGGGTGTCGATGGACAGCTCGACGCACAGCAGGTGGATCGCAAGAACCGAATGGAAAACGACCGATGATTGGCCGCAGGCATTTCAGCGGTCGCATCCGTTTCACCACCGGTCGCAGGGAACGTGGCATCGCTTTCATCCTGGTGCTGTGGGTGGTGATCATGCTGACCGTGTTGCTTGGCAGCTTCGCGGTGATCGCGCGTACCGAGCGCATGCAGTCGCGACACCTTTTCGACTCCACCCAGGCTCGCTATGCCGCCGAGGCGGGAATGAACCTGGCCGTCTACGAGATGCGCAAGAACGATCCGCTGCAACGCTGGATTGGCGACGGCAGGCCGTACAAGTTCTCGTTCGGCGACGCGGAAATTGAAGTCAGCATCTTCGACGATGCCGGAAAAGTTGACCTCAATACTGCCGATCGCGAATTGTTGCGGCGCATGTTGATCGCTACCGCTGGCAAGCCCGACGCCGAAGCCGACAAGCTCGCCGACGCGATCATCGACTGGCGCGATCCAGACGATATCCCTTCGCTTCAGGGCGCCGAGAAAGACGACTATCGCTCGGCCGACCTGCCATATGGCCCGCGCAACGCGCCATTCGAGACCGTCGCCGAACTTCAACAGGTGCTCGGCATGGACTACGCAACGTTCGCCCGCATCGAGCCGGCGGTCACGATCTATTCGGGTCGAGCCATTCCTAGTCCGGCCTACGCACCCTTGCAATCCCTGCTGGCCATGAATGGCGTCACCATTGAGTTTGCCAATCAGCTGATCGCGCGTCGCCAGCTGATTCCGCCGGGAGCGCCTTACGACGGTTTGACCATGCCGGACGGCACGCCCATCGTGGCAGATGGAAGTGGCGTCACGTATAGTGTGAAGTCCCGCGCCACGCTGTCGAACGGGTCGAGTACCGTACTCGACGCCACCCTGCGGCTGGGCGGGACCGGCGTGGACGGGCGTCCATACGCGATCCTGCGGTGGCGTGACGGGGAAGATTCATAACGTGTCGACCGAACTTCTGGACAGACAGCTGATCCGTCTGCGGGCCAGCTTTGCCAAGACGCCGATCCCTGCTTTTTTCAGCTGGTGGGGCAATGAGTTGGCGCGCACCCTGCCGCCGCGCTGGCGCAGTTTGCTGTCCGAGCGCAGCGATGCCCTGCTTTTGGAACGCGCTGATCGCGAGTTGATTGTCTGGCGCGAGCGCGGCAACGACACGCCGACCGAGTTCGGACGCATCTCGCTGGACATCCCCCCCGAGGACCAGGCCGCCGAGTTTTCCCGCCTGCGTGCGCGCATCGAAAACCCGTCCGTGCGCACCGTGCTGTGCATTGACAATGATCGCGTCCTGCGTCGCATTGTTACGCTGCCGGCCGCGGCCGAAGCAAATCTCCGTCAGGTGTTGTCGTTCGAAATGGACCGGCAGACGCCGTTCAAGGCGGACCAGGTTTATTTCGACAGCCGCGTTGTCTCGCGTGATGCCAGCGGTCGCAACATGCACGTCGAAATGGTCCTGATGCCGCGAAGTCAGCTGGATGAGGAGATCGCCGTCGTTGCCGGCGGCGCCTTGCCGATGGACGGCATCGATACGTGGCAGCGCAACGAGGGTCACCAACGTCGCCACGTGAACCTCCTGCCGGTCGAGCGACGCTCGCGACGCCGCAGCTTGCGTGCACCCATTATCGCGGGACTGGCGCTTCTGGCGATCATCCTGTTGGTTGCAAACATGGCCATGTCGCTGACCAACCGCTCGCAGGCAGTGGAGTTGATGCGCGCCGACGTGGACCGCATGGACACCACCGCGCGCAAGGTGCGCAGCGAGAAGCAGATGCTGGTCGATTCGATTGCCGGCGCGAACTTCCTTGCCGAGAAGAAGCGCACTACCGCACCCACGGTCGCTCTGATCGACGACCTCACCCGGCGCATTCCCGACAACACCTTCATCGAGCGCCTCAACATCGAGAACAACCAGGTGCAATTGCAGGGTCAGAGCAGCGAGGCGGCCAAGTTGATAGGCCTGCTGAGCGGCTCGCCTTACATCGGCAATCCGACCTTTCAGGGCCCGATCCAGCCTGATGCGCGCTCCGGGAAGGAACGTTTCCAGATTACCGCCGACCTGAAAACCGCCGCGCCCGCCAAACCTTCGCCCGGCGCGGATGCACCAGCCGCGCCGATAACGCCCGAAGCCAGCGAAGCCAAGGATGAAGCCGCCAGTGGCGCTTGAATTCAAGCCCAAGGACGGTCGCCTGCTCGCCATCATAATGTTGGCGATCGTGCTACTGCTGGTGTACTTGGTCGGTATTCACTGGTGGTTTGTGTCGCCACACATCGAGTACTACGGCCAAATGTCCGACTTGCGCGAGCAGCAGCTGCGCTATCGGCGCATCGTCGGTGAGCAGTCCGAGCTGGATCGACGCAAGACTGAAGTGGCCGGCTACGAGAAGGACAACCAGGCATTTCTGCCGGAGGCGGACGTGAATGCCGCATCGGCCAACCTTATCCAGCGCGTCAAGCAGGCGGTGACCACCCACGCACCGGACGCCAATCGCTGCCAGGTGGTGAGCACCCAGCCATACAGCGGTGGCGAGGAAGAACTCTACAAACGCGTGACCATCCAGATCCGCATGCGTTGCGACATGGAACCGCTGTTGGCCATCGACTATGAGCTGGAAAACGGCAAGCCCTATCTATTCGTCGACCAGGTGATGATCTATCGCCAGCAGGTTTACGTGCCCCCTGGCGGCAAGAAAGTTGCGCCCCCGCCGCTGGACATTCGATTCAACCTCACCGGCTACGTCCGCCTGCCCGGGAAGTCAGAGAAATGAGCCTGCGCGCCGCACGCTGGTTGATCATGGGGCTGGCAGCCGGCTGCGCCGTTCTGGCGATCGCTTTATTAATCCAGCTGGCCGGATTTGGTCGTGGCTATGGATGGTTGGCTGACGAGGCTGGCGTGGCGCCGCTCGATGTCGGCACTATTGACCGCACGCCATTCAGTCTGCCGCCCGAATCGACCTTTTCGGCTGCCGCCGCGCGGCCTTTGTTCAACGACGATCGCCAGCCGACGCCGCTTGAAGCACTCGCGGAGGCCGGACCGGCAACGCCTCCGGTGCCGTTGAACATCACCCTCACTGGCGTGATTATCACCTCCAAGGTGCGCCTCGCGATGATCCAGGACAAGTCGCGGAACCAACCGCTGGCGCTGAAGGTCGGAATGCCCCTCGACGGCGAGCAGTCGCAGTGGACGTTGGTTGAAGTCAACGCCCGCAGTGCCGTTTTCTTGAATCCGGCGAATGAGCGCAGCGAAGTGGCATTGGAAACCTCAGCGGTTCCCCTTCCTGCCGTCGCTGATGCTCCCGCAATCCAGCAACCCGCTCCACCGCGTGCTGCCACCAAACCTGGCCAACCAATACCGGCTGGCCAACGGACGGGGCAGCCGGGAGAATCACCCGCACCGCTTGCAGAGCAGGGCGCTGCAAATGCCAACGAGGACCTGGTCAAGCGAATTGAAGAGCGCCGCCGCCAGATGCGTGAAGAAGCCGAAAAACTGCGTCAACAACCGAACGCTGCCAACAATTCTGCAGCCCCGGCCACAGACAAGAAGGAATGACCGAGTGAGTCGACTGACGTCCCAATTGATCACCATATTGGTGGTGTCGTGCCTGGCGCTTGTTGCCGGTTGCGCCACTGGCGACCCCTTCAACCGGCGTGGCAACGTATCTCCTACGCCAAGTGGTCCGCTGACAGCCAACAATGCCGCGTTGCCGACAGCGCCGTTACCGCCGCCAGACGAAGATGCCGTGCGGATGAACGCGTCGGGCGACGATGTTGCCGTCCAGAAGCCCAAGCCCGAAATCAAGACGGGCACGGGCAAGTTCATCAATGAACGCGCCGCCAGCGCACCGCGCCCAAGCGGTGGCGGCAGTGGTGATGTGTCCTTCAATTTCGAGAACCAGCCGATTCAGGCGGTGGTGAAGGCGATCCTCGGCGAGATGCTGCAGGAAAACTACATCATTGCGCCGAACGTCGGCGGCAACGTGACGTTTTCAACGTCGCGCCCGATTCGGTCGGACCAAGCCATGTCCGTGCTGGAGACCTTGCTTTCATGGACTGGCAATACCCTGGTCTATGAGAACGGTCGCTACACCGTGTTGCAATTAAAGGATGCGTTGCCCGGCAAACTGACGCCGCGATTTGGAAGCGGTGCTGATGGTCGCGGTTATGAAGTGCGCGTCTTCCCCTTGCGTTACGTGTCGCCGACGCAGATGGCAAACCTGCTCAAGCCCTATGCAAAGCCCGAGGCCGTCATCAATGCTGACACGTCGCGGAGCATGATCGTCCTGGCTGGCACCCCCTCCGAACTCGACAACTATCGTCGCACCATCGAAACCTTCGACGTCGACTGGCTCAAGGGTATGTCGATCGGCGTCTTCGCGCTGCAACACCAGGAAGTCGCAACCCTGCTGCCTCAGTTGACTCAACTGTTCGGTCCGGAAGGCGACTCCCCGCTGGCGGGCATGTTCCGTTTCATTCCGCTGGAGCAGGGCAACTCGTTGATTGTCATTACCCCCAATCCCGACTACCTGGTGCAGGCCGAGGACTGGTTGAATAGGCTCGATACAGGCGCCACCGAAAACTCGAACCAGTTGTATGTCTACAACGTCAAGAACATCAAGTCGCCTGATCTTGCCGGATATCTCAATGAAATTTTCCTTGGGGCGAGCCCAAGTTCGGGACGCCGCAGCAGCACGTCCGGACGCGTGGGCCCGGGCCAACGCGCGGTAACAATCGGCGGCCTTGGTGGTGCGGGAAGTTCCTTGTCCGGCTCGCGAGGTGCAGTCAACGAACCACGCCAGACGGCCACACCAGCGACCCCCACGGCAGCCGCCGGCGCCACACCGGGTGCTGCTGGAGAGACGACGATTCGCATTTCGGCGATCGAGGAGAACAACCAGTTGATGGTGATGGCATCACCAGCGGAGTGGAATTCGATCCAGTCCGCCATCCGAAAGCTCGACATCTCGCCTTTGCAAGTGCAGATCGAGGCAAGAATTCTCGAAGTCACCTTGACGGGCCAGCTCCAATATGGCGTGAAGTGGTGGTTCGAGGGTTTGCAGGGGTCGGGTCCTGCAGGATTCCAGAATGGCGATCCCTACATCCGCCGGTATGATCGCCAACAGAGCTTGATCGGTGCCGCCGGGCCTGGAACGGGCGCCGCCACCATCTTTTCCTCCTACATCAATAGCAAGTTTGAAGTGGCGTTAAGCGCACTGGAGTCGTCCGGCGACGCGAAGGCGCTCGCGGCGCCGTCCATCGTGGTAGCCAACAACCAGGAAGCGCAGATCAACGTCGGCACGCAGATTCCGGTCGTTCAAACATTTTTCAACTCGGGGTTTCCTGTCAACAACGGCACTGGCGGCGGGCTAGGCGGCAACAACAACGGTGCCAGTAATTTTGGCAATTCCGGGTCGGTCCAGTACCTCAACACCGGCGTCATCCTGTCGGTTACGCCTCGTGTCAATCCCGGCGGCCTGGTCTATCTGGATATCCAGCAGGAAGTCAGCAGCCCTGGTGCAACCGCTGCGGGTAGCCAAAATCCCGCGATCAACCAGCGTCAGTTGCAAACCCAGGTTGCTGTCCAGAGTGGCGAAACCCTGCTGCTTGGTGGACTCATCCAGGACAGCACCACGAATACCGAGTCCCGGGTTCCTCTGCTTGGCAAAATTCCGGTAGTGGGCAAATTGTTCGGGTCAACCAACAAGCAGACCAATCGCACCGAACTTATCGTTCTGATCACCCCACGGGTGATCACCAACACCGAAGAAGCGCGCGACATGACCGAAGAATATCAGCGGCGCTTCCAGTCTCTACAACCGCTTGATGCGCGATTCCGCGCTCCGGCACCGTCAGTCGCCGTACCTGCCGTCGTCGCACCAGTTCGTCCAATCGCCCCGGAACCGCGTCGACCCGCCGAGGTGATGCCACTACGCAGTCATGACACCACTCAAGGAGATCCCCAGCAATGAACAAGCAGACGTTCGCGATCCTGGCATTTGCACTCGCCGCTTCGGCGATGGTCGCCGGCTGTCAGCCTGGCTCCAACGCAGGTGATGACAGTGTCGAATCGCTCAAGGCTCGGGCGGATCAACGCTGGGCGTACCTGATCGAGAAAAAGGCGGAAAAGGCATACGAGTACCTGACGCCTGGCTATCGCAAGACGAAATCGCTTGAGCAATACGTCGCCGAAAATTCAAATGTGGGCTTGAACTGGAAGCATGCGTCGGCAGGCAAAACTGAATGCGAGGAAGACGTCTGTACCGTCTTTGTCTCTCTGGACTACGAGGTGAGGCTACCCAACACGGGTGGAAAGCCGATCGAAACCTTTGCGCCGCTGCGGGAAAAGTGGGTAAAACTGAGCGGAAAGTGGTATTTTCTGCCCGACAAATAACCCCGTGACTCAGCTGGAGCCAGCGTTTTGGCGCCGCTACACAAATCTGCCGCGCGGGCTTGCACACCGTTTTCCTTTGTCTTAACATGGTTCCGCTGATGCTCCCCTGCTTCAGTGGTGTGATGCTGCCAATCCGCTCAGTGGATGGCTTAACGGGGGGCGAAAAGCAATCGACGCCCTGTGGTTAAATCAATTAGGAGTTTCTCGTGATGAAGAAGAATAGTCTGACGACCGCAGTCGTCGCCGGCATCGCCGGCGTCGCCGGTTTCGCGGGCTTGGCCAACGCCGTCCATCTGAATCCAGATGGTATCGGTCAGGTCTTGCTCTACCCCTACTACACCGTCAACAACGGCCAGCAGACGCTGCTGTCAGTTGTCAACACGACTGGTGTTGCCAAGGCCGTCAAGGTCCGCTTCCTGGAAGGCTATAACAGCCGCGAAGTCCTCGACTTCAACCTGTTCCTTTCCAAGTACGACGTCTGGACCGCCACCATCTTCGCCCTTCGGGACGACGGCCAGACAGGCGACGGCGCTGCCATCCTGACCCGCGACAAGAGCTGCACGGCTCCACTGTTCTCGGAAGACGGCACCAACACTTCCGGCGGCACGCCTTATGTCGCGTTCCGTAACTTTGCTTTCCTGACGCCGGATGACGGCGGCCCGTCCACGATCGATCGTACCCGCGAAGGTCACTTCGAGATCATCTCGATGGCCGACCTCAGTGGCGCGCTTGCTACTGCCGTAACTCACTCGGGCGCGAGCCAGACGCCACCAAACTGCGGCGCAGTTCGCTCGCTTCAGGGTAACGAAACTGGAATCGACACTCCGACCAGCGGTTTGTTCGGTGGTGCAGGCGTCATAAATGGTGGGCAAGGTACGTACTTCACCTACAATGCCGATGCTCTTGAGCGCTTCACGTTCCAGAACATCTTCACCGCGACCGGAAGCATCTTCCCGAACCTGGCGTTCGTGAACGATGGCGTTGGTCCTCTGAGCCTGCAAGCCACGGCTAACGTCTTCACCGGTACCGGCGTAACCACGTCGACCTACCCAGGTGCTGATCCGCGTTCGGACCAGGTTGATGCTGTCACGGCTGTGTTCGCTGCGAACAACATCTATAACGAGTACCAGACTTCAACGGCCCTCGGTGCCGGTTCTGACTGGGTGGTCACGTTCCCGACCAAGGCGTTCTACGTCGATGAGTTGTACATCGGTTCGGGCAACCCGGCGATTCCGCCGTTCACCCGCGTCTATGACGGCTCGTCCAGTGCAGTACCGCAGTTCTCCTGCGTTGCCGTGGGCCTGTCGTTGTACGATCAGGAAGAAAAGACGACTCAGGGCACGCTGCCTGGCTTCTCGCCGCCGCCTCCTGGTGCACCGCCTTCGTCGCTGTGTAAGGAAACCAACGTCATCAGCTTCCTGAACGTCAGCACGGCTCCGACCCAGTCGGGTGTATTGGGTTCGCGTTTGGTCACCAACGTGAAGCCGACCGTGGGTGCCGCTGGTTGGTTGCGTCTTGACCTGAACCCAGCTGCCGAATCGCACAGAATGCTGGCTGCTACCAACGGTAACGTGTTCAGTGGTCTGCCGGTCACCGGCTTCTACGCAACCAATGTCGTCAACGCCAACGCCACCGTTATCGCCGGCGTCTCGACGCTGGCCAACTACAGCGGCGTGTTCAATCATCGCCGTAGTCGCAATTGCACCCGCGGTACGGGCGCGCAAGTTCTTGCTTGCTCGTAATCGTCCAGCGGATTGTTGAGTACTGAACGGAGGGGCGAAAGCCCCTCCGTTTTTCTTTGTTGCGCGATCTGCTTAACAAGTCGTAAATCTTCGTGACGTTATACTCGGGACATGCCACAACAAAAATGGATGCCCTAGTGACCAAGAATTTTGTCCGATCGCTTTTGATCGCTGCCCTGGTGTGTACCGGGGCCTCCGCCGTAAAGGCGCAAACCGTCCTGCAACTAAGCTATCCGTCAAATGCTGTGCCGGGATCGGTGCCGTGTATTTACACGACGAATGGAGCCGGCATTTCGGCTGACCCGCAAACAGGTAATCTGCTCGCCACGGGAGATTTCACCACGGGCTGCCCTCAAACGGGTCCTGTATTGCCGCTACCGGTGATCGTTCCAGGTCCCGTCAATTGGCAGTTGCCAAACCCTTGGACTATCAATCAAACGACAAGCGTCCAATGGGCCGCCGCCAATGCCACGTCCTGCATTTATGGCGGATCTTTTGCCACTGGCTGGCCGTCCGGCACCTCGGCGTGTTCTTCAACAGCATCGTGCCAAACACTGCATGATGTGTCGCTGTCCCCGCCTTCGGCGGGTCAGTACCAATTTTCTCTAACCTGTAGCAACTCGACGGGCAGCGTAACGTCCACGTCGCCCTTCCGCGACGTCGCAGCGAATCCGCCTGTTATTACGCAGGGACCTTCCAGCTGGAACGTAACGCCGTGGCAAGCGGGTCAAACGCGGACGGTCCAGTGGTCGGCCACTAATGCTGATAATTGTAATTTCAGCGCTGACACTCTTCCCTCGGGCGTCCAGCTCAATCAGTTCCTTTCTGGCGGCATCACGTCGTGCACGTCGCAGGCCAATTGCGGCTCGTCGAATAATCTGATTCTAAGTGCGACGCAAGCGGGGACCTACGCCATTACGCTTACCTGCAGCAGAAGCAGCGGCGGAAGCACTACTAATAGCGCTAGCTGGGATGTCACCCAGGGTTCATCGGCTGGTTGTCTCAACCCGGCGGCGGGCTGGAATCGTCTGGAAAGCGGCGAAATCTTCAACTTCGGTGCATACCAGTCGGTAGGCTTCCACGACCTCACCCAGTTCGCCAGCATCTGGGGACGAGATTACGGCGATAGCGTTGGTAACTACCCGATCATTGCGCAATGGCCGGGCGTGGCTCAGCAACTGGTGATGCCGAAATTTGGTCGCGGGCAGTACATTGCAGCAAAATTCCACACACCTGCTAACGGTCAGCGTGGGCATACATTGAAGCCTGATGGTACGTCGTACGCCTTTTCTGGTGGCGGAACAGCCAACCTCGCGAAGCTGTCAGCTACGGTCAGTACAGTCTGTGGCGATTTCGATACGGCAAGCCCGAATATCGCACCCAATTGCAAGTTCAATCAACTGATTGGAGGAGACTCCATGCCGATTTTCTCAAACTATGCATCTGGGTCGTTTTGTCGCTTGCAGCCCAACACAGATTATTATCTGAATTTAATATTTGCGCCGTTGACATCACCCGCATCGGCGGTCTTCAATGGCCTTAATGGTGCAGAAGTGGTCTTGCTGCAGAATGCCAACCCGTTCTAGCAGCATCTGCTTCACGATCCAATGAACGAGGCGGGTCTTATGGCCCGCCTTTTTTCTTGAGCTACTCGATGAATTCGGCAACGTTATCCAGGTGGAACTAGCCGTTTGACGCGGGGTCGATACCTTTCCTTCGCGTATTGCCGCGACTATGCTGCCGCACCTTCTTATGGAGCTTCCTGAATCATGATTCGAGCACGTGCCTCCCTTACGCTGACTTTGTTCACGGCGATGACAACGCTGGCGATCGCCGCCGACCTGCCCCCAGGTGCAATCGTTCGCCAAGGTACGGCCGTGCTCACGATGGATGACCTCGACGCTTTTGCCGCGCGCATTCCTCCCGATCAGCGGGCCGGATACTTCGACAATGCCAAACGTCTTGACTCGACCTTGCGCCAGTTGTTGGTCGAGCGTCAGGTAGCCAACGATGCGCGCGCCATCGGCTTGGACAAGGATCCGACCGTGCAGCGCCAGATTCTGCTATCAACGGAAAGTACGCTTTCCAGCGCGCGTCTGGCGAAGCTCAAGGAGGGTATGACCATTCCAGATCTCGGCGATCTCGCCAAGGAGCGCTATCAGGCGAATCGCGACAGCTTCAACATTCCCGCGACCTTGGATGTGCAGCACATCCTCATATCATTCAACAAGCACACCGATGAAGAAGCGCGCGCACTCGCCGACAAGGTACATGCTGAAGCGGTTGCCGATCCGGACAAGTTTGTTTCGCTCGTAGCGCGCTATTCCGAAGACCCCAGTGCTGCGGAAAACCGCGGCTTGATGCGTGAAGCGGGCGACAGCAGCAAATACGTCTCCGAGTTCGCCAAGGCAGCTGCCGCTCTGACGACTCCTCTACAGATTTCGCCCGTCATCAAGACGAAGTTTGGTTATCACGTCCTGATGTTGGTCAGGAAGGCGCCCGCCGGGAAGCGCACGTTCGCGGATGTGAAAGACGATCTCGTCGCGGAGCTGAAAACGGATTATATCAAGCAACAGGTTCTCAACTACATGCAGACCATGCAGAACAACGAGGTGGAGTCCAACGCGGAATTGGTGAACTCGTTGCGTAGCCGATTTGGTCGAGCCGAGCCTGAAACTGTTAAAGATCCAACATCCGAAGCGCCTGCCGATGCCAAGGCGCCGCCAGCGGCAAAGCAATAGTCGCGCTTAAACGCAAGTGGGTTCGGTCGGGTCGCTCCTGCGACGATAAACTGTTGCAATGAGCTCGACTAGCAAAACCCGAATGATCAAACGATCAGTGGGCTTGACCCGCGAGTTCCTGGTGCGCGAGTTGCGCACCAGGTTCGCTGGCAGCATCAGCGGTGGCTTGTGGGCGGTGTTCCAGCCGCTGATACAACTTGCGGTCTATTATTTTGCCTTCGTCTTCATCTTCAAGGTGAGCGTGCCTGGCGAAAATCCGCCCGGTTACCTTGCCTTCCTCGCTGTGGCGATGTGGCCCTGGTTTGCTTTCTCCGAAGCGATCATTCGCGCAACGACTGTAATCCACGAGAACGCCGCTTTGATCGGCAAGGTGGCCGTGCCGCGTGCAGTGCTGGTTGTCGCCAGCGTCTCGGCGAGCTTCCTGGTTCATCTGACCGGGCTCGTCTTCATCATCGGCGTGCTCGCTTTCGCCACGAACGATATTCACCTCGTCGGCATCCTGCCGGCGCTGATGCTGATGATTCCCCTTTACGTGTTTGCACTCGGACTGGCGATGTTGCTGTCCGCAGTACAGGTGTTCATTCGCGACTTGTCTCAGGTACTGACCCAGTTGGTCACGCTGCTGATGTTCGCCGCACCGATTCTGTACGCGCGAACGGCAATGCCCGAGCGATTTCGCGCCGCGATGGATCTGCATCCGTTCACCTTCTACGCGGAGTCGTCACGCGCCCTGCTGCTTGACTACGGTAGTTTCAGCGCAACTCGCCTGCTGACAGCCACCATGATCGCACTGCTGACCCTGTTGATCGGCTATTGGGCGTTTCGCCGGCTTGACCCTCATTTTGAGGACTTCCTGTGAGTTCGATGCTGATTGAGGTCAGGGATCTGGGTAAATCGTATCCCAAGGTCCACCGACCGTCGGATCGCGTACGTGCGCTAGGCCGCCTGCTGTTCGGCAATCCATACCAGGACAACACGAACGTTCTGCACGACATTTCCTTGAGCGTGCCGCGAGGTGAATCGGTCGGCATCGTCGGCGAAAATGGGGCAGGCAAGTCGACCCTTTTGAAGCTGATATCGGGCGTGCTGACGCCGACCACAGGAAGTGTGCGCGTGCACGGCACTGTAGGCGCGTTACTGGAACTGGGCGCTGGTTTTCATCCAGAATTCACCGGGCGCGACAACATCACCATGACTGCCGCACTGGCGGGATTGAGCGGCGAAGCACTGCGCGAAAAATTGCCTGGCATTATCGAATTTGCCGACATCGGCAGCTACATCGACGAACCGATCAAGCACTACTCGTCTGGCATGGTGGTGCGACTGGGCTTTGCCGTGATCGCTTCGCTACGACCCGATTTGCTGATCACCGACGAAGTGCTGGCAGTTGGCGACGAGTCGTTCCAGAAGAAATGCGTGCAGTGGCTGGAGCGCTACCTTGACGACGGCGGCACGTTGTTGCTGGTGTCGCACAGCATGTACCACGTGCAGAAGCTGTGCCGGCATGCCTGCTGGCTGCGCGATGGCACCGTGGCGATGCAGGGCGACGTCTACGAAGTGACGCAGGCCTATCTCGCCCACCACGAGCGCAAATTGGCAGCCTTGAAAGGTGAGTCCGATCATCGCCATCTTCCCGGCGAAGTCGAGTTCACGGTCAGCGCGCTGGAGCTCAACGGCCAGAGCGGAGAAGGCCCGGTCATTGTTGACAGCGGCAGCAACCTGCGCGTAACCACACGGTTGGCGTCGCGCGATGGGCGGGTGCCGGTTGTCCATTTCGGCTTCGCCCGCGCAGATGGCACCCCGGTCTATGGATTCAACAACGTCGACGATGGCGTCCAGATAGCGTCACGCGAGGGCGATAACGAATACGTCTGCGAAATCGAGTTTTCCAGCTTGAAGTTGCTGCCCGGAAGCTACGTGGTCCGCGCCCACGCGATGGATAGCGAAGGACTACGCATGTTCGACACCTTCGCCCGGGGTTTGGTGGTGCGCGGCGCGACGCGTGAAATGGGACTGGTCCACCTGCCGCATCGGTGGCTCGATCGCGCGCTGACGGGAGCCGGTGATGACTGAAAGCCTCGAATTCACCGGCGAACGATTCACTCCCGAGTGCGTGCGCGAAATCTGGTACGAACACTGGCACCGTTACGCGTTCGCCCGTGCGCTATGCGACGGTAAGCGCGTTCTCGACGCTGCGTGCGGCGAAGGCTACGGATCGAACCTGTTGGCTGCTGTCGCCGCCGACGTGGTCGGTGTGGATGTCTCTTCGCAGGCGATCGAGCATGCGCGCAGCCGTTACGCCGACCAACCGAATTTGCGATTCGCGCGCGCCGACGCAACGGCATTGCCCGACCTCGGTCCCCTGTTTGACCGCATCGTTTCATTCGAGACGCTGGAGCATCTGCAGGCGCAGGAGCAGTTGCTTGAGGGCTTCGCGAAGCAATTGGCGGACGACGGCATCCTGCTGATCTCGTCTCCCGACAAGCACACTTACAGCGATATAACGGGCCACAAAAACGAGTTCCACGTACGCGAGCTGTATCGTCCCGAGTTCGAGGCGCTGCTGGCGCAACACTTCACCCATGTGCGCATTTACGGTCAGAAGTTGCTGTTCCAGTCGGCGATCTGGGCGCTGGACGAATGCCGGATCGGGCAGGCCGACGCCTGGACAGCCGACGAAGCGGGCGCAACGCTGGCTAAAGGCATGACCTACGCGCCGCTGTACTTCATCGCCGTGTGCTCCCGACAGCCGTTGCCGGCCCAGTTGCCGGACCTTTCGTTGTTCGGTGACGGTGAGGAATCGGTCTACACCCACTATAATCACGAGATTCGCAAGAACATGGCTGCCGGTGCGCGTATCGCCGAGTTGGAAGCCGAAATCGCCCGCCTGCAGGCGGGCACCACCACGTAATCCATTGCCAAGACCGTTCGCTTGCGGCCGAGCCCAAGTCGGACGGCCCGTGCCAAGCAGGTGTCATGAGTAGCAGTAAGCAAGACTTCCAGATCAACTACGGCAACGTCGGATCTTTCGGCGCAGCTGCCCCTGTCGCACCCGTGCGCGCCGATCCGGACGCGCCGATGTTTGCTTCCGAAGATGGTCTTGTCGCGTCGCTGTCGAACAGCGAATGCATTTTCCAGGTCAAGACCACTGGCGAAACCCACGTGATGACCTACCAGGTGTTGCAAGCCCTGGACCAGTGTCGGGATTTCCGATCGATGGACGAGCATGTCGCCCGGATCATGACCACGATCTCAGGTGGACAGATTTCGCGCGAAGCGGTTGTACAGATCATGCAGTCGCTCAATCAAAAAGGGCTGCTGACCGAAGATCGGCAGTTCCTCGATCGCCTCGCCGCGGAGCCGGAACGCGAGCAGGCGCCGCTTCGCGCTGTGTTCGTCCGCGCCTGCGATCGACCCGGCCAGTTGGAGCGACTGTTCGCATCGCTGGCTGACTACGAGCGCCGCTTTCGTGCCGGTCGGCGCTACGTGGTCATCGACGACTCCACCGACGACAAGGCAGCCAATCGTCATCGCGACATCGTGCGCGAGTTCGCCCGTGCCACGGGCTGCAAGCTCACCTATCTGGGCTCTGCCGAACAAAAACGCCTGATTGAGCGTCTCGCCAAGGCCGTCCCACAGGCGGCGGAACTATTACCCGTCCTATTGACGCGCAGCGAAGCTGGTGGGCGTTTCGGCGGTGGTCGCGCATGGAACCTGGCTCTGTTGCTTTCGGCGGGCGGGCGCATGGTGCTGCTGGATGACGATCAGGTTCTGCCGCTGCGTCGCCATGAGAATGCTATCGACGGCCTCGATCCGAACCCTTCTGCGACTGCTTTCGCGCGCTTTTTCCGCAACACCGAAGAAGCACTCACTGCTGGCGACGACATTGGCGTCGATCCCTTCGAATTGCACATGGAAGCCGCCGGCCAGGCCTTGGGGCCTTTGACGGCGAAAGACCGCTACCGCATAGATCGCACAGCACTGCGCGGCCAGACCTTGGGCCGCTTGAACGACTTGCGCAGTGGCACCAGCGTGATCGCTACCATGCAAGGCACTACCGGCAGCTCGCGCACCGAGTCGGGCATCTGGATGTATCAGATGGATGCCGACAGCCGCGCAGATTTCGTGCTGGATCGCGACTCCTATTTGCGTAACGTCGAGGCACGCAGCCTCTGGTACGGCTACCGCCAGGCGCGGGTGACGCCGATTGCGACGTTCACACCTTTCATGCTCGACAACAGCCAGTTGCTGCCGTGTACGAATCCGCTCGGACGCGGTGAAGATGCTCTGTTTTCCGCCACGACCCGGCTGTGTCACCCAGATGCGATGGTGATCGAACTGCCGGTGGTGATCGGCCACTTGCAGGAAACCCCGCGCAAGCGTTCGGACAAAACCATCGCCGCACACACACCGCTCTTCAATCACTACGTCAGCGATTACATTCAGCGTCAATTGCCCGACTTCCATTCCAGCGACGCCGGCCAGCGCCTTCGTCTGTTGGGCGCGCATCTGCGCGACGCGGCGGAATCCAGCGCCCAAACGCGCGAGCGACAGTTGCAGGAGTACCTGAGCTTTGTGCGCGCCGACGTGATCGAACGCATGCAACAACAGTATGAAGCGGCCAACGATGCGCCGATCTACTGGCAGGCCGACGCGCGTTCGATCATCGAGTCCAATGGTCGCGCCCTGATCACGCCCGGATCGCCGCGACTGGGCGATTGGGCGGCTGACATGGACACTGCGAAGGCAACCGAAACGTTCCGCGACGAGTTGAACCAACTGGCAGCCGCATTTGAAATCTGGCCCGCCTTGTGGACGCATGCGCGGGACCAGGGCGAGCAGTTGTTGTCGGGCCTCTGAGCGTCAACGACGTGAAGAGCGCCGGGCTGACCAGCGCCGGTTTGACCAGTGTCATTGTGGTCAGCGCCGACAGCGGGCCCTTGCTGGTCGATTGCGTGAAGCGCGTGCTGTTCTCGATCGGCGACGTTGAGCTGATTCTGGTCGACAACGCGTCGACCGATGGCGAGCCGCAAAAGGCCATCGCTGCGCATGCGGGTGACACGCGACTTCACTACTTGGGCAATGCCGACAACATCGGCTTCGGCCCGGCCTGCAATCGCGGCGCGAAGATAGCGCACGGAGACGTACTGGTTTTCGTCAATCCCGATTGCCTGCTTGAAGTGGACAGCATTGCCAGGTTGCGGTCCTCGCTGGCACGGTCCGCGGATGTCGGAATTGTCGGGGCCGACGTGCGTGACCACAACGGCGAACCCACGGAAGCCAGCCGGCGGCGTGATCCAACGTTGCGCCGGGTCGCGGCCACGCTTACTGGCGCTGCAAAGTTTGAATTGCGTTGGCCAGCATTGGCGGGTGTTGCCATTTCTGGCGCCCGACCGACCAACCCCGGATCAGTCGATGCGATTTCCGGCGCGTGTTTCGCGATTCGCAGAAACGTGTTCGATGGACTGGGCGGCTTTGACGAAGGCTACTTCCTGCACTTCGAGGATCTTGATCTGTGCCGCCGAGTTCGCGATGCGGGCCTGCGTGTGCTGCTCGACCCCGGCGTACCCGTGCGTCACCTGCAAGGCAGTTCCAGCCACCATCGGGCGGCATTCGTTGCCCGACATAAACACGCCGGCATGTGGCGCTGGTTCAATCGCTTCGACCCGGCAGCGCGCAATCCGCTGCTACGGGGAATGGTTTGGCTGGGGATTCGCGCGCATCTCGGATGGGTCCAACTGCGCAAATAGACTTTGCTATAGCGTGCCCATCATGTGGTCATTCCTGCCTTTGCAGGGATGACGGCCGTCCTACTTGCGGTGCCGGTTGATCTCATCGCGAAGATTCAATGCGGCGGCGCGAGCGGCATTGGAGAAATCGTCCCCATTGCTCGCGTAAAGAATGGACCGAGACGAGCTGATCAGCAGGCCATTGCCGCGAGCGTCTTGACCGTTCTTCACCACGGCTTCCACGTCGCCACCTTGCGCGCCGATGCCGGGCACCAGTAGCGGCATGTCGCCAACCAGAGCACGGATCTGCCCGATTTCGCTTGGCCATGTGGCACCCGTAACCAGCAGACAATTGCCATTGCCATTCCAGTCGTCGGCGATGATTTTTGCAACGCGTTGGTAAAGCGGCATGCCATCGACGGGAAGATCCTGAAAATCCGCTGCGCCCGAGTTGGATGTGCGACACAGCAACACCGCGCCCTTGTTGGTGCGGTCAAGAAATGGTTGCACCGAGTCGCGACCCAGATAGGGATTCAACGTTACGGCGTCAGCTTTGTAGCGATCAAATGCTTCTTCTGCGTAATACGCAGCTGTTGAACCGATGTCGCCGCGCTTGGCATCAAGGATTACCTGCACATGCGAATGCTCGGCGTGGATGTACTCGATCAGCCGTTGCAACGTTGATTCTTCGCCACGCGCTGCGAAGTGGGCAATCTGCGGCTTGAAGGCGCAGACCAGGTCCGCCGTCGCATCGATTACGGCGCGACAGAATTCGAAGATTGCGTCCGGGTGTCCTCGCAAATGAGCAGGAAATTTTTCCGGCTCGGGATCAAGACCCACGCATAACATCGAGCGGTTGCGGTCGCGCGCAGCGGCCATCGCATGCATGAAGTTCATCGCTAGCTCCGTTGGCGACCGGCCCGCGCATAACGCGAGCCGGCTTTGGATCAGACCAGTTTCTTGAATCGAACGCGCTTGGGCTTGGCGCCTTCTTCACCAAGCCGGCGCTTCTTGTCGTCTTCGTATTCGCGGTAGTTGCCAGCGAAGTACTCGACGTGCGAATCGCCTTCAAACGAAATGATGTGGGTCGCGATACGGTCCAGGAACCAGCGATCATGCGAAATCACGAACGTGTTGCCGGGAAATTCGAGCAAGGCATCTTCCAGCGCACGCAGCGTTTCGATATCCAGATCGTTTGACGGTTCATCGAGCAGCAACACGTTGCCGCCCTGCAATAGCGTCTTGGCCAGGTGCAGGCGCCCGCGCTCACCACCTGACAGCGTGCCGACCAGCTTTTGCTGGTCCTGCCCCTTGAAGTTGAAACGACCAATGTAGGCGCGCGACTGGATCTCGTGCCCGTTGATGTTGAGGATGTCGGCGCCGCCGGCGATTTCCTGGAATACGTTGTGGTTTCCTTCCAGCTTCTCGCGACTCTGGTCAACGTAAGCGATCTGTACGGTCTGGCCTTTCAGGATTTCGCCGCTGTCCGGCTTTTCCAGGCCGATGATCATCTTGAACAAGGTCGACTTGCCGGCGCCGTTCGGACCGATGATCCCGACAATGGCGCCGGACGGAACCACGAAGCTCAGGTCTTCGATCAGCACGCGATCACCAAACGACTTGGTGACATTCTTGAATTCCATCACCGAGTTGCCGAGACGCTCGCCGGGCGGAATGAAGATTTCGTTGGTCTCGTTGCGCTTCTGGTAGTCGACCGATTGCAGTTCGTCCATGCGCGCCAAACGCGCCTTGCCCTTGCTGCGACCGCCCTTGGCGTTACTGCGTGCCCATTCCAGCTCGCGCGCGATCGCTTTCTGGCGTGCCTTTTCCTGCCCTTCTTCCTGCTTGAGACGCTCGTCTTTCTGTTCAAGCCACGACGAGTAGTTGCCCTTCCACGGAATGCCGCGACCGCGATCAAGTTCAAGAATCCACTCGGCCGCATTGTCGAGGAAGTAGCGGTCATGGGTGACCGCGACGACGGTGCCGGGAAAGCGGGCGAGGAATTCCTCCAGCCACTCGACCGATTCGGCATCCAGATGGTTGGTCGGCTCGTCGAGCAGAAGCATGTCGGGCTTGCTCAGCAGCAGGCGACAAAGCGCAACACGGCGTTTTTCACCGCCCGATAGCGGGCCGCACTTGGCTTCCCAAGGCGGCAGGCGCAGTGCATCGGCGGCGACTTCCAGTTGACGCTCCAAAGCATGCGCGTCATTAGCGGCGAGAATGTTCTCCAGACGCTGCTGTTCGATGGCGAGCTTGTCGAAATCGGCGCCTTCTTCGGCATAGGCGGCATAGACCGCATCGAGCTGGTGCTGCGCATCGAACACTTCGCTGACACCTTCCTCGACCGCTTCGCGCACAGTCTTGTCGGCATCCAGGCGCGGTTCCTGTTCGAGATAGCCCACCTTTAGACCAGGCTGCGCACGCGACTCGCCCTGAAAGTCGGTGTCCACACCGGCCATGATCCGCAGCACGGTCGATTTACCGGAGCCATTGAGGCCAAGCAGGCCGATCTTGGCGCCGGGGAAGAACGACAGCGAAATGTCCTTGATGATCTGGCGCTTCGGCGGCACAGTCTTGCTGACGCCGATCATGGTGTAGATGGTTTGCATCGAAAACTCCGTAAGGGGCGCGCGCGCTAAACGACAACGTGGTCATCGGCGGGCAGGAAAGCGGGATGGCGCGATTATCGCCGAATGCGCGTTTCGCTTCCATTGCGGCAAGCTGTCCCGTCAATGCCCGCAAGACTGTGGGCAGCGGCGCGAAACTGATAGCATCGCCGCGCTGCAAGTGACGGAAGGCCACGCTTTCCCACGCTGCAAGCCCGGTTTGGTGGAGTAGGGGAGTGGCCATGTTAGTCAGCGCAACTGCTCACCCTTCGGCGTGATTCGACTCGGTCGGACTTACATTTACGTGCAGCAGACATTCTGATGGGTTTGGCAGAACCGGTGCCGGCGATCGCACCGCTGCGCATCATCGGGATTGATCCTGGGAGTCAATGCACCGGTGTGGGAGTGATCGAGGTCGACGCGGCCGGCGCGACGCGCCACGTGTTCCATGCCGCCATCAAGTTGCTCGACAACGAGAATTTTTCGCTTCGCCTCAAGCAGATATTCGATGAAGTGTCCGCAATCATTGCCGAATACCAGCCTCATGAAGCCGCGATCGAACGGGTATTCATGGCGCGCAATCCAGACTCCGCGCTGAAGCTCGGGCAGGCACGTGGCGCAGCGATTTGCGCGATCGTCACGCGAGGAATCACGGTCAGCGAATACGCCGCGCGTGAAGTGAAACAAGCGACCGTTGGCAGCGGCGCGGCCGACAAGAAACAGGTACAGCACATGATTGGATTGTTGCTTGACGTGCCCGGAAAGCTGCAGGCCGATGCGGCCGATGCCTTGGCCATCGCGCTGGCGCACGCACATACACGTGCCAGCACGACGCGACTCGGCATTCCGCGGACCGCATGGCGGCGTCGTCGATGATCGGCCGTCTCAAGGGAGTCCTGCTCAGCAAGCAACCACCGTGGTTGCTGATCGACGTCAATGGCGTCGGCTACGAACTCGAAGCACCGATGTCCACCATCTATGACCTGCCCGAAATAGGCCGCGAGGTCACGCTGCGAACGCACTATGCCGTGAAGGAAGATTCTGTCGCGCTGTATGGTTTCCTGCATGAAAGCGAGCGGGCGCTGTTCCGCAATGTGCAAAAGGTGAGTGGAATCGGCGCGAAGATTGCGCTGGCGATTCTGTCTGGCGTCACCGTTGATGAGTTCGCGCGGCATGTCCAGACCGGCGATCTGGCCGCGCTCAGCCGCATTCCCGGTATCGGCAAGAAGACTGCAGAACGTATCGTTGTCGAACTGCGTGATCGCGTCGATGGCCTGATCGGGGCTGTCGGCGGTTCGCTGGGATCAGGTGTGCCGAACGACCCTTTGAGCGAAGCCAGCGTCGCCCTGCAATCGCTGGGCTACAAGCCGGCTGAAGTGATGCGATTGGTGAAGGATGCCGCCGCTCCCGGCGACAGTGCTGAAGACATCATCCGCAAGGCGCTGCGCGCCGCATTGCGCTGAACCCAAACGAGAACGACCGCATGAGCAGCTCCAGTGAATCGGGAAAACGCAGCGGCCTCGCGGCCATCTGCTTTGGTGCGCTCGGCGTTGTCTATGGCGACATCGGCACCAGCCCGCTGTATGCATTCAAGGAAGCGTTTGGCCAGCATGGTGTGGTGGTGAGCCCGCAGAACGTGTTCGGCGTGTTGTCCCTCATCTTCTGGTCGCTGATCCTGGTGGTCAGCGTCAAGTACGCCACCTTCATCATGCGTGCCGACAACAAGGGCGAAGGCGGCATCATGGCCTTGATGTCATTAGCCCAGCGCGGTGTGAAGAATCAGCGCGCGCGTTGGTGGATCATGGCGCTCGGCTTGTTTGGCGCCGCGTTGTTCTTTGGCGATGGTGTGATCACGCCGGCAATCTCGGTGCTTTCTGCAGTCGAGGGGCTGAAAATCGCGGCCCCGTCGCTGGAACCGTTTGTAATTCCGATCACCGTAGTAGTCATCATCGGTCTGTTCTGGATCCAGAAACGCGGCACCGACTTGGTCGGCAAATTGTTCGGGCCGGTGACCTTTGTCTGGTTCGCAACCTTGGCTGCCTTGGGTGTTCACGGCATTGCTGGCCATCCCGAAATCCTCAAGGCACTCAGCCCGCATTACGCCGTTGGGTTCTTCGTTCACAACGGCAAGTTAGCACTGTTCGCGATGGGTGCCGTCGTACTGGCGGTGACCGGCGCGGAGGCGCTCTACACCGACATGGGTCACTTTGGCCGCAAGCCGATTCGCATTACGTGGTTTGCCTTTGTGTTGCCTTGTCTGATGCTCAACTACCTTGGACAAGGAGCGTTGGTACTCGCCGATCCGAGAGCTGCGGAAAATCCGTTCTATCGATTGGTCCCTGAAATCATGCTGTATCCGATGATCGCGCTGGCGACGGCGGCATGCGTAATTGCGTCGCAAGCGGTCATCTCTGGCGCATTTACGGTAACGCGTCAGGCCATCCAGCTCGGCTACATTCCGCGCATGCGCATCCTGCACACCTCGTCGGAAACCATCGGCCAGGTGTTCCTGCCGTGGATCAACCGCACCTTGATGATATTGACCATCGCCGTGGTGATTGGCTTCAAGTCGTCGACCAATCTTGCTGCGGCTTATGGCATTGCGGTGGTTGGTTGCATGACCATAGACAGCCTGTTGGTAATGATCGTCGCGCGTCGCATCTGGCACTGGAAGCGCATTTCAGTGATCGCCATCGGCGTGCTGTTCCTGACCGTCGATCTAGGTTTCGTCGTTTCCAATGCCGACAAGATCGTCCACGGCGGCTGGTTCCCGCTGGCCTTGGGCGTCGTCGTATTTACCATCATGAGCACGTGGCGGCGCGGCAAGGCACTGGTAAGCCAATCGATCCGTCAGAGCGGTTTGGCGCTGGCGCCATTCATCCAGTCCATTTCCGCTCATCCCCCGGTCCGCGTTCCGGGTACGGCGATCTTCATGACGGCCAATCGCGACAGCGTCCCGAATGCGTTGCTGCATAACCTCAAACACAACAAGGTCTTGCACGAGCGCAACGTGCTGCTCACCGTGGAAACGTTGGACACGCCCTACGCGGAAAGTGACGAGCGCACTGAGGTCAGCGCGCTGGCCGGCGATTTCTATCAGCTCACGCTGCGATTCGGTTTTGCAGAAGACCAGTTCGTGCCCGCTTACTTGCAGCGGGTAGACGCCTGCGGCGAACCATTCGACATGATGGATACGACCTTCTTCGTCAGTCGCGAGAGCATCGTTGCGGTGGATCGACCCGGCATGGCGCTGTGGCGTGATCGTCTGTTCGCGTTCCTTGGGCGCAACGCTCTATCGGCGACCGCGCATTTCAAGGTGCCGGGTAATCGATTGATCGAGCTGGGAACTCAGGTCGAAATCTGATCGCGCGGAACGCTGCGCTGGCCGTGGCCGGGCAGTGCGTCGATAATCCGTGGGATACTCTGATCAACCCCGCACAGGCGTAACCGATCTGTCTGCTCGCGGCTCAAGGCGCGTCGGCGAAAGCAGACTGGCCGTGTGCCGAGTCGGCGCAACGCGGAGCCGCGAGCAGACAGATAGGCCCCAACGTATTGATATTGAAGACGGGTGATGCCCGAAAGGTCCCCCAGCATTGATCGAGAATCGGGACGCGCGCGGCTTGTCCAGGCGGCCAGCCTGCACTGCGCCGCACACCCCAATCTGGGAACCTTTCGGACATCATGCCGCCTGCGTGGGGTTGAGCAGAGCATCCCTTACATCCCCGCGCGACAATGGATTCTATGACTGATCGCATCACTTCCGCCGCAGCTGATCGCGACGACGACGCCCTCGAAGCGAACATCAGGCCGCAGCGGCTGGACGAGTATCTGGGCCAGCAACCGGTTCGCGAGCAGCTCGGCATCTACATCGAAGCGGCCAAGCGACGCAGTGAAGCGCTCGACCATGTGCTGATCTTCGGGCCGCCCGGACTTGGCAAGACTACGTTGTCGCACGTGATCGCGAACGAGTTGGGCGTCGGCTTGCGGACCACATCCGGACCGGTGTTGGAGCGTCCTGGCGATCTGGCCGCGCTGCTGACCAACCTGCAACCGCGCGACGTATTATTCGTCGACGAAATCCATCGCCTGTCTCCCATCGTCGAGGAAGTTCTGTACCCGGCGCTGGAAGATTTCCAGATCGATATCATGATTGGCGAAGGCCCGGCCGCGCGTTCGATCAAGCTGGACCTGCCGCCGTTCACCCTGATTGGTGCCACCACCCGTGCCGGTCTCCTGACCGCGCCACTACGTGATCGCTTCGGTATCGTCCAGCGACTGGAGTTTTACAACACGACCGAGCTGACCGCGATTGTCCGACGTGCGGCGAAAATTCTCGACATTGCCTGCGATCCGGAAGGTGCCGTCGAAATTGCCTGTCGTGCGCGCGGAACGCCGCGTATCGCCAACCGCTTGTTGCGCAGGGTCCGCGATTTCGCGCAGGTAAAAGCCGACGGAGTCATTACCAAGGTTGTCGCCGCCGCTGCACTGGAAATGTTGAAGGTCGATGCCGAAGGATTCGACAATCTCGACCGTCGCCTGCTGATGATGATCATCGAGAATTTCGACGGAGGTCCGGTCGGCGTCGAATCGCTTGCTGCCGCTTTGAGCGAGGAGCGTGGCACCATCGAAGACGTGATCGAGCCTTTCCTGATCCAGCAGGGCTACCTCGTGCGCAGCGCGCGTGGGCGCATGGTGAGCCGCAAGACCTGGCTTTACTTCGGCTTGAAAGCACCGCGTGGTGCGGCAATTCCCGAACCCGGCGAGTTGTTTGGCGACGAAAATGCCTGAACATTCGTTAAAGCCGGCCTTCACTTGGCCGGTTCGTGTGTATTGGGAAGACACCGATGCCGGCGGCGTCGTCTACCATGCGTCCTATGTGCGCTTTCTGGAGCGTGCACGCAGTGAGTGGTTGCGCTCGCTGGGCATCGCGCAAGGTGAATTGCGCGTCGAATCGGGTATCATTTTCGTCGTACATCGCATCGAACTGGATTTCTTGAAACCCGCTCAACTCGATGATGTGCTCCATGTCAGCGTGCGCCCCATCTCGGCACGCGGCGCCAGTTTCACGGTGGTCCAGGAACTCCGGCGCGAATCCGAAACCCAAGTGAGGGTCGCTGCGCGAGTGCGCATCGCCTGCCTTGATGCGGAGCGCTTCCGGCCTCGGCCACTGCCACCTTTCATCCTTTCGGAGATCGCAACGTAAATGAATGGCGAACTCAATCTATTCAGCCTGGTTTGGCACGCAAGCCTGCCCGTCCAATTGGTCATGGTCATCCTGCTCGGTTTCTCGTTTGCATCGTGGGTAATCATCTTCCGCAAGCGCGCAATGCTCAACGAAGCACTCGACAACGCCGATGCGTTCGAAGAGCGGTTCTGGTCGGGTACCGATCTCGCTGGCCTGTTCCGCGAAGTCAGCAACAAGGCCGACGATACCCGCGGCACGGCGACGATTTTTGAAGCCGGTTTCCGTGAGTTCGCGCGACTTCGACAACGTCGTTCGAATGATGGCCGAGCGTTGCTCGAAGGCGCTCAACGCGCAATGCGCGTGGCGTCTGCACGCGAGATGGATCGGTTGGAGCGCAGCCTCGAATTCCTCGCCAACGTCGGTTCGATCAGTCCTTATGTTGGTCTGTTCGGCACGGTTTGGGGAATCATGATTTCGTTCCAGGGTTTGGCGGTGATGAAGGAAGCCACCATTGCGACGGTCGCGCCGGGTATTTCCGAAGCCTTGATTGCGACCGCGATGGGCCTGTTCGCCGCGATCCCGGCGGTGTGGGCCTACAACCGCTACACCACGAAGCTCGATCGGATCAATTCGCGCTTCGACACGTTCGTCGAAGAGTTCTCGTCGATCCTTGCTCGCCAGTCAGGCGGCGACGACGACTGAGCGTGGGTTGATCGATGCCCCCAGGTATCGGCGAGTCGATCCGTAACCCCGTCCGGGCAATCCGCGCGTTGGAGTGAACATGCAAAATCAAGGCAATGGCCGCCGGCGCCGCAAGCTGAAAGCCGAAATCAACGTTGTGCCCTACATCGACGTAATGCTGGTGCTGCTGATCATCTTCATGGTTACCGCGCCACTGCTCAACCTTGGCGTTGACGTGCAGTTGCCGCAGTCGGCGGCGAAAGGGCTGCAAGCGGAAAAAGATCCGATCATCGTCAGCGTCGACGAGAAGGGTGCGCTGTATCTAACCTTGCAGGGTTCGACGAGCGAACCGATTGAGCCCGAGGCGTTGAAAGCCAAGGTCGGCGCCTTTGTTCGCCAGAATCCCGCTGTCACCGTGCTGGTAGGAGGCGACCAGCGCGCGGACTACGGGCGCATCTATGAAGCGATGGTGCTGTTGCAACAGGCCGGCGTCCCCAAAGTTGGCTTGATGAGCCAGCCAGCGCAAAAGGAAACGCGCTGATTGCCATGGCGAAGTCGCGGGCGGCACACGACGACAAATGGCGGGGCGCACTGCTTGCATCAGGCGCGATCCACGTCGGCATCATCGTGTTCCTGTTCCTGGCGATGCTCAATTGCGAGCGCTTCAACAGCGCGTTGGTTGCCATGGGGATTCCCGAATGGGGCCACTTGGAATGCCGAAAGCCGGTCGTGATGCCAGGACCGATCATCGAAGCTTCACTGGTGGGTCCGACCGCCGCGCCAAAGGTCGGCAATCGCGGCAAGCAACCACCGAAACCGGCCGCTCCAGAACCACCAAAGCCTGAGCCGCCGAAACCTGAACCGCCCAAGCCCGAGGTGGTGCCGCCGGTCGCGCCGCAGCCTGAGCCACCCAAGCCGGAACCGACACCGCCCAAGCCCGTTCCGAAGCCCGAGCCGGTCAAGCCCGAGCCCAAGCCCGAAGCGCCACCGCCGCCGATCAAGGAAGACACCGTCGAGCGTGATCGCGTCGCTGCGCTCGCTGTTGAGCAGGCCAAGGAAAAGAAAGAGCAGGAAGCGACGAAAAAGCGCGAGCAGGAATTGCTCGAAGAAAAGAAGCAGGAGGCGGAACAAGCCAAGATCGAAAAGCAGTTAGCCGACATTCGCAAGGAACGCGAGGCTGCCGAAAATAAATTGAACAAGGAAAAGGCGAAAGCCGAGCAGCTCGCCGATATTGCGAAGGCAGCGCAACGCGAAGCAGCGAAACCGGCGGCCGCCGCGAAGCCCGAGCGCAGTGCCGGCGATCCCGGTCCAGTTGCCGAGGAGGTAGCCAAACAGGCTATGTCCGGTCGCAACGGTACTGACAACGGACTCGCCGCGCGCTATTCCGCGGCACTCCAAGGTGCCGTTACACAGAATTGGAATCGCCCAGACAACGCGCCTCCTGGCGTGCGCTGCAACGTACGTATCGTGCAGATTCCCGGCGGCGAAGTAATTTCTGCGCAAGTTACCTCGCCCTGCAATGCCGATCAGGCCACGCGCACTTCGATTGAACAGGCGGTCATGAAGGCTTCACCGCTGCCCTATCAAGGTTACGAACCTGTATTCGACCGTTCACCCACTTTCGTTTTCAAATACGACGGATAATCCACAGACTATGCAGAACCGTTTGATACACCTCTTTTTTCTGTCGCTCGCCCTGTGCTTCGGTTTCCGCGAAGTTTCCGCGCAGGGATTGACCATCGACATTACCAATGGCAATCCTTCGGCGCTGCCTGTGGCCGTCGTGCCGTTCGCATATCAGGGCAGTTCCACGCCGCCCGATACCGACATCGGTGAAATCGTGCGCGCCGATCTGGCTCGTTCTGGCAAGTTCAAGACCTTGCCCAAGCAAGACGTGGTCGAGTTTCCGAGCAAGGAATCGGAAGTTCGCTTTCCTACCTGGAAGCTGCTCAAGCAAGACTATCTGGTCATTGGTCGTGTCAGTGACGGCGCGGACGGCACGCTTCGCGCCGAGTACGAGGCATTCCTGGTCGGATCCGGGCAGCGTATCGTTGGCGGCGCGATCAGCGGTCAGCGCTCTGCGGCGCGTGATATTGCCCATCAGATTGCGGACGTGGTTTACGAGAAGGTAACTGGCGTACGCGGCGCGTTCTGGACGCGGGTGGCCTACATCACTGCGGTTGGAGTCAGCCCACGCATCCAATACCAGTTGATGGTTGCGGATTCCGATGGCTACAACCCGCAGACACTGGTGCGTTCGGCGGAATCGCTATTGTCGCCATCCTGGTCGCCAGATGGCACCAAGCTGGCCTATGTATCATTCGAGAGCGGCAATTCGGCAATCTACGTACAGGATCTGACGACCGGACAGCGCCAGCTGGTGTCGTCCAATCGCGGGATAAACAGTGGGCCGGCTTTCTCGCCGGATGGTCGCAAGTTGGCGATGACGCTGTCGTTTGGCGGAAATCCCGACATCTACGTGATGGATCTGGCGAGCAAGAGCCGCACCCAGATCACCAAACACTATGCGATCGACGTCGAAGCCGCTTGGATGCCAGATGGGCAGAGCATTGTGTTCACATCCGACCGGTCCGGAAAACCGCAACTTTATGAAGTTTCCGCAGGTGGCGGTGAAGCCCGTCGCCTGAGCTTCACCGGTCAGTACAACGCACGGGCCTCGATCTGTTGCGAAGGCAAGCAAATCGCAATGGTGCAGGGCAGCGGAAACGTGTATCGTATCGCGGTCCTTGACCGTGGGACCGGTCAGTACACGCAGATCTCGCCTGGAAACCAGGACGAATCGCCAAGTTTTGCTCCCAACGGCAGCATGGTTCTTTATGCATCATCAGGCGAATCACGCGGTGTTCTGTATTCCGCCTCTGCCGATGGACGGGTGCGCCAGCGCCTGGTTCTCGCAGATGGTGATGTACGCGAACCAGCGTGGGGCCCGTTCCGGCAACGTTGATCACCATAAAAAGTAGAAACTCCGGATAGCCATCGGCACTGTCGAGCGGCGACTCCCTTCGCAAACTTTCATAGTCCAATTCAATATCATCCAGGGGTCACTCATGAACAACACGCTCCGCATCATCGCTCTCGCCGCCGTCGTCGTTGCTGCCAGTGCCTGCGCCAAGAAGGCTCAGGTGAAGGAAACGATGGACACGTCGCCGCGCACTGAAACGACCACGACCGAACGGTCAGATCCAGCCGGCCGCTACAGCCGTGGCGATCTCGATACCGACGCTTGTCTGCGCCAGCGGGTGGTCTACTTCGATCTCGACTCGACTGCCATCCGTTCGGAATTCCAGGCACAGATCGCTTGCCATGCCGAATACCTGCGCCAGTTCTCGGACGCCCGGGTTTCGCTGGAAGGCAATACCGACGAACGCGGTTCGCGTGAATACAATCTGGGCCTGGGCGAGCGTCGCGGCAATGCCGTGCAGAGCGCACTGAGCTCGGCCGGTGCGTCGTCCAGCCAGCAGAACGTCGTCAGCTACGGCGAAGAGCGCCCGGTTGATCGCGGCCACAACGAAGCAGCATGGGGCAAGAATCGCCGCGTCGAAATCGTTTACTCCTCGCGTTAATGCTTACTGTATCAACCGTAGTGCGCAACACTGCCGTGGCGGCCTTCGTGGCCGTCGCGGTTTTCGCGTCATCCGCCCAGGCGCAACAGCGCCTGTCGCTGGCCGAGCGCGTTGCCGCGCTGGAAAACAAGGCGAGTGGTCAGAGCGCGGCGCAGGGCAACATCGAGTTGCTCAATCAGATCCAGGCGCTGCAATCACAACTCGCGACCTTGCAGGGCCGCACCGAAGAATTGCAGCACCAGCTTGACGAGCTCAAGCGCACCAGCACTTCTCAGTACGTCGATCTTGATTCGCGTATTGGCCGGATCGAGGGTGGTGGCATGACAGCCCCGCCAAGTGTCTCCGCCAACGTCGCACCAGCAGCTGATCCCAGCTTGCCGGATGTCTCGCTGGGTGACAGCAGCACCGTGTCGGCTGATCGCCCGCTTGACCGGACGATTCCGCGTAACGACGAAGTTCCAGCTCGCACGGATCCGGGCCTCACGGACACCCGTCCCGGAGCCGCTGATGGCACGGGTGGCGGCGATCCTGTTGCCGAAAAGATTGCTTACGATTCAGCATTTTCCGCGTTGAAGGATGGCCGCTACGCTGAATCTGCGCGTCGCTTTCAGGCATTTGTTGGCGAGCATCCACAGAGTGAGTTGGCCAG
Organism: Lysobacterales bacterium; assembly: GCA_038236135.1. Lineage (GTDB taxonomy): Bacteria > Pseudomonadota > Gammaproteobacteria > Xanthomonadales > Rhodanobacteraceae > Dokdonella. The sequence goes on from JBBSTF010000006.1 coordinate 45,263, forward strand.
CAACGCCTATTACTGGCTCGGTGAGTCGTATTACGCGGCCGAGAATTTCGGCGTCGCGAAGGAAACGTTCGAGACATTGCTGACTCGCTTTCCGAATAGCGCGAAGGCTTCTGATGCCTTGCTAAAGATCGGATACTGCCAGTACGAAACCAAGCAATGGGATGCTGCCGAAGCAACCTTGAACGATGTCGTCCGCCGCTACCCCAATTCGCAGGCAGCGCGTCTTGCACAAGGGCGCCTGCGCGCACTCAAGCTAGACGCCCGGCGCTGAGTCGCGCCCTCGCCGGCGCAGCACGATGAGTAGCGTTGCAAGCGCGCAGTCGGAGCGACTGCGAATCACCGAAATCTTCCTGTCACTGCAAGGCGAGTCCGACGCGATCGGTTGGCCGACCGTTTTCGTGCGGCTGACCGGTTGTCCACTGCGCTGCACCTGGTGCGACACCGCTTATTCCTTCCACGGCGGCGACTGGCGTGATGTCGGTGCCGTCATTGCCGAGGTTGCGAGCCACGGCGTCCGCCACGTCTGCGTGACCGGCGGCGAGCCCCTCGCTCAAAAACGTTGCCATCCACTGCTCACGCGATTGTGTGATGCCGGCTACGAAGTTTCGCTGGAGACTTCCGGCGCACTCGACGTAGCCGATGTCGACCCACGCGTCCGCAAGGTGATGGACCTGAAGGCCCCGGGTTCCGGTGAGCAAGCACGCAACCTGTGGCGCAACCTCGACCATCTCGGCACGGCTGATCAGGTCAAGTTCGTCCTCGCCGACCGTGCCGACTACGACTGGGCTGTCGGCATTGTCAACGAACATCGACTGCACGAACGCACGATGGTGCTGTTCTCTCCGGTCTACGAATCCCTGCCGCCGCGCCAGCTTGCCGATTGGATCGTTGCCGATCGCCTGCCGGTGCGTTTCCAGATGCAACTGCACAAATTGCTGTGGGGCGAGGAGCCTGGACGATGAGTAGCCCACATTCCAACCACGCCGTCGTGCTGGTTTCCGGCGGCATGGACTCGGCTGTCACGCTCGCGATAGCTCGCGAACATGGTTTGATCTGCCATGCGTTGAGCGTAGCCTACGGACAGCGCCACGTTTCCGAACTGGCCGCAGCTGCAGGTATCGCGACGACGCTCGGAGCCATTGAGCACAAGGTGGTTGACGTTGATCTGCGCTCGATCGGCGGCTCCGCACTGACGGCTGACATCGATGTGCCGGAAGACGGCGGCAGCGGGATTCCCATTACCTACGTCCCCGCACGCAACACCATCATGCTGTCGATCGCGCTGGGCTGGGCCGAAGTGCTCGGCGCGAATGCCATTTACTGCGGCGTCAATGCCGTTGACTACTCCGGCTATCCCGACTGCCGTCCAGAATTCATCGATGCATTCGCGACTTTGGCCAAGCTCGCCACCAAGGCCGGCGTCGAAGGTGCAAGCATCAAGGTGCTTGCACCGCTGATCGACATGAGCAAGGCACAGATTGTTCGCGAAGGTCAGCGCCTCGGCGTCGATTTCGCCAGCACCGTGTCGTGCTACCAGGCAGACGCGAATGGCCTCGCCTGTCGACACTGCGATGCCTGTCGGTTGCGAGCCGACGGCTTCGAGCAAGCCGGCGTCGCCGATCCCACGCGCTACGCATGACCACATGTATACACGCGCAAGCGAACGCGAGTCGGGACATCGCCCGCGAATCCCGTTAGAATTCGCCCCCTTCCGACGTGCACAACATGCGCGTCCACACTGGCACACGCGACGCAGTTCGCCTTCGCCAGCACCCCTCACGGGCCGTTAGCTCAGCGGTAGAGCAGTGGACTTTTAATCCATTGGTCGAAGGTTCAAATCCTTCACGGCCCACCATTTAAATCAAACACATAGCTTCACATACAGGCGAATTCGAATGATCGTCCGTACCTGTTCGGTAACCGCGAATCGACGGCCGTCGCACCGGGATTCTTACCTTGACCAGCAGTATCAAGTAGCAAGCAAAGCAGCTGGTGCGCGAATTGGCCTAGTTCGCGGGCCGGAACAATCAGATGGTTGGAATCCATGTGCGGCAAGGACCGAGAGCCGCCTGCTTGCTGTCGATGACAGCCGATGCGTTCCATGCGACAAGGTGAGCGCGCTGGTCCGTTTATGCTGTGGATATCACGCCAGCGACGGCCGGATCAAATTCGGCAGGTACGATATTGGCGTTGACTAGCCAAGGAGTTGCGACATGGCACGATCAATTGGAAAGCGAAGAATCGGTATGTGGGTACCATTGGCGTTGCTGGCGCTCGCGTCATTAACTGCGCTGGCGGGTGAGCCAGGGCTTCAGTGGCAAGCACTGCCGTCATTGCAGATGGCACGTAGCGGTCATGCCGCTGTACGTTTGCGGGATGGGCGCGTGCTGGTCGCTGCGGGAACCTTCGTGACCAGCGATACCTTCAACGCAATCAATTCCGCGGAGATTTTCGATCCGGCGACGGCCACTTGGTCGGCGTCGGCCAGTCTCACTGGTCATCACGGCTCGCCTACGGGCACGTTGCTGGATTCTGGCCAGGTGTTGGTCTTCGGCGGTTTTGACGCAACTGCTGAACGCTACGACCCAACCAACAATATATGGCTGCCCGCAGGTTCACCGGGTGCAGCGCGCTACGGGCATGTGGCGAACCGCTTGGTGGACGGTAGCGTGCTGATCATCGGTGGCAGGCTGCCCTCTGGTAATTCGACCACCCCGGACGTGCGTCGCTACGATCCCGTCACCAACGAATGGGCGCCGCGCGCTCCAATGCTCACGCCAAGAGAGAGCGCATCTTCGGTAACGTTGCTTGACGGTCGAGTTTTGGTGATTGGCGGCCGCACCGATCAGGTCTGGCTTAGTAGTTGCGAAATCTACGATCCGGCTTCCGACCAGTGGACACCTGTGGCTTCACTGTCGGCGTCGCGCAGCAGCGCGGCCGTGGCTTTGTTATCCGACGGAAATGTGTTGATCGCCGGCGGCTCGACTGGACCCGGCATCAATCTCACTTCGAGCGCTGAGCGCTACGACCCCGTTGGCAACGCCTGGAGCGCCGCCGGCGCGCTTTCGCAAGCGCGAGCTCTCCCCGAAGCGGTGATGCTCGCGAGCGGGAGAGTACTGGTCGCAGGTGGTGCTTCCGCCCAGTACACCAGCAGCGATCGCGCAGACAGTTATGACCCTTCTACGAATAGCTGGAATGTAGTGGCGCCACTGCTGACCGCGAGGATCGGTGGCCGCCTGAATGTGCTCGACGATGGAAGCGTGCTCGCCACTGGTGGCAGCCTCGGTTTCGGCGCATCGAATCCACCGTTCTCGACTAGGACGGTCGAACGACTGGTTGGTGATGGCATTTTTGTTTCAGGTTTTGACGCCGGTTGAGCAAGGCGATGCTTCGTCACATCGTGCGATTCATACGGCGGGCGGGAGTGGCCCGTTTGAGTTGCCCCTTGGTCGCCGGCAAGATAGTCGGATGAGCACTTCACCCACCCATTCGCAACCGCCACTACCCATCGACACCGTGCTGGAAATGGCCGAGATCGACGATGGGAAGCCGTTGGCTGACCCATTGTTCCGGCATCGCTATGGCTCGGACGCGCCGGACTTTCCTTGCCATGTTTTCGCGTTTGCACGGAATGGTGATCAGCGCGGGGCTTTGTTGTGCTACATCCACTTCACGGCGCAGGGTAATTTTTTGCTGGGCGGCGGCGCATGCGTTGACAACCGCGCCTTGCGACTGATCTCGCGCGAGGCGCGTGATGCGATCCGCGCTGCTGGTGGTTTGTATCGGCATGCGCTGGCTTGGTCGGTGCAGCACTTCAGTGGTCGTTATCAGGCGATCTTTGGTTACTGCGGCGACGCGCTGGCCGAACGCGTCGATCTGGATGTCGGCTTTCGCAAAACGGGCCACGAGCATTTGCTGGTTCATTTCAGCGATGGTGTTTCGAGCGCGGATCGCGAGCGCTTGATCGAGCAGGCGCACGCGGTGGGGCCGTTCTGAGCGCATTTGCGAGCGCCGATCAGCGGGGCATCACGACAAAGCGACGACGCGGTCAGGGCAAGACCGCAGTCATCTCGATCAGCCAGAACGATGCCCGCGCAAGCACGATTCCGATCACGCTGGCGGCAAGTACATCGCTCGGATAGTGCAGCCCCAAGACGACGCGCGACGCCGCGACCAGTATGGTGAAAGGCACCAGCGGCCAAGCCAGCGCGGGCAGGTACGCGATGGCGATCGCGCTGAACGCCACCGCGTGCAGCGTATGGCCGGATGGAAAGCTGAATTCGTCGAGCGGCGCGATGTGGGCGATGATGTCGACATGCTGGCAGAACGGGCGCGGACGACGAGTCCAGCGTTTCAGATAGCGATACAGGGCGCAAGTGACACCACCGACGGCGCCATGTGCAGCGCCGCAGTTGCGCCGCGTTCGCCGCCCGCCATCATCAAGGCGATCATCAACGCATACCAGAACACGCCGTCGCCAAGCCGGCTGACCAGAACGAACAGTCGAACGACCGGGCGACGGTCGCCCCAGTGATTGGCGATCTGGCAGATGCGACCGTCGTAGAGCAGCCAGGACGACGAGGTGCCACGTGGCTGCGGGTTCATGCAGCCTCCCGGTGAGCGAGGCTGGCCAAAAAGTCGGCGAAGTGTTCGGCAACGGATGCGGGATTGAGCGACTCGACGGCGCGCCGAGCGCGACTTCCCATCTCGCCACGCTGGGTATCTTCGCAAGCCAACTGCACGGACGCGGCGATGAAACCCTGCTCATCGTCGCGACCGATACGCATCCCGTCCAGGCCATGCCGGATATGCTCGCGCGCCGCGCCGTAGTCGAAAGCAATTGTCGCCAGTCCGCTGGACATGGATTCCAGGGTGACGTTGCCAAAGGTCTCGCTCAAGCTTGGGAACAGAAACAGGTCGGCACTTGCGTAGTGGCGGCAGAGATCGTCACCACGCTGCATACCGCTGAAAATGAAGTCCGGATTTTCCGATTGCCACTGCTGGCGCATCGGACCATCGCCGACCACGATGAGGCGCGCATCCGGTCGGCGCTGCTGGATGGCTCTAAATGCTCGCGTTGCGAGGTCGAGGTTCTTTTCGGCTGCGATCCGCCCGACGTGCAGCACGGCCAGCTGATCGTCGTGGAGGTCCCAAGCCTCCCTCAACGTGGCGTCGCGTCGCGCGGGATCGAACTGCGTGGTCGACACGGCTCGACGCAGCAGCTTCACGCGATGGAATCCGCGAGCGGTCAGGAAATCAGCAAGTTCGGTTGTCGGTACCAGAGTGGCGTCAGCGCTGTTGTGGAACCGTCGCATCCAGGCGAATACCAATGGCGACAACAGGACGACGCCGTAGTGGCGCACGAAATCGTCGAAGCGCGTGTGAAATCCGGTGCATGCCGGGATGCCTAAGCGCCGCGCGGCGAGCACGGCGCTGCGTCCCAACGGCCCTTCGGTGGCGACATAGATGGCATCGGGACGCTGCTGCTGCCAGCGGCCTGCCAACTCACCGGGGGTCGGCAATCCAAATCGAAGGCCGGGATAACGTGGCATCGCAACGCCGCGAACCAGTTGGTGGTGGATCCGGCCATCGTCCATCGCGTTGTCGTCGGGCTGGCGCGGTCGGATCACTTCGACGTCGTGGCCCAACGCGTCCAGTCCAAGTGCAAGCGATTGCACGGTCAGTGCAACCCCGTTGATTTCCGGAGGGAAGGTTTCGGAGACGAGAGTGATCTTCATCGACTTGCTCCTGCGACCGCTGGCAGTCTCCGCGACAATCTTTAAGCGTGCGTGGCCGTCAGGTGACAATCGGGTGACAACGGCGGTGTCGATGTAACAGCGCTGTCACAATCGGGTACTAGCTTGAATCGGCTGGCATTTCTGCCATGCATTGACAGGTCTCCATTACGTGTCCTTGACCGCTACCACGTCACTTTCGCTGGCCGAGCGCGCCCGGCAGCGGGCACGCATGCGTTCGGCGCGGGACCGCTTTGGGCGCGCATTCGCGAGCGTCGGTGCATCGGTATTGTTGTTGACGATCCTCGCCATACCGCTGTTCCTTGTTTTCGAGTGGTGGTCTGCCGCGCCGCTTGGCGACGGCGGCGAACAATTGCTGGTGCTGGTCTGGGGCACGCTCAAGGCAACGCTCGCTGCTGTGCTGATTGCCGTGCCGTTTGGTTTGGGTGCAGCGATTCACGTGGCGGCGTTTGTTGGCCCGCGTTGGCGTGGTCGGTTGCGCGTTGCCATGGAGTTGCTTGAATCACTGCCGACCGTTGTAATTGGACTGGTCGCCGCGATCTGGCTGGCGCCGTTTCTCAAATCCCATGTGCTCGCGCTTTTGCTGGCGCTCGCTTTGGTTTCCGCAGGCATTGCGTTGCTTGCGCGCACCGTGGGCCTGCGCGAACGTCGCCGCTGGGCAATGTTGCCGCTGCTGATGCTTCCGATCATCTTGATTATCGTTGTAGCTGCCAGCTACTTCGCTCCCTTGAATGGCTGGCAGCCGCTCAATCCCTGGAATGCAGTCGTCGTCGGCGTCGCGATGGGATTGGCGAATGTACCGCTGGTATTCAATTCGGCCGAGGCCAGCTTGCGCCGCATTGCGGTTTCGTTCGGAACTTCTGCACAGGCTTTGGGTGCACAGCCACTGCAGATCATCCGAACAATGTTGTTGCCACTGGCCTGGCCGGCCATGCTTGGCAGCGCATTGCTCGCGGCGGCGCGTTGCAGCGGAGAAACGATGATCGTTTTGATGGCCAGCTCGAATACGCCGTTGTTGAGCGCCAACCCGTTCGACGGATTGCGCAGCCTCGCTGCCGACATCGCCTTGAGCCTGCCGGTGGCCGCGCCATCCAGCGCGGCGTATTCGCGATTGTTGCTGGCGACGCTGCTGCTGTTCTCGATCAGTTTTGTGCTCGATTTACTGGCGCGGCGATTTCGTGTCGATCCGCAGCAAACGGAAAATCGCGCGTGAGAGCCGAGCGCGGCAGTATCGCCATATGGTTCGCCAGCAGCAGCCTCAGTGTGATGTTGCTGGTGACCGCCGCCGTACTGTTGCTGTTGTTGCGCAACGGCCTGGCACCGTTCTGGCCGTCTGACATTGTCGCGTTCGACGTGCACGATGAGACGGGAAACACGTCCGTGCTGGGAACGATTCTCGATGAAGATGCGCGATCGGTTATCGTCGACAGCGGCGATGCGTCGAACGGTAATGGTCGCTACACACGACTCGCCATCGCATCGATCGCCTCGCGCAGCACGCCTGAGGATGCGTACGTTGTCACGTCCAGTAATGGCAGCATTCGATATGTTCGTTATGGCGCTGCGCCCAGCAATTTCGATACCGTGAGCTACTCCAATCGACTCGGCACTGGCGAGAAATTGGTCGTCGCCGTTCGCCAGTTCATCCGATTCGTTTCAACAGGGCCGAGTGCGGGTGGCGTTCTGCCGGCACTGATTGGTACGGTGACCCTCGTGCTTTTGATGAGCGTTCTGGTGATGCCGATCGGCATTGCCGCGGCGATCTGGTTGAGCGAGTACGCCGGCAACCGCCGACGCGCGCGCTGGGTGCGTGCCGCGCTGACCAGCCTGGCTGGAGTCCCGACCATCGTCTACGGCGTGCTCGGACTTGGGCTATTCGTCCACGCGCTGGGCAGTGCCGTGGACCAACTGTGGTTTGCGCAGCGACTGCCAGCACCGACATTCGGTAGTGGTGGCTTGTTGTGGGCGGCGCTGACCTTGGCGTTGCTGACCTTGCCGGATGTCGTTGTCAGCATTGAGAATGGATTGGCTGGCGTACCGCGTCGATTGCGCGATGGAGCGTTGGCGCTTGGTGCTACCCGCAATGAAGTGCTGTGGAGAGTGCTGCTGCCTGCTGCCGGTCCGGCGCTGATAACGGCACTGATCCTCGCGATAGCGCGCGCCGCTGGCGCGGTCGCGCCGCTGATGCTGGTTGGCGTCGTCAAGCTTGCGCCTGGCCTGCCCATCGATGCTGAGTTTCCCTATCTGCATCCCAGTCGTCAGTTCATGCACCTGGGTTTTTCGGTGTACGACCAGGCGCTCGCCAGCGGCGACGCTTACGACGGCGTGGCACGCGCGTGGAGTTGTGCCCTGTTGCTGCTGCTTATGGTCGGGCTGCTCAACAGCAGCGCCATCCTGCTGCGTCGACGACTCGATTCGCGTCAGCGTAGCCTCGACGTGATGGCCGCCGTATGACCACCAATACGGCACGGTTCGACGCGTCCGATATCGCATTGCAAAGCACTGCGCTGTCGCTTTGGTTCGGCGCGCGTCAGGTGATCGACGATGTCAGCCTGTCGATTCCGAAAGGGCAGGTGACCGCGATCATCGGTGCCAGCGGCAGCGGCAAGTCCAGCCTCCTGTGCTGCTTCAACAGGCTTAACGACGATATCGACGGCCATCGTATGCAGGGCCGGATCACCCTCGATGGCATCGACGTGCACGGAAATGATTTGCCAGTGCACGAGTTGCGTCGGCGCGTCGGCATGGTTTTCCAGCGGCCCAATCCATTCCCGATGAGCATTGGCGACAACGTCGCATTTGGCCTGCGCCTGCTCGGCATTGGCAAAGGCAGCGAGTGCGATGGTCGCGTCGAGGCCGCATTGAAGTCGGTCGGTCTGTGGGCCGAGGTCGGCGACCAACTCGCTGCCCCGGCGATGCGCCTGTCGCTGGGCCAGCAGCAGCGGCTGGTTCTGGCGCGCGCAATCGCAGTCGAGCCGGAAGTGTTGCTGATGGACGAACCCAGTTCGGCACTCGATCCACTTTCCACGTTGCGCTTCGAGGAACTGGTGCATGGCCTGGCCGGCCAGATCACGATTGTGCTGGTTACCCACAATATCCAGCAGGCAGCGCGGGTGTCTGACTACACAGCCTATTTGCAGAGCGGTCGGCTGGTCGAATTCGACCGCAGCGACGACCTGTTCAATCAGCCAACCGAGCGCCTGACCGAAGACTATTTGACCGGTCGCTACGCGTAGGCCACACCATTCCGCACGATCCGAGAAAATGAACCGACTTTCCCCACACATCTCCCGTCACCTCGGCAGCGAACTCGATGAGGTCCGCCAGAATGTCCTTGCGATGGGCGGCCTGGTCGAAGAACAACTGGTCGCCGCCTTGCGCGGACTGGTCAACGGCAGCGTCAGTTCGGCCAGCGAAGTAAGCAATCGCGAAGCACTGATCAATGCCGCTGACGTCGACATCGATGCTCAATGTGCGCAGATCATCGCGCGCCGCCAGCCGGCCGCATCCGACCTGCGCCTGGTGTTGACGATCATGAAAATGGTCGGTGACATGGAGCGCATCGGTGACGAGGCCAAGCGAATTGGCCGCCTCGCCGACAAGCTTGTCGACAGCGAAGGTGCTGATGACACCAGCGTCGCGCTGGCCGGTCTTGGCGAGAATGTGCGCGACATGCTGCGCAGTTCGTTGGATGCCTTTGCGCGGCTCGATCCTGAGGAGGCGCTGGTGGTGATGCGTCGGGATCGCGCCGTCGATGCCACCTATCGCGAAACCCTCGCGACCATTACCGCGCGCATGCAGGAACTGCCCGAGCGCATACCGACGGAACTGGATCGTCTATGGGCTGCACGCTCGCTGGAGCGAATCGGCGATCACTGCAAGAATCTGTGCGAGTACGTGATCTACCTGGTCAATGGCAAGGACGTGCGCCATACCGGTCTCGGGAAGACTGCCGCCGTCTGACTACGCGGTTGTCGCTGCGGCGTACTGTTTCACTTTCGCCAACATTGCCGAAAGACCGTTGGATCGCGTCGGCGATAGGTGCTTGGCGAGGCCGATCATCTGGATGAATTCTGGCTCGGTCGCAATAATCTCGCTGGCAGGCCGATCGGAATAGACGCGCAGTAGCAACGCGATCAAACCGCTGACGATGGCCGAATCGCTGATCGCGTCGAAATGCATCGAGCTTGAGCTACCCGACGGAACCAACCACACCTGGGACTGGCAGCCATCAACTTTGAAGGCATCGATCTTTTGATCGTCCGGGAACGGCGCCAGCTTACGGCCGAGGTCAATCAGGTATTGATAACGTTCGGTCCAGTCGCCGAACAGCGCGAACTCATTGGCGATGGTTTGCTGCGCCAGCGCAGCCGTTGCTTCCTGTGGCGCTGACATCACGTGAGCCGCTCGTCGATGGCGATTTTTTCTTCGGACAACTTCCAGCGCGTAGCGCCAGCGCCGTCCTCGATGATCACGCCGCGCGCCGCCAGTTCATCGCGAATCTCGTCGGCGCGTTTGAAGTCTTTCGCCGCGCGAGCGGCTCGACGCGCTTGGATCATGTCGTCGATCCATGGGGTGTCGATATCCGATCCCGATGCGGTCGATTGAAACCACGTCTCGGGATCCAGTTGCAGCAAGCCCAGTGCAGCACCGCCGCCGAGCAAAGCCGCTTTGGCCTCTCGTTTCTCATCGAGACTGCTTGCCTTGCGCGCCGCATTCGCCAGGGCCGCGATGATGGCGAGTGCTTCGGGCGTGTTGATGTCGTCGCTGATCGCCGCATCAACCGCATCGTTGTACGGCACCGCATCGACAATCACGTCGGCGAGATCGCGTAACACGCCGTACCAGCCATCCAGCGTCGCCTGCGATTGCGCCAACGTCTTGTCCGACCATTCCAGCGGCTGCCGGTAGTGCGCTTTCAACAGCAGGTAGCGCAACACTTCGGGTTTGTGCAATTTCAGAAGTTCGTGCAACAACACCACGTTGCCAAGCGACTTGGACATCTTGCGACCGTCCATCGTCAGCATGCCGTTATGCAGCCAGTAGCGCGCGAATGGGGCACCGCCGTGTGAGCAAACGCTTTGTGCGATCTCGTTCTCGTGATGCGGAAACATCAAGTCATTGCCGCCACCGTGGATGTCGATGCTGTCGCCAAGATGCGCCTCGGCCATCGCCGAGCATTCGATATGCCAGCCAGGACGACCGCGTCCCCACGGGCTTTCCCATCCGGGCAAGCCGGGCCCCGATGGCTTCCACAAGACGAAGTCGGCCGGGTTTCGCTTGTAGGGCGCGATCTCTACGCGGGCTCCGGCAATCATGTCGTCGACTGAACGCCGCGACAGTTGGCCATAGTCGGGATAGCTGCCGACATCGAACAGCACGTGGCCTTCAGCGGCGTAGGCGTGGCCTTGATCGATCAGGCGTTGGCACATCGCGATGATTTCGCCAATGTGTTGGGTCGCGTGCGGTTCAATGTCTGCCGGTGCCACGCCGAGTGCGGCGATATCGTCGTTGTACGCAGCAGCATAGCGGTCGCTGATCGTGCTGATCGGCACGCCAGCCTCGAACGCAGCCGCATTGATCTTGTCATCGACGTCGGTGATGTTGCGGGCGTATACGACCTTCGGATAGCGCCGTCGCAACAGTCGCGCGAGCACATCGAAAACTACGGGAGGCCGCGCATTGCCGATGTGGATGTAGCCGTAAACGGTCGGGCCGCAGACGTACATCGTCACCCTTTCTGGATCGTGTGGGACGAATTCCTCGCTGCGGCGAGTCAGGCTGTTGTAGAGGTGAATCGACATGGACGGAGTGGCGCAAAAAGCCGGTTCGGAGCGGATCGAAATGATACCAGTCAGGAATCGTGCCACTTCGAGTGAATTCTGAGCTTTGTCGTTTAACAGGTTAAGCGTCTGGCAAGTATTCAGTCGGCACGTGATTCAATCCCGGCCATCAAATCCTCGTCGCATGGCATCCCCGGCCTGCGCGAGCGTGGGCTCCCAAAACATCGAGGTTGTCATGAACAAACAAGTCATTCTTTCGGCGCTGTTCGCAACGTTCACTGCCAGCGCTGCAGTCGCAGACGCGCAGGACGGTCGCTATGAACGCCCACCTGGAACGGACAACAGCAAACTTGCGTGGGCCGACGTACTCCGAGTGAATCCGCTGTATGAAACCGTGCGCAACAGTCGACCGCAGGAAGAGTGCTACGACGAGGAGGTCGATCACCGTTCCAGCGGCAATCGTGGCGCGGGTACTGTGCTTGGCGCGATCGTCGGCGGGGTGCTCGGAAATACGGTCGGCAAGGGCGATGGTCGGAAGGCGGCGACCGTGGTTGGTGCAGTCGCCGGTGGTGCGGTCGGCAACAATGTTGGTGGCCGCAATGACCGTTACTACAGCTCCACTGAAACGCGCTGCCGCACTGTGCAGAGTAGAAGCGAAGAGCGCCGCATCGCCGGCTACGACGTGCAGTATCGTTACCGAGGAGACGTCTTCATGTCGCGACTGGACTACGATCCTGGCGAGCGGCTACGGGTCCGTGTGAGTATTGATCCGGCGGAGTGATCGCACTACTCGCATTGAACTGAAAACGCCGGGCTAGCCCGGCGTTTTTACATCAATACTTCTCCGATTCCCGCGATCAGGACTGCGGCGGCGTCAGCTTCAGCAACTGGCCATCTGTTTCGTCGGTCAGCACATAGATGGCCCCGTCTGGCCCTTCGCGCACGTCCCGAATGCGTTGCGCCATGTCGCCAAGCAGGCGCTCTTCGTGGCCTGCCATGTTGCCATCCAGTTCCAGTCGAATCAGGTTGCGCTCGGCCAGCGAGCCCAGGAACAAGTTGCCCTGCCACGCCGATTTCGCAGTCGCGAATGCCATTCCGCTCAAGCCCGGTGACTTCGCCCAATAGTGCAGCGGCTGTTGCATGCCTTCCTTGCTTGTGCCGACCGCTTCGGGAATCTTCAAACCCGAATAGTTGATGCCGTAAGTGATGATGGGCCATCCGTAGTTCTTGCCGGCTTGCGGAATGTTCAATTCATCGCCGCCACGTGGACCGTGTTCGCTGGTCCACAAGACGTTGGTGCGAGGATTCAATGCTGCGCCCTGCATATTGCGGTGGCCGTAGGAAAAAATCTCTGGCCGCGCATCACCGCGACCGACGAACGGATTGTCGTCGGGAACGCTGCCGTCGGGATTGATCCGCACCAACTTGCCTTGCAGCTTGCCCAGCTCCTGCGAGGTGGGGCGCTGGTTGTTCTCGCCCTGGGTGATGAACAAGTGTCCCTTGCCGTCGAACACGAGTCGCGAGCCGAAGTGCGCGCCCGTCGAAAGCTTGGGTTGCTGCTGGTAGATGCGTTTCACGTCGACCAGTGCACTGCCTTGCAGCCGTCCTCGCGCGACCGCCGTTCCTGCTGTTTCGCCATCGTCGGCTGCTTCGGCGTACGACCAATAAATCATCGAATCCGTCGCGAAATCCGGTGACAACACGACATCAAGCAATCCACCCTGACCCGTGGCGAACACGGCAGGGACACCGCTGATCGGTGTTGAAAGTTCGCCGCTCTTGCTCACGTAACGCAAGCGACCAGGCCGCTCGGTGACCAGCATCCGGCCGTCCGGCAGGAACGCGAGCGACCACGGATTGACCAGCCCCGTTGCGACGGTTTCCAGCGTGAACGTGCCGCGCTCGCTGTTGATGGACTTCCCGGCAGCCATCGAATCGATGCTTGCAACTGCGACGGGATCAGCCGCGAACGCAGACGCGCTTGCAGCCATCAACAACGCCAACGTGGCTAGAATCGTGGATCCAAACATGGCTGAGCTCCCGGTTCGAAGAGTCTTGAGCTTATCGCAGCGGTAGTTCACAGCGCGTCAACGCGACTGACGTGCACTGCTGATCGGAATCTTTGCGCAGGTTCGCTGGGCCGACCAAGGTTTAGTTCTTCGTCATTCCTGCCTTCGCAAGAATGACGAGATTTTTGGTGAACTCATGCTCGGAAATTCAAGACCGCTCCGAGATGGAAAGCCGGAAGATCTTTGATTGGCCAAAACGGATCTGTATCCACTCAGGCGTTGCGACTGAATTCGTGCACAGCATCGACCAACACGCCTACGTGATCCGGATTGAGGTCGGGCGTCACACCATGGCCAAGATTGAAGACGTGACCTGGGCCCTTGCCGTAGCTTTCCAGGGTCGCCTTCACTTCCGTGCGAATGGCTTCCGGATTTGCGTACAGGATTGCCGGATCGACGTTGCCTTGTAACGCTACGCGATCACCGACGCGGGCACGCGCGTCGCCGAGGCTGATCGTCCAGTCCAGGCCAAGTGCGTCACAACCGGTGTCGGCCAGCGTCTCGAGATGTCCGTTCGCGCCCTTGGAGAACAGGATCAGCGGCAATTCGCGAGCGACCGGATCGGCCTTCAGGCGCTGCGTTACCTCGGCGAGATAGCGCTGCGAAAACTCGCGGAATTGCGGCGGCGCCAGCATGCCGCCCCAAGTGTCAAATACCATCAAAGCCTGCGCGCCAGCGGCAGCTTGCGCGGCGAGGTAATCAGCAACGGCTGTCGCGTTGACCGATAGCAGGTGATGCATTGAGGCCGGGTCGTTCCACAGCATGGCCTTGGGTCGCGCGAAGTTCGACGAGCCGCCGCCTTCGATCATGTAGCAGGCGAGGGTCCACGGGCTGCCGGAGAAGCCGATCAGTGGAACGCGTCCGTCAAGCTCGCGCCTGATCAAACTCACGGCGTCCATCACGTAACGAAGTGAGTCATTCGGATCGGGCGCGGCCAATTTGCGGATCGATGCGGCATCGCGCAGCGGTCGCTCGAACTTGGGGCCTTCGCCTTCGACGAAATACAGACCGAGCCCCATCGCATCGGGAATGGTCAGGATGTCTGAAAACAAAATCGCGGCATCGAGATCGAATCGTGCCAGCGGTTGCAGGGTGACTTCGCAGGCTAATTCCGGGTTTTTCGCGAGTGCCAGAAAACTGCCGGCGCGGGCACGAGTTGCACGATATTCGGGCAGGTAGCGGCCAGCTTGGCGCATGATCCAAACCGGTGTCGCGTCGACGGGCTCGCGACGTAGAGCGCGCAGGAAACGATCGTTTTTCAAGGCAGTCATTGGATTTCCAGAAACAGGTTCAATGTGACGCGAAATTCTTTTTACAGCGTCGGGATTGGACGTGGCCAGCAGGCTGCCACGCGCTCTGCGTCGCGTGTCGGCGCAGTCAAATTCGCCGGTTCACGGATTTGATGCGACTAGCCGATCCACGACTCAGCGCGGGCCGTCCAGGCCGCGACTGAACATCACCAGGAAGCCTTTGCGCAACTGGCTATCGCGCGCGCCCTCGAACGCAGAGAGGGCCACGTCGCGCTCCAGATACACCTCGCGCTTGCTGCTGATACGGCCGCCTTGTTGGCTCCACTCGCGATACAGCGTCCAGCCGCCAAGAAGATCCTGGGTCAGGTCGATCTGGTAGTAGCGCGGCGTTCCGCTGTCGGCCGGCTTGTTTTGCATGAAAAGGCGCATGCGTCATTGTAGCGGCAGCGCGTTGTTCTCAGAACTGCAAAACCCGAGCGATGGCATCCTCTGCGACACCGGCGACCACTTCCGCTCGCCCAATGCCGCGCCACAGGATCAGCCGCAGCGTGCCGCCGAGATTCTTCTTGTCCAGTCGCATCCGCTGGATCAGTCGCTCAACGGTATGGCCGGGCGGAACTGCGGTCGGCAATCCACAATCGCGCAAAAAATTTCGCAGGCGCTCGGCATCGGCCGCATCGGCCATGCCAAGGTCATTCGACAAGCGCGCCGCCAGAACCATTCCAATTGCAATGGCTTCGCCATGCAGCAAGGTTCCGTAGCCGACTTCCGCTTCCAGTGCGTGGCCAAAGGTGTGGCCGAAATTGAGCAGGGCACGTTCACCCTCCTCACGCTCATCGCGCGCGACGACGCCGGCCTTTTGCCGACAACTGATCGCAATCGCTTCGGCGACAACGTCATTATCTCGGCGCATCAGCGCGACTGCGTTCGCCTCCAGCCAGTCGAAAAATTTCGCGTCGCCCAGAGCGCCATACTTGATCACCTCGGCAAGGCCGGCGGCGTACTCGCGATCGGGCAAGGTCGCCAGCGTCGCGGTGTCGATGACGACCGCCTGCGGTTGGTGGAACGCACCGACGAGATTTTTTCCAGCCGGAAGGTTGACACCAGTTTTCCCACCAACCGACGAATCGACCATCGCCAGCAAGGTCGTCGGCATTTGCACGAAGTCGATGCCACGCATCCAGCACGCCGCCGCGAACCCGGCCAGGTCGCCAACAACGCCGCCACCCAGCGCAATGATGGTCGCATCACGATTGGCGCCCAGCGCCGCCAATGCATCGAATACGCGGCTGGCTTGGTCGAGTGATTTGAACTGCTCGCCGTCGTCGATCAACAACGTCGCGATAGTTAATCCACCGAGGCCATCGACAACGCGTTGTAGGTAAAGCGGCGCGACCGTGGTATTGCTGATGACCAGCACGTGGCGACCACGGATCGCGCCACGCCACAGCGCTTCCTGCGCCAGCAAACCGCTGCCGATATAGATCGGGTAACTGCGCTCGCCGAGGCTAACTTCTATCATCTTCATGCTTGCAAATCCGTGCTTTCCGGCAGCCGTTGCCAGTGACTGGAAATCTGTTCGAGGACGTTCCGGATGGTCGCCCCACCGGGATGACGGCCGATTGAAGCGACGGTGATGTCCGCGGTCTCTCGATACAAAGGATTGCGCAACGCCGCCATGTCGGTAAGGCGCTGCTCGCGATCCGGCGTCTGCAACAACGGACGCTTGTGATGCTCGCGAACCAGTCTCTCCAGTTGCACCGCCACCGGCGTATCCAGCCACACCACGAAACCGCGCTGGCGCAGCAACGCGCGATTGTCGGCGGACAGGATCGCGCCGCCACCAGTGGCGAGCACGATGCCATCACGTTGCAGTGCCTGCTGCAACGCATAGTGCTCGCGTTGGCGAAACGCGGCCTCGCCTTCGACCTCGAAAATCAACGCCACCGACGCGCCAGTGTGATGCTCAATCTCGTGATCAAGGTCGACGAACGGCATCACCAGCTGTTCGGCCAGTTGCCGGCCGATGGTGGTCTTGCCGGCGCCCATGGGTCCGACAAGAATCAGGTTGCTTGCAGCGATCATCACATCACTTTAGCAGCCTGGCTGGCGAGGTCAGGGCGTCTCTGCCCGCCCTGCTACCATGGCCGCCCGAATCCGCCCCGACGCCGACTGCATGTTGCGTTTCATCATCCTGTTCATGCTGTTCCTGATGGTGATGTTCACCGCCGAGCTGACGCCGCCGGTTGAGCAGTACGTGATCCATCCCTTCACCTCGTTGCTCGCCAACGCCTGCGTGTGGCTGATCACACTGTTTGATGGCGATGTCGTCGCAAGCGGCAATACGATTCGCAGTGCCAGCAACGGCTTTGCCATCTCCATCGAACGCGGCTGTAACGGAATCGAGGCGATCATCATCCTGGTCTCGGCCGTGCTCGCATTCCCGTCGCCCTGGAAGAACAAGCTGGCCGGCATCGGCGTTGGCTTTTTCGCCATCCAGTTGCTTAATCTGGTCCGCATCATCAGCCTTTACTACATGGGGCAGTGGAGCCGGCTGTGGTTCGACTGGTTCCATCTCTACCTGTGGCAGGCGCTGATCATTCTTGACGCGCTTATCGTTTTCCTGGTCTGGTTGCGCTACTTGCCTCCGCCGGAAAATCGTCGCGATCCGCCATCACTGCAAGCAGCTAACGGCTGAGCCTCGCGCCGCCGCCAACGTTCTACCGATCCTTCCGTGCCTGACCAACTGTCATCGCTGCTTGACCAACCCGCCTCGCCCACGATTGGGCCACTGCGGATCAACTACGACACGACGCCGTTGGCGAAGTTGCTGGGCGACCGTCAAGTGCTGGCGATTATCGAATTCGAAAGCGCGCCACACAATTCGGCGGATGCGCGATTGATTGGCGTCGATCTGCCGCTGTTGTCCGGCGGGTCGGTGCGCGAGGTATGGCGTTGCGACCGACCGGTGCAACATGGTCATGCCGGTTCGGTGCAGTGGAGCAGCGATGGCCACTGGTGTCAGTTTGCGGTCAGCGTCGATGAATCCGATCATGGCGACATCGCCGCATCCAGCCGCGTTGCGTACGAGCGCATGTCGAAATTCCTGCGCGAGCATTCGAAACTGCATGTGCTGCGGCTGTGGAATTATTTTGACGCGATAACGGAAGGCGACGGCGACAGCGAACGCTATCGACAATTCAACATCGGTCGCGAGCAAGGCCTGCAAGGAATGTTCGACGCCGGCTTCCCTGCCGCCACGGCAATCGGCAGCGAGAGCGGACGGCGCACCGTGCAGGTGTACGGTCTGGCGTCGCGCCAGCGCGGCAGCGCCATCGAGAATCCGCGGCAATTGAGTTCGTGGCGCTATCCGCGGGAGTACGGTCCGGTGTCGCCGGGATTTGCGCGAGCGATGCGCGCACCTCGCAACCTGCTGCTCATTTCCGGTACGGCGGCCATCGTTGGCCATGCGTCACAGTTCGGCAACAATCTCGCCGCGCAAACCGAGGAAATGCTGGAAAACCTTCGCAGCCTGATTACGGCATCGCAGGAACACAAGGCGACCGAAACTGCTCGGGAGCTGCTACTGAAGGCCTACGTGCGTGGTCCAGAGGATGTGGCTTACGTGATCGAGCGCTTACGTGACGCCTTGCCGGAGTTGGCCGGGCTGATTGTGCTGGGTGGCCAGGTTTGTCGCCGCGAATTGGTCGTCGAGATTGAGGGTGTGTTGGGTTGAGGCCGTTGCAAGCAAGCGCATTGACCTGACAACCCCGTCATTCCTGCGTCTTTCAACAGCCGAACGGCTGGTCAAGCAGGAATCCATTCTGATCTTCGGCAAGTCAACACAAAGAGCAAGTCAAAATGGATTCCTGCTTTCGCAGGAATGACGATTGGGAAAGGGTTACTTATTCTTTTTGGCGGCCGGCTTGGCAGGAGCTTTCCCAGCAGGCTTGGACGCAGTCTTCTTGGCAGCAGGCGTTGCCGCCTTCGCCGCAGGTTTGGCCTTGCTGGCGCCGTTCGCTGCCGGTTTCGCTGCAACTTTTTTCGCTGGCTCTTTCGCTACTGGTTTCGGATGCGCAGCACGATGCGCGGCCAACTGTGCAGTTTCAAGTTCCGCCGCGATATCGGCAATTTCGTCGCGCTTACGCGGTTTCGGGGCCGGGCGGGCGGCTGCTCGAGCCTTCGCGCGCTTTGACGCGATGGATTCGCTTGCCTTCTTCACAGCTGCTGACTTCGCGGCACCAGTGCTTGATGGCATCGGCGCAGCTTTCTTTGTACCAGCCTTTTTCGCGGCAGGCTTGGCTGCACTGGCGGCGGCAGGCGGTGGCGACGGCTGAGGTGGCACGGCTCCGCCTGCGCGAGCTGCGGCAGCTTTGCGAACACCGGCTGCGATGTTGTCTATGCGCTGGTTCATGGCGTCCAGATCCTTCTGGCCGGCGACGCCCAGTTTGTCCAGCGAGCGCTTAACCTGTTCGGTCACGGCTTTCTCGACTTTGCTCCAGGTTTCCTTGCCTTGCTTGGATGCGTGCTCGACGGTTTCCTCAAGCGAGGCGCGGCTGTTGCGTGCCTTCGCTTCAAATTCCGACCCACGCTTCATCAGCTTGCCGAACATCTCGCCGCCTTCGGCATTGGCTTTGGCGAACGCACCCAGCCCGGCGAGCCAGATCTTTCGCGCGGCTTCGCCCATCTGAGTGGTCACTTCGCGTGCTTGGCGCATCGCTTCGGCGATGGCGTCTTCTTTGGTTTGCTTGCTCATGATGCTGCTCCCTGTAACTATTGGAAAGACTACGATTGAAGGTGCGATCGGATGCCTTGATGTTTCAACCAAACTGCTCGTCGAGATGACGACGAATTTCTTTCTCGATAACCGGTTTCATCGCGCTGGCGAGGAAACCCAGTTCAACTTTCACGTGTACATCACTTTCGTCGGCGCGGATGCTGCCATTGACACCACTGCGCTCGAAACTTACCGAACCATCGGGGGCGCAACTACAGGTCAAACCAAATTCCCCGCCCAACTTGTCGGCGGCACGCTCGATGGCGGCTTGCGCTTCGAGTTGGCTGCGACCATGCGGTCGTCGGATGTCGATCTTCGCCATCGTCAAAAATTTCGTGTGGTACAGGGCGACATAATGCCGCAAACCGTGCTCCAGCGCTGGTTTAGGCGGCTCTGTGGTTCATCCGGGGACAGGTTGGCTGGCACTGTCAACGGTGCCGTCGGTGGCGTCGGCCTGCCTATAATCGGAACTGCCCCATCCCGAGCACCTTCGATGAATGCAACTTCCCGCAGCGATTCCACCCGCATCATTCGCTCTCCGCGTGGCGACAAACTGAGCTGCAAGAGTTGGCTCATCGAAGCGCCGTATCGCATGTTGCAAAACAACCTCGATGCTGAAGTTGCCGAAAACCCGGCCGAACTGGTCGTCTACGGCGGCATCGGTCGCGCCGCGCGCAACTGGGCCTGCTACGACGCCATCCTCGCAGCATTGCGCGAGCTCAACGACGACGAAACCTTGCTGGTCCAATCCGGCAAACCTGTTGGTGTCTTTCGCACGCATGCCGACGCACCGCGCGTGTTGATTGCCAACTCCAACCTCGTGCCGCACTGGGCGACGTGGGAGCATTTCAATGAACTCGATCGCAAGGGTTTGATGATGTACGGCCAGATGACCGCCGGCAGCTGGATCTACATCGGCAGCCAGGGCATCGTGCAGGGCACCTACGAAACCTTCGTGGAGATGGGCCGCCAGCATTACGCCGGCAGTCTCCGTGGCAAGTGGATTTTGACGGCGGGTCTCGGCGGCATGGGTGGCGCGCAACCGTTGGCCGCATCGTTGGCTGGTGCCTGTTCGCTCAACATCGAATGTCAGCAGCGCAATATCGATTTCCGTTTGCGCACACGCTACGTCGACGAGCAGGCCAGCGACCTTGACGATGCACTCGCCCGCATCGCCAGGTACACCGCAACTGGCGAAGCAAAGTCCATCGCATTGCTCGGCAATGCTGCAGAAATTCTGCCGGAACTGGTCCGCCGCGGCGTGCGCCCGGATGCCGTAACCGATCAGACCAGCGCACACGATCCGATCCATGGCTACCTGCCGATTGGCTGGACGGTGGAGCTATGGATGGAGAAACAGCAAAGCGACCCGAACGGCGTTCGTGATGCCGCCAAGCAATCCATGCGCGTGCATGTGGAAGCCATGCTCGCCTTCAACGCGCAGGGCATTCCCACCTTTGACTACGGCAATAACATCCGCCAGATGGCAAAGGACGAAGGTTGCACCAACGCGTTTGATTTCCCCGGCTTCGTGCCCGCCTACGTGAGGCCGCTGTTCTGCAAGGGCATCGGCCCGTTCCGTTGGGTGGCGCTGTCCGGCGACCCCGAAGACATCTACAAGACCGATGCCAAGGTGAAGGAGCTGATCCCCGATGATCCCGCCCTACACAACTGGTTGGACATGGCCCGCGAACGCATCCGCTTCCAAGGATTGCCAGCGCGTATCTGCTGGGTTGGCTTGGGCCAGCGCGACAAGCTGGGCCTGGCATTCAACGAGATGGTTCGCAATGGCGAGTTGAAAGCGCCGGTCGTCATCGGCCGCGATCATCTTGATTCTGGCAGCGTCGCCAGCCCCAACCGTGAGACCGAATCCATGATGGACGGCAGCGACGCGGTCAGTGACTGGCCCTTGCTCAACGCCATGCTCAACGTTGCCAGCGGCGCGACGTGGGTATCGCTGCACCACGGCGGCGGTGTCGGCATGGGTTACAGCCAGCACTCCGGCATCGTCATCTGTTGCGATGGCAGTGAAGCCGCCGACAAACGTATCGCTCGCGTGCTGTGGAACGACCCGGCAACTGGCGTGATGCGCCATGCCGATGCGGGCTACGATATTGCGAAGGAATGCGCGGCGGAGCAGGGCTTGAATCTGCCAATGCTGTAGCTCACGAGTTGCGTGCTTTCATGCGCATAAACCAACGCGTTGGTGCGCGACACGTCGCGGCGGAATCGCTCGTCGTTCCGCAATCGCGTCATCATGGCTGGCCATGTCTTGCGGCAGATGACACGGCCTGCCCAAGTCTGCAACCATCGGCGACTTCACGGCGCACGCCGCGCCAACGTGGAAATCCTCGATGACTCAAGCACGCGCAATTCGCCGTGACGTTGGCCCGATGGCGCTGATGTTTACCGGCCTGGGTTCAATCATCGGTTCCGGTTGGCTGTTTGGCGCGTGGAATGCCGCGAAGTTGGCCGGGCCGGGCGCGATCTGGGCATGGGTGCTGGGTGCGGCGATCATCATGTCGATCGCGCTGACCTACGCCGAGCTGGGCGCGATGTTTCCCGAGTCGGGCGGCATGGTGCGCTACGGTCACTACTCGCATGGCTCGCTGGTCGGCTTCATCGCGGCGTGGGCCAACTGGATCGCGATTGTGTCGGTGATCCCGGTCGAAGCCGAAGCTTCGGTGCAATACATGTCCGGCTGGAAATGGGATTGGGCGCAAAACCTTTATCACGTCACACCGGGCGCACACGGCGAACTCAGTCACGCCGGGCTGGGGATCGCTGCAGTGCTTGTGGTGATGTTTTTCCTGCTCAATTTCTGGAGCGTGAAGCTGTTCGCGCAGTCCAACACCGTCATCACCATCATCAAGCTGATCATTCCCGCCGCGACCGGCGTTGCATTGATCGCCAGCGGTTTTCACACCGAAAATTTCTCGGTCGGCGTGAATGGTGGCAGCCATACGAATGATTTCGCGTCGATCCTCACCGCCGTCGCCACGGCCGGCATCGTTTTCAGCTTCAACGGTTTCCAGAGCCCGGTGAATCTCGCCGGCGAAGCACGCAACCCCGGCCGCAGCTTGCCGTTTGCGATCATCGTCTCCATCGCCATCGCCACCGTGGTCTACGTGCTGCTGCAGGTCGCCTATCTGGGCTCGGTTCCACAGGCGATGTTGGCCAAAGCAGGCTGGCACGGTATCGACTTCAGCTCACCCTTCGCGGAGCTGGCAATTATCGTCAACCTCAACTGGTTGGCGATCCTTCTTTATGCCGATGCCTTCGTCAGCCCCAGCGGCACTGGCATGACCTACACCGCTTCCACCGCCCGCATGATCTACGGCATGGAGCGCAACGGCACGCTGCCGAAAATTTTCGGCACGGTGCATCCGAAGTGGGGCGTGCCGCGTCCCGCGATGTGGTTGAACCTGGCGGTGGCGTTCCTTTTTCTATTCTTCTTTCGCGGCTGGGATTCGCTGGCGGCGGTCATCTCGGTTGCCACGATCATTTCCTATCTCACCGGCCCGGTCAGCGTGATGACGCTGCGTCGTACCGCACCGGAACTGCATCGCCCGTTCCGGTTGATTGCTCTACCGGTCATCGCGGGCATCGCCTTCATCATGTCTGCCGAGTTGCTGTACTGGGCAAAGTGGCCGCTGACCGGTCAGATCATTCTGCTCGTTGTGATCGCGCTACCGCTGTATTTCTACTACCAGGCCAAGAGCGGCTGGCACGACTTTGGCCGACAGATGCAGGGCGCCTGGTGGCTCGTGTTCTATTTGATTGCGCTGGCAGTGATTTCAAAAATCGGCAGCGCCAAGTTCGGTGGGCTCGACTACATCCACTTCGGCTGGGACTTGGCGGTGGTCGGCGTGATCGGGTTGGTGTTCTTTCTGTGGGGCGTCAAATCCGGCTGGCGAACGCCATCGGTCGAAGCCGCGCAGATGGAAGCTCATCTGCATCCGGATGAGCTTTTGGTGCCACCGGATGAGGAAACCGCCGAGCGCATGACCGGGCATTGACCGAAGCCGCATCAGTCAATAGCTCCCGTCAATCTGCTCCAATTACAAACGTTCGCAGTCCACCAACAGCTACTTCGTCACCCTCGCGAACGTGCACTGCTATCCGGGACGTTCGAGCGAGCTCGCTAACCCAACCAACAGTATTTCGTCGTTATTCCCGCGAAAGCGGAGGCATTCTTCGACAGCCGAAGGCTGGTCAATCCATTTGCATCTTCGACAACTCGCACAATCCACAGCAGAGTCAAAATGGGTCCCCGATTTCGCCAGAATGACGACCCGGTTGATGGCTGGTCAGCCTGGCTCGCAAACAATCGACGTTGTTGGACAGGAACGAAGCCAACCTTCACGTTCGTACCGCGTGGCTGCACGACCTGCCGGATTGCTACAAGACCAAAATGGGTGTGATTGGATATAGGCTGGTTTACAAGGTTGATGACAAGATTGTGCTGGTAACCGTCATTGCAGTTGGCAAGCGCGACAAAGGGTTGGTGTATCTCGCGGTAGGGCAGCACACGAAAAAGTAGTGCCTCGCGGCGTACCGTTTTCCTGAAGCCAAAGCTGCGGTAGTACGATTCGAGCAGGCCAGCCACGGAGTCCGTCATGTCGTCAGTATTGATCGAGTCACCCTCCGATACAGCCGCGCCTTACCAATGGCGAACCATTCTTCGCCACCGATGGCCGTTGCGGCTGATGCACTGGATCAACTTGCTGGCGATGCTGGCGATGATTGGCAGTGGCCTGCAAATCTACAACGCGCATCCGGCCTTGTATTGGGCGGAAGCCTCGCACTTCGATACGCCCATCTTCTCCACCGACGCGATGCAACGCGACAACGGTGAGATTCACGGCGTGACGCAAATCGGCTCGATGAACATGGATACCACCGGCGTGCTCGGCGCATCACGCAATTCAGTCGGTGCCCTGGAGTCACGGGGCTTTCCAAGCTGGGCCACCATTCCCAGTTGGCGCGATCTGGCAACTGGGCGGCGCTGGCATTTCTTTTTCGCTTGGGTGTGGGTGCTCAATGGTGCGCTGTATATCGGCTGGTCGCTTCTGACCAAGCATCTCAATCGCGACCTGGCGATGAAGCGCCGCGACTGGCGCGCGATTCCACGCTCGATTGGTGACCACCTCAAGTTTCGTCATCCCGTCGGTGACGCGGCGGCGCGCTACAATCCGCTGCAAAAACTTGCCTACCTCGGCGTCATCTTCGTGCTGACGCCACTGATCGTGCTGACCGGACTGTCGATGTCGCCGCAGATGGACACCGTGCTTGGCGGGTGGCTCGACTTCGTCGGCGGCCGGCAGGCGGCGCGCAGCATCCACTTCATGATGATGGCGCTGTTCGTGGCGTTCGCCGTGATCCACGTGCTGATGGTGTTTTACGCGGGGCCGATCAACGAAATGCGCTCGATGATCACCGGCGGCATGCGCATCCGTTATCCACGCGGCACCGCAGGCCAGTCTGCTGCGGCCAGTGAATCCTCCGTATCAAGCGAGGAGAACAATCATGAGTAACGACCCGCTCTTCACTCGTCGTCAGGTATTGCGCGGCGTGATTGCCGGCGCGGGGGCAGGCCTGCTCGTGGGTTGCGACAGCCTTTCGCAGAAGGAACGTTTTATCAACGTGCTCAGCATCGGTGAAACGCTCAACCAGCGCGTGCAGCGCTTCCTTACCGGCGACAGTCTGGCGAAGGAATACTCAGAAAGCATGATCTCACCGGTGTTCCGGGCCAACGGCTCCACCAACCCGCAGACCGACGAATACCTGGCGATGAAAGCCAACGGCTTCAGCGACTACCGACTCAAGATTGGCGGCTTGGTGGATAACCCGCTGGAATTGGGACTGGATGCCATTCGCGCCATGCCATCGCGCACTCAGATCACCCGTCACGATTGCGTCGAAGGCTGGAGCGTCATCGGCAAGTGGGCCGGCGTGCCGCTCGCGCATTTGCTCGACACCGCGCGCGTCAAGCCCGGTGCCCGCTACGTGGTGTTCTACTGCTTCGACGACTACGGCGACAACGGCGGTCGTTACTACGAAAGCATCGACCTGCTCGATGCCTACCACCCGCAAACCATGGTCGCGCATTCACTCAACAACGAACCCCTCGGCGTACCCAACGGCGCCCCATTGCGCATGCGCATCGAACGCAAGCTGGGCTACAAACAACCCAAGTACTTACGCATGATCGAAGTCGTCGATAGCTACGCCGCGATTCAAGGCGGTAAGGGCGGCTACTGGGAAGACAATGGATACGATTGGTATGGCGGCATTTGATCCCCTGAAAGTGGATCACTGACTATGTGCTCGTGGCGTGGGTTGATTGAGTGGCAACTCTTGGACGGGCGACGAGATTGGGTGGCTTTTGCTTGCTTAGAGCAACTGGCGGAAGCAGCATAGGTTCCGCTCGATCAAAACCTGTTTGGGGAGGGTGTAAGGTCTACCGATCCTAGAAGACGGCAATCCTTGATTTCCATTCCCGTCGTGGCCCGCTCCGAGCGCGCTTTGCCTTTGAGATTCTGGCGGATCTCGCTCACGTTACCGCACAGCGATTGATCAGGTTCGTCAACATTGTCTGCGAAAGTGTCAGCGCGCGACAAACCCGTGATCGTGTCGTGCCGCAGACGAGTCGCCTGTTGGTTTTCGGGACGTATTGACTTCAGTTGACGAATAATCGAGCATGCGCACGGCAATACTTCTTGTTTCTTTTGGAAGCATGATGTTTTAACAGTGATATATTATTATTAAAATGAATTGATCGACGTGTATCAATTCCTGCAATAGTAATTTCTGCAATTAAATTAATTTATAAAGGGAGTTGCAAATGTTCCATTCATTACGACTGATAAAAGCCGGCGCGCTTGCTATTTTATTGGCTTCGACGATTAACGTAAAAGCCGACACGCTTTTCTCGAACTGGGCCACGTCAGTTGTTGGCGGTGCTCTCTATACCGCAGGCGGCCCATGCAGCATTGCGTCCTGTTTCGCCATTGCCGATAATTTCAGGAGTGATGACATCTGGGCAGTCACCGGAGTAACCGTCTACGTTGTGTCTTTCCCGTCAGTCATCCAAGGTGGAAATTGGCGCTATGCATTGTTCACCAGCGCAGGAGTTTCGATCATTCCACCGACTAACGCCGCCGTCGTGTTTACCGATCTCGGGGCGTACCCTGGAACACAGTTCAATGTTTACAAAGGTGTTATTTCTGGACTGAATACCGTTATCCCTCCTGGGGATTACGAACTCCGTTTCACCAATACCCAAAGCCAAGGAGTGTTTCCAGCCTATGGTTCGGGTGCATCTCCGCAATCCATAGCACCGGGGTTTGTACAGCTCACAGGCTCGAGCTCGGTCGAATCCTTGCTGTCCACCGACCGGACGCAGCGGGACGAAGAGTGGGCATTCGAAGTCACAGGTACGACCGCACCCTTGTTTGCCAATGGATTTGACAGCCCTTAGCAGCCGACTGACCATTCATTGATCTGCGTTTGATTCACGCACTTCGATAGCGGCGCCAGAATAGCCAGTGACGTAATCCCAAGTTGCCTCCGTTTCATAGGGAATGCTGCCGTGAACGCTCGCCAGGTTCTGTTTAATTGGGCGTCCATCTAAAGCAGGCATTGATCCATCTAATTGGCATCAGAAAAAAGGACCGCCGAAGCGGTCCTTTTTCTTTTGCGTTCGACTGACGAAAATTGGTCATCGCGAAGACTGACCCTGATCGACTATGGTTGCCTCGCGGCAAACCATCGCTTACGGCATCAACACCTTGTTGACGACGTGGATGACGCCGTTGCTCTGCATGACGTCGGCAATGGTGACGTCGGCGACGTTGCCCTTGCTGTCGGTGATGGTGACCTTGCCGTCGTCGGCCTTGGCAGTCAGCGACTCGCCCTGCACGGTCTTCAGCATGGCCGATCCACCGCCGGCCTTGATCTTCGCGACCAGTGCAGCGGCGTCAACCTTTCCGGCTACCACGTGGTAGGTGAGGATGGAGGTCAGCTTGTCCTTGTTTTCCGGCTTCAGCAGCGTGTCGACGGTGCCTGCTGGCAGTGCGGCAAAGGCTTCGTTGGTGGGAGCGAACACGGTGAACGGGCCGGTTCCCTTCAAGGTTTCAACCAGGCCAGCAGCCTTTACGGCGGCAACCAGGGTGGTGTGGTCCTTTGAATTGACAGCGTTGTCGATGATGTCCTTGGTTGGCAACATCGCTGCACCACCAACCATTGGGTTGGAATGGGCCATGGCGGCCGAGCCGATCATCATCGAAAGGCTGAGTGCTGCTGCGAGAATCTTGATCTTCATGGGTGTTTCCTTTGCTTTGGGGAGGATTCGGGTTCGTGCCGCGATCCGGATGGACCACTGTCGCCGAACCGTCGGCAGCAATAACGCGTGATCGTCCGCCGCAGATTCGCCGCTTGGCTAGTTCGTGGTCGAACCGTTCAGCTATGGACAGCCGATCGGTTGGAAGATCGAAACGCCGGATCCCTCGAAGCGGCGGTTGACTCATCAGCGTCGTAACCGGCGACATGAGCCGGACGTCGTCGAGCACCAAACTGATAGCATCCGAAAGCCTGTAGAAACAACGACTGTCGCCCACGCGATCGGGATCGCGTGCTGCGTGCTGAATTGTCGAAAACCGGCTACCCAACCACGAACGCACCAATACCCGTCACGGTGTCGAATGCCCGATGTGATTGCCTCATCGACATGGAGAATGTGACAGCGTGACTCCGGGATTTGCCGAGCGCATCAACACTGCAAATACGTGTCATCCATCGGCCCGCCTTGGATGGCGGCCTTTTGTTTTGCTCTTTCTCACGTGGGTCGGAACGCCAGCGCTGGCTGCCGGTGCTATCCAGCCGATTGTCGAACGCGCGCTCAACAGCGTCCTCATCCGCACTTACGGCGTCGATGACGGACTGCCTCAAAACACCGTGCATTCGATCGCCCAAACTCGGGATGGCTATTTGTGGGCGGCGACCTGGGATGGCGTGGCGCGATTCAACGGGCATACGTTCACTGTGTTCGATCCTTCCAGCGTGCCGCAGCTTTCCGCAGGTGGCGTGCGCTCGCTGCTCGCGATGCGCGACGGTGGTTTGTGGCTGGGGCAAAGCACGGATGGCGTCGTGCGCGAGCGTGACGGGCAATGGGACAGTTTGCTGCGCGATAGCGACATTGTCGACGACCAGGTGCTAAGCCTGGCTTCGGATTCCAGCCAGCGCATGTATGCGGGGACCGCGGACCACGGCGTCCAGATGATTGATGAAGGCGCCGTGCGGAGGATCGGAGAACCGTCAAGGCGTGTGTTGGGCATGGCGTTCGATGCGCAAGAGCACTTGCTGCTGGCAACGCATCTCGGTTTGCAACGCATCGACACGGAGTCGGGCGCCATCGAAAACTTCGGCGGTGGACAAACCCGGTCGGTGTTGGCGGCTGGCGATCGCATCCTTGTCGGTGGCGATGAAGGTCTGCACGAGCTGGTCGGGAAGCGACTTCAAACGGTGGATCTACCCCAGTCCATGAAGCCGGTTTCGATAACCGCCATGGTTGGCGATGCGCAAGGTCGACTCTGGTTCGGGACACAGTCCTCGGGTTTGTACCGGGCGACGTTTGACTGGCAAGGTCACGTCGTCTTGATGGAGAAACTCGGTATTGCCGAAGGCCTGCCGGACCTGCGCGTGCTATCGCTTGCGTTTGATCGCGAAGGCAATTTGTGGGTCGGCAGCAACGGTGGACTGTCGCGGGTCGTCGAGACCGGCATCGAGCGACTCGGGGTTGCGCAAGGGCTGGAGAACGCCTACGCACGTACGATTGCTGAAGCAGCTAACGGCGACATCTACATCGGCACCAGTGGCGGCCTGTACCAATACCGCGACCGACAACTGATCGCGCACTGGGGCGCGCGTGTGCTGGGATCGAGCAGCGTAACCGCACTGCGATTCGATGGCCATGGCGATCTGTGGATTGCCACCTACGACGCCGGTGTCAGTCGGATGCGCGATGGCAAGGTTGTCGCGTCTTTGAATCGCAGCACGGGCCTGCATCAACTTTCCGTCCGTGCGTTCTTGTTTGAGGACGATGGCAGCATGTGGCTTGGCACCTCCGAGGGTCTGGTTCGTTATGTCGATGGCAAGGGTGAGGTGGTTGATCTGTTCCCCAAACCGGCACCCGATTTCATTCTCAGCTTGGCGTTTGCACCGGACGGCAGCCTGTGGGTCGGCACGGCAATCGGACTGGCGCATCGCGCGATTGACGGCGAAGTCCATATCTTCGACAAGACTGCGGGTTATCCGGCTCTGGATACTTTTGACATCCAGTTTGCGGACGCAGAAAACGCCTGGCTGGCGACCGATGCCGGCTTGCTGCACATGCACGAGGGGAAGTTTTCGGCGTTGGCGCGGCCGCAGGGAATGCCGAGCGACACCTTGTTTCGATTGCTGATTGATCGAAAGGGTTCATTCTGGCTGACCTCGAATCGTGGGCTGGCTCGCGTGGAAGGGCAGGCGATCAATGCGGTACTGGAAGGCACCGCCCCGACGGTAAACCCGACATTGTTCACGGCCGACCAAGGCTTGACGGCAACCCAGTGCAATGGCGGCACGGCGTCTGCAGGAATCCTGGCCAGCGACGGCAGTTTGTGGATTCCAACCTCCAATGGTGTCAGCCACCTGCAACCCGACAACTACCCGATGCCGCCGCGCCCGACCGTGCCGGTTACCGTGGAAGGTGTCAGCGTGGATGGCGTCGAAGCCACGCTACCTCTTCGCGTGCCTGCCGACGCACGGCGCATCGATTTCGATCTTGCCGGACTGGCGTTCTCGGACACTGAAGGAGTGCGCTATCGGCACTGGCTGGAAGGATTCGACAGCGGCTACGGTGCGCCGGTCAGCAACGCGGGTATTGGTTACACAAATCTGCCGCCCGGCGATTACGTGCTGCATGCCCAGGCCAGCGGCGGCCATGAAGATAGCGTCGGAAAGCCGTTGGACGTGCCTTTCGTCGTTGAGGCGACATGGCTTCAGACGCGCTGGATCCAAGCGCTGATCATCGGCACGGCCGGCTTGCTGGTGATGTTCTTGTACACGATGCGAATTGCTGCGCTGAGACGCAATGAGCGGCGTCTTGAAGCGATGGTCGATGCGCGTACGCACGAGCTGCAGGATCGCGCCGTTGCCCTCAAGCAGGCAGACATTGAAAAGTCGCGATTGGTCGAGCAGTTGGGTCATCAGGCACTGCACGACAGCTTGACCGGGCTACCCAATCGCCATCACGCCGATCGCCGATTGGCGGAATGCTTTGCAGCGATGCAACGTGGCAAGGGCGCAATGTTCATCGCGCTGATCGATGTTGATCACTTCAAGCGAATCAATGACGAATACGGTCATCAGGCGGGCGACCAGGTACTGGTGGCATTGGCCTCACGCATGCGCGAAGCAAGCCAACTGTGGTGCGCGCGCATCGGTGGCGAGGAATTCCTGCTTATCAGCGAGCAGACGCGACAGGCAAGCGCTGCGCTATTCGAGGCGATGCGCCGAAGCATCGCGGACACGCCTATCACCGATCTGCAGGATCGACCGATCGCTACAACAATCAGCATCGGTTGGGCGGACGCGAAAGAGTTCGCCGACGTCGACAAGGCGTTCGGCGAAGCGGATCGACGCTTGTATCAAGCAAAAAGTTCCGGTCGAAATCGGATCGAGCCTGCTCTGGCCAACTCCTGAGTTCAAACGTATCCACCATTGCAGCTAGTCAAACAGGATTTGTCGATGACCGAGCACGAAAAATATGACCCAGCCAATCTGGATCTGTCGCCGGCACAGATGCAGGCGATGGGTGAAGTTGTGCTGTCGCGCGTAGTCGCACATCTCGCCGCGTTGCCGGACATGCCCAGTTGCGGTGACTTCACCGACATCGAGGATTTTTGTCGGTCGATGCGCGAGAGCGTATCGGAGCACGGCGCGGAACTTCAGAGCTTGCTCGATCCGCTGTTTGATGAGTGGATTCCGCGCTCGTTCAACGCCGCCTCTCCGGGCTATCTCGCCTACATTCCGGGCGGCGGCATATACCCGGCCGCACTGGCGGATTTTATTGCCAATACAACCAATCGCTACACCGGCATCTGGCAGGCCGCGCCGGCGCTGGTGCAACTGGAAGCCAACGCGCTCGACTGGCTGCGTGACTGGATGCAGTTTCCCGCCCAGACGCGTGGGCTGTTCACTACCGGTGGGTCCATGGCGATGTTCAATGCGATCGCTTGCGCGCGCGAAAAACTGCTCTGCAACGACATCCGTTCGGGCACGCTGTATATGTCTTCGCAATCGCACCATTGCATCGCAAAGGCGGCGAAGCTGGCCGGTATCGCACACGATCGGGTTCGCGTGATTGGTGTGGACGGTATGTTCCGCTTGCGCGTGGGCGAACTCGAACAAGTGATTGCCGACGACCGCGCGGCTGGGCTCAAACCGTTCATGGTGTTTTCCACTGCTGGCACCACCAACACCGGTGCGATCGATCCGATTGATGCGATTGCCGATGTCGCCGCGCGCGAGCAGTTGTGGCATCACGTCGACGGTGCCTACGGTGGTTTCTTTCACATGGTACCCGAGTTGCGACCTCTGCTTTCCGGATTGCCGCGAGCCGATTCGCTCACCCTCGATCCGCACAAAGGCATGTTCCTGCCGTATGGTACCGGCGCCTTGCTGGTGCGTGACGGCGAAGCGTTACGGGCGCTGCATTCTTCGACCGCTGGCTACCTGCCGGACAACCAGAACGAGTTCTACGACCCGGCCCAGTACGGCCCGGAATTATCACGCGGCTTTCCCGGACTGCGCGTGTGGCTGACCGTAAAATTCTTTGGTGCAGCACGCTACCGCGCGGCACTTGCAGAGAAGCGTGAACTAGCGGCGTGGGCGGCGGAACAAGTCGGGCAGATTCCCGGCATCGTGATGGATGCGATACCGCAACTATCGTTGTTCGCGTTTCACATGGAAGACGCCGCGCTGACAACGCGCGACGCCGAAGACGCCGCAACGCGCGCCCTGATGCAACGCGTCACCGCACGCGGCCGGGTGATGCTGACGGGCGCCACAGTCGGCGAACGTTTCCTCGGCCGCGTGTGCGCACTCAGTTTCCGCACCCGGCGCGCGGAAATGGAAATGTGTGTGCAGCAATTGGCGGAAGAAGCTGCCCTGCTGATTGTTGAAGCGCGGCAATCATCCTGACGAATCTCGGCTGTCGCCGTTCTACAGCCATGTTCGGTCGCACTATCTCAGTGCCTCTGCTTGGCCAACCAGCGGTCCAGTGCATTCCCGAACGCTTGGCGATCTCGGGCGTTGAACGCTGCGGGGCCACCCGTGTTGACGCCGGCGCCGCGTAGTTCCTCCATGAAGTTGCGCATCGACAAGCGCTGGGCGATGGAATCCTTGGTGTACAACTCGCCGCGTGGATTCAGCGCGATCGCGCCTTTCTCCACCACCAGCGCTGCCAACGGAATATCGGCGGTGATGACAAGGTCGCCGGGTTCGCAGCGAGTGACGATTTCACTGTCCGCCACGTCCAAGCCACCCGGCACCTGCACACTATTGACGTACTTGGACGATGGCGTGCGCATCCATTGATTCGCAACCAGCGTCACCTGCACCTTCGCGCGGTCGGCCGCACGGAACAGGATGTCCTTGATCACGATGGGGCAAGCGTCGGCGTCAACCCAGATAGTCATGCGGGAAAATCGTCGGAACAGAGGCCGCAGGGTAACGCGAGCGGTAAGACGGGAGCGAAAAATCACACGCGAGCGGCGCCTTCAAACCAGTGCCAGCACATCTCCCAGCAAGGCCTGCGCGGTGACTTCCGGACCGGCGCCGGGGCCTTGAATGACCAACGGCTGAATGTTGTAACGGGTAGTGATGAGGGCAAACTGATTGTCGGTGCCGCATAGGCGCGCGGCCGGGTGCGTGGCTGGCACGTCGACCAGCCCAACCTTGGCATCTCCATGTTGATCGAGTTGTGCCAGGAAGCGCAGGACGTGTCCGCGACGGGCTGCCTCGGCGTGGCGCGCTGCGATGGGTGCATTGAGTTCATCCAGCCGTGCGAAGAAGGACGCGCGGTCGATGTCGCGCAAGGCTGGCGGAACCAGACTCTGCACCACGATTTCCTCGCGGCTGATTGTTAAGCCGGCGTGTCGAGCGATGATCAGCAATTTGCGCGCCACGTCTTCGCCTGAAAGGTCCGAGCGCGGGTCGGGTTCGGTGTAGCCCAGCTGGCAGGCCTCGCGCAGCAAAGTCGAAAATGGGCGACTGCCATCGTAGTGGTTGAACAGCCAAGACAGCGAGCCGCTGAATACGCCGTCCAAGGCAAGCAACTCGTCGCCACAAAGGCCCAGCCGTCGCAGGGTGGACAGCACTGGAAGACCGGCCCCGACGGTGGCCGAATCTCCGTAACGCGCGCCATGCGTAAGCGCTGCCTGCAAGCTTCGCCAGCCGTCCAGTTCGCCGCCGGCCAAGGCCTTGTTCGCGGTGACCACGTGATAGCCGCGCCGCAACCAATCGGGATGACATGCGGCAACCTCGCAACTGGCGCTGGCGTCGATGATCACCTTGCAAGGCGCATCGCTGCAGTCCAGTACATCCAGCAGCGTGGCGTTGTTGCGCGCATCGCCCTGCTGGTTCAATTGTTCGCGCAGATTGCGCTGGTTGAGAAGTACCGGATCGGTCTGTTGTCGTCGCGAGTTTGCGGCGCCGACGAGTCGTAACGAACTGGCGGCAGACGTGTTGAGCAGCTTGAGCAGCGCACCACCGACGACGCCAGTGCCGAGCAGCACGACGGCGATGCGCGATGTTGTCAGTGCGAGAGCGGCGCCGGCAGCGCTGGGTGTTTGTCGGCTAAGAGTTGACGTGGCGAACGAAACGATTTCATTCGGCAATCGCGGTTCCGCGACAGCATTCATGCGACCACCCGACATTTTGATTTTCCAACGGACACGGCGCGTACCAAGGCGGCGTCCAGATCGCGGACCAGATCGTCGCTGTCTTCGATGCCCACCGAAAGCCGCAACAGGCTGTCGGCGATGCCGGCGGTGCGGCGCGCTTCGGGCGCCATCGAGGCGTGGGTCATGGTCGCGGGGTGCGCAATCAAACTCTCCACGCCGCCCAGCGATTCAGCAAGGGAAAAATATTGCAGGCCATCGACGAACGCTTCGATTTGGGCGACGTCACCATCGAGTTCGAAGCTGAGCATGGCGCCGAATCCCTGCTGCTGGCGCGCCGCCAGCGTATGGCCGGGATGGCTGGCAAGGCCCGGGTAGTACACCTTGCGCACGGCCTCATGGGCATCCAGTTGCGCGGCGATTCGTTCGGCGCTTTCCTGATGCTGACGCAGGCGCACGCTCAAGGTACGCAGGCCGCGCAAGGTGAGGAAGCTGTCGAACGGCGCGCCGGTCAGGCCGTTACAATTGCCCCACCATTTCAATTGTTCAAGAACGCTGCCGTCGCGCGCTATTACCGCTCCGCCGACCACGTCGCTGTGGCCGTTGATGTACTTGGTCGTCGAATGCACCACCACGTCCGCGCCGAGCCGCAACGGTTGTTGCAGGGCAGGGGACAGGAAGGTGTTGTCGACTATGAGCAGCGCGCCAACGGCGTGGGTCGCCTGCGCGACGTGGCGGATGTCGGTGATCCGCAGCAACGGGTTGGACGGTGTTTCCACCCAGACCACGGCGGGGCGGTTCGTCAGCCCGGCAGCGAGCGCCACGTTGTCGGTGAGATCGACGAACTCCACCTTGAAGCGCCCTTTTTTCGACCACGCATCAAGCAGTCGCCAGGTGCCGCCGTAGCAATCGTGCGCGGCCAGTACGATTGCGCCGGCTGGCACCAGTTCCAGCGCCAACGCTACCGCCGACATGCCGCTGGACGTGACCACCGCGCCAGCACCTTGTTCCAGATCGGCCAGCGCTTCGGCAAGCAAGTCGCGCGTGGGATTGCCGCTACGCGAGTAGTCATAGGCGCGCTTGCGCCCAAGGCCTTCGAAACTGTAATTGGTCGACAGGTGCAACGCTGGAACAACCGCGCCGAACTGGGTGTCGCTTTCGATGCCGGCGCGCACGGCGCGGGTACAAGATGATGGATTGCTCATGGAAATCTCCGGGTGGTGGGTTGCCGTGTCATGCGAGCGCCTCGCGCAGCAGCGGCGCGAGCTTTTGAGTTTCTTTCAGGAAGCCGTCGTGGCCGTAGGGCGAATCAACGACCGCGAGCGTGGACGTGCCGCGCAGCCGTTTCTGCAACTCGAAAAGGTCGGCCAGCGGCACGAGACGATCCGACGAAAAACCGATCAACGTGGCCGGGACCGAGATATCTTCCGGCGCGACATCGTGCAGATCGATCGACTCGGACAGGGTCAGGAATCGCTCGGCGTCGAAGCGCTCGGCGAAGCTGCGGCCTTGGTACTCCAGGTAGTCCTCGACCGGAAAACGGAAACGCTCTTCGCGGAACTCAGGGCCACCGGCAAATCGCTTACCAAACTCGGCGCTGCCGCGATAGGTGGTGATTGCCAGTTGACGTGCCAGCGCAAGTGCCTCGTCGACACGCCCGCTGGCCTGCCCAAGCCGAACGATGCCGCGCTGTACGCTGCGCTGCGCTGTGCTATGTGGATGCGATCGGTGAGCGCCGGCGAGTAACACCAGCTTGCCGAGTTGTCGTGAATGTCGTGCCCCAAACGCCAGCGCCACCATGGCGCCGTAAGACGAGCCGACGAATGCATGCGCGCGCGCCACGCCAAGTGCATGCAGCAGTGCTGACAAGGCGTCAGCTTGATCTGCAGTGGAGATTGCGTGGTCGCCAAGCTGGGTCGCATCCAGCCAGTCAATCGACAATACGCGGAAGCGGGACACGTCGATTGCGACATCAACGCCGACCAACGACTGCCACCAACCCGGTGTCACCTGCCCTTCCAGTGCAGTGACCTCACGACTGGCCGAGATGCCGCCCTGCACGATCACGGTGGGAGAACCGGCCGCGCCAGTCCACGAATAGCTGACGTTGACTTCCCGTTCGCCGTCACCGTAATTCGGCGTAATCGCTACGCGGTGTGTTCCGCGTTGCACGAAAATCTCCGGACGAATACGACTTTCTCCAGCCATGCCGGGAGACGACTGATGGCAGCTTTCGACGGGGTTGGTTTGGCTCTGCAGCGTCATGAAACACCTCTCCGGAAAGGCATCGCCCTGCGAAATACCGGAAAGGTCGCCACCACCTCGCCAGCGGAACGCTGCGCGACGAATGACGCCCATCTACCGGCAGGTGCACGAAGCACCTCCGCAGGAGTTGGCACCGTTGCGGAAACATTCCGCAGGTTGCCCCGGCTTCAAAGGGCCTGTCCCTCAGCCGGTCTCGATGAGTGGAGCGGATGGTGAGGTCCTGCGTCTCGGATGTCAATAGACGTCTAAACGTCTATACGTCCAAATGGAAACATGGGTAGTTAGCAAGGACGATCATCAGGGAGTCGAACCAGACGTCCATGGACAAGTGAGCTTGTACTTGCCGTCGTCTGCGTCAGCAGGATTTCCGATATCAGTGTCGATGCGCGACTTGCAGCGCTCCAGCGCGGTGGAAAACGCTCACTTTCAAAGTTTTCGCGCGGGATGGCAGGAACGTGCGGCACGCATCAGCGCTTTCATCATCTTGCCAAAGAGGATCAAACGCTTGGTCCAAGTGGGCATGGATGGAAGTGCGCTCGGTTAGAGCGGAACCGTCGCGCCACCACCACCGAACGCTCCGCCGCCCGCGAACAGCACAAAGCCAGCCGCGGCGATAATTGCGCCAATCAGCGGCAGCAACACCATCACGCTATCCGAGATGGTCTTAAGGTCGACTCGGGTCGTTGCTATATCCAAAGCTCGACCGCTTCGTGCGTTACCAAAAGAGATCGCCATGTTTCGTGCCAGGGCAACAAGTTGCCTTGCTCCATCTCCAATCCCAATCAGCAGAAAAGCGGCGAAGAACGAAATAGTCACCTGATGCCACAGGCTTACTTGACGCAGTAACGGCCAGGCTTGTTTCGCAACCTTGGCGCTGCCGATGGTGAAGGTGCGGGTAAGGCGTTCGACGCGACCCGGTCCTTTGACGGCGGCGTACTCGCCACGGCTAAGTTCGATGATCTCGTCGACTGCGTCGCCCAGAGCCTGAGCATAGTGTGCGTGTATCCATGCAGGCTTCAGCCCAACGGTAAGTATCCGGTAGGCCAACACGTCGGGTATGACGCCTTCCAGGCCGTATCCGATTTCAAGTCTTGCGAGCCGTCGCTGTGGAAAGATAAAAAGAATCAATCCGTTGTCGGTACCCGATTGGCCGATGCTCGCTTTCTCGGCGACTTGCATGGTGAATTGCTCGAGAGTGTTGTCCGCTGGCGACGGCAGAATGGCGATGGCCATCTGGATGGACGTTTCGCGGTTGAATTGACTCAGCTTGTAGCTGAGATCGTATTTCTCGTCTGACGAGAGGAGAAGCATTTTGTCGTTGACGAACTCGGTGAGCGCCGGGAAGTGATCGGTTCCAACTGCCGCCAAAGCCGGCGCTGCCAAGTGGTCGCCAAGCCTGACGATTCCCCAGAATGCGGCACAAACAATCCACCCGATCAGCAGCGAATGGTTCGGCGTGCGTTTTGAAATTGTTTTGCTCATGAAAACCCTAACGCCGAAACGAGCCGAAGGTGGACTTCGCTGGCGTGCAACGCGGCGATGCCCCTGCGACCCACGCTACAAGTCCCGAGTAAATCACGGCTAATACGGGCTTTTGGAGCGTCGCGGGTGCCGAGCATGTTGCCCGGAGCACAGTTCCGGTAGTCTGTTCGGCCGCTCCGTAACTCTTGAGGTTGATTGCCAATGGCATGGCAAGCTTGGGCCACCGTCATCATCATCATCGGCGCGATGGCGGTATTCGCCAGCGAGAAGTTGCGTATCGACGTGGTTGCGCTGGTCGTACTCGGCCTGCTGCTGATTCTCGGTATCGTCGACATGAAGGAAGCGCTGAGCGGCTTCAGCAATGAGGCGACCGTTACCGTCGCGGCGATGTTTGCGCTGAGTCTGGGCATCGAACGCTCCGGCGCGCTGGAGCCATTGGGCGACGCGCTGGCGAAGATCAAGAGACCTTGGCTGCTGACGCTCGCCCTGATGGTGACCATTGCGCCGATGGGTGCATTCGTGAAAAACATCGCGCTGGTCGCCACCTTCCTGCCGCTTGCGCTACGCATATGCGCGCGCTCGGGCACGTCGCCGGCGCGTGTGTTGATGCCGATGGCCTATGCCGCGCAGATGGGCGGCGTCTGCACGCTGATCGGTACGTCGTCGAACCTGCTCACTGACACCTTGGCGCAGGAACATGGCCTGGCACCGATTGGAGTTTTTGAATTTACCAAGCTCGGCGCGATCCTTGCCGTCGCTGGCATCACCTACCTGATGGTGGTTGGCCGCTGGCTGCTGCCCAAGCAGGTTGATGCGGAGATGCCTGTCGAGCAGGACATCGGCAAGTACGTGGCCGAGCTGCGCGTTACCGCTGATTCCAGCCTGCTGGAAAAGACCATCGCCGACATCGGCATGGGCGACAAATTCAGCGTCTATCCTCTGGAATTGCTGCGAGGCGACGAGCAACACCTGTCGCCACGTTCGCAGCAGTTGGCCGAAGGTGACGTGCTGCTGGTACGCGGCGACTGGGAAAAGATAGAAGATTTCCGCAAGTCGACCAAGCTGGAGCACGCGCGAGAGCATCGCTACGAGCAGGATGGCAACGTCCCGCGCGTGTTGGTCGAACTGATGGTGGCGCCAGCCAGCCTTATCGAGGGCCGCACGCTTTCAGAACTTGACCTGCAATGGCGCTACGACTCCAACGTGTTGGCCATCCATCGGCGTGGCCACGTCTTGCGCAAATCGCTCAAGTCGGTAGAGCTTGCGTTGGGCGATGTGCTGCTATTGCTGGTCGATGAGGATGCGGTCGCCAAGCTGCGTGGCGACGACCGCTTTATCGTGCTCAGCGAGCGCGAGGAAAAACGCAAGACGCCGCTCAAGGCCATCATGGCGATTGCCATCATGGCCGGCGTGGTAATCGTTTCGGGAACTCACCTATTGCCGATTCCCGCCGCGGCGATCATCGGTGCGATCGCGATGGCCTTCGCTGGCTGTTACGGGCGCAAGGACGTTTACCAGGGTATCGACTGGAAGATCATCATCCTGCTCGGTGCGATCCTGCCGCTGGGCATCGCCATTGAGAAGACCGGTCTGTCTGGCGCGGTCGTATCGGCCAGCATGGGCCTGATCGGTGACCACGGGCCGTTGGTCGCGCTGCTGGTCGTCTACCTGATCACCGCCGTGCTCACCGAACTGATGGGACACAACCCATCAGTTGTTCTGATGGTCGGCATCGCCGTATCAGTAGCGCACTCGGTTGGGGCCGATCCGCGTCCTTATGTCGTCGCGGTAGCATTCGCAGCGGCCACGTCGTTCGCAACGCCGGTCGGCTATCCCACCAATACGATGGTTTACTACGCCGGCGGCTATCGCTTCGTGGACTTCATGAAGGTAGGGATCCCGATGATCGCCTTGTTCTGCCTGATTTCAATGTTCCTCATCCCGGAATTCTGGCCGTTTCATCCGTAGGGCGACATAGAGCCGGAAATCGAAGTCAAGTACGAAATGCACGGCATGTTTCACTCGCTCAGGAGCTACAACTACCGGCTTTGGGCGCCTGGTGCGCTGGCGTCGAACGTCGTCACGTGGATGCAACGCATCGGACAGGACTGGCTGGTGCTGACCGTATTGACCCATCACAACGCGACGGCGGTGGGCACGGTAATGGCGTTGCAGTTTGGCCCGCCTCTGCTGCTGCTGCCGCTGACTGGATTTGCGGCCGACCATTTCGACCGCCGCAAGCTGCTGCTGTTTACTCAGGCCGCATCCGGCCTGCTGGCACTTGGCTTGGGTCTGTTCGTCATCCTGAATGCAGTGCAGCTGTGGCATGCGTATGGATTTGCGTTGGCGTTAGGCTGCGTCACCGCGTTCGACGCGCCAGCTCGGCAAGCATTCGTATCAGATCTGGTCAGCGACGATGACCTCGCCAACGCCGTGGCACTGAACTCTGCATCGTTCAACGGCTCACGGATGATCGGTCCGCCTTGTCGCCGTTGTTTTGATTGCTGCGGTTGGGGAGGGTTGGCTATTCCTTATCAATGCCGGCTCGTACGCTGCCGTCCTGGTATTGCTGTCGTTTCTTCGAAAGCACGAATTACTGACCGAAGCTCGGATAGCTCGCACGCGCCGAAGCCTGCTCGCCGGATTTCATTACGTGTGGCAGCGTCCCGATCTGGTCGCCGTGCTCGTGATGCTTTTTCTGCTCGGCACGTTTGGCTTCAACTTCGCCATATTTATCTCAACGATGTCGGTCACCATCTTCCACGGCGATGCGAGCCAATACGGCCTGCTGACCTCGGCAATGGCGGCGGGTACGTTAAGCGGGGCATTGCTTTCAGCGCGGGGGCTTCGGCTTGCGCACGCTCGCTTTCGTCATCGGCCATCAGCAGCCATTTGGTGAAGCCCGCCATGGCGTTCGCATCGGCCGGCTCCGCCGCCAGCGCTTGCCAACTGGCCTTGCCCTTTTCGCCGAGGGTGACGGCGAATGCTGCCAGTCAATTACCCGCACTGTCGGCTTGTTGGTTGCGCAAGTCGCCCAAGGCCTGAGTGACGGTGGCACGCAAGCTGTCGGCATCGTCGCCATCGATGAATGCTTCGATGAACTGCCGTTTCAATCGCGTGATGCGGTAGATGCCGAAATCCAGATCGTTGTCGCCGAACTGGAACATTTCCCGGAGAAAGGCACAAAGTTGGTCGAAAGGCTTGCTGGAGGTTGTCATGCAGCGGTCAGTCCATTTTTGTGCGCCGGCGCAAAACGACGTCGGCGTGATGAATCAATCTGGCTTGCGGAGTTGCAGTTCCCGCGACGCTTCAAGGAGACGTCTGGCGGGCTGGTTTACGCTGCAAAGTTCAATCGTGATCGGGCACCAGGACCAGCCGGTAACCGAGCGCTTTTGCAACTTTCATTGTGTTGGCAAGGCTTGGATTTCCTTCGCCCGAAAGCGCCTTGTATAGGCCTGCACGCGTCATGCCCGTGGCCTCGGCCAGTTGGCTCATGTTGCGTGCACGCGCCACCGTGCCCAACGCCTTCAGCATGAATGCGGCATCGTTTGGCGCTTCCTCCGCGCATGCTTCCAGATAGGCTGCAATGTCGCCCTCGGTCTTTAGGTAGTCAGCGGTGTCATAACGGGAAAAGGTTTCTCGAACGCCGCTCATGGTTCACATTCCCAATCAGATGCAATGCGCCGAGCTGTTTGGATATCGCTGTGCTGGGTGCGTTTGTCGCCACCCGCCAACACCACCACAAGCACCGCGCCACGTTGCAGGAAATACACCCGGTAGCCGGGAGAGTAGTCGATCCGCAGTTAGCTGATGCCGTGGCCTACCGGTCTGACATCACCGAAGTTTCCATCCGCCATGCGATCCAGTCGCGCTGCGACGCGAGCCCTGGCGCGAACGTCGCGCAAGCCAAGAATCCATCTGTCGAAGGTGGCGGATTTGACCAGTTCGAACATGTTACGAGTGTAAACTGTAGTTTTCACTCGGTCGACGGCGACTGCGCCATTCAAACGTCCCGCGCGTCGTCAGTGCAAGTTGTCGTGCCAGCAAGCGTGACGGACAGGATCGGTACGCTTCAGCGCCGCTATCTCTCAAGCCTCAGATGGAAACGCTTGCCAGTCGCTACCCTATTTGAAATATTCCACGAAACCGGTAATCGCCATGGCGTTGAAAAAGTCGATGAACAACGAGCCCACCAGCGGGATCACGAAGAACGCCTTGAACGACGGGCCGTTCGCGCTGGTGAACGCCTGCATGTTGGCCATGGCGTTCGGCGTGGCACCCATGCCAAAGCCGCAGTGGCCTGCGGAAATCACGGCGGCGTCGTAGTCCTTTCCCATGACCCGGAAGGTGATGAAGTAGGCGAACGCGAACATGATCACGGTCTGCACGATGAGAATCACGATCAATGGTCCGGCTACCGCGGCAAGCTCCCAGAGTTTCATAGACATAAGCGCCATGGTCAGGAAGAACGCCAGCGCGACATTACCGACGACTTCGAACTGCCGCGTCGGCAATACCCAGTTGCGCCAATCGATGATGTTGCGGAAGACGGCAGCAACCAGCATTGGTCCCAGATAAGCGGGCAAGGTCAGGCCCATCGATTTCAGCCAATTCACCAGCAGCGTGCCAACGCCAATGGCGACCATCAGCACGATCGTTGCGCGCAGGATGGTGGCATCAGTGGTTTCGGTGGTTTCCCGAGCAGTCTCGATCGCGCTTGGTTGAGACTGAAAAATGCTGCCGTCATGCGATGG
The DNA here is from genome assembly GCA_038236135.1 of Lysobacterales bacterium. Taxonomy (GTDB): domain Bacteria; phylum Pseudomonadota; class Gammaproteobacteria; order Xanthomonadales; family Rhodanobacteraceae; genus Dokdonella. The sequence goes on from JBBSTF010000006.1 coordinate 88,344, forward strand.
GCCGACCAGATTGTGGCGACGCATCAGCAGGCTTCCGACTGGGCCGCCGATAACGCAGCCAGCGACCAGTCCATACGTGGCCGCCGCGATGGCCGCGGGTAGCGCGCCGACTGCACCGGCTTTCTCCAGCAAAGGCCCGAACGCCGCCGATGTACCGTGGCCGCCAGTGAGCGATATCGATCCAGCCGCCAATCCGATAAGCGGATTGGTGCCCATGGCTTCAGCCAGGGCAACGCCGACACCGTTCTGGATCAGCACCAGCACCACCGCGCACATCAAAAACAACACCACGCCCACGCCGCCCTTCTTCAGCAACTCGAAACTGGCCGAGAACCCGATGGTTGTGAAGAAGACCAAGAGGAGGAAGTCGCGAATGTTCTGGGCAAAATCGAAACTGAAAGTGCCACTTTGATGGCCTCCCAGCGCGATCAGCGAAAAAACCAAGCCGCCGATGATCGGCGATGGGATGAAGTAGCGCGAGAGAACCGGAATCCGGTTCTTGATCCACTCGCCAAGCGCAAGCAGCACGGCAGCCACGGCCGACGTTTGCGCGATATCCAGCGTGAAATTAACCATTGGTTTTTTGTCTCGTGTGGATGGAAATGCAGCCGCTCGCCGTACGCACCGTCTGGCGATGGACTTGTTGCGGACACGTTCCCGAGCGCCGCAAGCCTCTGACCTTAACGCATTGGCGACATCGGATCGTCGGGCGAGTGGGGCAGGGCGCGAGATGCTTCCGCGTCATCACAAAACTGGCCAGCGTTGATGGCGAACGCGCTTGATCAGTTGATCTCCGCCACTGGTGACCGCGCAAATCTGAATAACCCTTTGAGATACTCGTGGACGATTTCATGGGGCGAATCGGACAGCTTCGCAGAGGCCGCGACGTCGGCGTGTCGTTCGTTGGGAGTAGACTCCAGCGATGAACAAACCACGACTCATCTACTTCGACGCACCCGTCAGCCGTGGCGAAGAGTGCCGCCTCGCCTTGCATCTCGCCGGGATGGAATTTGACGATGTACGTGTCAATCACGACGAGTGGGCAGCGCTGAAAGGTGACGCACCGTATGGCGCATTGCCGATGCTTGAATTGCCGGGCCAGCCAGCGCTTGCGCAAACCAACGCGATCCTCGTCCTGATCGGCCGACGCCACGGGCTGCACCCAAGCGACGATTTCGAGGCCGCACAGCACGAAGGCATGATGCAGCACGTAGAAGATCTTCGCGCCTCTGTTGGTCCGACGATACGTATGGCCGACGCCGAGAAAAAATTTGCACGCGAGGCCCTGGTTGTGGATTTTTTACCAACGTGGGCCGCTGCTGCAGAGCGCAATATTCTGGTCGGGCCGTTCTTTGCCGGCGCAAAACTTCATGTCGTAGACCTCAAGCTCTTCAAAGCCGTGCAATGGCTGAGCAGCGGCAAGGTCGATCATATCCCGGCGACAATTTTTGCAGGCTACCCCAAGCTCACCGGCGTGTTCGAGGCCGTGCGCGACCATCCGGACGTGAAGGCCTGGACGTCAAGGTTCTGACAGAACGGGAATCCGTCGCTTTTCAACCTGCGGCCGAATGCTTCGCCGAGAAAAGACAGTCTCGAAGCTGTAGGGCCGGTCGCAAAAGTAGGATCATCGCGCACTGCGCGCGAGCAGGGCTCGTCTGGACTGGTTTCAAGTGATAGTCGATTGTCCGGCGCTGGTCGTGAAAGGAAGCGATCAAACCTGTCGTGCGACCGGCAGTTGATGCTCGCCAAGGGTCAATGCGGTCTGCTGCACAGCGGTCGGCAGGTTGAGGTGGAAGTTGCACGATCATCGTGGAGAATCGCCATCCGGCAGCGATTGCGGCGCACACTTCGTAAGCCGGCCCCGAGGCGCGAAAGTGCCGACTTGATCGACATCAAGGCGTGCAGTCCTCAAACGGCGCAATGTTCCGCGCAATTCTGACTGTGCCAGCACAAGCCAAAGGGAAGCCACGATGACCACCACGCCCGCCGTGCCGCCGAGCAATGCGATAGCAAACCCTGCGGATGATGGTCCGCTGTCGCCATGGTGGCTTCGCAGCATCGGCATCGTGATGGTGATCGGCTTCGGCGTCTTGATCGCGATCACCGCACTGGCTTATCGCAACGCGCCGCCTATTCCGGAGAAGGTGGTCGATGCACAAGGCACGACCTTGTTCACCGGCGACGACATCAGCAACGGACAGACCGTGTTTCTCAAGTATGGATTGATGGACAACGGCAGTATCTGGGGTCATGGCGCGTATCTGGGCCCGGACTATTCCGCCGAAGCCCTGCATCGCATGGGCGAAGACACGGCGGCGGCGCTGGCACCGGAGCAGTTTGGCAAACCGATCGGTCAACTTGATGAAATGCAGCGCGCCGCTGTGCAGGCTTCCGTCGCTGTCGTCCTGAAAACCAACCGCTACCATCCCGCCAGCGGTGCACTGACCCTCACTCCTGCGGAAGTGCAGGCGTGGCAACAGCAAATCGCCCACTGGACGGATTACTTCAAGGATCCGGTCCGTAACGGCGGACTCAAACCTAACCTGATCACTGACCCAGTCGAGCTGCGCCAGTTCAGCGCCTTCGTCAGCTGGACTGCTTGGGTCTCGGTCGTCAATCGACCTGGCGTAAAATTTTCCTTTACCAACAACTTCCCGTTCGACGCGAGCGTCGGCAACGTCGCCATTCCCGGTGCGCTGCTATGGAGCGCGTTGAGCCTGCTGGTTTTGCTGGCAGGTATTGCCATCGTATTGCTGGCCTTCGGCAAATTCGAATATCTAGGCTGGCTGAGCCACGGTCATACCATCCAGCCGCGTATTCATCCCGGTAATCCGGGCCCGGGGCAGCGCGCGTTGGTCAAGTTCTACGTGCTCGTCGCCGTCGTGTTTCTGTTCCAGACGCTGGTTGGCTCCGCGACGGCGCACTACCGAGCCGATCCCGGCACCTTCTATGGCTTCCAGCTCGAGAAGATATTTCCGAGCAATCTGATGCGCACCTGGCATCTGCAGAGCGCGATCATGTGGATCGCAACGTCGTATGTTGCCGCTGCGCTGTTCCTCGGCTCGACATTGCGCCGAACCGAACCAAATGGACTGGCGTCGTGGACGCATCTGCTCTTCGCCGCCTTCGTTGCAGTGATCGGTGGCAGCTTGCTGGGCGAGTGGGCCGGCATATCGCAACTGCTCGGCGACTGGTGGTTCTGGCTTGGCAACCAGGGTTGGGAATATCTGGAACTTGGCCGCATCTGGCAGTACTTGCTGGCCATCGGACTCATGGTCTGGTTCGGATTGTTGTGGTGGGTTGCGCGTCCTTCCCAAATCGAGAACGTGGAAGCGCGGCCGATTGTGAAGATGTTCTTTGTGGCCTCGCTGTCGATTCCGATTTTCTATCTTCCAGCGTTGTTCTTCGGCGCCAAGACCAATTTCACCGTTGTTGATACATGGCGTTTCTGGATCATCCACTTGTGGGTCGAAGGTTTCTTCGAGTTCTTTGCGACCACGATCGTTGCCTTGGCGCTGTATCAGCTCGGCTTGACCCGACGCAACACTGCGTTACGGGTGATCTATCTCGATGCAATCCTGTACTTCCTGGGTGGCCTGATCGGAACCGGGCATCACTGGTACTTCAACGGACAGACCGGCTTCAATATGGCGTTGTCAGCGCTGTTCTCGGTGCTGGAAGTTGTACCGCTGACGTTGCTGACGCTGGACGCGTGGGACTTCGTGCGCACCACCCAGGGCGAGGGCAAGGCGGCGGGCGCAAAACCCGTTGTGATTCCGCACAAATGGACGTTCTACTTCCTGATGGCAGTCGGCTTCTGGAACTTCGTCGGTGCTGGCATGTTTGGCTTCTTCATCAACCTGCCGATCGTGAGCTACTACGAAATCGGAACGCAGATTACGCCCACCCACGGTCACGCCGCTCTCATGGGCGTGTTCGGCATGTTGGCGATCGCGTTGATGGTGTTCGTGTTGCGCCAAACCGCCAGTGACAAAGACTGGCCGGGTATCGAGAAATACCTCAAGGTTGCGTTCTGGGGCACCAACGTCGGCTTGATGATGATGATTGTGCTGAGCCTGTTCCCAAGCGGCTTGTTGCAGATGTGGGATGTCGTGCAAAACGGTTACTGGCACGCGCGCAGCATCGATTACATGGCCATGCCGCGCTCACACCTCATCGAGTGGCTGCGCATGCCCGGCGATGTGGTGTTCATCGTGTTCGGCGCGATTCCGCTGGTTATCGCTTCGATCAAGGGCTGGCGGGGAGTGCGTACTGCTTCGCGCGAAATGACGACCTCTCGATAAGCCTTCGTAGGCCAGTCCCGCTCGGAACGGACCGGGTCATCGACATCGGGTGTATAGCCGACGATTTTCACTCCGTCGTTTTGACAGGTGAGTGGAGATTCTTGGGCGGAGATGGTCCGTATAGCCGAATCAGGAGAACGTCCGGATCGAGGACTGGCTGATCTGGCTAACCTCAGCCTATCGTGATTGGGGCATTGGTCAGCGTTGTTCGCATCTGCGCAACGTCAAGAGGGTCGCCGATCATCTCCCGATTGAACAACCGGATTGCCCGGCACCGGGCTGGATCGAATACTGGAGCCGCACCTAATCGCACACCGCGCCGTCGCCCTGTGCGTGGCATTGCGGCGGAAAGCCATTTTTCTGCCAGTAGGCAAGGATGCCGCTGCGACGCAGGTAGTCGCTGAAGGCGGGATCGCGGCGCAAGTAGCCGAGCGATTTGGTCCAGAGCAAAAGGTCCCATGTTGAATACGACCGATGTTGCAACTCTTCAATCTGACGAACCATTTCGGAAGCGTCGGCATTGGGCTGCAGAACGCGCATCAGGCTCCAAAGACCGGTCTTCGCCTCAAACTCGCTCGCGGCTTTGTCTGCTTGCGGCCACATCGACGGATCGATCAAGGCGTGGGTGACGGTGACGTAAGATTTCTTGAGCAGCGGACCGTTCGGCCGGTCTCGTGGATTGTCATCCATCGATTCTGCGATGCGCAGCGCGGAGACATAATCATGGCGCATCGCCGCGTTAAACCATGGACCATAGGGGTTGTAGCCTTCCGCCTTTTGATACGCAATTTGTGCCTGCTGATATTCACCCAGCGTGTCGAGCACGCGCGCATAAACAAAGTGCCACGGACGGTTGAGGGGATCACGCAGGATCCCGTTTTCCAGTGCGTCATGCGCCTGCGCGAGATAGCCCAAACGGGCGAGCGCCAGTGCGTACTTGACGTCCGAAGCCGATTCGCTGGGCTCCAAACTCATAGCTTTGCGATACAGTTCCAAGCAACGTTCCCAGTCGTCATTTCTACAAGCAGCCCCAGCCTGCACGTCGTAGGGTTCGGGCAGGGCAGGATCGAGGCGGTTGGTTAGCTCTGCTTCCTCGAGCGCCTCTGTGCGCAGACCTGCAGCCAAGGCGGGTTGATTAAAAGCACGTTGATTGAGAGCTTTGGCCAGTCCAGCGTGGGCACGCGCGTCGTCGGGACGCTGCTTCACCAATGCACGGAACTCCGATTCGGCGTGCTCGTCGGCATCGGGAACGTCAACCGCGTTGAGCAGGTCACGTGCTTTTTGGTAGCGACGCAGATAATTGGCGTCGCCGCCCTGGGCCGCGCTCGTGGGCGGCAGGCCAAACTCGAGCATGAGCGAACCGGCGACCGCACTTGCGATTTCGCGTTCCACCACAAAAACATCGGTCACGTTTCGGTCGTAATCCTGGGTCCACAGCAAGCGACCGCTGTGCGCATCCGTAAGCCGCAAATTGATGCGCAACTGCTGGTCCGATTGACGCAAGCTGCCCTCTAGCGCATGGGTGATCCCCAACTGGGGGACCATCGCGGCAATGTTGCTGGACTGCGCGACCGCCACGCCGGTCGACTCACGCGCAATCACTCGCAGACCGTGGATTTTTGCGAGCGCGCTGATCAACTCGTCGCTGAGGCCGGCAGCAATCTCGCGATCATCAGTGCCGATCGGTTTGAGCGGCATGACGATCAGCGTCGGCATGTCCGCCGTTGCAGCGTTCGTCGGGTCGGGCTTTACCGCATGCTGAGCCGACTTCCACCAAGCGGCAGCTGCGATTGCGATGACGATCAGCACGACTGCGACAACGACCCATTTTCGATCCATTCCAGCGGGCGTCGAACGCGGCGCTGGATGTTCAACGAGTGGTTCCATGTCGCGGTCGAACGTTTCTGGTGCTGATGTTGGTGGCGTGTTCAGCGCTGCGACCGGAAGCGGCGGATCTGCCGGCTCCGGAAGGTCGAATCGATAGCCAACACCATGCAGCGTTCGCAAATACCTGGGTGAGTGCGCGTCTTCGCCGAGCGCCTGGCGCAGCAGGGTCATTACCCGATTCAGAACTCCTGGCGTGATGTGGCGGTGGCCCCAGACCGCATCGAGAATATCGTCGCGCGGGAAAACCTGGCCCGGTCGGTCGGTGAGAAGAGCGAGCACCTCGAATGCCTTGTGCTCCAGCGGGCGAACCTGGCCCGCGCGCAGCAAACGCCGGCCCTGGAAATCAATGACGATTTCGTCGAACGCCAGCGGCGATCGTTCGGCACTTGATGGCGACAAAGTCTGCATCGCGCAGATGCTACTCCGAAGCCGGCAGCGGTTTTCGGCACCGACCTAAGCTTTACCCAAGCAACCCAACACAGTCCCAAGCCAGCCCAAACAGCTGCCTCAAGACCTGCACGCCGGTCGTCGTCAACCTGAGCACACCGGGAATCGCCCCGGCCATTCCAGTCAGGAGCACCACCATGAAGACTCAAATCGCCGCAGTAGTGTTCGCCGCCATCCTGCCGATCTGTGCCCAGGCGTCGCAGCCGCAGCCGATCCCTATGATTATCGACTGCGCACATCCCGCGTTACCTTCCCAACAGGATGTCGCACGTTTCACTGGCATCGACAACTTCGCCCAGGCCTATGCGACGCGCGCTCGTCTGCTGCAGCAAACGAGCAGGGAATGCCGCCGCGGCGTTGCAAGCGTGACCCTCGTGCTCCAGCCGCTCGATTCCGACAACGGCCCGAACCGCCAACTCGCTTCGACAAGTTCCGCAACTCCTTGATCATTGTGCTTCTGGATTCGCGTGAAGCTCTCCCGGAATAGCTCGGGCTTCGTTACGGGAACACGAGCGATCAGCAGGCCGAGGCAGGTGTGCCAGCCAGCCGCGACATTGAGCATCCTCGAGCGTTCCGTCAGGCTTCGGTGTGTGACGGTGAGCAGCACGTTGTTAGCTTGCGTCAGGCGTTCGGAGATCTCGATTTGCATTCTGACTTCATCGGAATTACCGCCTGCGCGCTGGCCGGGGCGCGCGGGATCGATCAGTTCTCTATTGCGCTGGTCAATTCGAGCAGGCGAGCAGGTTGAGACGTAGGGTCCACAAGCGCTGATAGTGACCAAGATGACTGTGTGCGGACGAGACGGCGGGTTCAAACCGACGTAGATGCACCAGATCGCGAGCGAGATGTCGCAGGGCTGCGCAAGCTACCCGACCGTCCGTTCGCCGTCGCTCAGGCCCCGCCACATTGCTCACCGCATAGCATCAGCGTGACCATGGAGTACGAAGTAAATCTGCTATTTATCAATATAATCAAAAAGTTGCATACGTCATGGCATGATTGATGTCATCCGATCTTTCGTATTTTTTTTGGCAACGCCATCTAGATTGAGAGACTAGTTATTTATGTTCCCGGTGCAGGGAACTGCCCGGGCTGTTCCCTACCAGACGTGCGCGCAGCGACGCCCTTCCAGAGTTTTCTGCACGATCGCTCTGGAATAGGAATACAGTCTGAAAACGGCACGCGACTTCTTGCGGTTCATTCAGATTTCCGCCGCCGATCCGCACTACAAAAAGGCAATTCCATGTATACCAATCGCTGCGCGCTTCGCCGCGCATTTCCTGTGCTTGCGTGTGCCGTCGCCGCATCGTTGCTACCCGCTTGTGCGACACAATCCTCGATAGATCGATCTGGGTCGAGCCTTGCTTCCCGTGACGCTGGCTTCAAGTCGGAAGAAAAGGCAGAGCGCGAAGCGCCCAACGCGCGCTGGGAATTCTTCTTCAAGCAGCGCGCCTACCCATTCAAAACGATCCCTGAGGGTGCGCGACTTGCCGCAATGAAGCAAAGCGAAGCGGGTGCGAAAAACGTATCTGCGGTGTTCACGGAAGTTGGGCCGAAGGGTTTTACGTCAACGATCGAACCGTCGTGGGGTCAAATGGGCGGGCGCGCCCGCTCGCTGTTGGTCAATCCGACCAACTCCGCCATCCTATATCTGGGAACCGCAACGGGCGGTGTCTGGAAGTCGACCAATACCGGCGCGTCCTGGACGCCATTGACCGACAAGCTCGACTCACTGTCGATCGGCTCACTGGCGTGGGACAGCTCGGATACCAGCAACAACACATTCCTGGTTGGCACGGGCGAGGGTCCGAACGGCTTTTACTACAGCGCGGGCATTTTCCGCACGACCGATGGTGGCGCTACCTTCACCAAGCTGGCGGGGTCTTCCATCTTTGAGCGTGCGGCAATTCCGGCAGTGGTTGTCGATCCAGCCAACGCATCGAATATCGTTGTTTGCGTCACTGCCGGACAGAACAATCCAGGCGGCGGAATTGCGGCACCCGTTTCGGGCCTTTACCGATCAACAGATGCGGGAGCGACATTCATCCAGGTAAAAAACGGATTCTGCGAATCCTTGCGCGCGACCCCTGGCAACTTTGCCGTGCAGTACGCGTCGCTCACCGGGATTGGCAACAACGCCGATGGCTTGTACAAATCGACCAATGGTGGCGCTACGTTCCCGGCCAAGCTGACCATGCCTGCCGACCCGACCGACTTCAAACGCCTCAACGTCGGCATCGGCGCAGGCAATGCAGCGAATCAAGACATCCTCTACGTCGGCGGCAAGAACGCAGCCGATGCGACGGTGCTCTACAAGTCAACGGACGCTGGCGCGACATTCACCACGCTGGCGCTCGACTATTGCGCCGGCCAGTGCTTCTACGACAACTACATTGAAGTTTCGCCGGTGAATCCGAACATCGTTTACTTCGGTGGCGTCGGCCTGTTCCGTTCTATGGATGGCGGAACGTCGTTCGATCAGCCGGGCTCAAATTCCGGCGGCGGCCCCATCCACGTTGACCATCACTTGGGTATGTTCGATCCGACCGATGCGACCGGCAAGGTGATGTATGAACTCAACGATGGCGGTATCTATCGTGCCAGCGATGCGGATAACTTGGCCGCTGCGAGCATCGGTTTCCTGCCGATCAGCAATAACGTCGGGTCGCTCCAGCATTTCGACATCGAACCACATCCGACCAACCCCAATATCATCTTCAGCGGTAACCAGGACAACGGTTCGCTGTTCCGGACCAATGGCGACACCTGGGTGGAATACTGCGGCGGTGACGGCGGTTACGCGCTGATCGACAAAACCACGCCAACGACCATGTATTGCTCGTTCAATTTCAGCAGCGGCGGTGGAATATTCAACATCAGGAAAACTGCTGATAGCGGCGCCGATGGATTTGCAATGTCCGTGAACATTCTTACTGGCACCGACACGGGCGAATTCATCTCGCCAATCATCATGGACCCGACGACGTCGACGACGCTCTATGCCGGCACCTCGCGTGTCTACAAGACCGTCAACGGCGGCACATCGTGGACGCCGGCATCGCTATCCGGCGGAACCGGAAATGTCACCGCACTGGCTGTGGCACCGACTACACCCGCGCACGTTTGGGCCGGAACGTCGGAAGGTCGAATCGAGCGCAGCACCGATGGTGGCGTTAGCTGGACGAACCGCACGACACCCTCGTTACCAGGTCGATATATCACGTCGATCGCCGTTTCGCCGACCGACGACAACACCATCTACGTGTCGTTCTCAGGCTTCAGCGCTGCTGCACCGGCGGGTCATATTTTCAAATCCATAGACGGCGGTGTGAGCTGGTCCAATTCGGGAACCACACGCGCGCCTGGTGCACTGCCGGACATTCCGGTCAATTCGATGGCTATCAATCCGATGGATGCCAACGTGGTCTACGCGGGTACCGACGTTGGGCTCTACACAAGCCTGGATGGTGGCGCGAGCTGGGAGAAGTTCACCAACTTCCCCAATGCCGGAGTGAGTAGGATCAAGATCAGTGTCGGAGCGGGGATCATCGCGGTCGGAACCAATGGTCGCGGCACGTGGACGACATCCCTGTCCGAGCGCATTTTCACGAACGGGTTTGATTCCTAGGCACAATAATTTCGATGGGAAATTCGTAGTCTCGCCAAGGTAGCCAGAGAGCCGGACGACCAGCTAGCCGCACCCGTAGCGAACGCTTACTGGTCGAGCTGCAGTGTTGTTCAGTCGAATCACAGCGAATCCCGCGACAAACCTAAGGCCGCCCTCCGTGGGCGGCTTCTTCGTTTTTCAACGCGGGGGCGCTTGTTGCGGATAGCCTCGCAGCGTCACTGACCAACGCAGTGCGCCATTGCTGGTTGCGTACGCCACCAGTTCACGCGATTGACTGCCGCCGCGATTTGGCGGCGGGCTTTTCTCGATCAGCATCACGACAGCATCAGCAGCAACATTGGCGCAGGTCTGCTCTGCGAGATAGGGAATGCTGGCGACGGGGCGCAGCGTACTTAGCGAATACACCTGCCAGCTTGTCGACGCTTCGACGTCAGTTTGGAGTGCGCCATCGTGGACAAACAGATAGCGCGCGTCCGGCGAGGTTTGCAATTCCAGACGGGACCCTTGTGCCAGTTTTCGTGTTGCATCGAGTTGGCCCGATGGCAAGCGCCAACGACGCGCTGACAGAGTTTGGCCTTTCGGACTGGTAGCAAGCTCAAAGGCCACCATGCCGTTGCCGGCCACGACGGGAGCGTCGTGCCATTCCGAGCAGTTCCGCCACGTCGCCGTCTTTACTTCGCGCAACGTGACAGGAGTGGGAATCGCGGCTGGCGTTTGAGTCTTCGCGGCCGTTACCTGCCCTTGCGGGCGAATTACGAAAGTCCCATTCGCATCTTTCCTGAAATCAGCAAGAATCTCGCTGCTCGGGCGAGCGCCTCCGGCGTAACGACTACTCGCGTTCCAGTGCAGCATCAGCGACCCCGCGTCTTCTTCAATCGTCGCGGTAAATTGCTTACCGTTTGCCGGCTCAACCCGGACCCAGTCTGGAAACGTGATCGCCATGGATGCCCGCAGTTCGCGCCCATCGACGGCGGATAGCCAGACAAGATGTAGGCAGTGTTCGCAGCTCTCTGAAAGTGCCCAGGCAATGACGTTGCCTTTATCAAATCCGACCGCTTCAAGCTGTCGATGTGAGCGCCAACGAACGCTTCCGTCGGCGAGGTCGATAGCGAGCAGGCGGCCATCCACTCCAGCCGAGAATGCGCGCGTCTGGTCCGGGTTGACCGCAACACTGGGCAGGAAGGCGGTTTGTGCTTCCACGTCGTCGACGCTCGCCGTCGCAGCAAACGCCAGCGACACGATGAGCAAGCCATGCAGGCAACCATTCATCGGCTGGGAATGTCCCTCATGTAGTGGTGCGCGGGATGATCACTTTTCGGGTCAACGCTTCAGAAATTCGAGCAGCACGATCGCGGCATTGTGCTCCTCGTCCTTTGCACCAAAAACCAACGTTGCCTTCCGTTTGCCAATCGCTTTCTTGAGCTGCGCAATCTGTTCGTCACAAGCTTCAATCTCGGACCGATAGCGTTTCTGGAACTCCGTCCATTTTGCGGGATCATGATCGAACCATTTGCGCAGCTCGGTGGTCGGGGCGACATCCTTCATCCACAGGTCGACCTGCGCTTTTTCCTTGCTCAAGCCGCGCGGCCATAGCCGTTCGACCAGGATTCGCTTGCCGTCAGCCTCCTCTGGAGTTTCGTAAACCCGTTTAAGGTTGATGTTCATGATTTGCGCAAAACCTTTACGCCGTGCCTACCCGATCGCGGCAACGATCAGCAGGATGAAGCCGATTGCGGCGATCGATGCATGAATGTACACCACGGGCTTCGGCAATAACTCGCGCTTTTCCTGGAATCCCAGGTTCAGTACGACGCCTCCCAGCGCGGCAATCACCAGCAGGATCAAGGCCCAGAGTGCGTACTGCGGAAGACCGATAGTGAACTGGGCGAACAACAGCAGGGTCAATCCGGCGCCAGCCAACAGTCCGTGCAGCATCGCCAACCATGCTGGTGGATTACGATTTCCCGATACGCGGATTCCTGCCATGACCAGGCCGCCAGCGGCGGCGATGGCGAACAGGGCGATCGCGGCGTACAGAAAGGTTTGGATATTCATGCTCGTTTCTCCAGGAAATGGTTCAGTGATTCAGCCATGCGGCGCAATCCGCAGTTAGGGTTTCAAGCGTTACGCTTCATCCGAACGCGTCGCGAGCATGAACCTGTGCACGTCGAATTCAAAGCAAGCCTGCGCAGCTCCGACACTATCGATCGCCGGTCACGATTTCGCGTGCCCCAGCGCGCCGCCTTTGTGCATGGCGACGTGGTCGGTCGTGTCGCTCTTGATCTCGTACTGCGGATCGTCTTCGCTGCAATGGCGAGTGTGGCCTTTGTAGTCCGTATCGCTCGTATGCACCTTGGTGATGTGTCCGCTGACGTGACCGGCTTCGGAATTCCAGCGCACGTGGTCACCCACCTTGAACTTCTTGCTCATCACATTTCTCCTTCGGTGATGCGACGTCGCTCGTCGCTGGAGGATTCTGCTTCTGGTTTCGGATAAATCACTTGTCCGGCCCGTATGAGTGCACCGCGGGTGATGGTTGCCGGCGTCACCTTGCCCGCACCCATGATGTGACACACCACGACGCCCACCGCGAGCAAATGATCGGTGATGATGCGTCGATGACAGCGCCACCAGACCGCCTCCGAGCACATCACTGCGCAACGTTGTCTCTGCGCACGCTGCTCGAGTTCGCATAGTCCCTTCGCGAATGCTTCACCGCGCGCATATGCGGCATAGCGCGCGAAACTCGCATTGCTCCAGAAGTCTTCGGGGGCAGCACCGCACAGATCACGCGTGCTGCGTCGACCACATAGCGACCCGAGATGCCAGTAGTCGATATCGCGTTCGGCAAGCGATGCAGCGAGCGTATCGGCGTTGTACTGCGGAAAGCTGCGCGAGCCGGGCAGCCGACGGACATCGACGATGCATTCGATATTCGACTGAGCAAGCAGCGCGAGAAACTCGCTCAGCGGCCGAGATGAATGGCCAACGGTAAATATCGATGACGTATCGCAGTCCATCCAACAACTTAAGCTGTTGTGACTAGCTCGTGGGTGAACGATGCCTGCGGCCCTTTTCTCCGCCAACTCGCCTCCCTGAAATACGAAATAGGTTACAGCGGGCAGCGCCAACGCCAGGGAAATTCCTTGGCACGGCTGATACCGATGCGCGGACCAATCCGTGGCGTGATCGGCGGAGGCGTGCCATCCGTCGCTACCCATACGCCGCGATTGTTGCCGATGAGATCGGCACCGTCGAACGTTCCATCGATGCCGAATGCCTGGGTCAGTCGCGCCGGTCCGCTGGCCAGATCGCGATCAGTGCGCGCGCGCGGACGCGCGGCGCGCATCGCTGCAATGCCGGCGATCGGCATGACCGCGCGTATCAAGATTCCCCAGCCCAGGCCTTCCGGGCCACACACCGTGTTCGCACACCAGTGCATGCCGTAAGTGAAATACACATACATGTGACCGGCTGGACCAAACATGGTGCGATTGCGCGGCGTGGGGCCACGAAACGTATGCGCCGCGGGATCGTCCGCTCCGCAATATGCTTCAACTTCGGTGATGCGACCGGCGCGTCCATCGTCACGCAGTAAAATCTTGTTGAGCAATTCCGGAGCGACGACTCGCGGATCGCGCTCGAAAAATGTGCGCGACAACGACTTCAACTCCAATCGGTCACCATTGGCAGCCATGAGTGCGGTTGAAGATTTCACCAGTCCTTCAATTTGATTGCTGGGCTTCAGAAGAACCCACGCCGCGTTGCAGTTGTTGTCGCCACGTTTCAGGCGTTTGTGGCTTGACGAACAGCGCCGATACCTGCGGGTAGCTCTCGCGGATTTTCGATTCGATGCGTCGAATGCTGTCTTCGACCTGTCCCGTCGTTAGCGCGTCCTCAAACTCTGCGCTCAACGACGCCACGATATGGTCTGGACCCAGTTGCACGGTGAACACGCCATTTGCGCTGCGGATTGCTTCATCTTCACTCGCGATGCGACAGATCGCGGCATCGACCGCAGTTCCGGCTGATTCGCCAATCAACAAGGCCTTCGTCTCTCGCGCCAGCAGCAGCGCGGCCATCGCCAGGACAACACCGATGGCAATCGATGCGACGCCATCGAGTTGCGGAATGTTTAGCCATTGCGCCATGGCGAGTCCGACCGCTGCAATCAGCAATCCCAGCAGTGCGGCAAGATTCTCAATCAGTACGGTTATCGTGATCGCGTCCTTGCTGCGCCGAAACGCTTCGAAGTAGCCGAGGTCGCCTTTTCTCGCACGAAACGCCTTGAATGCCACCCAGGAAGAAGCGCCTTCGAAAACCAGGGACAGTCCAAGCACCAAGTAGTTGATCATCGGGCTACGCACCACTTCAGGTTCGCGCAACTGGCCAATACCTTGAAAGACCGAGACGAGCGCGCCAAGTGCAAACACCAGTAGTGCAACGATGAAACTCCAGAAATACAACTCGCGCCCGTATCCAAATGGATGGCTCGCATCGGCCGGTGCCGAGGCTCGTTTCAGTCCATAGAGCAACAGCAATTCGTTTGCGCTGTCGACGAGCGAATGCACGCCCTCGCTCAGCATCGCCGAGCTGCCGGTGTAAAAGGCAGCGCCAAATTTGGTTATGGCGATGGCTACGTTTCCGGCCAGCGCCGCGTAAACCACTTTTTTGGAAGATGTTTCAGTGCTCATGGGCTACCCGTGACCCGTTTGCGGGAGACGGGCATTGCATCACATTCGCGATGAATCGACGGTGCTTCCAAGTTGTGACCTGCGTCCCGGAACCAACGATGCGAATGCGCAGTACGCTAGTCTTATCAGGTGGCACCTAATTGCCATGCGGCCGGGCCACTGCCACGAGCTGGCTAGGACGCTGGATCATTTTTCTGAAACGGGGACCCAAACAATGCGACATCCAATCCTGTTTACACTGCTGCTCGCCACACTGTTGGTCGAGTCACCAATGACGCTGGCCGCGCCACCGACGCAGCGATTCCTGCGCATTGCTTCGGCAGGCGGCGTCTACAAACCGACCGGCAACGTCGAGATGCCGGCAATCAACGGCATCCATAAATTGGTGATCGACGCGACGAGCGACGAAACCTCCGCCTCCGGCGTCAACCGCCATCTGGAATCTGCGGCGCGCGCACTCAACCTCTACGCACTCGCCGGGGTGGCCAACGATAACGTCAAATTGGCCGTTGTCATCCACGGCAAGGCGACCCCACTGGCGCTGTCGAGCGATGTCTTTCGGCGCAAGTTCGGCCGATCCAATCGCGACGCTGCGTTGATCGACGATTTGAAGAACGCCGGAGTCGAGATTTTTGTGTGCGGCCAAGCTCTGACCCAACAAGGGTTCGATGTGGGCGATGTCCAAAAGAACGTAACTGTCTCGTTGTCCGCAATTACCGCGCTCGTTGATTTGCAGGGCAAAGGCTACGCGTTGATTCCGTGAAGAATTCGGGTTGTGATATTCCGGAGTGCGCTTCGGGTTGGTTTCGATATGTGCCGACTTGCAGGTTAGTAACAGACTAGGGTCGCTGAACGAGCAATTTGGCGACTTTGCGATGCCATTGGCTGTGCATCGAGTGCTAGTGTCATCAACTGCTCGGTGCGCCGCTACGGCGAAACCTGATGCGACGTGTAGCCGGGTCGGCTTCGACCAGCGTCGCTTGCACCGGACTGCCAAGCGGAAGCGGTACATCCGCAGTGAGCGCGGCTTCGATGGCAAGGTCGTGCAGCATCACCACGCCATTGCGGGCGTCGCGTTTATCGATCTCCACGATGGTGCCGGTGAACGTCTCACCAACTTGCTTTTCAAGCATCATGGCTTCCGCGAGATCGATCACGGCATGTTCGAATCGACTGGCGCGACGGGAAGATTCGCCCATCGTCACCGGCAGCGTTGGCAGCGCCTGCAACACCCAGTCAGGAACCGGCTGTTTGGCGCAGATCGCGACGCAGGTTTCGCCGACGTAGCGATCAACCAATCGTCGCAGTGGTGCGGTCGCGTGGCTGTAAGTGGATGCCAACGCGGAATGCAGCGACTGCTCGGGAAGTGTGCCGTTGAACGCCGCATAGCCCGCGCCGCGTAGCACGGTGGTGCAGTTGGTCATCATCGCCACGTGGCGTGGGTTGGTCGGATCAAGCGTACGGATGAAGTCGGGATATGACATGGCTTCTGGCCACGCAATATCGAGCGCTCTCGCAGTACGTCGCAGGCGCGCGATGGAACCTTCAAACGGCGGTGGCAATGTCCGCAATATGCCGATCTTGGCCTCGGTCATCAGGTGCGCTGCAGCCATTCCGGTCAGCAGTGAAATCTGTTCGTTCCAGCTATCCAATGGATGGCGCGCGCGGAACTCAAGATGCCAGAAACCCTTGTCGATGCGAATTTCCTGTTCCGGTAGCGGCAGGCTGATGCCACCTCGGCGCTGCTCGCGCTCGACGCGCAATTCGCCGATCTTTCGCAGCGTCTGCCACATCGGGTCGTCGTCGCCGCCATCGATACGCGCTTGCAGAGTCTCGTAATCAAGCTTTGCGCGACTCATCACGCACGCGCGCCGTACATCCACGGCGATGCCTTCGCCGGTGTTGTCGAGATCAATCGTCCACAGCAGTGCAGGGCGAATCTGGTCAGGCAGCAGCGACGCAGCACCTTCGGAAAGCACCTTGGGATGCAGTGGAACCTTGGAGTCAGCGCCGTACAGCGTTTCCCCACGACGATTCGCCTCGAGGTCAATCGGGTCCCCGGCACTGACGAACGCGGCAACGTCAGCAATGGCGTAGTGCACGCGATAGCCGTCGCCATGACGCTCGACGAACATGGCTTGGTCCAAATCCATCGCCCCGGCGGGATCTATGGTGACAAACGCAATATCTGTGCAGTCCAGATCCGGCAAACGCGGATTCGCGGCGGCGTGTTTGGCAGCTGCTTCAACGTCATTGGGAAAAGCCGTCGGCAGGTTCATCTCCTGCTTGATCGCAGCAATGCCCGGAGCAAGGGTTTCGGCACTGGGTGGGACAGGAAGGATGCGTCGGGTAGTGGACATAGGCGTTACTGGGTCGTGTCTGGCAGTAGCATTTCAGCGCTGCATGCAACGTTGATAACGGCCTTCTACGCGCGTGGCGAACCAAGCGGTGGTCAGGCTGCGGGTGATCTTTGGACTCTTCAGCGCGATGCCGGGAATCAATGCTCTCGGCAACGACTTTCCGGCGCGCTGCTCGGCGATGGCGTAGACGCGTTCGACCAGAATGCTGTCGTCCAAATCGATGCGACCAGCATGCGCCAGCGACTGGCGGATCGCACGATCATCCATCCCTATTTTGTTAGCCAGAGCACGAACGGCTCGCTCGGTCTCGCCCGGTTGGTCCATGCGAGCACCAGGTGTGAGCAAGTCACCATCCAAGGCGATCTCGCGGCCGCTGGCAATCGCGACGGCGTTCTGAAAAGCCGCGTTGCGGCTCGCGTACCGGCCCGCGTTATAGTCGGCGAAGCGATGTACCTTGCGTGTGTATGACGTGCGATAGCCGAGTAGGTGGGTGATGCCAAAATACATGCCACCACGCTGGGTGAACACTTCGTCGCGCAAGCTGCTGGTTATCGGATACGGATAGCCGCGCGCATTCGCCTCGGCGAAGCTGACGCTCACCTGCATCGGTCCCGCCGTTTCGACCGGGTTGTAGTCCGCGAATAATTGCTTGCCCAGAGGAACGCTGCCGATCAGGTCTTCGAAGATGCTGCTCAAGTCGCGCTCCGTACGTGCGCGCTTGAGCCGATCCGCGTACGAACGACCATCGGGTGAGCGAATCTTCAAGGCAGCGTCGACCACGAAGTTCGGCACATGTTTCGCAGCGGCACGGCGGTCTATTTCGCCACGGGCGATTTTCGCCAGATTCGGCACCGGCGGATCGACGCGAAAGCCGGTTTCCTGTTCAGTGATGGCGATGACGGCGCAGATGTTTTCGCTGTTGGGCTCAATTTTCTGCGCTTCAAAAGCGGTCTGAATATCGACCGCCCAGCTTCCTGGTTGCTCCACGTTGGTCGGCATGCGTCGAACAATTTCGTTGCGAACGTCCGAGGGTGGTCGCGACGGCTCGCGCGGCGTCGTTGCGCACCCCACTGCGAACAGGCACGTACACAGCGTGGGAATTGCGAAGACGCGCGTGAATGAAAGCGACGAGTACCTGTCCATGCGTGCAGCTTACGGAGCGAAGGCCTTGCATGCACGCAATCAATCCTGATCGCGCTTCGTTGCGCTGGCCGTTGGCCTGACTGTTGCATCAGGAATTTACTTCATATGCAACACTGCGGTTACGATCAGGCCAACTCTGGAGAGCGCTGACAATGATGTTTTTCTTGCATGGCCGTGTGCCGCTGAATGTCACTTGGATGTTCACGATGGCGCTCCTTCTTTCGGGACTTTCCATTTCCGCGCGGGGATATGCAGACACCTCAACTGAGGCCGCCGCGGCTGCGACAACGGCGACAGTGGATGTGGTGCAACGCATACGCGAAGTGCGCGACACCGATCCCGCAGCGGCCATCACCATGGCCGAGCCCTTGTTCAAGTCGGCGCAGGGTGAAGCGCGGTTCGCGATCGGATCGGAGCTGGTCGAGGCGTTTCTCAAGGCGAAACGCATTGACGACGCGAAATCGCTGGTAGCGAAGCTGGAAACTGACTCCTCGCGGGACAGTGCCGCTCGTGCCAGCTTGTTGCGTCTGCAATTAGTGGTGGCAACTGCAGTCCATGTGGATGCCGAAATTGATGCGCTCGCGGAGCAGGTGCCGACAGTTTCGGCCGCTACAACGGATGGCATAAGGCGCGCGGAACTGCTCATGCAGTTGGGCCAGGCCCGACTGGTGCAAAGTCGCTTCGCCGATTCCGCATCCGCGTTCGAGCAAGGGCTTGAAGCGGCGGGACAGAACGACAGCCAATTGCGCTTCGAGTTATTGCAGAAAGTCGGCGTTGCCTACGCGCAACTGGGCCGGTATCCGGAATCGATTGAATCTTTTTCGGAGGCTGAAAAGGTCAACACCCGCCTTGGCCACGGCGATGACGCCACTTTCCTGCTTCGCTTCGGCGGCGTGTTCCTCTATACCGGCGATTCAACTCGCGCGATCAGCTACCTCAATCGCGCACTTGCTGCGTCCGAAGCGAACCCCGGCCAATCGGCGAACCGTGGTTCGATCTACAACAACCTGGGCACCGCCTACTACGGGTTGAAAAACTTCGAACAGGCAGCGGTTTATTTCAGGAAAGCGATGGACTACGCCCGCGATAACGGCGGCAATCGGGCATCGCCGATGAACAACCTTGCCAATGTGTTGCGCGAATGGGGCCGCGACCGCGAGGCCTTGGACCTGTTTGAGGAATACGAGCAGATTTCGACGAGCAGTGGCGACAAGGAAGGCATGGGCGTCGCCGCCAAGAACATCGGTGAGACCTATATAAAGATGGGCGAACGCAAAAAGGCAATCGCCTCGCTGGAACGTGCGTACGCGATCTACTCGGAAACCGACTATCGCCCGAAGCGGCTGGAGTTGTATCCGGTAATGATCGAGAACCTCGAAGCGCTGGGCCGCACCGCCGACGCGCTCCGCTTGATGCGCGAGTTCAAGACTCTGAGCGACGAGACCGTCAACGTCGAATCGCGCGAACGGATTTCGAAGCTTGAAAGCGCCATCGACCTGGCCGAAAAGCAGAAGCAATTGACGGAATCCGAGCGCGATCGTACTCAGCAGGCAGCAGCGATATCAACCTTGGAAAGTCAGCAGGATTTTGATCGCAACATCAATCGTGGCATGTTGTTGGCGCTTTCCACGCTGGTGCTCCTCATCGTGTTGCAGGTTCGCGATCGCAGGCTGAAAGCGCACGCTCACCGCGATTTGACGGCCAAATCCGAGAAAATCGAGGAACAGAGCCGCGCATTGGTCGCGCTCAACGAGGTGGTGCGTCGGCAGAGTCAGGAAGATGTTTTGACCGGGCTCAAGAACCGACGTTTTCTTTCCGAGTGGATGACGGCGTCCAATCAGCGTCGAGCTGCGGATGACGAGATCAAGCGCGGTCTGGCGCCGACCCTGTTGATCCTGATCGACATTGATCATTTCAAGGATGTCAATGATCGCTACGGTCACGCAGCCGGTGACCAGGCATTGGTCGCGTTCGCCAACATTCTGCGCGAATGCAAACGCGATTCCGACCTTATCGTCCGATGGGGTGGAGAAGAATTCGTCTGGCTGTGCCCGGATACGTCGATCAGTTCAGCGCCGATGCTGTGCGAACGCGTTCGTAGCGCACTGTGCGCTCGACCAATGCAGGTGAATGACGAATCCATTGCGCTGAGCGCATCGATGGGCTTTGCGGCGCATCCCATGTGGCCCGAACAACCTTCTGACTGGCAACTCAGCATGCGCATTGCCGACCACGCCCTTTACCAGTGCAAGGCAGACGGACGTGATCGCTGGCTGGGTTACGCGCCGGGCAGTGTTCCGACGTCCGAAGCCATTCGCATAGGCGATATCGTCGCGCTGGAGGCTCACGGCAGTCTGGTAAGGATTGCCGCGCCAGCGTCGTGAGTCGCCTCTCTCTCTGATCTACTTCGTGCCCGGCGCTGCCATGGCGTCGTTGAATTCCCTGCGCAACTGCTCGACGCGGCGACGATTCACACCGAAGTCGTAGAAGCCAAGTCGTGAAGTTGATTTCACGTCAATGGCCTTGCCGTCATCGCGAAACGCAAAGCTGACGTCGTCAGCGAAACCAATCGCTGTCCGGAACGTCGATCGAACCATCGACGGCGTATCGAGGTCGATTTTGGCATTTGCCTGACGTTTCAGCACATCGATCACCGCGGCATGAGCTTGCTCGGTGCTGCCGTTGTAGCGAAGTGGCTCAACGTAAAATGCGCTGTCGCTCGCATTTGTCGACGACGCGCAATGTGGCGCGAAACTGCAAGGCATTATCGCATTGGAGCGATCAGCCGGTTTCTGGGGCGCCGACGCGCAGCCTGCAATCAAGGTCAGCGCTGCTGCTGCGGCAAAATGGCGGAGGTGTCGGCTGTGCACGTCGGTTCCGATATCGAGTGATGGGGAGCGCGCAGCCTACTCCGCAAAGGACAACGCAGGCAAAACCGCAGCCACCGCTTCGGAGACGTGGGCAACATGCGCGACGATTACGAAGGCAATGCCGTCATCGTCGAAGTCGGGCGGATTGCCGCCATGCTCTCCAGGAATTGGACAGGTGGCCAATGCGGCACCGCCACGTTTGCAGTTGCGTTCGTTGCGAACGTCCGCCAGTGTTCGCGCACCTATCAGCGGGCGAAGCTCATGCAAAAGACTCAATACAAGGAACGCGGCCCTGTGCCGCAGGACGTCATCGATGTTGTCGATTTCGAGCTGCCGGCCGAAGTACCCGCAGGCCACGTGCGTGTCGAGGTGCTCGCTGCACCCATCAATCCGTCGGACGTGCTTACGCTGACGGGTCAATACGGAATTCTGCCGCCGCTGCCCGCGGTCGGCGGCAACGAAGGCGTTGGGCGCGTTATCGCGACGGCGAGCGATGTCAGCAAACCACCGGTCGGGCAGACCGTGTTGTTGCCGGTCAGTTGCGGCACGTGGACAACGCATCTGGATTTGCCCGCCGAGCATCTGGTGGCGCTGCCCAACGATGCCGACCCAAAACAGCTTGCGATGCTGACGGTGAATCCGCCGACTGCCAGCCTGTTGTTGTCGGACATTGTCGACTTGAAGCCGGGTGACTGGGTGATCCAGAACGCAGCCAACTCGGCGGTCGGCGGTTACGTTATCGCCATAGCGAAAATGCGCGGACTGCGCAGCGTGAATATCGTTCGTCGAGAGTCGGCGATTGCCGACGTCAACAGTGACGCCGACGTGGTGCTGGTCGATGGGCCGGATCTGTCCAAGCGCGTAAGGGAGGCGACAGGTGACGCGAAGATTCGTTTGGGAATCGACGCGGTCGGTGGCTCAGCCACTGAATCTCTCGCGACGTGCCTGGCCAACGGCGGCACTATCGTCAACTACGGTGCGATGAGTGGCGAGCCTTGCCACATGTCGCCACTGTCACTGATCTTCCGCGACCTGCGACTGCGTGGATTCTGGCTGTCGAGTTGGTACAAGTCAGCCGATCCAGCCACGCGCGCCAAGCTTTTCACCGAGATGGCGGGCGCCATCGCGACCAGTAAATTATCGGCGAAAATCCAAGCAACCTATCGCCTTGATCAAATCAAGGAAGCGGTTGCGGCTGCTGCTGCTGGCGAGCGCGATGGCAAGATCGTGCTGCTACCGAACGGATGACGGTCGCGTTGATACGCGTCTCGCTCAACGGTTCGGCGGTCGATGAGGCGGCATGGCGCAGCCTTGCGCTAACCAACTACGGTCATTTCACTTCGCTGCTTGCTAGCGACCAGGCTGTCCAGGGATTGGATTTGCATCTGCAACGTTTGGCGGATGCAACGCACGAACTGTTCGGCACGACACTGGATCTCGTGCAAACGCGGGAGTGGATGCGCGAGGCGATTGGTGAGGGCGCTGACTCGCAATCGATGCGCGTTACCGTTTTTTCGCGAGCATTCAACCGGGAACGGCCCGCCGATCCCTGCGACGCGGATGTGTTGATCGCAGCGACCTCTTTCGAAGCGCACGCCGCAACGCCTGTAAGCGTCGCCACGGCGCGCTACCAGCGCGATGCGCCTCACATCAAGCATGTCGGAACGTTCGGCCTGTTCCAGCAAAAGTTGCTCGCGCAACGACGTGGCTATGACGACGTGTTGTTCATCGATGTCAATGGCTCGGTGTCGGAAGGCTCAATCTGGAACGTCGGGTTTTTCGACCACAACGGTGTGGTCTGGCCGGAAGCAGAAATGCTCGATGGCGTGTCGCAACGATTGTTGCAATGTGGTCTGGCCGAAAGCGGCGTCGATTCGCAGCATCGCCGCATCCGCCGAACCGATCTAGCCACTTTTCGCGGCGCATTTTTCACTAACAGCCGACGCGCCGTGGTTCCAATCAGTCGCATCGATGACATCAACTACGCAGTTGAACCGCGCGACTTGGCTTTGCTGCAACGCGCGTTGGACACGCAGCCGTGGCAGCCGCTCTGAGCAGCATTCAGCGTTACGCGATCAGCTGAGTCCGGTGTCAGGCTTGTCTGGCGTTACTCCCGGCTCAGTCGGCAGATTGATCAATTCGGCATGCGCGGAAGGTTGGATCGGCATGCCACGCGCGGCTGCAACTGCCTGTGTAAGTTCCGCGCCGAGCAACAGGATGATCGCCGAGTAGTAAACCCACACCAGCAGCACGATCACGCCAGCGGCCGATCCATATGCGCCGCCCACATCGCTGCGGTCCAGATAAACGCCAATCGCAAATTTGCCGGCGACGAAAAGCAGGGCAGTGAGTGCGGCTCCGATGGCAGCATCAAACCAGTCGATGAGCGCATCGGGCAGCAGCTTGTACATCGCCGCGAAGACGAACGAGAAGATCGCGAACGACACGATGGCTTCCAGCGCGCGCGCTATTCCGGTGTCGTGATGAGCGAACAAAGCGATGCCTGCGCTCGCAACGAACGAAATGATCAATAGAAACGCAATCGACAGCAGCAAGCCAATCGCTTGCGCGCGCGAGCGTATCCAGCCAGAAATGGCGCGACCGGGCTTTGGACGCACATTCCATGCGCGATTCAATGCGTTCTGCAACTGCGCGAACACGGCGGAAGCGCCAAGCAAAGTAACGCCCAAGCTGATCCATCCTGCCCAACTGCCGAAGCCCGGGCGCGCCTTGGCATTATCAATAACCAACTTGACCGCGCCGGCAGCCTGGTTACCGACCATGCCGGTCAGTTCGGAAACAAGCTTGTCCTGCCAGCCCGTGCTCATCGATGCGACGATCCACAGCAGCAGGACCAACAATGGCGCGAACGAAAGGGCGGAGTAAAACGAAAGCGCTGCCGCGCGCGTCATGAGTTCGTCGTCGGCGAAACCTTTGATCACGTTCCTGATCGTTTGCAGAGTTACTTTCAGGGCTTTCAACATGGTTCGGCTCCGTTTTGCAGTCTTTTCATTCTGTGGTGATCATTGCAGTGGCGCCAGCGTAAAACTGAACGACGCGGTCAGAAAACCTGAGTAGCCAACGTGCGAAGCCAACCGGCGATGCGGCCGGCCCAGATGCGCTGATACTCAGGATCGGTGATCAAATCCTGGCGAATTTCCAGTTCGATGCACGGGAGGTCGCGTGCTTCGGCATGTGCAGGAATCGAATATTCCGCGGTCAATGTGATCGCGTAAGGCTCGTTGTCGCCGACGACCCATTTGCCGCTTTCGCGCAGGAGGGCCAGCGCTTTTTGTGCAACATCCGCGCGCCGATGATGGAGGACGCCAAGATGCCACGGGCGCGGCTTGCCGTGAAACGTTGGCGTGAAGCTGTGCATGGAAACGAACAGCGTCGGGATAGCTGCGGCCCGACGACGGTCGAGCTCTGCATCAATGGCGGTGTGGTAAGGCCAGTAGATTTCGTCGAGGCGCTGATGACGCTGCGCTTCGTGCAAGCCAACGTTGCCAGGAATTGCAGTGGCTTCACTGACTTCGGCGATCAGGGTCGGCGAGTCGAGCGGGCGATTGCAGTCAATCACCAGCCGCGAATAGTTCTGACGTATCGCAAACGCATCGAGTTCTTCGGCGAGATGTTCGACGACACCGCCGATGCCGATATCCCACCCGATATGGAGATTGATGTCGGCATCGCTCAGGCCAAGGGTGCGAAGTGATGTTGGAATGCGTCGACCGGCGTGGTCGCCGGTGATTACGAAGGGCGAATCTGGCGCGCCGGAACGACGATCAAAGACGGGCGGCTCATCGGCGTTGATAAGCGGTTCGGCGCTTTCGCTCCTAACGATGTCGCTCTCGTTCTGCATGGCGGGTCGATTCTTGAAGTCAATGTCCAGTGTGCTTTCGCACACACGCCGCTGACAAGGCACCGTTCGCGTTGGCGGGATCAGCGGCACACGCCGTAGCCACCGCGATCAAGATGGAAATGGTTGCGATGCGCGTCGTTGTAGTCCGGCCCCAATACGCTGCCGAAATAGCGGCAGGCCGATTGATGGATATCGTGCAGGAATCCGGACTCTTTCGATTCGTCAGGCCAGTCGCCAAGCACGCTGATTCGCGTGCCGTCACTTAAGACGAAGCCTGCGACATCGAGCGCATCAGCCGTCGCATGTCGACTGCGCGGACCACCGTCGCGACCGTAAATGTTGCGGCAGCTGTAACTGCCGAAGTGCTCGATGCGCGCGACCTTCTCGCCGAACAGTCGTTGTGCCGTCGGTTGCATGCCGTGCGTTTCCCACATCGCCAAGCCGACGGCGCTGCGGCAACTGATCGTAAAGGGTGGGCCGACTTTTGCGGTCGTCGCGCTGATGCGGATGGCGTTCTCGAAGCCGCAGCCATCGCCGGTAGAGCGGTCGGCGATGGTCTGGTAAGTGATCGTGGCGGTTGCCAATGCCGTCTTGCAGGCAGCGTCGTCGTGGTCGATACGCGACAGCTTAAGACGCGTCCACATATCCAGTGGTGCCTGCACATCAAGCGGTGACCACGGATTCCAAGACTCTGGAATATCGACCACGATTCGACCGCGATGCCACGCCCAGAACGCGAGCGCAATCATGAGCAGGGCGAGCAAATTTCGGCGGCGCTTGGCAGTAACCATGGGCAATCTACACGTAGCGCGGCGCAATTTGCGCTGAAGCCGGCTCATCGTCGTTCAACACGGTAGCGTTATCATTCGCGCCATGCATGACGTGGTGATCATTGGTGGTGGTTTGGTCGGTTCCAGCTTGGCGATTGCCTTGGACGGGATTGGCTTGAAGGTAGCGCTCGTTGAAAGCGCCGCGCCACACGTCGATGCGCAGCCGAGTTATGATGAGCGCAATCTCGTTCTGGCGAGGGCGAGTCTGAATGCCTTGCAGGCGTTGGGCGTCGCTGAATTTTACGCAGGGCTGACGACGCCAATCGAGCGTGTCCATATCAGTCGCCGCGGCGACTTCGGCGCCGTACGCATCGCCGCCGACGAACTCGACTTGCCCGAACTGGGTGCGGTGATTCCGGCGCGGGAACTCGGCAACGCCTTACTGAAGCGATTGGATCGATGCGTCGATCTGCAACGTCATGCGCCTGCGCAACTGATCGAGATTGAATCCTTCGACGACCACGTTTGCTTGCGTTTGCTAACACCCGATGGCGAAACTGAGCTTCAAACCCGTTTACTGGTCGGTGCCGACGGAACGCGCTCGACGGTACGCGATCATTTCGGTATTGGCACCAGCGATACGGACTACCAACAAAGCGCGATCGTGACGACGCTTATGCCCTCTCGGCCGCTTGCTGGGACAGCGTACGAACGCTTTACCGATAGCGGCCCAGTTGCACTGTTGCCACTAACCGGTGGTCGCGCCGGGTTGGTATTGACCGTGCCGACCGACGATGCAGAACGCATTGCCGCGCTCGACGATGACGCGTTCATCGCCTTCGTACACGAACGCTTTGGTTATCTAGCCGGGAGACTTACACGACCGGGAAAGCGCAAACCGTATCCTTTGATGCGCAGCCTGGCGAACACGCTGACTGCATCGCGCATGGTGCTGGTTGGTAACGCCGCGCAAACCGTGCATCCGCTCGGCGCGCAAGGTTTCAACCTTGGCCTGCGGGATGCGCTGACGCTTGCCGAAGGTCTCGCTGACGTCGCTGCGAAAACGGGAGATGCTGGCGCAGATAGCGTGCTCGCCGATTACGCCGAAGCCCGCAACGATGACCGCTCGGCTACAACATCCTTCAGTGACGATCTTGTCCATCTCATGGCCAGCGACACATTGCCGTTGCGCGGTCTTCGTTCGCTGGGATTCCTTACTCTTGACCGCGTGCCTGGTTTGAAGCGTCGCGTTGCTCTACGCGGCATGGGCTTTCGCGGGCGCACGCCAGCCAAGGCGCTCAGTCCATGAGCCGCCGCGGACTTCTCGATGCGGTGATTGTTGGCGCCGGTCCGGTCGGTGCCGCTTTGGCATTGGCCTTGGC
>JBBSTF010000007.1:0-107395 GCA_038236135.1 Lysobacterales bacterium
ACCCGCACGGCTTCACCGTGCGGGCGACAGGCCATCGGGTCGCATCTTTGGCCCACGTTTCTCTGCGAGGAGAAAGGTGGGGCGGCGGGCGGCAGCCCGGCGAAACGCTTGACCAGTCTGGAGACAGCCAAACAGAGCGAAGCGAACAAGAAAGCGGCGGGCGGCAGCCCGGCGAAACGCTTGTACAGATTGGCGTAGCCGACAAGAGCAAAGCGAATAAGAGTTGCTGCGGGCGGCAGCCTGGCGAAACGCTTGACCAGTCTGGCGTCAGCCAAACAAAAAGGTGCGCGGCAGCCGGCGAAACGCTTGACCAGACTGGCGATAGCGACCCGCAAGAAGCGGTGGACTGCAGCCAAAAAGCCAGATCAAAATGGATTCCTGCTTTCGCAGGAATGACGACGAGAGAGGTGGCACCTGTGCCGGAGTCTCACGTCAGCCAGCTCGTAGTGGCGAGCATTCAATGCACGCCGCTGGCGAAATGCCTAGCGCAGCGCAAAAGAGAAGGGGTGAATTATCCCGCCAGATACTCATCCTTGAGCTGGACGTATTGCCGTGCCGAGTAGTACAGCCGCTCGATCTCGTCATCGCCAAGCTTGCGGACGAAGCGTGCGGGGCTGCCCATCCAGAGCTCACCCTCACCAACCTGTTTGCCCGGACTGACCATGGCGCCGGCGCCGATCAAACTGTGCTTGCCAATAATCGCACCGTCCATGATCGTCGCGTTCATGCCGATCAGGCAGGCGTCGCCGACCACGCAGGCGTGCACGATGGCGGCGTGGCCGATGGTGACGTCGTCGCCGATCAGCAAGGGGTAGCCCGGTGAGTACGGGCCCTCGTGGGCGACATGCAGGATGCTGCCGTCCTGCACATTGGTGCGCGCGCCGATGCGGATGCGATGCACATCGCCGCGCACGATCGTGCATGGCCATATCGACGAGTCCTCGCCGATCTCGACATCGCCGATGACGACGGCGGCGGGATCGACATAGGCGCTGCCGGCAATGCGTGGCGTTATTCCTTTGTAGGCGCGGAGGTTCATGGCGTTGTCTTGTGTTGGAAGCGGCCAGCCTAGCAGCGTGCCGCCGAGGCGCGAAACGCATCACGATTCTGGAGATCGGCGAAAAGTGCTGTAAAGAATGCAGCGTCAGCAAACTTTTCTGGCCGCGAATCGACAGACTTCGGGGATAAACCCGGACTACCCTGCCGATGGTCCCGTGACGCGGGCCAGCGGGTCGGCGATCATTCGTCGTCGAATCGGTGCTGGTTGGCCGCAACCTGTCTACGGAAATCACTCATGTCGCGCAGCAAACTGATCGTCGTCGTCGTTCTTGCTGCCGTGATTGGCGTCGTTGCCTGGCGGGTGATAGCGCAGAAAAATGCGGGCGAAAGTGCCGCCGCCATGCGAGCGAAAGACGATGCCGCACCGGTGCCGGTAACCGCTGTCGAGGTGCAAACCCGCGACGTGCCGGTGTTCCTGACCGCGCTGGGCACGGTGTCAGCTTTGAACACGGTCACGATCAGCGCTCAGGTCAGCGGGCAGTTGAAAGCCGTGCATTTCACCGAAGGCGGTGAAGTAAAAAAGGGCGACCTGATCGCCGAGATCGATCCGCGAACGTACCAGGCATCGCTGGAACAAGCGCTGGCGAAGAAGCGACAGGATTCGGCCCTGCTCGCCGCCGCGCGCAGCACCTTGAAGCGTTACGACGAATTGATCGAGAAAAAGTTCGTGTCGGCGCAGGATCTTGAAAACCAGCGACAGAGCGTTAGCCAGCAAGAGGCGCTGCTCGCCGGCGATGATGCTGCGATCAGCAACGCGCGCACCCAGCTTGGCTACACCCGAATCGTTGCACCCATCGACGGGCTGGCTGGCATTCGCCAAGTCGATGTTGGAAATCTCGTGCAGGCCAATGGCAGTGCCATTGTGGTACTGACCCAGGTACAACCGGTCAACGTAATCTTCACCTTGCCGCAACAGGACATGGCCAAGGTGCGTGAAGCCGATGCCACGCCGCTCACCGTACAGGCGATGTCGCGCACCGATTCGACGCCGCTCGCATCGGGTGAGCTCAAGGTGATCGACAACAGCATCGATAGTGCGACGGCGACGTTCAAGCTGAAAGCACAATTCTCCAACGATGACCGCAAGTTGTGGCCGGGCGAATTCGTCAACGTACGTTTGCAGGTGCGCACGGTGAAAGGCGGTCTGGTCGTACCAGGACCGGCTGTAAGCCAAGGTCCAGATGGCGAATTTGCGTGGCTGGTCGCCGACGGCAAAGTCACGATGCAACCCGTGAAAACGGCAGGGCAAGCCGAGGATGGTGGCGTCGTCGTGACCGACGGCTTGAAAGCAGGCGACAAGGTGGTCACCGAAGGCCAGTTCCGCTTGAAGTCCGGTCTCGCCGTGAAAGCGATGGCGCCGGGCGAGGTCGCCGAAGCAGTGGTGCCGCCCAGCGACGAGAAAGGCAAAGGCAAGGGGCGCGGTCGTCGTCCGCGCTAAGTAGGCACGCCCATGGGTTTCTCGACACTATTTATCCGTCGCCCGATAGCGACGTCGTTGTTGATGGCGGCGTTGCTGCTGCTTGGCGTGCTCGGTTACCAGCAATTGCCGGTATCGGCCCTGCCCGATATCGACGCGCCATCGATACAGGTCACCACGCAATACCCGGGCACCAGCCCGACCACGATGGCGGCGCTGGTGACGACGCCACTGGAGCGCCAATTCGGCCAGATTTCCGGCCTCAAGATGATGACCTCGGATTCGTCGGCAGGGCTGTCGACGATCCTGCTCACCTTCGACAGCGCGCGCGACATCGATGCCGCCGCGCAGGACGTGCAATCGGCGATCAACGCCGGGCGCGGCACGCTGCCAGGCAACCTGCCGTTTCCGCCGGTCTACAACAAGGTCAATCCGGCCGACGCGCCGATCATCACCTTGATGCTCAGTTCCCCGTCTCTACCGTTGCGCGAGGTCAACAACTACGCCGATTCGATCCTCGCGCAGAAACTGTCGCAGGTAAGTGGTGTGGGCCTGGTCAGCATCGCCGGAAATGTGCGTCCGGCAGTGCGCGTGCAAGTCGATCCGGCCGCCATCGCCAATCAGGGCCTGACCATCGAAGACGTGCGGTCTTCGTTGACGCAAGCCAACGTCAACGGTCCGAAGGGCAGCATCAACGGCGCGGCACAAACGTTCTCTATTGCCGCCAACGACCAGATCTCCGACGCCGACCAGTATCGTGACGTCGTCATCAGTTACAAGAACAACGCAGCGGTGCGCCTGGGCGATGTCGCCAAGGTGATCGATGGCGTCGAGAACGACCAGCTCGCCGCTTGGGCCAACGGCAAGCCGGCCGTGCTGCTCGACATCCGTCGCCAGCCCGGCGCAAACATCGTCAAGACCGTCGACGACATCAAGAAGATGCTGCCGGAAATGCGTACGCTGCTGCCGGTTGGCGTGAACCTGGATGTGTTCTCCGATCGCACGGTGACCATTCGCGCATCGGTGGAAGATGTCGAGTTCACCTTGCTGCTGACCATCTGCCTGGTCGTCGGGGTGATCTTCGTTTTCCTGCGCCGGCTTTGGGCGACGATCATTCCCAGCGTCGCGGTGCCGCTGTCGATCCTTGGCACGTTCGCGGTGATGGCGGCTTTCAGTTTCTCACTCGACAACCTGTCGTTGATGGCGTTGACCGTCGCGACCGGATTCGTTGTTGACGATGCGATCGTAATGATCGAGAACATCGTGCGCTATCTCGAAAAAGGCCACGCGCCAAAAGAGGCTGCTGAACGCGGCGCGCGCGAAATCGGCTTCACCGTGCTGTCGTTGACGGTGTCCTTGATCGCGGTGTTCCTGCCTCTGCTGCTGATGCCGGGCGTGACGGGGCGCTTGTTCAAGGAATTCGCGATCGTGTTGTCGATTGCCGTTGCACTGTCGATGGTGATCTCGCTGACGCTGACACCGATGATGTGCGCCTACCTTCTGAGCCGCGAAAACGCGCCGGAAGAACACCACGGTGCCGGCGACAAACAGACGTGGTGGGATCGTCTGGTCGATGGATACGGTCGCAGCCTGGATTGGGTCCTGGCCCATCGCGTGCTGACCATGCTCGTGCTGACAGCGACCGTCGCATTGACCGTGGTGTTGTTTGTCGCGATGCCCAAAGGCCTGCTTCCCGATCAAGACACCGGCATGATCACCGGCGTGGTCGCCGCTGACGACACCATCGCGTTCCCGGCCATGCTCGAACGCACCTTGCGCGTCGCCGAAGCGCTGCGATCGGATCCCGCCGTTGCCGGTGTGGCGGCATTCATCGGAGCCGGTTCGATCAACCCGACCTTGAACCAAGGCCAGTTGTCGATCGTGTTGAAGCCGCTGGCAGACCGCGAAGGGTTGGCCGCGATCCTGCCACGACTGCAACGCAGCGCGGCGAACATTCCCGGCGTCGCACTGTTTCTTAAACCGGTGCAGGACATCGCACTCGACAACCGCGTAGCACCGACCGAATACCAGTACGCGTTGACTGACGTGAACAGCGATGAGCTGCACGCCTTTGCAAACAAACTCACGGCAGCATTGCAGCGACGCCCCGAACTCGCCGATGTCGACAACAATCTGGCCGCCAGCGGGTTGCAGCTCGATCTGAAAATTGATCGAGACCAAGCCAGTCGGTTAGGGGTACCGATCCAGAGCATCGATGACACGCTCTACTCGGCCTACGGCCAGCGCCAGATTTCGACCATCTTCACGCCTTTGAATCAGTACCGCGTGGTGCTGGAAGTTGACCCGGCGTTCCGTACCCAGTCCGATTTGTTGAATCGTTTAACCGTGCGAGGGAGCAGCGGCGGCGCGCTGATCGGCAGCAACGCGACCACACTCGGACAAGTCACGTCGAGCAATTCGGCAACGCCAAGTGGCATCGGATCGCAAGGCAATACCGGTATCGCGCTCGCCAGCGGCGGCAGCATTCCACTCGCTTCGCTGGTGACCGCAAAAGTGGTCAACGCGCCGTTGGTAATCAGCCATCAGAACCAGCTACCGGCGGTGACGATCTCGTTCAACCTGGCACCGGGATATTCGCTTTCCGCCGCTTTCGACGCTATCGAAGAAGTCCAGCAAAACGTGCAGATGCCAACCCAGATTCGCGGCAACTTCATCGGCAAGGCGGCGGAATTTTCGTCATCGATGCTCGAAGAAGTGTTGCTTATCCTCGCGTCACTTGTCGTCATCTACATCGTGCTCGGCGTGCTTTACGAAAGTTATATCCATCCGATCACGATCATCTCCACGCTTCCGCCTGCCGGTGTGGGTGCACTGCTCGCGCTCACCTTGTGCGGCTATAGCCTTTCCATCGACGGCATCATCGGCATCATCCTGTTGATCGGCATCGTCAAGAAGAACGCGATCATGATGATCGACTTCGCGATTGAAGCGCAGCGCGAAGGCGTCGATGCACAGACAGCGATTCGCCGCGCTGCGTTGCTGCGCTTCCGGCCGATCTTGATGACGACGGCGGCTGCACTTTTCGGTGCGTTGCCGCTGGCGCTCGGTACGGGTATCGGTTCCGAATTGCGGCGTCCGCTGGGTGTGTCGATTGTCGGCGGCCTGCTTCTTTCGCAGCTGATCACGCTTTACACGACTCCCGTGATTTATCTCTACATGGAGAGATTCTCTGATCGCCTCAAGCAGGCGTCGGAGCGCCGCGCGCTACGGCGCGAGGCGCGTCTCGCATGACGCGCGCCTCACCATTTCGCCTGCGGCGTGCTTGTCTCCCTTCTCCCGACGGGAGAAGGGTTGGGGATGAGGGTCCGTGCCTTGCGCGACCTTTCAACATTGCGAAGATTTCATCTTCGCAGTGTTTGACTGATGCCAGACTGGTCAAGCGATTCTTCCGGCTGCCGCCGGCCGAGTCACTTTTCTGCTCGCACAGAAAAGTAACCAAAAGATGCGCCCTTGGCGGG
Source organism: Lysobacterales bacterium (assembly GCA_038236135.1). Lineage (GTDB taxonomy): Bacteria > Pseudomonadota > Gammaproteobacteria > Xanthomonadales > Rhodanobacteraceae > Dokdonella. The sequence goes on from JBBSTF010000007.1 coordinate 5,956, forward strand.
TCGGTCGTGCGATGAAGCCGCACGACTACGCGAGTTGGCTCCGGGGTTCGCTGACAGCACATCCTTGTGCTGACAGCGAACTGGCCCGAATCCATTCGGGCCACCCTGCGGGCCTCTTCTCCGCCACCTCGCCTCCCCGAAACGGGATACAGGTCAAGAGCACGCAGCGTTGCTGCGTAAGTTCGCCGCTCGCGGCGAATGATTTTGACTTTGACCTACCCGCCCGTTCCGGTCGGCAAGTGCTGGACGGACCAGCCGCTTGCGGGACGCGCTGGGAGCGCGTCTTCGGTCGCGGCACAGGATGTGCCTTCGACCGAACCCGGCCAGTGCTTGCGCAGTCGTGCGGCTTCATCGCACGACCGACAGGCCATCGGGACGCATCTTTTGGTTACTTTTCTCTGCGCGAGAAAAGTGACTGGGTCGGCGGCAGCCGAACCATACGCATGACACACCTTGCGACTGACAACACTCGCCGAAAGGCGACGCAAGGGCCGGACCCTCACCCCCGGCACCTCTGGCGGCGGGATAGGGGAGCACAGCGACGCGGGGTCGAAGGCTTGACTCAACAGGCGAAAGTCGCCGCCAATGCGACGACGAAAAAAAGCGGGACAGCGCAAAAAGAAGAAGGGCGAGGATGAATATCTCCGCCCCCTTCATCCGCCGACCCATCGGCACCATTCTGCTCGCGCTCGGCCTGTTCGTTGGCGGCGTGCTCGCCTACATGCAGCTCGGTGTGGCGTCATTGCCGAATCTGGAATTCCCGGTGATCTTCGTGATTGCCAATCAGCCGGGTGCGGATGCGGCGAACATGGCGTCAACCGTTGCGGCGCCGTTGGAGCGGCATCTCGGGCAAATCTCGGGGATCGACCAGATGGGGTCGAACAACCGCGAAGGTACCGCCGTCGTGATCATGTTCTTCGACAGTGGCAAGAACATCGACGGCGCGGCGCGTGATGTGCAGGCAGCGATCAACGCAGCACAGGCTGATCTGCCGTCCGGGTTGCGTACTGCCCCGGTATATCGCAAAGCGAATCCGAATAACTCGCCGGTGTTGTTGCTGGCGTTGCGTTCGAAATCGCAGCCGATGGCCAACCTCTACAACATGGCCGATTCCCTGCTGTCGCAGCGGGTTCGTCAGTTGCCGGGAGTTGCCGATGTCAGCATCGCTGGCGGTGCGACGCCGGCGGTCCGCGTTGATCTCGACTTGAAACAACTGACCTCGATGGGTCTTTCCGCCGACCAGGTTCGCAATGCGATTTCCGCCGCCAACGTGACCTCCCCGCAAGGTCACTTGAGCGATGGCAACACCACGATGGCGATCTCGGCCAGCGACAGCCTGCAAATGGCGAGCCAGTTCGCTGACCTGATCATCGCAGTGCGTGCAGGCGTGCCGATCCATTTGCGCGATGTCGCAAAGGTAAGTGATGGCCAGGAAAGTGCAAATCAGGCCGCTTGGTTCAACGGCGAGCGATCCATTCTGCTGGTCATCACCAAGCAGTCCGATGCCAACGTGATCCAGACCGTCGACAGCATCCTCGATCAATTGCCGCTGATGCGCAGTTGGCTGCCGGACGACGTGGAACTGACGCCGTTCAACGATCGCACCGGCACCATCCGCGCATCCATCACTGAAGTGCAGATCACTATGCTGATCAGCCTCACGCTGGTGGTGCTGACCTTGCTGCTGTTCCTGCGCCGCGCAGCGCCGACCATCATTGCCGCGGTGTCGATTCCGCTGTCGCTGGCCGGCGCGTTCGTGACGATGTACTCGTTCGGTTTCACCCTCGACAACCTCACCTTGATGGCGCTGGTGATCTCGATCGGCTTCGTCGTCGATGACGCCATCGTCGTGATCGAGAACGTGGTCCGTCACCTCGACATGGGCAAGTCACGCCTGCAGGCGGCGCTCGATGGTGCGCGCGAGATTGGCTTCACGATCGTCTCGATCACCGCATCCCTGATCGCCGTGTTTCTGCCGCTGTTATTCATGGGCGGATTCCTTGGCCTGATGCTGCATTCGTTCGCGGTGACCATTGCCGCAGCGATCGCGATCTCCGCACTGGTCTCGCTCACATTGACGGCGTCGCTGTGCGGTCGTTACCTGCCGTTGCATCACGCACCGCCGAAACCGACTCGGCTCAATCGCTGGATCGACGGCTTTCACAGCGGCATGTTGAACGGCTATCGCAGCGGATTGGACTGGTCGCTGAAACATCCGCGACTGATGAGCCTGCAACCGCTGTTGTTGGTGGCCTTGACCATATGGCTGGCTACGTTTCTCAAGTTCGGTTTCCTGCCGCCGCAGGACACCGGTGCGATGGAAGGCACCGTTGTTGCCGATGCATCGATCTCGTTCGAAGGCATGTCGCAACTGCAAAGCCGCGTCGCTGACCTGATTGCGAAAGACCCCGCGGTCGAAAGCGTCGGCTCCACGGTAGGCACGGGTGGCCCGGGCGCGCGGAGAAATCGCGGCCAGCTCTACATCAACCTCAAACCCCTCAACGAAGGCCGCAAGGTGTCCACGTTCGTCGTGTTGCGAAGATTGTCGGAAGCGACTGCCAATATTCCTGGTATCCAGTTGCGCCTGCGACCCGTGCAGGATTTCGGCGGCGGTGGAGGACCGCGTGGCGGCGATTCCCAATACAGCTTTTCGCTCAAAGGCGGCAGCTATGAACAGCTGATCGAGTGGGGCCCGAAACTTGCCACGCAACTAAGGAAGCTTAAGCAGTTCAAGGACGTCGGCACCGAGCTCGACGATGGCGGCATCCAGCAAAACCTGACCATCGATCGCGACACTGCATCCCGGCTTGGCGTATCAATTGGCGCGATCGACAGCGTGCTTTACAACGCGTTCGGCGAGCGGCAGATTTCGACGATTTATTCCGACCTCAATCAGTACCGCGTCGTGTTGAACGCGGTCACTGGCGACAATCCCGGCGTCGACACCATTCGCAATCTTTACGTGCGGTCCAGCAGCGGCAAAATGGTACCGATGAAAACGCTGGTGACGATTGCACCGAGCCGCGCGCCACTGACCGTTCAACACGATTTCCAGTTTTCGGTGTTCGATGTCACCTTCAATCTCGCCGAAGGCATCAGCATGGGCGAGGCGGTGCCGCTGGTGCAGGCGACCATGAGTGAGCTGCGAATGCCGGGTGACATCAAGGGCGAGTTCGGTGGCGACTTCCGCCGCTTCCAGCAACAGCAATCAGGCCAAGGTATTCTGATTCTCGCGGCGATCATCGCGGTGTATCTGGTGTTGGGCATCCTCTATGAAAGCCTGATCCATCCCGTCACCATCCTTTCGACCTTACCCGCCGCTGGGGTCGGCGCACTGCTGGCGATGCTGGTGACTGACACCGAACTTAGTATCGTCTCGGTGATTGCCATCGTGCTCTTGATTGGCATCGTCAAGAAAAACGCGATCATGATGATCGACTTCGCCTTGAACGCGCAGCGCAACGAGGGCCTGAGTCCGCTCGAAGCGATCCGCGAAGCGGGGTTAGTGCGTTTTCGACCCATCATGATGACCTCGCTGGTCGCCATCCTTGGTGCATTGCCGCTCGCCATCGGTTTCGGTGTTGGCAGCGAACTACGTACGCCGCTCGGCATTGCAATGATCGGTGGCCTGCTGGTTTCGCAAAGCCTCACCCTGTTTTCGACGCCGGCGCTGTACCTCGTGTTCGCGCGCTGGTCTGAGCGACGGCGTGAACGCCGGGCGGCAAAACAGGCGGCTCGAGCGATGCTCCACAAACAGCCAACCGATCAAACTGCTTAGTCAGGGCGTGAACGCTAGCAGCGCTACAAACTGAACTGGAAGCGCAATTCAGACGACGTCATCAAACAATTGTGTATACAGACCCCGTCGCGCAACCTGCGCCACATTCAATTTCTGGAGAAAAATCAATGAAGTTCCACGTTCTCGCGTTGGCCGTCGCGGCCGTTGTTGCTGCTCCCGCGTTCGCCGCCGGCGACCAACCCGCTGGCCTCAGTGTGACGCGCACATTTCCCGCCAACAAACCGGCAACGTTCGGTCCTTCTACCGAGGCTCTAGACGCGACCGCCTTCTTTTCCAATGTCACCACCTTCACGGGTTCCGCCGCACTTAACGGTGGGGCGGGCGATGACCCTGCCGCCGGAGCCAACACCATTACGCGGTTGATCTGCGATGACCTCACCTACAACGGTGCTGTCGCTCGCAACGTCACCGGTTACCGCTTCGCCGTTGCTAACTTGAACGCGGCCGCCGTATCCGTTCGCGCACGCGTCCGTTTTTTCCAGGATAACGGTGCCAACGCGCCAGGAACCTTGATCGGCGGCAACTCCTTCGCTGCTTTCTCATTCACCGGCAACCAAATAACGGTACTCACCGCAAATCCGTTGACCACCGCAATTCCTTTTCCGGGCACTGGACCAGCCGTTAAGGTATGGGCCTGCATCACGTTCGACAACAACTCTGGTGCAACCGGCGCTACCTTCGCCGAACTCAACAATTTCGGCATGGGCACCTACAATCCGCCAGATCGCGGCACCTCGGCCGATATCTACTTCCAGACCACGACGAACGGCGCGTTCTTCGCATCCAATCCCGCTGGTGCCACGACCAATTTGGGCGGAGCGCCAGTCGCGAACTTCGGCTGGGAGCTGCTCGATTCAGTGACAATGCCAGTTGAGTTGCAATCGTTCGAAGTCAAGTAATACCGCTTCATCGCATAATCAAAACCCGCGGCCACTGGTCGCGGGTTTTTTGTGCCCGACCGTTTGATTGCAGCCCGAGATTGCAATCGCGTCCCCTAACCCAGCGGCAACCGCAGCGTGAACTCCGCACCGCCGCCAACGCGGGTTTCAGCGCGGATACTGCCGGCGTGTTCTTCGGCGATTTTCTTGACCACAGCAAGGCCGAGGCCGGTGCCTTTCGCCTTGCTGGTGGTATAGGGCTCGTACCAGCGTTCTCCGAAGTCCGCCGGCAGACCGGGGCCGTTGTCTGCAACGCTGAGTTCAACCCAATTCGCGCCGCCATCGCTGACTGCTCTCGTCGATACGGTGATCTGCGGTTTGCAGTCGTCGCCTACCGCTTCCAGCGCATTTTTCAGAAGGTTATGCAGCGCCTGGCGCAGGCGCACCGCGTCGCCGCGGACTAGCGGTTCGTCGACAACGAGGTCGCTGGTCAGGGTCAGGCGCTGGTCGTTGGCGTACAGATCCAGCACGTCATCAACCAGCGCATTGAGTGCGATGGGTCGCGTTGTGATCTGGGGCGGCCGTGCGTAGTCGCCGAATGAGTTGACCATCGTCTTGAGAGCCTCAACCTGCGAGACGATGGTGCGCGTGGCCCGATCGAGTATTTCACTATCGTCGGCCGGCATGCGACCCAGGAAACGTCGGCGCAGACGTTCGGCAGCCAGCTGTATGGGCGTCAGCGGGTTCTTCACTTCATGAGCGAGACGACGCGCGACTTCGCCCCAGGCGGCGTCGCGTTCGGCGCGATTGAGCACGGTCAAGTCGTCGAAGACGGCGACGTAACCGGCATCGCCCGGCAGTGCCGCACCGCGCAGCATCAGCACGCGGCGACCGTCTGGCGTTTCGACCACCAGTTCCTCGCGCCACTCGCGCAAACCTTCGCGAAAATGCCGTGCGAGTGGGTCGGTAAAGCTGGCCAGCTGCGGCGCATTGCGACGAATTTCAGCAAGGTTCTGGCCGCTCTGTTTTCCCAGTGGAACCCCAAGAATCGTTTCCGCCGCCGGGTTGGCGATTCGCAACCGTCCTTCCGGATCGAAGCCCAGCACGCCGGCAGAAAGTCGCTCCAGCAAGGCTTCCAGCCAGGCGCGCTGTTCCGTAATTTCGTGTGTGCTGTGGCGCGCACGCGCGCTGGCGAGCTCGATCTCGCGAGTCATCTGCGCGAACGACCGAACCAGGAAGCCGAGTTCGTCATCACTCGCCGTCGGCAATGGCGTATCGAAACGTCCGGCACCGATGGCGCGCGTGGCGGCGGCTAGTCGACCAATCGGTGCAACCAAGCGACGCGCAATGCCGAAAGCAGCCAGCATCGCGAACAACACTGACAGCAACAGTACGAAAGTAAGAATCAACGCGAAGGTGAGCTTCAGCGATTCGCGCAGGTACTTGAAAGTCTGGAACTGGAAACTCGCGTTTTCTATGTTGCGCAGCAGTGGTTGCAGGCGTGGCGACACCAGGAACAAACCCTGCACGCTGCGCTGGTCACCGGGCCGTGCCTTTATCGGCAACAACACGCGCAGCATCAAGTCATCGACGAAAGGTTCGGCCGCAGCGTAGCGCCCTTCGCCAGCCATCCGGAGCAGGATCGCGGCATCAGGCAGTGACGCCTGCAAAAGACGCGGGTCTGAGCTCGCTGCCGCCAGCACGCGATGGTTGGCATCAAAAACGCTGAGACTGACAGATTCGCCGCCAGCCAATGCGTCGAGCGAAACGTCGAGCAGATCCTGCAGTTCGTTGTCGCTGCGGTTGCCAATCAAAGCGATTTCAGAAGCAACGCTTTTTTCGGCGCGTACCAAGCGCTCGTCGACGACGGCGCGGCCCACTTCCAGCGCATCGCCGAGCGCGCTTTCGAGCGGCACGCTAAACCAGTTGTCGACCGTCGCGTCCAGGAAGCGCAGTGAGAATGCGTAGACCACCACGACTGGCGGTACCGCCAACAACACCAGCATGATCAACAGGCGTCGGGTAAGTTGCGCACCGGGCACGTCGCGCTGGACGTCCGTCCGCAGTCGCCACAGTCGCTGGACGATCAGCGCCAGCAGCACTAGCAACGCAACCACGGCGGCGCCGAGCACCCACTGGTAGTTGCGCGATAACGTGAGCCCGCCGCCGGTGACTTCCTCGGCCAGCCGCAATGACGCCAGCAACAAGCCGACAACCGCGACGATCGGCAGCAAACGTCGCAACACGATATTTAACCAGCGCCGGCGGTCCACTCGAATTCCTTGGTGCCTAGTCGCCAATCGCGAGACAACAGCGCCGGCAGGCGCAAGGCACCGGGCAATGCATTTCGTTCCAGCTTGACATCGACGTGCCAGCGCGTCCCGGCTGGAATGTCGCCGATCTGGCGATCAATCGAGATTCGCAGAGCCGCCATGGCATCGACCAGATAGGCCGGCGCGACGGCGCTGCGAATGATGTCGCTGCGATCACGATCGCGCAGCACGTAGCGTCGCGACAGCGGGAAATAGCGCATCTCGACGCGGCGCGTGGCCCGCAAGGCATCGTCATCGCTGCGCAGATTAACGGCGAAGGTCAGCGGGATGCCGTGGTCCAGCGCGTCGCGCAAGGTTTCGCCCAACTCACAATCCAGAGACAGTTGCAGCACCGGGCCATCGATCGTATTGACGACGGACGCGCTGCGCACGCTGAGCGAATTGCCAGTCTCGTGCGGGCCGGTGCACGCCGCAAGCACGAGCGACAGCAAAACGCAGGCTAGCGATCGCCGCGTGACTCGCGTGACGCGCTCAGGCTGCCTTGGCGATAACTGCATAGTAAAAACCGTCCATCCCACGATCGCCCGGCAAGCGTTGCCGACCGGCGCCCGCCGCTTCGCCCCATTCGGGCGACAGCGCCAGCGCGTGTGCATCATCGCGGGCAGCGAGGAAACGCGCCACCACGTTCTCGTTTTCGACGCGCAGGATGGAACAGGTCGCATAGACCAGTCGACCGCCGCGCGCGAGCAGGGGCCACAGTGCATCCAGCATTCGAGATTGCGCGGCGACCAGGTTCGGGACATCTGATGCGCGCCTATGAAGTCGGATATCCGGTTGCCGCCGAAGAATGCCGAGCGCCGAACATGGTGCGTCGAGCAGGATGCGATCAAACGCGCGACCATCGAACCAGGTTCCGGGTTGGGTGGCATCGCCGAAACGAACATCAGCGTTCAATCCGCCGCGCACGAGATTGGTGCTAACGCGATCCAGTCGCGCCGCATCGCGATCCAGTGCTAGCAGTTCCACGTCCGCACGTTCGAGCATGTGTGCGGCTTTGCCGCCGGGTGCCGCGCAGGCATCGAGCACGCGCAGGCCGTCGCGCAAGTCCATCAATTCGACCACGCGTTGGGCGGATCCGTCTTGCACCGAGAATGCGCCCTCGTTGAAACCGGGCATTCGGGTAACGTCGGTGCTGTCGGCGAGAATCAGCGCGTCGGGCAGCAGATCGTCGGTTTCCGTTTCAAATCCGGCGGCCAGGAGCTTCGAGCGCATGGCAACGACGCTGATGACGCGGCGATTCACGCGTAAGGTCAACGGTGCTTGCACGTTGCTTTCGGCAAGAATCGAGTTGACGTGGTCGGGCCAGTCGGCGCATATCGCATCGATCAACCAACGCGGTTGCGCGAAGCGTGTTGCCGGATCGCCGTCCAACTTCACTTCGATGTCATCGCGCTCGCGAAGAAAGCGCCGCAGCACCGCGTTGACCAAGCCCGCTTGCTTGACGAAACCTAGCGACTTGGCAGCATCCACGGCACTGGCGACGACAGCATGCTCGGGTAATTCCAGGGCCGCGATCTGGACCAGTCCCAGCACCAACAACGTGCGCAGCTCGCGCAATTTCTGTGGCAATGGGCGATCCATCAGCAAGGGCAGCGCTGCATCGAAGCGCAGCCAGCCGCGCGTTCCCGCGAACAGCAAGGCCGACAGCAACGCACGATCACGCGAATCGGCAATGCGAGGTGTGCTGCTCGCCATAGCAGTACGCAGTGAGACGCCATCGAAAACAATGCGCGCCAAGGCATGCACAGCTTCGACGCGGACGGCGACGCCAGTGCTCAAGCCTTGCCCCGCAAATCGGTTCGCGCATTCAACCAATCGCGCACATCGATGCGGCGACCACCGGCGCGTTGTACTGCGAGGACGCGTAGCACGCCATCACCGGTCGCAACATCGACGCCATCGGTACGCGCGGCGATCACGCTGCCGGGCGTTAAGGCATGATTCCCTTCAACAGCAACGGCGGCATGGATGCGCAGGTGTTCGCCTGCGATGTGGCCCTCGGCAATCGGCCACGGATTGAACGCGCGGACTTTGCGTTCGAGCTCCTGTGCTGCCAGTGACCAGTTGAGCGCCGCTTCGGATTTTTCCAGTTTGTGCGCGTAGGTGACGCCGGATTCTTCCTGCGCGGTCGCCACTGGCAACGTGCCATCAAGCAATCGACGCAGCCCGTCAGCCAGCAATTCAGCACCCAGCGACGATAAACGATCATGCAGCGATCCACCGGTTTCGTTCGACGCGATGGCGGTGCGAGTGCTCATCAGTACCGGGCCCGTGTCGAGACCCGCTTCCATGTGCATCAGGTCGACGCCGGTCTGGCTATCGCCGGCAACAATCGCGCGCTGGATCGGCGCGGCACCGCGCCAACGTGGCAGAGACGAGGCATGCACGTTCCAGCAACCCAACCGCGGTATGGCCAGCACTTTTTTCGGCAGGATCAATCCGTAGGCAACGACGATCAGCAGATCGGGTGAGAGATCTCGCAGGCGCGCCTGGGCAGCAGCATCACGCAATGACTCCGGTTGTTCGACAATGATGTTAGCGTCGAGCGCTGTCTGCTTGACCGGGCTGGGTGACAGCTTGCGACCACGCCCGGCAGGCCGGTCCGGTTGCGTGTAAACGGCGATCACGTCGACGCCCGATGCGATAACTGCGTGCAGGCACGGCACCGAAAACTCCGGTGTTCCCGCAAACACAACGCGAAGTTTTGACGACGGCACAGCTGAGGACATTCATGCTTCCCATGATCACGGCAGTCCACCATTGTAAGGATGCCGCGCGGTGATCTATGAAGCGACCCGTCGGCAGGACGCACGTACCGATACTTAATGTCGTCATGACGCGCAAATTCCTACGCGCGTCATGACGGAAGCGGTCGTTATGCGGATGGTTCCTTCTTCTTTTTAGGATCGGCTTTCTTCGCTTCGGCGATGAACGCGCGGATCTGGTCGTCGAGTACCGGCAACGGTACCGAGCCTTGCTTCAATACGGCGTCGTGGAAAGCCTTGATATCAAACTTGTCGCCCAGTTCTTTCTCGGCTTCCGCCCTCAATTGCACGATACGAATCTCGCCGAGCTTGTACGACAGCGCCTGCGCCGGCCAAGAAATATAGCGATCAACCTCGGTGGTGACTTCGTGCTCGCTGAGCGCGGTGTGATCGCGCAGATAAGCGAGCGCCTGGTCGCGGGTCCAACCCAGGTGATGCACACCGGTGTCGATCACCAAGCGGCAAGCGCGCCACATTTCATAGGTCAGCCGGCCGAAATCCTCATACGGCGTTTCGTAGATGCCCATCTCCGTGCCGAGCTTTTCGGTGTAGAGCGCCCAGCCTTCACCGTATGCCGAAATGTAATTCTCACGACGAAACGCGGGCTGATCGCCCTGCTCGCGTGCAAGGCCGCCTTGAAGTGAATGGCCCGGTGAAGACTCGTGCAGGGTCAGCGCCGGCAGGTTGTAAAGCGGTCGCGAGGGCAGGTCATACGTGTTGAGCCAATACGTATCCACACCACCACGGCCGGCCGTCCAGAACGGCGCGATATCGGCGGGCACTGGCACGATGGTGAAGCGTGCACGCGGCAAGGTGCCGATGAACTTGCCGACCTGGCCATCGACGCGCTTGGCAATCCATGCTGCGCGGTTGAGCAATTCCTGCGGCGTCTTCGCGTAGAACTGCGGATCGGTGCGCAGGAAGGTGAGGAACTCGGCGAAGCTGCCCTTGAACTTCAAATCCTTGATGATCTGGTCCATCTGGCCCTGGATGCGTGCGACCTCGGTGAGGCCAATCGCATGGATCTGATCGGGGTCGAGATCAAGCGTGGTGAATTCGCGAATCTGCTGGCGATAGAACGCTTCGCCGTCGGGCAACGCTTCGGCGGCGAGCGTCGTGCGTGCTTTTGGCGTGTAGTCGTCGCGGAAGAATTTCAGCAATTTCCCGTAGGCTGGGATTAGTTTGCTTTGGATCGCTGCGACACCTTCCTTTCGCAAGCTTTCCTGCTCGGCAGCAGGAATGCTGGCCGGCATTTTCCTGTACGGATCGTAGAACGTACTCGCGGTCGGATCCTTCAAATCGGCAACCGCCGCGATGGAAACATCGCGACCGTCAAGCACTGCTCGCGGCACGCTGAAGCCGCGCTTCAATCCGGCCCGCATGTTGGTGATCTCATCATCGAAATAGCGCGGCACGTCGGCCAAACGCGCGGCGTAGGCGTGATACTCATCCGCGTTCTTCAATGGTCGACGCGTCATGAAGCCGAGGTTCGACCAGAACGAGGAATCGGCATTGAACGGCGCCTCGTACGCACCGAAGCGAACCTCGGCAGCGAGGTTTTCAACCTGCGGGCGATACACCGCGTAGTTGATTTTTTCGCTGGGTGATAGTGCCTTGACGTCGAGCTTGTCGAGATCGGCGATGACGCCGTCCCAAATTTTCAGTCGTGCCGCCTGCGTTTTTGCGTCGACCTTGGGTAAGGTCTTCTTGCTGCCGCTGTCGTCTCCATCTTCGTCGGCACCACCACTTTGTTGCTTGCGCCATTGCCATTCCTTTTCGTAGATCGCCTTGAATTGCGCGTCGGCCGGATTGGCGGCAGGACTATCGGCGTGCGCAAACGGGATAGCGGCGAACAACAGAGCGAGCAGCATGCGTTTCATCGGGGCGATTTCCGGCAACGGAGGATGCCGCCATCATCGCATCCATCGGCGCGTCTGCATGTGCCATCCGCTGGGCCGCTGGCGCTGTTCGCTTAGCGGGCCGCGGCTGTCATTCCAGTGGTGGCGGCCGGAGTCGCTTTCGCGACACGATAAGCCCGCACGAAGCGCCACAACCAGCCCGCGAAGTATCCCGCTGCCATGCCCGTCACCGCCGCATCAAGGCGCATGAAGGCGACGCGATGATCGAAACTCAGCACCGCAGCCACCGTCAGTGAGTAATGCGCGACGAAGATCACCACGATGCGTACCAGTGGCCAAGCCGATCCAGCCAACAGGACGCGGAAGTTACCCGCCAGGTTCCGCATGACGGGGCGAGCGAGGCTACCAATCACCAACCCGGCGCCAGCCGCAACCAGCCATGCCGAGATGGAGCCCGAATCCTCCTGATTGGAAAGCCGCAGCAAGCCAGACAAGATGAACAGGATCGGCACCAGACAGACCCGGCGGACGTCGCGCTCGCCGTCGCTCAGGCGCTTTGCACCCATGCTGACGATGATGGCGAACAACACAAAAACCCAAATCGGGGTGTGGGTAAGGATTTCGAGAATCATGGATTTGACCCGGTTGGAAGCAGTGGGGCCATGCTCCGCCGATCCCATCGAGCTGCCCAGATGCCGACGGTCATCGAATACGGGTGCCGGAAGTCACCACTTCGCGTTGTGGCCTTGTCGCGTCGCGGCGCGCGCTGCACGATGGAAGCCATGAACTTAGCATCCACCGCGCAACGTTGGCTTTCCGCCCTTCGCCAACCGATGAGCCTTGCTGCGCTGCTGACATGGCTGGCGGTGTTCGCCACGGTGATGTTTGGGGTATTCGGCAGTCGAGTGGTCGAACGCGGTGTCGGAATTCCCACCGTCGTCGCGATGCTCACGTTTCTGTTTTGTCTGTTGGCAGACATCCTCAAGATCGAGGGATGCCAGCGCGTGGGTCGCGCCGTGGTCCTGATCGAGATCGAAGCGGTCGCGGCGCTGGCCGTGCTTGCGCTCACTGGCGATGGCAGCGTGCCAGCCTTGTTCGTCATCCTGGCCGTGCAGATCGCCCACCTATCGGATCGCCTGCGTTGGCTTCTGATGGGCATCAACAACCTTGTACTGATCGCCGTCCTGCTGCGAATGTGGCCATTGGGCGGTGCGATAGCTACATTCGGCCTGTACGCCGGCTTTCAGGCGTTCGCAACGCTGACGGCGTTTTACGCGCGCAGCGCAGAGAACAGTCGAGATGCACTGCGACTGGTGAATGCCGAATTGCTGGCAACGCAATCCCTACTCGAAGACAGCGCGCGCAGTCACGAACGTTTGCGGTTGTCGCGCGAATTGCACGACGTCAGTGGACACAAGTTGACTGCGCTGAAGTTGCAATTGGCAGCCCTCGCGCGCGATCCGGCCGGTGCGCCTCCCGCCGTTGAAACTGCAGCAAGATTGGCCGACCAATTGCTGGGTGACATCCGCGGTGTGGTCAGCCAGATGCGACATGACGAAGGTCTTGATCTTGGTCGCGCCATCGAAGAACTCGCCGCACCGATTCCGCGTCCACGCGTCAACCTGGCCATTGAACCGAACCTGCGCATCGACGACATCGCGCAAGCACGCGCGCTGCTACGCGCCGCGCAAGAGGCGCTTACCAATGCGGCGCGACATTCGCAGGCCGAACAGGTATGGCTGACCCTGGCGCGCCGCAATGGCAGCATTGAATTGGACGTTCGCGACAATGGCCGCGGTGCGGCGCAACCTCGGCCCGGCAATGGTTTGACCGGCATGCGCGAGCGACTCGAAGATGTCGGCGGCGGCATGCGGTATTCCAGCGACGATGGCTTTCATTTGACCGCATGGGTGCCCGGAACATGACGTCAGAAGTCGGAGATTTCGCAACGATCCGTCTCGCCCTCGCCGACGATCAGGCGCTGGTTCGCGCCGGCTTGCGCGCGCTGCTTGAAAGTTTCCCCGACCTGCGCGTGGAAGTCGAAGCGGCCGATGGCGACGAGCTGATCGCCGCGCTGGGAACAACGACCGTCGACGTGATTCTGTCCGACATCCGCATGCCCGGAACCAACGGTATCGAGGCTCTGCAGCGGCTGCGCGAAGCTGGCAACACTACGCCGATCATCATGCTGACCACCTTCGACGACGCCGATCTTCTGCTGCAAGCCACTCAAAGTGGCGCGCAGGGTTTCCTGCTGAAAGATGCCGCACCGGAAGATTTGCGCGATGTCATTCTGGCGACGTCGCGCGGCGAATCGCTGTTGCAGCCAGTGTCGACCGAGCCCGTCCGCGCGCGCTACGCCTATCGCGACAGCGACACGCCGAAAGCGAACTTCAGCGAGCGCGAGGTTGCGATCCTGCGCCTTCTCGCCGGTGGCTATTCGAATAAGGAAATCGCACGCACGCTGTTTCTAGCCGAAGGCACGGTGAAGAATTACGTGTCGGACATCCTCACCAAACTCGACACGCGCGACCGAACCCGCGCGGTGCTGAAGGCAATCACGCTGCGCATCATCTGAACGTTGCCGGCGTGAAATGAGGTTCGGGGGTCGCGCCCGCAACGGCCAGCGGCGACAATAGACAGCTACGCGTTGGTGCCGGAAGTCCATACCGCGATTCCGCGAGCGCCTGCGCCGACTTAACAGAGCGAGCCCACGCATGTCCGCAGCCACGTCCGGCAACCGATTCCGCAGCGCCCTTTCCGAAGAAACGCCGCTGCAGGTGATGGGCGCGATCACTGCCTACGCCGGCTTGATGGCGCAACGCGTTGGCTACAAGGCGCTGTATCTGTCCGGCGGTGGTGTTGCCGCGAATTCGCTCGGCATGCCCGACCTTGGCATCAGCTCGATGGAAGACGTGCTCACCGACGCGCGCCGCATCGTTGACGCCAGCGGCATGCCGCTGCTGGTCGATATCGATACCGGCTGGGGCGGCGCATTCAATATCGCGCGCACGGTGCGCTCATTTATCAACGTCGGCGTCGCCGCCGTACACATGGAAGACCAGGTCGGGCAGAAACGCTGCGGCCATCGACCAGGCAAGGAAGTGGTGACGACCGCAGAAATGTGTGACCGCGTGAAAGCTGCCGTCGATGCGCGCACCGATGCCAGCTTTGTGATCATGGCGCGTACCGATGCGGCGGCAAGCGAAGGTATCGATTCGGCCATCGAACGCGCCGTCGCCTATGTCGAAGCCGGCGCCGACATGATCTTCCCCGAAGCGATGCGCACGCTCGACGACTATCGCCGCTTCAAGCAGGCGGTAAAGGTGCCGATTCTGGCTAACCTCACCGAATTTGGATCGACGCCGTTCTTTACGACGGATGAGTTGCGCGAAGCGGGCGTCGACATCGCGCTTTATTGCTGCGGTGCCTATCGTGCAATGAACAAAGCTGCCCTGAATTTCTACGAAACCGTGCGCCGCGAAGGCACCCAGAAAAATATCATCGACCAATTGCAAACGCGCGCCGAGCTTTACGACTATCTGCGCTACCACGAGTACGAAGACAAGCTCGACCAGTTGTTTGCCGGCAACAAGTAACCCCAGCCATCACGATGGCGCGAAAGGAACAAGGATTCCAGCATGAGCACACCCAGCGAAACGCCTTCCGCAGGCGGCTTTAAACCGAAAAAATCGGTCGCCCTTTCCGGCGTCGCGGCCGGCAACACGGCGTTGTGCACAGTCGGCCGCAACGGCAACGACCTGCACTATCGCGGCTACGACATTCTCGACTTTGCCGACACGGCGGAGTTCGAGGAGATCGCGCACCTGCTGGTCCACGGCAGGTTGCCGAACGAAGCGGAACTGCGCGCCTACAAGGCCAAACTGAAATCGTTGCGCGGCTTGCCGGCTTCGGTGAAGAGCGCGCTGGAAGCGCTGCCGGCTTCGTCGCATCCGATGGATGTGATGCGTACTGGCGTTTCCACGCTCGGCTGCGCGCTGCCCGAGAAGGATGATCACAATCATCCCGGCGCGCGCGACATCGCTGATCGGTTGATGGCGAGCCAAGGTTCGATGCTGCTGTACTGGTATCACTTCGCGACCAATGGCAAGCGCATCGATGTCGAGACCGACGACGATTCGATTGGCGGTCATTTCCTGCATCTGTTGCACGGAAAGGAGCCACCCGACACCTGGGTGCGTGCGATGCACACCTCGCTCATTCTTTACGCCGAACATGAGTTCAATGCGTCGACGTTCGCCGCACGCGTCATTGCCGGCACCGGGTCGGACATGTATTCGGCCATCGTCGGCGGCATCGGTGCCTTGCGCGGCCCCAAGCATGGCGGCGCCAACGAATTCGCGTTCGAAATCCAGAAGCGCTACGAATCGCCCGACGAAGCCGAGGCCGACATTCGCGCCCGCGTCGAGCGCAAGGAAGTCGTGATCGGTTTTGGCCATCCGGTCTATACCGTCAGCGATCCGCGCAACAAGGTGATCAAAGAGGTCGCCCGCGAATTGTCTGCGGAGGCCGAGAACATGCGCATGTTCGACATCGCCGAGCGACTGGAATCGACGATGTGGGACGCCAAGAAAATGTTCCCGAACCTCGACTGGTTCAGCGCCGTGAGCTATCACCAGATGGGCGTGCCGACCGCGATGTTCACACCGCTGTTTGTGATTTCGCGAACCAGTGGTTGGAGCGCACACGTGATCGAACAACGCATCGACGGCAAGATCATTCGACCTAGTGCGAATTACACCGGGCCGGAAGACTTGAAGTTCGTGCCAATCGACGTTCGAAAGTGATCTCGAAGAAAGAGCACTATCCCATTCCAGAGACAATTCCATGAGCCACGACCTGCATTTCTACACCAACCCGATGTCACGCGGCCGCGTCGTTCGCTGGATGCTTGAAGAAATTGGCGAGCCCTACGAGACGACGGTTCTCGACTACGCCACGACGATGAGAGCACCGGAATTCCTGGCCATCAACCCAATGGGCAAGGTGCCGGCGATCCAGCACGGCAAGACCGTCGTCACCGAATGCGCCGCCATCTGCGCGTATCTCGCCGAAGCATTTCCCAAGGCGAATCTGTTGCCTGAGGAAGATGCACGCGGTGACTATTTCCGATGGATGTTTTTCGCGGCCGGGCCGGTCGAAGCCGCCATCACCGACCGTTCCCTCGGCGTGACCGTTCCAAACGAAAAACGCGGCATGGTCGGCTACGGAAATTACGACACCGCCATGGATACTCTCGAACTCGCCATACGCGACAAGAGTTACGTCGCGGGCGACAAATTCACGGCTGCGGATGTCTATTTCGGCTCGCAGATCGGTTGGGGTTTGATGTTTGAAAGCATCCCGAAGCGGCCGGCGTTTGAAGCGTATTGGAACGGCTTGAAAGATCGTCCTGCCGCAATTCGCGCGCGGGAAATTGATGACGCGTTGATTCCGAAGACGGTCTGAGAGGACTGGTCGCGCTTCACGCGTCGCGGTACGACAGAGCTCCACCTTTTACTCATACAACGAGATGGCATGAATACCGACTATCGCAAGCCACTGCCGGGAACCAAACTCGATTATTTCGACACGCGCGCCGCCGTCGACTCGATCCAGCCGGGCGCTTACGACAAGTTGCCATATTGCTCGCGCGTGTTTGGTGAAAACCTGGTTCGCCGCTGCGACCCATCCACACTGGAAGCGTCATTGCGGCAGCTGATTGAACGTCGCAGCGATCTCGACTTTCCGTGGTTTCCTGCACGCGTCGTCTGCCACGACATCCTCGGTCAAACCGCGTTGGTCGATCTCGCCGGCCTGCGCGATGCGATTGCCGAACGCGGTGGCGATCCGGCCTTGGTCAATCCTGTCGTACCGACCCAGTTAATCGTCGATCACTCGCTGGCCGTCGAGTACGCCGGTTTCGACAAGGACGCGTTCGAGAAGAACCGCGCAATCGAGGACCGCCGCAATGAAGATCGCTTCCACTTCATCGAGTGGACCAAGAAGGCATTCAAGAATGTCGACGTGATTCCCCCCGGCAACGGGATCATGCATCAGATCAATCTGGAGCGAATGTCGCCGGTGGTGCATGCGCGCGATGGCGTTGCCTTTCCCGACACGCTGGTCGGCACCGACAGCCATACGCCGCATGTTGACGCGCTCGGTGTGATAGCGATTGGCGTCGGCGGGCTGGAAGCGGAAAGCGTGATGCTGGGTCGCGCCTCGTGGATGCGCACGCCGGAGATCATCGGCGTTGAACTGACCGGGAGGCCGCAACCCAACATCACCGCGACCGACATCGTGCTGGCGCTGACCGAGTTCCTGCGTGCTCAAAAAGTGGTTGGCGCGTACTTGGAATTTTACGGCGAAGGCGCGAGCGCGCTGACGCTGGGTGACCGCGCAACGATCTCGAACATGACGCCTGAATTCGGCGCGACCGCGGCGATGTTTTACATCGACGAACAGACCATCACCTATCTGAAACTCACAGGTCGCCTGGACGAGCAGGTGCGACTGGTGGAGACTTACGCAAAGCAAGCCGGACTCTGGGCAGACGCGCTCAGGACTGCCGAATACGAGCGCGTATTGCACTTTGACCCGTCGAGCGTTGCTCGCAACATGGCGGGCCCGTCGAGCCCGCACAAGCGCGTTGCTACAAGCCAACTCACCGAGCGCGGAATCGCTGCCGACTGGACCGAGACGCCAGGACAAATGCCCGACGGCGCAGTGATCATCGCGGCGATCACCAGTTGCACCAACACCAGCAATCCGCGCAATGTTGTCGCCGCCGGTTTGATCGCACGCAACGCGAATGCGCGCGGGCTTACGCGCAAGCCGTGGGTGAAAACTTCGCTCGCGCCGGGCTCCAAAGCCGTGCAGCTATATCTGGAAGATTCCGCCTTGTTGCCGGAACTCGAACAGCTCGGCTTCGGCATCGTCGGCTTTGCTTGCACCACGTGTAATGGTATGAGCGGCGCGCTTGATCCGGCAATCCAGAAAGAGATCATCGACCGCGATCTCTATTCAACCGCCGTGTTGAGCGGCAACCGAAATTTCGATGGCCGTATCCATCCCTACGCCAAGCAAGCCTTCCTCGCATCGCCGCCTCTGGTCGTCGCCTACGCGATTGCCGGTACGGTACGTTTCGACATCGAAAAGGACGTGCTCGGTATCGATCACGACGGCAAGCCGGTAACGCTCAAAGATATTTGGCCCAGCGACGAAGAGATCGACGCAGTCGTTGCGAAGCACGTCAAACCCGAGCAATTCCGGAAGGTCTACGATCCGATGTTTCGCATCGTCGTTGATAACCGCGAACGCATCAGCCCGCTCTACGATTGGCGCGAAAAGAGCACCTATATTCGTCGTCCACCCTATTGGGAAGGAGCGCTCGCTGGCGAACGTAGCTTGACCGGCATGCGTCCGCTCGCCGTGTTGCCCGACAACATCACTACCGATCACCTGTCGCCTTCAAACGCGATTCTGGCGAGTAGCGCAGCCGGTGAATACCTCACCTCGATGGGCTTGCCCGAGGAAGACTTCAACTCGTACGCCACGCATCGCGGCGATCATCTAACGGCTCAACGCGCGACGTTCGCTAACCCGCAACTGGTCAACGAAATGGCCGTTGTCGACGGCGCAGTGAAGAAAGGATCGCTGGCGCGCATCGAACCGGACGGCGAAGTCGTGCGCATGTGGGAAGCGATCGAAACGTACATGGATCGCAAGCAACCGCTGATCATCATTGCCGGCGCCGACTACGGCCAAGGCAGCTCCCGCGACTGGGCCGCCAAAGGCGTGCGCCTTGCGGGAGTCGAGGCAATCGCAGCCGAAGGATTCGAGCGCATCCATCGCACCAACCTGATCGGCATGGGCGTGCTGCCGCTGGAGTTCCAAGCTGGAACCACGCGCCACACTCTGGCCATCGACGGCACAGAAACGTTCGATGTAACCGGCGAACGCAAGCCTGGCGCAACACTTGTCCTGATCATTCATCGCCGCGACGGCGAACGCATCGAAGTACCCGTCATCTGTCGCCTCGATACCGCAGAAGAAGTGCACATCTACGAAGCCGGCGGCGTCCTGCAACGCTTCGCGCAGGATTTCCTGGAGGCGGCGCAAGCAGCGTAATCGACGGCGCCAAGACGGGTTGCACAGCCAGCCACAGCGGTCCAGACTTCAATGGCAATCTTTGCCAAAAGACAACGCCATGGCCACGATGAACTTCTCCCTCCCCGACGAACTCAAGGGTTTCGTTGACGAACAAGTCACCGAACACGGCTACAGCTCAAGCAGCGAATACCTGCGTGAACTCATCCGCAAACAGCGCGACGTGGCGAAACTTCGAGCCATGTTGCTGGAGGGTGCCAATTCCGGGCCGGGCGACATCGCCGACGAAGATTTTTTCGCAGAGCTGCGCCTTATCGCCAAAGGCGAAGTGCAAGCTTGAGCGACAAACCGGTCCGGCTGCTGGTTGCTGCGCAGAACGAGCTGCGACAGATCACGGCGTGGTATCGCGACGAAGCCGGTGAAGCCTTGGCGTTGCGATGGACTGATGCGGTTTCATCGTCCTTGCGCCAATCCGGGCCAATCCTCGAACCGGCTCATCGCGATATGCGCTGGGCTTGAACCTGCGCGGATTGCGCTTCTGGCCGATCAGCGGTTTTCCGTACCTGATCTTTTACATCGAACGCGTAATGCAGATTGATGTCTGGCGGGTGTTGCACACGCAGCGGGACATTCCAGCGAGAATGGCCGGCGTTGAGAACGACTCATCGGAGAACTGACATGCCAGGAACCGTAACCTTTCACCGCGTACTGAAAGCGCCGCCTGATCGTGTCTACCGCGCATTCCTCGATCCCGACGCCATGGCCAAGTGGCTGCCACCGCACGGCTTTGTCGGCAAGGTCCAAGAGATGGATGCGAAGGTTGGAGGCGGATACCGAATGTCGTTCACCAACTTCGGCACGGGCAGTTCACATGCCTTCGGTGGTCGTTACATCGAGCTGACGCCGAACGAATGCATTCGCTACACCGATCGCTTCGACGACCCCAACCTGCCGGGCGAAATGCAGGTAACGATCAGGCTATCCGCCGTCTTGTGTGGCACCGAAATCCACATCGAACAGCAAGGCATTCCCGACGCTATTCCGGTCGAGTTCTGCTACCTCGGCTGGCAGGAATCGCTGGCCTTGCTGGCGCTACTCGTCGAGCCAAACATACCCGACGGCGGCTGACCGGCTCAGCTGAACTATCAGACGCGACGTAGCGAGGTTCTCGATCCATGGACACAGCGCCACAACTCCGAATTCCCGCTACCTACATGCGTGGTGGTACGTCCAAAGGCGTGTTTTTTAAACTTGGGGATTTACCTACAGATGCGCAGGTGCCGGGAACAGCGCGCGATCGTTCGTTATTGCGGGTAATCGGGTCGCCCGATCCTTACGGAAAGCACACCGATGGCATGGGCGGGGCGACGTCGAGTACCAGCAAGTGCGTGATCGTGGCGAAGTCCGCTGTTGCCGACCACGATGTGGATTATCTGTATGGTCAGGTTTCCATAGACACCGCTTTCGTCGACTGGAGCGGCAACTGCGGCAACTTGAGTTCGGCGGTTGGACCGTTCGCGATTACGAATGGATTGATGGACCCGTCGCGGGTGCCACGCGATGGCATCTGCGTAGTGCGCATCTGGCAGGCCAACATCGGCAAGACGATTGTTGCGCACGTGCCGATGCGCGACGGCGAGGTGCAGGAAACCGGCGACTTTGAACTGGATGGCGTGGCGTTTCCGGCGGCGGAGATCGTGCTGGAATTCATCGATCCCGCCGAGGAAGGTGAGGGCGACTCGGGCGGTGCTCTGTTCCCGACCGGCAATCTGATCGACGAGCTTGATGTGCCTGGCGTCGGTCTATTGAAAGCGACGCTGATCAACGCCGGCATCGCGACGATCTTCGTCAATGCCGCTGACATTGGTTTGACGGGTAGTGAGCTGCAAGGCGCGATCAACGACAACGCAAAGCGACTGTCAATGTTCGAGGCGATTCGTTCGCATGGCGCGGTACGCATGGGGTTGATCGCCGATGTCGCGCAAGCGGCGACGCGGCAGCACACACCGAAAGTGGCGTTTGTTGCGCCGCCTGCAGACTACGTTTCGTCGTCGGGGAAATCGATACGTGCTGGCGACATCGATCTCAACGTGCGCGCCGTGTCGATGGGCAAATTACATCACGCGATGATGGGCACGGCATCAGTCGCGATTGCGACAGCGGCAGCAATTCCCGGCACCTTGGTCAACCTGGCAGCCGGCGGTGGCGAGCGAGAAGCGGTATGTTTTGGCCATCCATCTGGCACGATGCGCGTCGGTGCTGCCGCGTCGCAAGTCGATGGGCAGTGGCAGGTGACCAAAGCGGTGATGAGTCGCAGCGCGCGCGTGCTGATGGAAGGATCAGTTCGCGTCCCGATGGAGAATCTTCAATGAGCAGCCATCTTGCCAATAGCACTGCGCGCCCGGAATGGGACGATGTGCTCGTCGACATCGTCGACTACGTTCGTGACTTCGAGATCACGTCGGACCTGGCTTGGGAAACTGCTCGCCATTGTCTGATCGATACGCTGGGCTGCGGCCTCGAAGCGCTCGATTATCCGGCGTGCACCAAGTTACTTGGTCCGCTGGTCGACGGCATGTCGATCGCGCTCGGCGCGAAAGTGCCAGGCACGTCGTACCAACTTGATCCGGTGCAAGCCGCGTTCAATATCGGCGCAATGGTTCGCTGGCTCGACTTCAACGACACCTGGCTGGCGGCGGAATGGGGCCATCCCTCGGACAACCTCGGCGGCATCCTCGCCGTTGCCGACTGGATCAGTCGCAACAACGTCGCGGCGGGTCGAGCGCCGCTGTTGATGGAGGACGTGCTCGCCGCGATGATCAAGGCGCACGAAATCCAGGGCTGCATTGCACTGGAAAATTCATTCAACAAGGTTGGACTGGATCACGTCATTCTGGTCAAGGTCGCGTCGACGGCGGTGGTCGGGCAATTGCTGGGCCTGTCGCGCGAACAAATGCTTGCGGCGTTGTCGTTGGCCTGGGTCGATGGACAGAGTCTTCGCACCTATCGGCATGCGCCGAACACGGGTTCGCGCAAGAGCTGGGCGGCTGGCGATGCAACCAGTCGTGCGGTTCGCCTGGCCTTGATCGCGCAGACCGGCGAGATGGGTTATCCATCCGCGCTGACGGCGAAAACATGGGGCTTCTACGACGTCTCGTTTGGTGGCAAGCCGTTGGTGTTCCAGCGCGGCTATGCCAGCTACGTGATGGAGAACATCCTGTTCAAGATCAGCTTTCCAGCGGAGTTCCATGCGCAGACGGCGGTGGAAGCCGCAATGACCATCCACGCGATGCTGGCCGAGCGTGGTCTGGATAGCGGTGCTATCCGCAGCGTGCGCATCCGTACCCACGAAGCATGCCTGCGCATCATCGACAAGCAAGGCCCGCTTGCCAATGCAGCCGATCGCGATCACTGCATTCAATACATGGTCGCGGTGCCTTTGATCTTGGGTCACCTGACTGCGGCAGACTACGAAGACAGCGTCGCCGTCGATCCTCGCATTGACGCCTTGCGCGAACGCATCACCTGTTTCGAGGACAAGGGATTTACCGCCAATTATCACAATCCGGAAAAGCGCTCAATCGCCAATGCGCTGACGGTTGAATTGGTTGACGGCAGCACGCTGCCCGAAGTCGTCGTCGAATATCCAATCGGCCATCGCCGCCGTCGTGAAGAAGGCATACCCCTGCTGGTCGAAAAATTCAGGATCAACCTTGCGCGTCGATTGTCGGTTGATCGACAGGAAGCAATTCTTGAAAGCTCGCTGGACCAAGCCAAGCTGGAATCCATCGCGGTCAACGACTACGTCGATCTCTACGTCGTCTGACTGAACTGCGCCGGCGCGGACCAACATGCTCAACAGACTCTGGTTTGGCTTCTTTGCGGTCGCAGCGGTCGCCGCTTGCGCCAGTTGGTGGCAAGGCAATTCGGCCGTATTTGCGGCGATGGTCGCCAGCCTGTTCGACATGGCGCGACTGTCCGTCGAGGTGATGATCCTGCTGTTCGGCACGCTGACCTTGTGGATGGGTTTTCTGCGCATCGGCGAACAGGCCGGTTTGATCGACGCGATGGCGCGATGGCTCGGTCCGTTGTTTGCGCGTTTGATGCCGGACGTGCCGCGCGGACATCCGGCGATTGGTTTGATCACACTCAACTTTGCCGCAAATGGATTGGGCCTGGACAACGCGGCAACACCAATTGGCTTGCGTGCGATGCGCGAACTGCAGACCTTGAACCAGGAGCCGGACAGCGCGACCAATGCGCAGATTCTGTTCCTGGTGTTGAACGCGTCGTCGCTCACCTTGCTCCCGGTGTCGATCTTCATGTATCGCGTGCAGCAAGGTGCGGCCGACCCGACCATGGTGTTTTTGCCGATCCTGCTGGCGACGAGCGCGTCGACATTGGCTGGCCTTCTCGCCGTCGCTTTTATGCAGCGGTTGCGTTTGTGGGATCCGGTTGTGTTGGCATGGATCGGTGGCACCGCGTTATTGCTCGGTGGATTCATTGCGGTGCTCGGCACCTTATCGGCCGCTGCGCTGTCGTCGTTGTCATCATTGCTCGGCAACCTGATTTTGTTCGGCGTGATCATGGGATTTCTTGTCGGCGGCGCGATGCGCAAGGTGCCGGTTTACGACAGTTTCGTCGAAGGTGCGAAGCAAGGTTTCGATGTTGCCAAGAACCTGTTGCCCTATCTGGTCGCGATGCTCTGCGCCGTCGGCGTGTTGCGTGCGTCGGGTGCGTTGGGTCTCGCTCTGGACGGCATTCGCTGGCTGGTCGACAGCGTCGGTCTCGACAATCGATTCGTCGATGCCTTGCCGACCGCCTTGGTGAAGCCACTGTCGGGCAGCGCAGCGCGAGCAATGCTGATCGAGACCATGCAATCGCAAGGTGTAGACAGCTTTCCGGCGCTACTCGCCGCGACCACGCAGGGCAGCACCGAAACGACGTTTTATGTTTTGGCCGTCTATTTCGGCGCGGTCGGCATCAAGCGAGCGCGGCACGCAGTGGGGTGCGCGCTGTTCGCCGACCTGGTCGGCGTGATCGCTTCGATTTTCGTCTGCTATTGGTTTTTCGGCTGAGTGCTGATTGGCTTGAGGTCGGGCGTTAGCGCAACGCGTTCGTCGAACACGAAACAGGCACCGTCGTAGCCAGCGCCGCCGACCTGTTCGAAGTAGCCGAGGATGCCTTCGTCGAGCTGCCACACATTTTCCAAACCCTGCCCGCGCAGCCATAGCGCCGCTTTCTCGCAGCGCACGCCGCCGGTGCAGAAGCTGACGACTGCTGCATCGGCGAGTGAATCCAGACGCGGCGCGATCGCTCGCGGAAGCTCGGTGAAGTTGTCGATGTCCAGCGTCAGTGCATCGGCAAAACTGCCGTACTGCACTTCCTCGCGATTGCGCGTGTCGAGCAAAGCCAACCGACGACCGTTGTCGTCGTGGCCTTGCGCTATCCAGCGGGCGAGATCGGCGGGTTTAAGCGCAGGCGCGCGCTCGTTGTCGAGCGGCTGCGAGTCGCCTTGGCGGAAACTGATAATTTCTGTTTTCAG
This sequence comes from Lysobacterales bacterium, assembly GCA_038236135.1. Taxonomy (GTDB): domain Bacteria; phylum Pseudomonadota; class Gammaproteobacteria; order Xanthomonadales; family Rhodanobacteraceae; genus Dokdonella. Next base: position 31,247 of record JBBSTF010000007.1, read on the forward strand.
CTTGACCTTGAGCCGTGCGAATGGAACGGAATCGCTCGTGCTGTATTTCGGGCGCATCGCTGTGAAGCGCGGCTCGTCCAGCAACGCCGCCATGAACTCACGCAACGATTCGTCTTCACCAGCCAACACAAGGTTGATGCCTTCCGGCGCAATCAGGATCGTGCCGAGCAACGCCGATGCTTCGGCCCGTTCGCGGCAATGCGCGGCAAGCGTTTGCGGATCGTCGATGGCGACGAAATGGTAAGCAGCGACATTCAAGCTCATCGCGCCATTTTAGAGCGGTTCTTCGCCGATCTGGGCGACGCGCGTCAACGCTTCGCATCCCGCCACCCTCGTCATTCCCGCCTTCGTGGGAATGACGAGAAACTATTTCGGGCGGGCCTAGTTTGCGCCGGCATTCTGGACAGCAGTGCGAATACGAAGGAAGAAATGCGAGGATGAGCCGATGACGGAATTTTCCAAGCGCATCGCGATCATCGGCGGCGGGCCTGCGGGCTTGATGGCGGCCGAGGCGGCATGTGCGGAAGGGGCGCAGGTGGATTTGTATGACGCGCTCGGTTCGGTCGGGCGCAAGTTCCTGCTTGCGGGCAAAGGCGGCTTGAACCTGACCCATTCCGATCCCTTCGCGCGCTTTGCTACACGCTATGCCGAACGTGAAAGCAACGTCAGCGATTGGCTGCGTGACTTCGATGCGGTCGCCTTGCGTGCCTGGGCGCGAGAACTGAGTGTCGAGACGTTTGTCGGCAGTTCCGGCCGGGTGTTTCCAACCGACCTGAAGGCCGCGCCGTTATTGCGCGGTTGGGTGCGACGGTTGCGAGCAAGCGGTGTCACCTTCCACATGCACCATCGCTGGTTGGGCTGGGATGCGGACGGCGCGTTGCGATTCGAGACCGATAACGACGAGGCAATCCGTGATGCCGACGCCGTAATCCTCGCTCTGGGCGGCGCAAGCTGGCCGATTCTGGGTTCCGACGGTGCGTGGCTGCCGATTCTCGCCGCACGCGGTGTGGACATCGCACCGCTGCAAGCTGCCAATTGCGGTTTCGACGTGGAATGGAGCCAGCACTTCCGGGAACGGCATGCCGGTGCGCCGCTGCAACGTATCGCCGCTAGGCTGGATGGCGACGAAGAATGGCTGAAGGGCGAAGCGGTGGTCAGCACAGATGGGATTGAGGGCAGCTTGGTTTACGCCCTGTCGGCGCGTTTGCGTGATCGAATTGCCGCGAGCGGTTCGGCAACACTTTTGATCGACCTTTCGCCTGATCGCGAACAGCAGCGCATCGCTGCCGATCTGTCCAAACCACGCGGCAAGCGCTCGCTGTCGGAACACATACGTCGCCATGTCGGCATTGATGGCGTCAAGCTGGGGTTGCTGCGCGAACGACTTTCCGGCGAAGTGTTGGCGGATGCGAACATCGCTGCGGCAATGATCAAGCGCTTGCCGATCACGCTGGTGAAACCGCGCCCCATTGCCGAAGCTATCAGCACCGCGGGTGGCGTGCGTTTCGAGGCGATGGATGGGAATTCGATGTTGGTGCGCTGGCCCGGTGTGTTCTGCGCTGGCGAAATGGTCGACTGGGAAGCGCCGACCGGCGGTTACCTCCTGACGGCCTGTTTTGCGAGCGGCTTATGCGCAGGGCGGGGTGCGCTGCGCTGGCTGGATCGACGCAATTCCACCCAATGACGAAGGAGAGGAAGATGATGCGCGGGTCGCCTGCCAGCGTTTTGGATATCGTCTCGTCAATGTAGAAACGATCAAGGCGCGGTTAGACTTCCCTCATGGCCAACCCGACCAAGCCGCCGCAAGAATCTGGCGCGACCAGCAGCGAATATGTGACCAGCGACGCCATGACGGGTGAATTGCCGTTGGCGCCGCCGCCGGTCGCCGTTCCAACAAACGAATCGCCTCAGACAGAGCCCCTCACCGGACTCGCGAAGAAACGCGTACCGGTCACGCGCCGGAAATCTACAGTCGCCACGGCAGAAAGCTCTGCACGGCCGACGACGAACGAATTGGCACCGAAGGAGACCGCCGCCAAGCGGCCGCGAAACGTCGTAGCTGCCGCCGCAGCGCCGCCATCGCCATCGCCATCGCCATCGCCAACGCCAACGCCAACGCCAACGCCAACGCCAACGCCCACGCCCACGCCCACGCCCACGCCCACGCCCACGCCAACGTCAACGTCAAAGTCAAAGTCAAAGTCAAAGTCAAAGTCAACGCCAACGCCAACGCTGTCATCTTCAGCGGACGTAATTGCGAAACCGCCGCCGCCGAGAGCTGACGTCGAACAGCCGTTCCGTCCGCAACCACTCGTGCAACCTGCAGCAAAAAAGTCCGCCGCGAAGCGAAAGACCATTCCACCCAGTTCTGAAGTGCAGGAAAGCCTGCCGCTACCGGAAGCGCCGCCGTGGTCGCAACCGGTTGAGGCGCTGGCACCACGCCAGCCGAAGAAAGCAGTCAGCGCGCAACCGGCCGATAGCTCGAAGTGGTCGATGCGTGTGATCGAGAGGCTGCTGCAGGCGTTACCCGAAGGCCAGCGTGCGAGATGGCGCGATTACGTTGTTCTGATGCGAATGGATCGTCCCATTGGCGCCTTGCTCCTTCTGTGGCCGACCTGGTGGGCGCTGTGGTTTTCGGCGAAGGGATTTCCGTCGCTCAAGCTCTTCGTGATTTTCACGATGGGTGTTTTCGTGATGCGCTCTGCTGGCTGCGTCATCAACGACTACGCGGACCACGATTGGCTGGATGGCAATGTCGAACGAACGCGTGGTCGGCCGATGGCGGCGGGGCGCGTCTCGCGACGCGAAGCGATTCTGCTTTTCCTCGGCTTGCTGCTGATCGCCTTTGCGTTGGTCTGGTTTACCAATCCGCTGACGATTGGGCTGTCGTTTGCTGGTGCGGCACTTGCTGCGATCTACCCGTTCGCCAAGCGCGTTACCCATCTCGCGCAAGTCGTGCTCGGTGCGGCGTTCGGCTGGTCGATCCCGATGGCATTCGCGGCCACGCTGGGCGAGGTGCCGCCGCTGGGCTGGTTGCTGTTTATCGGCAACGTTTTGTTCTCGGTCGTCTACGACACCGAGTACGCGATGGTTGATCGCGACGAGGACATCCGCATTGGCGCGAAATCAACCGCGATCCTGTTCGGCGATGCAGACCGGGTCATCCTCGGCGTGCTGATGGCGACATTCATTGTCACGCTATTGCTGGCTGGCTCGCGCGCGGCGTTGGAATGGCCGTGGCAACTGGGTTTGGCCGTCGCCGCCGTGTTGTTCGGCTGGCAGCAGTCGCTGATTCGTGACCGTGAACGCGACGCCTGTCTGGAGGCGTTCCGCAACAACAACTGGGTGGGCTTCGTGATCTGGGTGGGTCTGGTCGCTGCGCTGGCGATGGTTTGATCGCTTGCCGGGTGGTCGCTACTGGCGCGCACCGCGCAGGTTCGACGGCGGCTTGGCAACGAGACTGCTGCGCCATGGATTGATATCGAGACCGCCGCGTCGCGTATAGCGCGCGTAAACACTGAGTGCGGTGGGTGCGCACTGTTCGCTGATGTCCGTGAAAATGCGTTCAACGCACTGCTCGTGGAAGTCGTCGTGACGACGAAACGAAACGAGGTAGCGTAGCAGGGATTCGCGATCAATCGCGGCGCCTGTGTAGCCAATCTGGATACTCGCCCAGTCGGGTTGGCCGGTGACCGGACAGTTCGATTTCAGCAGGTTTGATACCAGTGTTTCGCTGACCGTTTCTGCGTTGGTGCGCACGCAAAGTGCGTCAGCGTTCGGCGGTCCGTACGCGTCGATATCGATCGGCAAGTCGTCGATGGATTCGCCGTCGAGTTCGCCGCTGCCAAATTGCGCAAAGTGTTCGCTTCGCGTCACTGCGACGGCGACAGGCGCGCCGGCAGCACGGCTCAGGTCATCGGAAACACGCTCACGAAACGCATCGATGCTTTCGATGCGGGTCTGGTTGTAGCTGTTGAGGTAGAGCTTGAGCGACTTTGATTCGATGATGTTCGGCGATGTTGCCGGCACACGGAATTCACCGATCGCAACCTGCGGTTTACCGCGCGGATCGAGCCATGACAACTCATAGGCATTCCAGATATCGACGCCTACAAAAGACAACGCGCCGTCAATGCCAAGCGCTCGCCGCTGTTCGGCGCGCGCGATCGGAAACAGCAACGATGGATCGTAGTGCTCGGAGGTGACACTGGCCTTGCCGAGCGGCGAATCGGTGACGTGGTTCATTGCGCACCTTTCTCGTCTTTCCCGCGAACGCGGGAATCCATTTTGATTTTGTTGCCTTCGCCTGACCGACTGAGATCGGAATGGTTTGACCAGCTACCGCTGTTGAAGATCGCCTCCGCCTTCGCGGGAATGACGGGAAGGGAAAACGCGAGCCCAAGCTCGCCGGCAACCATGGCCACCTTCGCGCAAACCCGGTCGATTTCCGCATCGCGATCCAGTACGCGCGACCGCGCATCCAGGGTGCAGCCGAGTGCGCGGCGAACCAGAACTTCGTGCGCGTCACGCAGTGCGTCGCGTTGGCCTTTGTTGAGGATGCCAGCAGCGCAGGCCGCGTCAATCAACGCGGCGCTGTTGGTTGGTTCAAGCAGCGCTGCATGGTGGCGACCGTGTTCCAGTACCAAGGCCTGCAACAGGAACTCGATATCCACAACGCCTCCCAAGCCTTGCTTCACGTCGAACTTGCCGACGCCGGAGCGATCGCGCTCGGCACGCCAGCGCGTGCGCATGTCGAGAATTCCGGCGCGCAGCACGGCCGGCTCCTGTTCGCGCGACAACACTTCGGCGCGCAGTTCGCGGAATCGCTCAGTGAGTCCCGCGTCGCCAACCACGGCACGAGCACGGACCAGTGCCTGGTGTTCCCACGTCCAGGCGCGTTCGCGCTGGTAAGCGCCATAGCTTTCAAGCGTCGTCACCAGCAGACTCTTGCCGCCGTCAGGGCGTAGCCGCATGTCGATCTCATAGAGGCGGCCCGAGCGCGTCATCGTGGTCAGTAGATGAACCACACGCTGCGCAAGCCGTGTGAGATAACGCTGCGCATCGAGTGGTCGCTTGCCGTCCGATTCCTGCGCCGAGGTGACGCCGTCGTAGACAAACACCAGATCGAGATCGGAACTGAAACCGAGCTCCTCGCCGCCAAGACTGCCATAGCCGAGGATGACCAGATTCAAGCCAGCCAAGTCGCCGTGCTCCTTTCGCAGATCGCGCTGGACCAGGCCAAGCACGGCATCGAGCACGATCTCGGCAACGCCGGCGAGTCTGCGAGCGGCGTGCTCGGCATCGGGAGTTTCGGCTAGCAGGGAAAGTCCGATGCGAAATTGCGCGGCCAGGCGCAATTCCTGGATGACTTCGACAGCGAGCTCGGTGTCGCTGGCCGCCGGTGTTTGCAATTGACGCGCAATACCGTCCCGCAGGTCATCAAGCGGCGAAGGTCGGTCGTCGCCACCTTCGTCGAAAAGTTCGTCGAGCAACAACGGATGCGCAATGATGCGATCCGCTAGCAACGCGCTGCGCGTGAAAACATCAACCAGTCGACGCAGGGCGCTCGGCTGCTCGTCGAGCAGGGCGAGATAGGCGGAACGCCTCGCGACCGCGTGCACCAGTTCGACCAATCGAGGCAGGCACGCCGCCGGTGACTTGCTTTCGGCACCAGCGGCCATCAACAACGGCAGCACGCGGTCGATGCGTTCGCGGGATCGAGCAGCGGCGGCGCGCAGGATGGGGCTGCTCAGCAAGGTCTCCAGCGCCTTGACCGCAGCGTCCGGAGGATCGATGCCATGCTCGATCAATACGTCCGCATCGACGCCGTCCGAGCGAAAGCGCTGCCATAACGTTGACCACGAGGATGCGTCAGCGCGCCCGCGTTCACGTTGTGGCGCGGCCATCACGGCATCGAATTCTTCGGTCACGGCGGTGCGCTGGCGATCACTCTCGGCGAGCAGGCTCGGCCAGTCGGCGTAGTTCAGCGAACGGGCGATGCGCTCGCGTTCGATAGCGTCGTCGGGCAGGTCGTGGGTTTGTTCGTCTCCAAACATTTGCACGCGATTCTCGGCGCGGCGTAGAAAAAGATAGGCCTCGCGCAGGCGACGTGCGCGTGCCGACGGAATTAGCCCAAGCTGCTCACACACGGCCAAGGCGGGTAGTAGCCCACGCACGCGCAGGGCAGGTTCGCGGCCGCCACGAATCAGTTGCACCAGCTGCACAATGAACTCGATCTCGCGAATGCCGCCGGGGCCGAGTTTCAAGTTCGCGGCGAGATCCTTTCGCGCCACCTCGGCGTCGATCAGCGCCTTCATTTCGCGCAGGCCGGCGAACGCGGTGTAATCGAAGTAGCGACGGAACACGAAGGGCCGCAGCATCTCCAGCAGTTCCCTGCCAGCCGCGACATCACCGGCGACCGGCCGCGCCTTGATCCATGCATAGCGTTCCCAGTCGCGACCTTCACGCTGGTAGTACTGCTCCATCGCCGAAAACGAGAGCGCCACTCGGCCCGCCGTGCCGAAAGGTCGAAGCCGCAGGTCGACGCGATAGACATAGCCATCCGCCGTGACGTCCGCGAGCAAGGCGATGAATTGCTGGGTCAGTCGCGCGAACCAGGCATCGGCATCGAGCGGGCGTTCGCCGTCGCTGGTGCCGTTGTCGCGGTAGGCAAGGATCAAGTCCACGTCGGACGAAAAATTCAGCTCTCCGCCCCCGAGCTTGCCGAGCCCGAGCACGATCAAGCGCTGCCCATTGCCGTTCTGATCGTGGACCACGCCATGGCGACGCGCGACCTGTTGGCGTGCATGTTCAAGCGCACGCTCAAGGCACACTTCGGCCAGCACACTGGAACCGTGCAGCGTCGCTTCGACGTCGTCGAGACCGTTCACGTCGCGCCAGATCAAGCGCAGCGATTCGCGCTTTCGGAAGCGGCGCAGCTCGCGCTTCATGCCGGCGTCGTCGTGCTCATCGTTGAGAACGCTGGCACGAGCGTTGGCAGGTCGAGGATCGTTGACCAACTCGATCAGGCCGTCGCCGAGCAACGCGATATCGGAGAGCAGGATGGCGAGAGCAAAGTCGCTCGCGAGCAACACTTTGCGTAAGTGCTCGTCGACGCCCGCGTCGTCGTGGAAGCGAATTCCCGCATCACGGCAGGCGCGTTGCAGGCGTTCAAGGCGATGGTCCAGCACGTCGGCGATTTCGCGGGGCAATGACGGCTGGGATGGAGCAACAGAGTTCATCCGGGCATTACACCAGAGCGACGCGCGCGCTGCAGGATGCTGGCGTTCTAACGTCCGGTTCACCTGCGAGCGGCCTTGTCGTGGCAATGTCACGCGCCTGTCACATGGGATACTTGATGAATCGTCTGTTTGCGACACCTCGTCACTTGCGCAACCGTGAGCCCGCCACGCGGTTCGCGCTCGCGTTGCTGGCCAGCGTCGCTGCCCTGTTGCTGTTGATTGATCGGCTCGACCCAGCATTCGCGTGGACCAACAAATTCGTCCACGCCACGTCACTGTTCAACCTGTTGCTGCTCAACGCCGTGCCATTGCTGTCGCTGTTGCTGGTATTACTGGCGCTGACCCGACGCGTCGCGCTGTCGACATGGTTGACCGTCCTGTTCGGCTTCCTGTTGTTCGCCGCCAACAGCGCCAAGCTGGCCGAACTGCAGACGCCGTTGCTGCCATCCGATTTCCGCTTCCTGGCAGAACCCGGGCCGGCGCTGGCGCTGTTTGCGCACTACCTGAAGTTCAACGTCGCCACGATCTTCAGCTTGCTCGCTGTTGTCGTGATTACCGTGTTACTCGTGCGTCGACGTGGCTCGGCGGCGCTGGCTGGCTGGCGACGGGTCGTCCTCGCAGTTGTCGCCGCGGTGCTGGCCGTTTCGCTGATCGCAGGTGCGCCTCCCTGGCGCCAGCTCTATTCATCCAAGCGTATGGGTTTCGAGCCGTGGGCGCTGACCGAAAGCGCCGCGCGTGCAGGGCTGATCGGAAGCCTCTTGATGTATCACTGGGAGCTTGGCGACGGCCGCGTGCCGAAAGCCGATCGCGATGCAGCAATCGCCATGATCGATGCACATGCCGATCTGCTGCGCGAACGCCTGGCTGCGGCAAGCATTACGCAGCAATCGCCCGATATCCTGATCGTGCAAAGCGAATCGCTGTTCGATCCGGCACGCCTCAATGATGTCGAACCGGGTCGATTCCTGACAGAGTTCCGCAAGCTGGCGGAGTCGTCACGCAGCGGCGAATTGCACGTACCCACATTCGGTGGTGGCACCATCCGCACCGAGTTCGAACTGCTAACCGGCGCGCCGTTATCGAGTCTCGGTGGCATCCAGTACCCGTGGTTGGAACTCGACCACGCGCGCTTCCCGAGCCTGGCCAGCATCCTCGCCCTCAATGGCTACACGACGACGGCGATCCATCCGAACGGTGCCGCGTTCTGGAACCGCAACCGGGTATTCCCGGAGTTGGGTTTCCAGCACTTCATCGACGTCGCCGCGTTCAAGAAGGAAGACATCGTCGGCCTGTTTACCTCCGATGCGGCACTGACTAATCGGGTCATCGCCGAGTTGAAAGACGACGGCCCGCCGCAATTCCTGTTCGCGATCACGATGGAAAATCACGGTCCGTTTGACTGGCGTCCAAATCTCGATGCCGACCGAATGGCCGCGCTGCCGATGCCGTCAAAACTGGATTCTGGTGGCCGGCTCTGGTTCGGCAACTACCTGTATTTGCTCGACGACGCCGATCATGAACTGGGTCGCCTCGCCGAAGCGCTGAAGCAACGCAAGCGCCGCACGCTGCTGCTGTTCTTCGGCGATCACCTGCCGTCCATCCACACGGTCTATCACCAGCTTGGATTCGACGACGGCAAGACCGAACTTCAACAACCCACCGAATGGTTGTTGTTCGACACCGCCAACCCGACCGGCGTCAAGGAAGACACGCAAAGCTGGTTGCTACCCGCGCGCCTTCTCGACAGCGCAGGCATCAACAACGTGCCCTACTTCATCGTCACTGCTGCGTTGCGTGATTCGCTGAGCATTGGCGACGAACCAATCACGCCCAAACAAGCCAAGGCCGTCAACGCGCTGGCGCAGTTGCAGTTGCGCGGGGAGTTGGATGGGCTTTTAGAGGAGCGGCTTGGGGTTTCATTACCGAAACGCTAGCCGCGCAATCGCCCCTCGTCACGGAGTCGACGAATCCAACACAAAAAAACCGGACGCCAAAGGCATCCGGTTCTAATTTCAGACGAGGCAGCGGGGGAATGCCGCCTTGCGGTTACTCAAACATGACGTTGAAGCTGCGCCCTAGGGCGCGACTGCCGCAATTACTTGCTGGCGGCCTTCTTCACGGCAGCGGCCTGCTTGACCATGCTGTCGTTGGTCATCTCGAAGCTGCCCTTGAGCAAGCCACCGATGGCCTCGTTGGTCTTCATGCTGACGTTGGCCACTTCCTGGCTGGTCGCGAACATCTGCTCGGCGGTTGCCTTGGCCAGCTCCATGCCCTTCGGCATGAACGACTTGGCGGCTTCCATGTCACGCACTTCCGATGCCTGCGAGAGGAACTCGACGGTCGCATTGAGGCGGCTCTCGAAACTCTTCATCTGGATGTCGGCGATGCGCTCGAAGCCGGCGAGGGCGAGGGACTGTGCCTTGATGGCGGCGTCGGAGTAGCTCTTGCCGAGAGCCATGGCCTGCGAATTCATTTGTTCAAACATTTCAAAACTCCCGGTGGTGATGGATGATGCAGCCAGTATACCGGAGTTTTTGTGCAATGCAACATTCTGGTGATAAAGCTATCGTCCCGATCGCACTGTTGTTTATAACTACTTCATATATATCAACAGCATGGAGATGAAGCGCCCAATGCTGTACGGCAGCAATTCGGGCTCTCAATCGCCGGCGTAGCTGCATCCAGACGTGCAGGTTTCGTGGACAACGATCCGCGACAGCAAGGTCAGGTCGGGCTTCAACTTCCCCCAGATCCATCGCGCCAGGTTCTCACTGGTAGGGTTTTCCAGCCCCGGCACGTCGTTCAAGTAATGGTGGTCGAGCTGCTGGTGAATAGGCGCGAATGCGCGCTTCAAGTCAGCGAAATCCATCACCCAGCCGGTCTGCGCGTCGATGGGACCGCGCACGTGCACTTCAACCCGGAACGAGTGTCCATGAAGGCGGGCGCACTGATGCCCTTCCGGCACGTTCGGCAAACGGTGCGCGGCCTCGATCGGGAAAACCTTGAAGATGTCGATCATGTTGCTGTGTCGGGCGACCCCGCGGAGAGTCGCGCAACCCGCTTATCCGCGATTCGTCAGCGGCAGCAGCTTCCACCAGTTGGAGCGATACTTAGGCCAGCCGCCTCCGAAATAGGGGTGGTTGGGGTAGTTGAGCTTCAGCACGCGCTCGCTGTCGGTCGCGAGCGATTCCTGGCCCAGCTCGTGATAACTCTCGCTCATGATCGCCAGCGCGTCGCCGACTTGCGGCGTGCGTGGATACGTCTCGACCACCGATTTCGCGCGGTTCGCTGCGGCCACGTAAGCGCCACGACGCAGGTAGAACAGGGCGATGCTGAGTTCAGATTGTGCGACGCCATTGCGCAAATACACCAAGCGCTGGCGCGCGTCCGGCACGTAGCGGCTGTTCGGGTAACGGCGCAGCAAGTCGGCGAAATCATCGAAGGACTGACGCACGAAAGCTTGGTCGCGCTTGGTCATGTCCAGCCCCACCCATCGCGCCAGCAGGTCCCCTTCGCGATTGAAGTTGATCAGTCCGCGCAGGTAGTAGGCGTAGTCGATGTTCTTGTGTGTGGGGTAGGTGCGCACGAAGCGGTTGATCGTGGAATACGCATCGTCCGGCTTGTTGTTCTTGTACTGCGCGTAAGTCAGGTTCAACTGCGACTGCTCGGAATACGGCCCGAATGGAAAGCGGCCGATCAGCCGCCCGAACGTGACAGTGGCGTCATTCCAGCTGCCGTTGTCGATTTCGGTGACACCCCGCTGGTAGAGGTCCTCGACTGGCAGGGTTTCCAGCGGATCGGCCTTTTTCTTGCCGAACAAGCCGCAACCGCCGAGCAAGACAATCAGCAAAAGGAACGAAAGGCGGACAAGGCCGCGAGTAGTCGGGGAAGCTCGCATGCGGGCGGGTTGGTCTGCGATCATGGGGGCGTGATGATACAGCCAATGAGTGAAGCGCCGGTTATGAAGCAGGTTCCTGCTGACGTTACGGCCCGCAAACGATGACCGACCACGTACAACTTCTGAGCGCGCAGATTCCCGAATCCTCTGGCGGTCGCCGGCTGGATCAGGCCCTCGCTGACCTGTTCCCGGACTATTCGCGTTCGAGGCTGACCACGTGGATCAAGGACGGTGCCGTTCGCGTCGATGGCGAAATCGTGATTCCGCGCCATCTTGTCCATGGCGGCGAACAGGTGGAGCTCGAAGTTCGCATGGAGCGCGAAATTGGCGCCGCACCCGAGGCGATCGGGCTGGACGTGCGCTACGAAGACGCCGATGTGTTCGTCATCAACAAGCCGGCCGGCCTGGTCGTACATCCCGGTGCCGGCAACCGGTCGGGCACTTTGCAAAACGCTTTGCTCCATAGAGACCCGGCGCTGGCGGAAATCCCGCGCGGTGGTCTGGTCCATCGCCTGGACAAGGATACCTCGGGTTTGATGGTGGTGGCCCGGACCCTGCGAGCACACACCACGCTGGTCGAACAATTGTCGGCGCGTGACGTGCACCGCCAGTACGAAGCCATCGTCTACGGATCAATGGTCGCCGGCGGAAAGGTCGAGAAACACATCGGTCGCCATCCGACTGATCGATTGCGCCAGGCCATTCGCGATGACGGTCGCGATGCGGTCACGCACTACCGCGTGCGCGAGCGCTTTCGTGCGCTGACGTTGATTGAGTGCCGCCTCGAAACCGGACGAACCCACCAGATTCGCGTTCACATGATGTCGGTGCGCCATCCGCTGGTCGGTGACGCGACCTACGGCGGCGGCCTGCGCCAGCCGAAAGGCGCGACGCCGGAACTTGCCGATGCATTGCGCGGTTTCAAGCGCCAGGCGTTGCATGCGGAAAAACTGGAATTCGCGCATCCGGCCGATGGTCGACTCGTCAGCGTCGAAGCCGAGCGACCGGCGGATATGGAAGTTCTTTTAACGGCCCTGCGGGAAGATGCCAAGGCGGCTGGGTGAGCTCTGGCGGCGCGACTGACGCCGAACCGTTCGGGCCAGACTGGATTATTCCCGACTGGCCAGCGCCGGGAGGGATTCGCGCGGCAATCAGCACGCGGGGCACTGCAGGCGCTTCGTTACCGCCTTGGGACAGCTTAAATCTTGGCGACCGTTGCGGTGACGATCCTGATCACGTCGCCACGAATCGCGCTGCGTTGATCGACCACTTGGGACTGCCGAACCCGCCGCATTGGCTGCGGCAGGTGCATGGCAACAACGTTGTGCGAGTGTCTTCCCAATCCTCCCAACAAGTACCCGAAGCTGACGCGGCAGTCTCGTCTGATGCCGGAGTCGTGCTCACCATCCTCACCGCTGACTGTCTGCCCGTTCTGTTCGCAAGCAAGGATGGTGCGCACATCGGCGCGGCCCATGCGGGATGGCGTGGACTCGCTGCTGGCGTGCTCGAAGCCACCGTAGCTGCGATGCCTGTTCCGCACGACCAGGTCATCGCGTGGCTCGGGCCAGCGATTGGTGCGACCTCATACGAAGTAAGCGGGGAAGTCCGCGACCCGTTTGTTGCGAATGATCAGCGCGCCAATACGACATTCACCGAAAGCCGACCCGATCACTGGTTCTGCGATCTGTACGCGCTCGCAACGCAGCGCCTGAATGCCTGCGGCGTTCGAGAAATCTATGGTGGCGGCTTCGATACCCGCAGCGACGAGCGGTTTTATTCCTATCGACGTGATCAAAACACCGGCCGCTTTGCGAGCCTGATCTGGCGCGCTTCCCAGCTTCCGATGTCCGTTTAAACGTCGATTCGGCTGAAACGCGCCGGGTGCTTGGCGCTACAATCCAGACCTGTGTACCAACACTGTGAGCGCTCTTCATGGAACTGACCGCCGTCCTGTCACCTGCCGAAGAGGGAGGCTACGTCGCCTTCAATCCCGAGACGGGAACAACGACCCAAGGCGACACCGTCGAAGAGGCAATCGCCAACTTGAAGGAAGCTACGGAGCTCTTCATTGCCGAGTTTCCGATGGTCATGCGCGGACACCCGTTGGTGACCACGTTTACCGTTGCAGCGCATGCCTAAACTGCAGCGAGTTTCTGGCGCGCAGGCGATGAAAGCGTTACAGCGGCTCGGATTCGAAAGGGTTCGCCAGTCCGGTAGCCATGTCATCGCGCGTCGTGGCTCCAAAGGCTGCGTCGTCCCTATGCATGGCGAACTCAAGACCGGGACGTTAGTCGGACTTATTCGCCAAGCAGGAATCTCGCCGGAAGAATTTATCAGCGCACTCGACTAGCGCCATTTTTTGTGGCGCGAACTGTTGTTTGGTGAACTTGCCTACGACCTCGCCGGTGCTCGAGCGAGCGCCCACACGTCCACTCGCGCTACGCCTGCCGAGCGCAACACGCGAGCGCACTCGCCAAGCGTTGATCCCGTCGTCATCACATCATCGAAAATGGCGACGTGTGCGGGCAGTGGTTCGCCATCCGAAACGGAAAACGCACGCGCCAGGTTGCGTCGTCGCGCCGCTGCATCAAGGCCGGTTTGCGCTGTTGTATCGCGCTGCCGATGCAGTCGATCAATGGCAATGCCGATGCCAAGCGCCTGCGAAATTGGCCGCGCCAGTTCCAGCGCCTGGTTGTAGCCGCGCAGACGCAAGCGCTTCGTGTGTAGCGGCACGGGAATCAGCAAATCCGGCAGCGCCGGTCGGTCAATCAGCGCACGGTCGATCAAGCAATCGGCCAGCACGTGACCGGCAGCAAGATCGCCACCAAACTTGAATCGCGTTTCCAGCAGGTTGAGCGGGTGGCCGTAAACGAAAGGAACCCACGCCGCATCGTAAGACGGTTCACGTTTCAGGCAGCGCCCGCACAGCAAAGCCGGTTGGTCCAAAGGCAGGGCACAACGCGCGCAACAGATATCGTTGATCTGGAAATCGTCGCGACAACCCGTGCACAAGTCACGCCCATTTTCGCCCGCCGCCGCGCACAACAAGCAACGCGGCGGCAGCAACCACGCCAAGGCGCGATCACGGGTCCTGTAAACCTGTCGCCGCCAGTCCACGTTGACAGCCTCCGATGCCGCTTCCAGACTGCGGACTCTACCTTCAGCCGGACCACCACGCATGCCCGCCAGCCTTCGCCACGACTGGAACCGCGAGGAAGTGCTCGCCCTGCTCGACCTGCCGTTCACCGATCTGCTTGATCGTGCTCATCAGGCGCATCGCGCCAATCACGACGCGAACGCCGTGCAGGTGTCGACCTTGCTGTCGATCAAAACCGGCGGCTGTCCCGAGGATTGCTCGTATTGCCCGCAGGCCGCGCGCTACAACACCGGCCTGAAAGCAGAAAAATTGTTGCCGTTGGAAACCGTGATCGAACGCGCGCGTCAGGCCAAGCTCGCCGGCGCAACGCGCTTCTGCATGGGCGCGGCGTGGCGTTCGCCGAAGGATCGTGATGTGGCCAAGGTGGCGGCGATGGTGGAAGCGGTCCGCGAACTGGGCATGGAAACCTGCGCAACGCTGGGCATGCTGAGTGGCGAACAAGCGACCGCACTGAAAACGGCGGGCCTCGACTACTACAACCACAATCTCGACACCGCGCCCGAGTTTTACGGCGACGTGATCAAAACGCGCCAGTATCAGGATCGCCTCGACACGCTCGGCCACGTTCGCAGCGCCGGGCTGAAAACCTGTTGCGGCGGCATCGTCGGCATGGGCGAAAGTCGCGAGCAACGTGCGGGCTTGCTGCAGACCTTGGCAAATCTGCCCCAGCATCCGGGCTCGGTGCCGATCAATCGGCTGGTCCAGGTCGAAGGCACGCCGCTGGCCGGCACCGCGCTGCTCGATCCGTTCGAGTTCGTGCGCACCATTGCCGTCGCGCGATTGCTGATGCCGGCATCAATGGTGCGACTGTCCGCTGGCCGCGCCGAAATGAGCGACGAGTTGCAGGCACTGTGTTTCTTCGCGGGTGCCAATTCGATTTTCTACGGCGAGAAATTGCTCACCACCGGCAATCCCGATGTCGCCGCCGATCAATCCCTGTTCACTCGGCTTGGCATTCACGCGATGCAGGTTGATGTGGAAACCGCTTCGCCGAAATCGACAAGCGTGCATGTTTCGGTGCTCGCGCACGACGAACACGAGGTCGGCGTTTCCGCCTGACCGCGTCGATAAAACCGCGCTGATCTGATCGCCTTTCGCGCGCTGATGACACGACCCGATCCGATAGCTCGCCTTGCCGCCGCACAGTCTCAAAGTGCCAGCGAAGGCCTGTTGCGTCGCTTGCGCAGCGCTGAAGACAGCAGCGCTGGAATGATCACGCTGGGCGGTCGACGCCTCGTCAATTTCGCCAGCAACGATTACCTCGGCCTTGCCCACGATCCGCGCGTCGTCGAAGCACTACGCGATGGCGCAAAACGCTACGGCGTCGGAGCCGGCGCGGCGCATTTGCTTGGCGGCCATCACGCAGCGCACGAAGACCTCGAACACGAACTTGCACGCTGGACCGGCCGCGAACGCGCCCTGCTGTTTTCGACCGGCTACATGGCCAATCTCGGTGTGGTGTCCGCACTGCTCGGCAACGGCGACCGCTGCGTGCAGGACAAACTCAACCACGCCAGCCTGATCGACGCCGCCCGACTCGCTGGCTGCGACCTACGCCGCTATCGCCACGCCGATGTTGATGGCGCACGCCAACAACTCGATGCGCCCGAAAGCGCCGCGTTGCTACTCGCAACCGATGGCGTTTTCAGCATGGATGGCGATATCGCGCCGCTGGCTGATCTTGCCGTAATCGCGAAGTCATCCGGCGCAACACTGATGGTCGACGAAGCGCACGGCATCGGCGTACTCGGCGCAAGTGGTGCCGGCAGTCTTGAACTAGCCGGTGTGTCCACAATCGACGCACCCATCCTGATGGCAACACTCGGCAAGGCAGTAGGAACCTTCGGTGCCTTCGTCGCCGGCTCAGCCGAACTGATCGACGGCCTGGTCCAGTTCGCCCGCAGCCACGTCTACACCACCGCCTTGCCACCCGCCCTCGCTGCCGCCACGCGAGTCGCCGTCAGCATCGCCCGCGACGATCACGAACTCCGCACGAAACTTCATCACAACATCGCCACGTTCCGCGCGGCAGCGCAGGCACGCGGAATGACCTTGATGCCATCAACAACTCCGATTCAACCGCTACTGGTCGGCTCATCGGAAGCCGCATCAGCGCTATCCCAACAACTCGAACAAGCCGGCTACTTCGTCCCCGCCATCCGCCCACCCACCGTCCCGGCCGACGCAGCACGCGTGCGCATCACGCTATCGGCGGCGCATGACGAGGAGCAAATTGAAGTACTCGTCACTACGTTGGCGTCAACGCTCAGGAGGTGAGCGATTACTCGAAGCGACTGATGGTCTTGGCGATCGCATCGAGATCATCAAGCGAGGCATTTGACCAAGCTACGGTTGCGCCCATCGGCTCAGACGCTGGCGAGCTTCCTCCGTTGTGTACACGCGGTTCGCAGCAATGTCGGTACGACCTTGCTGGATCTTCTCAAGCACATAGACTTGGCATCGGATGTCCTCCAGCGTTGCATCGTCGGACAACTGCTTCAGCAGGGGTTTGACATCCTGTCTGGCATTCGATGTCGCCGTCATCGCCATTTCCTCGACATGGTCGTCTTCGATCCTACACGCGTCATTGTTGACAACATCGAACCAAACCTGACCGATCACGCGGCGGCTGGAATAGTGGGTGTCACGCCTTGCGTTGGACGGCCTGCAATATAAGTGCTATACGATTTGAAGTTGGTATGAGGGGAGCGAGTATGAAAGCGTCAATATTCGCAATCGCCGTGTCGTTGTTGGTTGCCGGAACCTATGGCAGCGCTAAGGCTAACGAGCCGGTGTCACTGTTCCGGACTATCCAGCGTGTTGACGGCCCGCCGCGACCTGATTCGAAACAGGTATTTCAATCAACTCTCGATGTGCAGGGCCTCGCCACCGCGCCTGCCAGTGTGCTGGTCAACATCCCCAGACGAGAGGGTGATTTGACGGTCGAGATTGCCTTGAAAGGGATGGCTCGTCGCGATGGCTTCGCGGAAAGAGACGGTTGGGCGTGCCTGCATGGTGATCCACGCAGTTGCGAAATTATCCCAATTCCCGGAGCACCTGATACGGAATTTTCATACACTTGGTCAGGTGACAACGAAGGGTGGTATCTCAGAGTCACCGTTCATCATGGGTATGCTGTTGGCGTCCTGTCCGGGCCAGTCGGCAGGTTCGCACTTAGCTGGCGCGAGGTGAGGGAAGTACGTCGCGTATATTACGTTCATGATGTTCCAGATCGAGCGCCATCTTCTTGGACACCGCCGATGGTCGTTGCCGGCCGAACTACCGCATTCGAAACCGTTCCGGTTATGTCATCCAGCGCGGTCCAGAATTCGGTGGTGGCCCGAATCTTGCCAAAGACATCCCAGTCTGACGGTTCGACGTCACTTACGCAGATTGACATGTTGGTGTTGTTTGACGAGGCAGCGCGTATGCAGGCACAGATGATTCCGACCTCCACTTGCACCGACGTCAATGACATCATCGGCCTTGTAATTGACAACATCGAAGAGACCGATCAGGTATTCAAAAACAGTCAAATGCCGGTGCGCGTTGGTGTTGTGACAATTGCGAAGCTGAACGGGTTTTCAATCATCCCTAATGATCCAGCTGATCCATATCGCCACACCTACCCGAATCTTACCTCGATCAGGACGAGCGCAAGTGTTGCTGCATTGCGCAACGCCGTCGGTGCTGACGCGGTCACTTTCATGACTGACACTCAGGCACACCTGGGTGTATGCGGAGTGGCCTATATCCAAAGAAATGTTTGTGATCTGGGTTATGCCGACGCCGTCCCGCCTTCTCCTTGTATCGGCGCTGTTTTCGCGCCGTGGATGTTCAATGCGGTGACGGTCGAATGCACCTCTGGTGCCACTGACAACTTTGAGCATGAATTGGGACACTTGATGGGCGGCGATCATGATCCTCCCTATGCGGCCATTCCCTCTTGGCAGTCCTATCCGTTTGCATTCGGCTTGTCGCTGAGTGGGCAGTTCCAAACTGTTATGGCTCAACAGTTTGGTCCTGGAGGTCCTGACCCGCAACGGATCCTTTATTTCTCCAACCCAAACGTCTACTTCGGCGGCATCGCTACGGGCAACGCTTCCGCAGCCAACGCCATCGCCATGACGTACTTGGCACCGGGTGTAGAAGCGTTTCGTGCGAGACCAGAAGTGGTCTTCGCGAATGGATTTGATGCGGTGAGTGCGTGTCCAGGGATAACTTACTGAGCCCTTACCAACTCCCACGCTGGAAGCGCAATGACAAAACATTTCAACATTTGCTGGCGGCAGTTGCTTCCAGGCTTTGCGTTACTTTTGTTGGCCGGGTCGACTATAGCTGGAACGCCACGACCGCAAGCTGACCTTTCGATCTCTGTTTTGGTTGCGCCCTCAGCGTTCTTACCCAACGACATCGGAACCGTCACGTTGACGGTTCACAACGACGGTCCGGAAGATGCTGGTGTTGGCTATCCAAGCGCTCCGATTATCGTGCAACAGAAAGCTTTTATCGGGTTCACGCCTGCGCCCCAAGCGCCATATGTCATGCCCGGCCTTGGGCAAGGCTGCAACATCTATTCGAGTGTTTTGGGCCCGGGCGTAGATTTCACGTGGGGCCTTATCCACCAGTTCTTCCTGCCAGGAATTCCTGCCGGCGAATCGGTGACGTGCAGCTATGCCATTCAATTCCGTCCCGCGCCCTTCCAGTCGTTTAATACGTACTGGTTTGTCTACAGCGGTTTGATTGAAGATCCGAATCCGGCTAACGATCAGGTGAACTACACATTCGTGGCGGGGGTGCCGTATGTCGCGCCGACGCCGGTTCCGTTTCTCAACCGGCTTGGCCTGATTTTACTGGTTTGTGGAATCGTCACTTTTGTTCGGCGTCGATCATCACGCGAGTTGCAGCCTGTCGTTCAAGAAGCCGTCCGGTCGTAGAACACCCGGCCGCTCAGTTGCGCTCGAAAAGCGAAAGGCGAAAAAACTGGACGCCTCGGTGCAACAGTTCCAGTAGATCGACGCCAATCTGGCATGACTTCCAGCCCACATCACGGATCGAGTGATGGGAGTAATCTCACCTAGTATTAATTCAACCTTCCTCGCTGTGCCAGCAGGATCGCGCAGCGTGGTTTTCCATCGGAACCAGGAGACTCGCATGTCTTATCGATTGCTGTTTGGCGGGTTGATCGTGGCGCTCGTATCGAGCCCCGCGTATGCCATCACCGTCGACGAACTCGTCGCGAAAAACGCGGAAGCGCGCGGAGGGTTGGCGAAGATCGAAGCGATCAAGACCCTGCGCATGGAAGGTCAAGTACGCGTCGGCGGTGACTACGGGTCGTTCGATCTGAAAATGTTGCAGGTCAAGAAAGCGCCGGACTCGGTGCGCAATGAAGCGTCGGTGCAGGGGTTGACCCAAATCGAAGTGTGGAACGGCAGCCAAGGCTGGAAGATCGATCCATTCCAGGGCCGCAAGGATGCCGAGCGCATGACTGACGACGATGCGCGCGGTCTTGCCGACGACGCGAACATCGCCGGGCCTTTGATCGACTACAAGGCGCAGGGCAACACCGTCGCATACCAAGGCACCGAAGACGTTGACGGCACGCAGGCGCACAAGCTGAAGGTGACCTTGAAGAACGGCGATGTTCAGACCGTGTATCTCGATCCCGATCACTTTATCGAGATTCGTACGGTCAGCCAGCGCAAGGTGCGCGGTACCGAAGTGGAGGACACCAGCGACTTCGGTGATTACGAAATGGTGGACGGCGTGTACTTCCCATTCTCGATAACCACCCACAGCAAGGGACAAGACGGCCAGCAGCAGGTGACGATCGAGAAGGCCGAAGCCAATGTCGCGGTTGAGGATGCATTGTTTGCCATGCCGACTAAAGCTGGGAGCACCCCATGAAATTCGCTAACTCAAAAGTTCTCTCCACTGTCGGGATGCTCGGCATCGCCGCGACGGCCAGCGTTACGTACGCGGCCGAGTCCAACCCTTCGTCGCTCGACTCCGGCGCAATCTCCGGACTCGGCATCCGCAATATCGGCTCGGCGACAATGAGCGGGCGCATTGCAGCCCTCGATGCGCATGTCGGCAAGGATGGCAAGACGCTGATGTACGTTGGCGCGGCGTCGGGCGGCGTGTGGAAGTCCAGCGATGGCGGCACTACGTTCAAACCGGTTTTCGACAAACAGCCGGTGCAATCGATTGGCGCGGTCACCATCGACCCGAGCAATCCGGAAACGGTCTGGGTCGGCAGCGGCGAATCATGGACGCGCAATTCGCTGTCGATCGGCGACGGTATCTACAAGTCGATCGACGGCGGTGATAGCTGGACCCACCTCGGTTTGCCGAACTCCGAGCGCATCGTCAAGATCGTCGTCGATCCACGCGCCAGCAACACGGTTTATGCCTGTTCGCCGGGGAAAATGTGGAGCGATTCGGCGGATCGCGGTCTGTACAAAACGACGGATGGCGGCAGCCACTGGATGGTGGTCCTCAAGGGCTCGAACCTGTCGACCGGCTGCGCGTCTTTGAGCATGGATCCGACCAACCACGATGTGCTGTTCGCGAGCCTCTGGGACTATCGGCGCAAGGGTTGGACGTTCCGTTCGGGTGGCGAATCGGCGACGGCGACTTCCGGCAGCGGATTGTTTCGTTCGGCGGACGGCGGCACGTCGTGGACTGAAATCACGCCAGAAAACAACAAGGGTTTCCCGACAAAGCCCTTTGGCCGCATCGCCGTTGCTGTGGCTCCTTCGAATCCGCAAGTGGTCTACAGCTTTGTCGAATCAACCGACTCGGCCTTGTTCCGTTCCGACGATGGTGGCAAGACCTGGGAGCAGCGTGACAAGAGCCAGGCGATGGTCTGGCGTCCGTTCTACTTCTCCAATTTGATCGTCGATCCGCACAATCCCGATCGCGTATTCAAGCCCGATGGCGCGCTCATCCAGAGCCTGGATGGCGGCAAGAGTTTTGCCAGCGTCGGCGGCGGCGCGCACGGTGATTTCCACGATGTCTGGATCAATCCCGGCAACACAAAGCACGTGATCGTCGGCGACGATGGCGGCCTGTGGCAGTCCTACGATGGCGCCAACAAATGGTGGAAGCAGAACAACCTTCCGGTCTCGCAGTTCTATCACGTGAGTGTCGATGATCAGGACCCGTTCCAAGTCTACGGTGGTCTGCAGGACAACAGTTCGTGGGTTGGCCAAAGCGCCTTCCCGGGCGGCATCGCCAATTCGCAATGGGAAAACATGTACGGCGGCGACGGCTTCTGGATGTTTGCCGATCCGACCGACAAGGATTACCTCTACGCCGAAGCGCAGGGCGGCACCATCGGCAGGGTCAATCGCCACACGCATGAAGTGCGCAACATCCAGCCGATGCCG
This sequence comes from Lysobacterales bacterium, assembly GCA_038236135.1. Lineage (GTDB taxonomy): Bacteria > Pseudomonadota > Gammaproteobacteria > Xanthomonadales > Rhodanobacteraceae > Dokdonella. Next base: position 52,934 of record JBBSTF010000007.1, read on the forward strand.
GACTACGACGAGAAGCTGCGCTGGAACTGGAACACGCCGATCGCCCTGAGTCCGAACGAGAAAGGAACGGTCTATATCGGTTCGCAATTCCTGTTCCGCACCCGTGACCAGGGCCAGACCTGGGACCGTATCTCGCCGGACTTGAGCACCAACAATCCCGAGCGCCAGAAGCAGGAAGAATCGGGTGGTATCACCGTCGATAACTCCGCTGCCGAGATGTACACGACGATCTATTCGATCAGCGAATCACCCAAGCAGGCCGGCGTGATCTGGGTCGGCACTGATGACGGCAACGTCCAGCTCACTCGCGATGATGGTAAGAGCTGGAACAATTTGAGCGGCAACATCAAAGGCTTGTCGCGCGATTCCTGGATCAGCTGGGTCCAAGCCAGTGCGTTCGATGCAGGCACCGCCTATGTGACGAATGATCGGCACACGTTCGGCGACATGGCGCCATACATCCACAAGACCACCGACTTCGGCAAGACCTGGACGGCGCTGGTGTCGCCTGCGAACGACAAGAGCTTGCGCGGTTATGTGCATGTGATCCGCGAAGATGCCGAAAAGCCGAATCTGCTCTATGCCGGCACGGAATTTGGCCTGTGGATTTCGAACGATGGCGGCAACAACTGGGCGCAGTTCAAGGGCAACGAATTTCCCGCCGTGGCCGTGCGCGATATCGCCTTGCAGAACCGCGATAAATCCCTGGTGCTGGCAACGCATGGTCGCGGCATCTGGGTCATCGACGACATCACGCCGTTGCGCGCGCTGGATGCGAAAACGCTGGAAAGCAATGTTGCCTTCCTGCCAACGCGCGCGGTCCAGCAACGCATCAGCGCGTCCGGCGGCTGGGCCGAAGGTGACGCGAGTTTCAGTGGGCCCAATCCAAAGGGTGGCGCGGACATTGCGTACTTCCAGAAATCGCGCCATCTGTTCGGCAAGCTCAAGATCGAAGTGCTGGGCGCGGATGGCAAGCTGATCGACACACTGCCGGCCAGCGTGCGTCGCGGCGTCAACCACGTTTACTGGTCGATGCGTGCAGCACCACCGCGCGTGCCCAAGGCCGCTCAGATCGCCTTTGGTTCCACGCAAGGTCCGCGCGTTCCACCCGGCGATTACACGGTGCGCATGACCAAGGACAAGGACATTTTTGAAACGAAGATCAATGTCGGACTGGATCGCCGCGTCAGCTTCACGGCCGCGGATCGACAGGCACAATACGATGCCGCGCTGAAAGTCCGCGACATCTTCGGCGATATGAGCGCGCTGTCCGACAAGATCAACGCGGTGCGTGCGCAAGCCTCGGCAAAGGCGCAAACGCTTGAAGCTGGTAGCGCGTTGCGCAAGCAACTGGAGTCACTCGACGCCAAGGCCGATGCGATCCGCAAGAACATCGTTGCGACCAAGGAAGGCGGTGCCATCACTGGCGAGGAACGCCTGCGCGAACATACCGATTCGCTCTACGGGGCCATCATGTCCTACGACGGCAAACCCACCGCGTATCAGCTCGCCCGCATCGAGTCAGTGCGCCGCGAACTGGGTGATATCGAGAAGCAATTTGCCGATCTGCAATCGGGTGACCTAGCAACGACCAATGCCGCGCTGTCAAAAGCGGGTCTGGAAGCGATCGATGTTTCCGGCGCGTCGACAGCGAACGCCGGTGGTGGACCGGGATCGGCGGAACTGCAACAGGTATTTCGCGCGCTGCGGTGAGTCGGTCGTGCTTCTCTTTCGGCGATGGTGTGGTGCGGGCTTGTCACATTCCCGAATGCGTCACATCGCGGAACCATTGTCATCCTCGCGAAAGCGGGGATCCATTTTGATCTTCGTCAATCCACTGGAAGAAAAGCTGAATCAAAATGGGTCCCCGCCTTCGCGGGGATGACGACGACGCTGTTGATGGTCGCCGAACCCACCTTGCGAGAATCTTCCAAATAGCAGCACTTGGGCGACGCTGACCAATGCCACTTGATGCCAGTTCCAAATTGTGATGGTATAACGTAACAATGTGAAGGTTCGGACTACCGGATAGCACCGGTATGAGCCAGCCAGACCAACCCACGTTACGGAAACCCGATGCGACACACCCCACTTGCGTTTGCCCTTACCTCGATCCTGCTGGTATCCGCGCAGGCTGCCGACGCTTCGACTGATCCGCAGATTGCCGCGCTCGCTGCGCGCATTCAAGCGCTGGAAACCAACGCACAGACGTTGCAAAAGCAAGCGGCCGACGCTCTCGCCGCAGCGCAGGCAGCCCAGTCCGAATTGCAGCAGATGAAGGCGACCAAGCAGGATCAAGCCGTCGCCGAAGTCAGCGCAGCGCCGGCTACAGGTTCCACGGGTGCGTCGTTGAATGCGTTCAATCCGGCGATCTCGATCATCCTCAACGGGCTATACGTCAATCATTCGCAGGACCCAATCAACTATCGGCGTGCCGGCTTTCCGCTTCTTGGCGAGGGTGGGCCGAAGCCAGACGGTCTACAGCTCGGGGAGAGTGAGATTTCGCTCGCCTCGAATATCGATGAAAAGTTCTACGGTCAATTGACCTTGACCCTGGCCAGTGATGGTGGCCAAACGACCACCGGCATCGAGGAAGCATTTATCGAAACCACGGCGTTGCCGGATGGCTTCACCGCGCGCGCTGGACGCTTCTACTCCAACATCGGCTACCTCAACAGCCATCACACCCACACCGACTATTTCAGCGATCGACCGCTGGCCTACCAAGCCTTCCTCGGTAACCAGTACGGAGATGACGGCGTGCAACTGCGCTGGGTTGCACCGACTGAAACCTTCCTCGAATTCGGTGGTGAAGCGTTCCGTGGCGAGAACGCGCCAGCCGGCGGCGCCGCACACAGCGGCGTCGGCGCGAAGACGTTTTTTGTTCACGCCGGTGGCGATATCGGCATTGAAAATTCCTGGCTCGCGGGCGCATCGATCCTGCATGCCGATGCGGTTAACGGCGAGGATGGCTTCAGCGGCCGCGATAACTTGTACTTATTCGATCTCACCTGGAAGTGGGCACCGCGTGGTGCCTTCAAGGACTCCGGAATCGTCGTGCGCAGCGAAGCATTCGTGGATGATCGCAAGGGCGTCGTGATTGACCCCAATGATCCCGACGCACTCGCGCAAACCCTCGATGGCAAGCGTCGCGGTGCCTATATCGAAGGCTTGTACCGGTTCAGCCGAACCTGGGATGTCGGATACCGCTACGACAAATTGTGGGCCGCATCGAGCGGTCCCTACGCCAGCGATTTCGATCCACAACGACACTCGGTCGCGGCGACCTGGCACAACAGCGAGTTCAGCCTGCTGCGACTGCAACTTGAACACGACGAGCCACAGCCGCATTTCATCGACAACGTCCTCACTCTTCAGTATCAGGTGAGTCTCGGCGCCCACGGCGCACACAAATTTTGAGGAGTTTCCCGATGCGCAAGATGCTGGTTTGGGTGTTGATGTTGGCCGCGGTTATCAGTTCGCCCGCACAGGCCAAGCTGCGGGTGTTTGCCTGCGAAGCCGAGTGGGGCTCGTTGTTGAACGAATTGGCCGGCGATGCCATTGATGTCGATGTCGCGACTAACGCCTTGCAGGATGTGCACGTCGTCGAAGCGCGGCCCAGTCTGATCGCGAAAATGCGCAAGGCCGATTTGCTGGTCTGTTCCGGAGCGCAACTGGAAATTGGCTGGCTGCCACAATTGCTCATGCAAGCGGCCAACGCGAAAGTCGCCACGGGCCCGGGCAATTTTATGGCTGCAAGCCAGGTGACCACGCTGGAGAAGCCGGCGAGCGTTGATCGCTCGGCGGGTGACGTGCATCCTGATGGCAATCCGCATGTGCAACTCGATCCGTACCGCGTGCTGGCGATTGCCAAGGCGCTCAGTGTGCGATTGGGTGAACTGGATACGCCGAACGCAGCGAAATACCAAACACGTCTCGGCGATTTCGAAACGCGCTGGCAAGCGGCGATCAAACGTTGGGAAGTCAAGGCCGCGCCGCTCAAGGGCAAGGCCGTGGTCGTGCATCATTCGAGCTGGATTTACCTGCTCGATTGGCTCGGCATGCACGAGATCGGTTCGCTCGAACCCAAGCCCGGAGTGCCGCCGACCAGCGCCCATCTTTCGAGCCTGATCGACGTGACCAAGAGTGGCGGCGCCATCGCCATCATCAGCGCCGCCTATCAGGATTCCAAGCCTGGTGAATGGCTGTCCGAACGGACCGGCGTTCCCGCACTTGTGTTGCCGTTTACCGTCGGTGGTGATGACCAGTCCAAGGATCTTTTCGGCCTCTACGATTCGACCATCGACAAGTTGCTGGGCGTGCTCAAGTGAATTGGGAAGGACTTGATCTCAGCATCCTCGGCCCCGCCTGCCTGGCCGGGTTGATTGTTCTCGCCACGCACGTCCCGCTCGGCACGAGAGTGCTAGAGCGAGGCATTATCTTTATCGATCTGGCGATTGCCCAGATCGCTGCGCTAGGCGTAATCCTCGCCCAGTTCCTTGGCATGGATGAGCACGGTTTCGGCGTGCAGATTGCGGCCGCGGTCGCCGCCTTGCTTGGTGCCGCTCTGCTCAGCGCAACCGACAAACGCTGGCCCGAATATCAGGAACCCTTGATCGGTACTTTGTTCGTGCTCGCGGCGACCGGTGGTCTGTTATTGCTCGCCAATAATCCGCATGGCGGCGAGCATCTAAAGGACCTGCTGATCGGGCAGATACTCTGGGTCAGCCCCTCACAGTTGTGGACGGCGGCCATCGGTTCGGCAGTCTTGCTCGCCGTGATCGCATGGCGGTCTGGAAAGCTCGTCGGCCTTTCCTTCTACGCCGTATTCGCGTTGGCCATCACCATTTCAGTGCAGCTGATCGGCGTCTATCTGGTCTTCACCAGCCTGATCGTTCCAGCACTCGCCACGGCCGGAATACGCGGCAGGTCACGTTTGTTCGTCGCCTACGCCATCGGAATTGGCGGCTACGTCAGCGGACTGATTCTGTCGGCCGTGTTCGACCTGCCTAGCGGCGCAATGATTGTCTGGACCTTGGCCGCCTGCGGAATCCTCGCCCAGTTGCTGCCCTTCGTTCGCCGCGCGCATCTCAGCGATGCGGAACATCACGGGATCGCCAGAAGCGAGAGGTAATCGGCGAGTCGTCTGAACGTCGCCGCAGCCTACGCGTGCAACGTTGGTGGGCGCGAAGCGATCCATGCAGACCCGCGGACTCTACTAGGGATACAGCAGCACGCGAAAGTTCGCGAATGGCGGGACGGTGAATTTGGTTGCGTCGTTGTGCAAGCAGTGGACACCAGTGGCAACGCCTACAGCCGAACGCGGCGCTATACACTCGGCGCCCGGAGCGACTGCCTGCCGGCGCTCTACTGGATCTTGCCGAGGTGGACATCTTGCAATCGCTGACCAGCAAACTGAAGAACATTCCCGAGGGCAGCGGCGCGCTGTTTTTCATCCAGATCGTCTGTACGCTGGGTTTTGCGGTGCTCTATTCGACGCTGGTGTTGTACGCGACCAAGCACCTTGGCTTTTCGGCCAAACAAGCCGCTGCAACCATGGGCGTGTTCGGCGCATTCAACTATGGCCTGCACCTGTTCGGCGGCTATCTAGGTGGTCGCTTTCTGAGCAACCGCAACCTGTTCGTCGGCGGCATGGTGTTGCAGGTGGTTGGTTGCGGAATCATCGCAGCTGGCACGATCGCTTCGTTGTATTGGGGGCTGGCGCTTTTCCTCACCGGCAGTGGCCTCAACGTCACCTGCGTGAACATGATGTTGACCCAGCGCTTCACGCCCGAGGACAGCCGCCGCGAAGGCGCGTTCCTGTGGAACTACGCGGGCATGAACATCGGCTTCTTCATCGGTTTCGCCGTCGCCGGGCATTACCAATTGACCGAGAACTACAGTCGCCTGTTCTGGTTCGCCAGCATCGGCAATTTCCTCGCGATTATCCTGGCCGGTATCAACTGGCGCACGTTGGCTGATCGGGATACCCCGCTACTTGATGCGACGCCGAGTGCGTTCCGCCTGCGTCTGCTGGCCGGCATAGCGATTGTGATCGCGCTGGTGCCGACGGTTTGGATCATGCTGCAAAACACTGGATCGACCGAAATCCTGCTGAAGGTCATCGGCGCGCTGGTCGCTGCCGGCTTGCTGGTTATTACGGTAAAGCACCGTGATCGGATCGAGCGCAATCACATGTGGGCGTTCCTGCTACTCGCGCTCGGATCGCTGGTGTTCTGGTCGCTGTATCAGATGGCGCCGAATGGCCTGCAATTGTTCGCGGTCAACAACGTTGACCTGCACCTGTGGGGCATCGAGGTTGCGCCGCAATGGGTGCAAAACATCAACACCGTGGTGATCGTCATTGGCGGTCCGTTGCTGGCCGCGTTGTTCGCAAGCCTGCGTCGCAAAGGATGGAACATTGATATTCCGCTGCAGTTTTCCATCGCGCTGTTGTTGATGGGTCTTGGTTTCCTCGCCCTGCCGATTGGCATCTCGCTGGCCAACGACGTCGGCCGGAGCGCCTTCGTCTGGCTGTTCGGCAGCTATGTTTTGCAGGCCATCGGCGAACTGATGATCTCGCCTATCGGCTACGCCATGATCGGCAAACTGGCACCACGCAAGTACCAGGGAATCATGATGGGAAGCTGGATGATGGTCACTGGAATTGCCTCGCTGTTTGCCGGCGATTTCTCCGGCATGATCCCCGAACCCGCTGGTAACACGGCGTTGGTGACCAATCCTGACTACGCGACCCTGTTCGCACGCCTCGGTTGGGGCAGTGTCATCGTTGGTATTGCACTGGTTGTGCTGATTCCATTCTTGCGCACGTTGATCGGGAACAAGGAAACACCCGTCGACGATATGTCGGTGGCGGTCGTGCCGGCGCAGCTACCAGCAGCAACGAGCGAGTAGAGCGCGCACAACGCGGGTCGCCAGATTAGTCCACGGGGACGTATCAACTACGCGTCACATAATGGCGATTTCAGATCAATCGTTGTTAGCCAGCTCGATCTCAAGTCGTAGTCTTCATCGCTCTCGGCATCACGGCGGTATTCTGTGCGGACGCGATTCGCCACATTCCTTCGCGGCGTTCGTACACCTGCTTCATTCGGGTCAGCAGCTCGCCCGGTGAAGTGGCGACGATTCCAGGCGGCAGCCCGCGAAAATTCGTCACTCGCAGCGTGCAGTCAACACTGGCGAAGGCGATTCCAAGAAACACTACGCGCCGCAGATTGCATTCGTAGTGACTTCCTTTGAACGGTCCAGCGAAGACATCGGCGTGTCGGTCGCGGATCACGGTTGCATTCGGCAGGATGTCGCCGAGGATGTTTACTTGTTCGCCATCGGGCCAGAATTCCGCTGCCCATGCGACGGCATCGCCGGCGTTCCATGCCATCGCAAGCCGATCCAGCGAGGCTTGCAACGGCGCTTGAGGATCATGTTCGTTTTCCATGTGCGATGGACTCGACTTTCCAGCTAGACGGCACAAAGTAAAAACAGGGAGCTACGCCGATTATGCGCGTCACAGCGCCAGACTCACGTGCCTCCAGTTTTGAGCGCGCGTTACAGCACGATCGGATATCGGTGACCTTGGAGACCCAAGATCACCGCGCGTCCAATGCCCGTTCTGGCCAAGGCATCGCTGATCCGTCCATCTATCTATCGAACCGCACGCCGACAGCCGTTGCGCAGCCGGTCATCAGCACGTTGCCAGCCGGGTCGAAAAACTGCACATCGGCCCGGGGCACGCTGAATTCGTCCTGCCAGGGCCCCAGAACAATCGATTGGGTGATTTTCTGGATCTTCGTGAGGGCACCGTTCACTGTGATGTAGGCGAGCGTTGCGGCCGTAAAGTTCCTGCCCCCTTTGCGACGCCAGTAGCCTTGACCGGGTCCTCGGATCGCTGGATAGAACATCGAATTGGCGGTGCTTTCGGTCAACGTGCCGCCGTCTGCGAAGGTTAGCAGCGAGTCGAATGGCATGCCGACCTGCACGCCCGTCGCGCAATTGTGCAAGGTCACTTTGACTTGCCATGTACCGACCAGGCCACGTCCGTAATACGACCAATCGGGATCTGGCGCCGCATTCGCGATGGTTGACATCGCGCATGCGCCAGCGAGCGCCAAGCCGATGGAAAAGCGTTGTAGTTTCGACTTCATGATGATCTCCGTTGTTTGAGTAGTTCTGACATTGGAATATCTGCGCGACCGCGGGACCGAGCGGCCGCGCGGAACGCACTTTCGGGGTCGGACCGGAGCGCTCCAGGTGCAAGCGACCGTTTCGAACCACTTCACTATCGTTGGCGTATTTATGCGTTTACGGCACATCAAACGCGTAATGGCACTAAAGTGTCATAAACGTACTGCTAAGATTGTGCTATGTCAATCAGTCATTCCAATAGCTACTCATCCGCCGGATTGCGTGGCGGTCGCAGCAACCAGAAATTGCGTACACGTCGGGCATTGCTGGAAACCGCCGCCGCATTGATCGCGACTGGTCGCCGCCCAACGGTGGCTGAGGTAGCCGATGCCGCAGAGGTTTCGCGGCGCACGGCCTATCGCTACTTTCCTACTCAGGTAAAGCTGATGACAGAAGCTGCGCTGGAGGGTTTGAGGCCGGCGATGGAGGGCGCGCTGGATGCCGTGCCAGCCGGCACGAGCACGGGCGCAATCGCGGCACGGGTGGAAACGTTGGTGCAGCAGATGCAAAGCCTGGCGCTGGCCAACGAATCGCTGTTGCGTACGATGATTCATGAAACCGTGCTGCATGCATCGAGCGACAGCGAACCGCGCGGTTCGCGTCGCGTCGAGTGGATTGAGGCGGCGGTCGAGCCGCTGCGCGCGCGCTTGCGACCCGCGGCTTACGCGCGGCTGGTTTCGGCCTATGCGCTTTGCACCGGCATCGAAGCGTTGCTGGTGTTACGCGATATTCGCGGCCTGACGGCGGAGCAGGCCGTGCAGACCAGCCAATGGATGGCGCAAGCGCTACTCAAGCAGAGCCTGGCCGAACACAACGCCGAAAAACGACAAACCCGCACCAAGTCGCGCGCACTCGAGGACTCGTGAAGAGGATAAAAACCGCGAGTGACACTGGGGCAGCGCAATTTCGGCTCGTTAAAACCATTCCGCGCGAGACCCCACATGATTCGATACATCCTTCGCTCTTGCCGCCAGCAGCCTTGTAGCCTTTTGCTGATGAGCCGATGCCCGTGGAACTGCCTTCCGGTCAGGAAGCTGCCGCACTGATGGCGGTGGAAGCAACCGGAACGACTATCTATCGGCACGATCAAGCCGATGCTGTTGCTACCGACGCTGCCCTCGAGCTTCGCTGGTCAAAAAGGACAAGCGGACCAGGGGGTGGGTCACCGAAGAGCAGCAGGGTCTGATTGTCATGTTCTGGCAACGCGTAGCGGACGATCTACGAATCTCGCCACAGATCAGCGCGGTAGTCGCCGCCGCAGAAACGGCACTCGAACGCGCACGACGGCACACGCAGTGAGGATGGCGTAGATAGTGATATGCGACCATCGGGTTCCGCTGCGACACCGCCCGCCAGAGTCCGGACCAACTGATGCAGGACATTGAAGCCGCTCTCGAAGTCGCATCGCCACATATCGCGCCTGCGCTGATCACCGATGACACCGTGGTCCTCGGCTTGCTGGCCGTCGCACTGGGTCTGGTGTTCTGGACGGCAGCACGACCGAGCGGTTTCTGGAAACGTTTTTATACCTATGTGCCGGCTTTGTTGCTGTGCTACTTCATCCCGGCCGTGTTCAACAGTGTCGGATGGATCGATGGCAACGCGAGCGGCCTTTACCCAATGGCGCGCGATTACCTGCTGCCGACAGCGCTGGTGTTGCTAACCTTGTCGATCGACTTCAAGGGCATCCGCCAGATGGGTCCAAAGGCGCTGATCATGTTTCTGGTCGGCACGTTAGGCGTCATGGTCGGCGCGGTATTCGCGTTTGGATTGTTCGAGATCATTTCACCGAACACGGTCGCCGGCGATACCTGGCGCGGCATGACCACGGTAGCCGGCAGCTGGATCGGTGGTGGCGCGAATCAGGCCGCAATGAAGGCGGTGTTCAATGTCGACGACAACCTGTTTGGGCAGTTCATCGCCGTCGACGTGCTGGTGGCCAATGTGTGGATGGCGGTGCTGTTGTTTCTGGCGGGACGCGCCGAAGCATTCGATCGCTGGACTGGCGCTGACACGAGCGCTATCGACGACATGAAACATCGCATTGAAACCTTCAACGCCGAACACTCTCGCAATCCCACGCTGACCGACATCATGGTGATCCTCTCGATCGGTCTCGGCGCGATGGGCCTTTCGCACGCGATCGGCTCGCCGCTCGCGGCGTGGATCAAACAGACTGCGCCGTCGCTGGAACGTTACAGCCTCACCTCGGTTTTCTTCTGGGTGGTAGTGATCGCAACGACGATTGGATTGGCGCTGAGCTTCACGCGAGTGCGTAAGCTCGAAGGCGCTGGCGCTTCCAAAATTGGCTCGGCCGCGCTGTACATTTTGATCGCGACGCTGGGCATGCATATGGACATCGGCGCGGTATTCGACCGGCCGCAATTGTTCGCGCTAGGACTGTGCTGGATCACCGTGCATGCTTTGATCATGCTGACCATCGCGAAGCTCATCCGTGCGCCGCTGTTCTTCATGGCGGTCGGCTCGCAAGCCAACATCGGCGGTGCCGCCAGCGCACCGGTTGTCGCCAGCGCCTTCCATCCCAGCCTGGCACCGGTTGGCGTATTGATGGCCGTGCTCGGCTATGCGCTCGGCACCTACGCGGCGTGGCTTACTGGCCTGGCGCTTCAAGGCATGGCGGGCTGACGTGCTCGTTCAACTCCGAACGGTCGGGATACTTCGCGACTTATTTTTCTGGCTTGGCCAACGCGGCATCGCATGCCTGGATTGCCTTGAGAATGTCCTCATCGACGACGCCTCGCGTGCCGGGCTTCTGGAGCGATATGTCGAGCACCGATTGGTAGTTCTGTTTGGCTGACGCAAAATGGCCTGCACCAAACTGGGCATGTGCGAGGTTCTTCAATGCGCTGGCCAGAAAACCATGCGTCGGCGGCAGCACTGCCCGCGCGGTGGCAACGGCTTGCTCCAGGGGTTCGATAGCTTCTTTGTGCCGCAACTGGTCGATCAGATCGCGACCTAGGTTGTTGAAAGCGATTGCCGTATACCAGTGGTCCGTTCCGTAGACATCCATCGCCAGTTGTAGTGACTTGCGATTCGCGAGTTCAGCGAGATCGAAGCGTTTGCGCTTGCCTTCGGCGGAGCCCAACGCGTTGTACGCTTCGTACAACTTTGATGCGCGCGGCGGTCGTGCGGATTCAAGCGTACTGATTGCAGCGCTGATCTCCGCAATGGATTCGGAAAAGTTCCCCTGAGAACCCAGGACGCGACTGATCAACATTTGGCTGTCGAGCGTGCGCTCGTCGAGGGGTCCGAATAGATCGCGCTGGATCTGGTTGCAGCGTTTCCAGTCGGCCAGTGCGGCGTCATAGTGTTTGTCAAGGAGCGCGTGCATTCCAGCCAGGCTCAGCACTTCAGCCTCTACCGCCAACGCCTTGCGGTTCGACGGAAACTGCACCAGTAACGCACGTGCGGCATTCACGGTAATGAGCGACTCATCATTCCTGGTCAAGCTTTTCAGCGCCGACGCTTGCAGGACCAACGCCTTCGCAACGGCTACCGGATCACCCAGCTCTTCGCGAATCAGCAGCGCACTTTCCACGTTGCGCAACGCTTCGTCGAAAGCACCAATTCCCAAATAAGCGCGACTAATGGTTTCCAGCAATTGCGCACGCGGCTCTGGCGCGTCGTCAAGTTCGCTCGTGATGCGGTTCGCCCCCCGGTCAAGCAATTCGCGCGCCGTTATCGTTGCACCGTCACTGGTACCGGGATCGGCCGACTGGAAATTCCCGACCATGAATTCCAGGACGCGTTCGGACTTGTCTGCTTCCATCCGCGCGAGATCGCGCTGATGCGTTGCAACGATCAATCCTGTCGCGAGCGCAGCAACGGCGAGGACAACGCTGGCGGTTGCCACTGCGTGTCGGCGCAGGAAGCGGCCGGCGCGATATCGCCAACCGCCGCGCCGTGCAAGGACCGGCTGACGTCCCAGATGACGTTGGATGTCGGCGGAAAAATCGGCAACGCTTGCGTAGCGCTGCTGCGGGTCTTTTCTCAGCGCCTTGAGAATGATCGCGTCGAGATCGCCGCGTAACTGTCGACGCAATTGCTGTGGCGAAATCCCCGAGCTTCCGAGCAGTGACGTGTCGTCGAGCGCAGCGCCATCGGCCACGAGAACAAGGCTGGGACGCGTCGGTTCCTGGTCAAGAATCGCACGCTCGTACGCGGCTGGCGTCGAATTCCTGACGTTGTAGGGTCGCCGTCCGGTCAACAATTCGTACAGCAGCAGGCCGAGCGCGTAGACATCGACCGACGTGGTGATGACCTCACCGCGCACTTGTTCGGGCGCGGCATATTCGGGCGTGAAAACACGCTGGATACTCGCGTGGATGGAGCCGTGGTCGACCAGTTTCGCAATGCCGAAATCGAGTAGCTTGATTTCGCCGGAACGGGTGACGAGCAGATTGGAAGGTTTCAGATCGCGGTGTACGACCAAATGTGCGTGCGCATGGCTGACCGCTTCGCAGACGGTCATGAAAAGTTTCAGGCGCTGCTCGATATCGAGTTTGTGTTGATCGCAGTAACTGCGCAGATCGATGCCGTCGACATACTCCAGCGCCAACCACGGGCGCTCATCGTCGGTAATGCCACCGTCAATCAGATGGGCGATGTTCGGATGATTGAGGTGCGCAAGAATCTGACGCTCAGCGCGGAAGCGCCGGATCATTTCGGCAGCGTCCCAATCGGCGCGTATCAACTTGATCGCGACGACTTGCTCGAAGCCGCCTTCGACGCGCTCTGCCCGCCACACGGTACCCATGCCGCCGCGACCGATTTCGCTGACAAGGCGAAACGCGCCGACGCAACGGCCGTCGAGGCGTTGGTTTTCCACCTCCACTTCGCGCTCTGCCAAGTCGCTCAGCATTGCGGGCGCTTGGGCGTCGATATGGGTGTGGACCAGATCTTCGCGATCCGCCCTCAACAAGCTGATAACTTCGCTACGCAGCTGAGCATCGATAACGCCTTGCTCGTCGAGCGCAGATTCCCAGGCGTCGGGCGACATGTCCGCCAGCAGGTCGAAAAGCGCACGAACGCGTTGCCAGTTCTCCGCTTGCATTGCTATCCTGGTTCCTGAGATCGACGTTCGCGCAGCTTAGCGCGAGCGGTTGAAAACCAGCGCGCCCAACGTTCGAGCCTGTTTCGCATCGCAACTTTTATCGACCGCATCGCGAAGGCGCGGACATCGTTGCACGAGGGCTTTGAGATCAAGCTCTTCTGCGATGCGCGTACGCGCCACGCAGACCGCGCCCGTTGGCGACCATCCGGCTTCAAAGGAAAGCACCGAGTCGCCCTCGGACGTCTGGATGCCGTGATCGTCAAAAATATCGATCAAGGTTCCGTTCCGCGTTGCTGGCACGCCGTCACCACAATAATCGGCACGGACCATGTGCACGCAGGATTCGTAAAGCGGTGCCAGTCCCGTTCCATCGGCCGCCTGTCGCCACGGCTTGTAGCCAAAGCGCACGCACTTTGCTTGCGCACCACTGGTGCAACTGAGTGCGAAGTGATCGGCGTCAAGACGATAGCGTCCGTCAGCATCCCAACGACCTGGAATAGGGAACACTTCACGCGTCCCGTCCGGTGCGGCTTGGCAAGGGTTTTGCCACGCGCCGTCGTTGGTGCGAACGCTGACCGTGTGAAACAACGTGTCGCCGGTTGGGTCAAGTGGGTCAACGCGAACCGCGTCGATCCGAATCGTGCTGCCATCGCCCACGTCCAGCTCGGCGCCAATCAGTTCAGCACCGCGGAGGGTCTTGCCGTCATCCGTCTTGAACACGAAGCGGGTGCCGTCAACGCTGAGCGAACCGGAATACGCCATCGTTGACGCCGACAAACTGGCGATAACGAATATCAGGGTGAAGACGTCGGCGATGGCTTTGTGCATTACGGCGCAGCCGGCAGGCGAACCTGGACGTTGGCGACAGGCAGGGCGGACCAATCGGCTTCCTTCACCGCAGGCTTCCAGCTGAAGAACGGGATAAACGCGGTAGCTGGTGGCGTGGTGCCATCAGTCGGATGCAGACGACCGTCAAGCATCAAACCATTCCACTGAATCCCGTTCCACTGAATTCCATTCAAGCTCCAACCATTCAAGCTCCAGCCGTTGAGGAACTTTCCATTGAGGTAGTTACCATTGAAGGTCAGGCCATTAAGGACGATGCCATTAAGGACTATGCCATTGAGGACTATGCCATTGAGGCGAAGGCCATTGAAGGTCAGGCCATTGAACGCAGTGCCGTTGGCGTGCAAGCCGCTGATTGCAACGGGAACTAAGGTGGTTGTTTGAGCGTTGGCGGCCAGCGACACAAAGAGGGCGGCAGCAAGCGCGATACGAATTGGATTGATCATGGGAAGTCCTGAAAGTTGTCGATACCGGGCGGCATCAACAGGACATACGCGAAACCATGCAGACAGGGATCATGCCAATCGCAAGGAAGTTGCTCGAAGGCGGATTAGCCTGCCGCTTGCCCCAACTCGCGCTGCAAGAACGCCTTTGCCGCGCGTGTGTCGCGCTTGATCGTGGGTTCGGAAACGTCCAGCAGCTCGGCGATCTCGCTGACTTCCAGCCCGGCGAAGAAACGCAGCTCAACCACCTTGACCAAACGCTCGTCGAGTTCCGACAATTTTTTCAGGGCGGCGTCGATAGCCAGCAATTGTTCCGCCTGCGCATCCACTGGAAGTGGATGATCGGTAAGCGCATCCAGTTCGATAAAAACTGCATCGCCGCCGCGACGTTCCGCAAGGCGTGCACGTGCATGGCTGATGGCGACGTGGCGCATGGCTTGCGCAACGGTGGCGTAGAAGTGCTTGCGGTTGGCGTAGTCGAAACCGGCGCGCTCCAGTTTCAGGTAGCACTCGTTGACCAGGGCGCGGGTATCGAGCGTGTTGCCGCGCTGGTTGCGCGCCAGTTGGGCGCGAGCAATGACCAGCATGTCGTCGTAGACCAGCGAGAACAGTTGGTCGCGACCGGCGGGGCTGTCGGCATTGGACAGTGCAACGGTGATCGCGGGTGAAAGATCGGCCATGGCGCGATCATAACGCCATGGCCGATGTTGAAAATGTGCCGGGAGTGCGATGGTGGCAGCACGCCGTCGATCGTGCGAGCGCGCTTACTCCAAGTCGTCAGCAAATATCAGGTCGTTGTGCAGACGAGTGATGGTTTGATCAAGGTCCAGAAAATTCTGGTTGGTTGATTGGCCTGCGATCAGCAGGCTGCCATCTTGCGACGCGATGGCAGTGCCGTAATCGGGACCGTGAGGTAGCAGAAAGTCCACATCGACTCTTCCCACTGCTCCGAAGCTGGTGTCCAGGAAGCCATTGGACTCGAGGCGAATCGCATGCATGAACGAATCTGATGTGTTGGTAGCTCTGCGCGATCCGGCAACAACAATCTTGTCGTCGCTCTGCACCAGCAACCTGTTGAAGTCGGTGGTGTAACCGCCGTTGTAGATGAGCTGCCCAGCGTTGGCGAAGCTGGTGTCGAAGAGGGCAGTGTCCGCAGGCTGGAACTTGAACACGAACGCTTTGCGCTCACTTAAGCCGCTGCCGGACTCCACGCTACCAGACACCACGATGCTTCCATCGCTGAGAATTTCCACTGCATTCGCTACATCGTCACGATGCGACGGAACACCCAGATTCACACCAAACTGGGCAAACATGGCACCGTTCTGGAAGCTTTCATCGCGACTACCGTCGCTGTGCATGCGCGCCAACAAAATCGAAGTTCCATTTGGGGACTCCGAATCGCCCACTTCGCCCACAACAATGTAGCTGCCGTCGGCCTGAATCGCCAGCGCAGTGCCGCGGTTGATTCTGGGATCCACGTACTCGAATTGACCACCGTCGGGCCGCCACGATTCCAGCGGGTCGAGCTGGCCGTTGGCTAGTACACGCTTAAGTACAACGCGGCTTCTCGTAGAGTGCAGGAATCCCGTGCCCACGATGGTGATGCGTCCCTGACCATCAATGCGGAAGTCGCTGGCGATGTCGACTCCAGCAGGAACGATATCAACCGGGATGTTCTTGCAATTGGTCCCCAGCGAGGAGAACACCGCCGGTTGGCCTTGCGGATTGAACCGACAGACATTGAAGTCTTTGTCGCTACCTGCGAACGAAGCTGTTCCGACGATCACCACATTGCCCGCCGCATCCAGCCGCGCACGGCTCGCCTCAAGGTTGGCGCCGGCGGAGTAAGCCGTACCGTTAACGCCGAACGACGGGTCAACCAAG
Organism: Lysobacterales bacterium; assembly: GCA_038236135.1. Lineage (GTDB taxonomy): Bacteria > Pseudomonadota > Gammaproteobacteria > Xanthomonadales > Rhodanobacteraceae > Dokdonella. The sequence continues at coordinate 69,386 of JBBSTF010000007.1, forward strand.
CCATTCGCGGTCAATTTCGTGATGGAGTAGCGCGAGTTGCTGCCTTCGCCTTTCGATGTGCCGACGAGGAAGATGGATCGATCAGCATTAACCAACACGTCCACGATGGTGTCGCTGTTGGTGCCGCCACGGTTGAGCGAGATCACGTTTCGCCCGGAAGCAAGAAAGCCGAACGTGGAATCGGGAATACCGTCGACAGCGAACGCCGAACTGGAAGCGGCGGTGAGTAGGCAGAGTGAAAGAGTGCGAATCATGATGGCAGCCTCGACATGGGCAGGAGTGCCCGTTACATCGACATACGCAATCTGGAGCTGCCAGGGATCATCCGGGTTCAAACAGATCGATATCGTCGGCTATCACCGCAACGCATTCCGCCCAAGTCTCATTTCTAACGCCCTATGCGCGCGGCGGGTTAGGAACCGGGACGAGCGAGCCAAGCGTGCGTCCAAGTAGCGGCGTGTACCCAATCACGTCCGCGGCGGCAGCCTCGATTTAGCGCAAGGCGGCGGGATTGGAGCGCTGCACTGACCACTGCCGGGTTCTTCTCGTCACGTGGACCTGTCACAAGTTCGCGGCGGCTGTAATCGCTACCGCCGAACCGACCATGAGCCTCCAAGCGCGCCGCTCCGCCCAGCGTGCCGGCCTTTCTGGAACGATGTCCGTTTGGAGAGGGTTTCCACGTAACCCTCAATGAGCGACATCATTCGGCTTGAGCCGGCGTGACGGATCAAACCTCGTTTCTCATGAATCGAGACCTACACCTTGGGAGACACACTTCATGAGCACATCGAGATTCGCAGCATTTAATCAACACCCGCTAAAGGGTGTTGCGTTGCGTGCAGTGCGTTACGCCATCGTCATCGGCATGCTGGCGACCGGCAGCGCGTGCCTTGCGCACGCATACGCGGAGCCATTCAACTTCGAACCCACCGGAGCGGCTCCATGGACGCCGGACATTGTTGCGGCAATTGAGGATTACGTCATCGACCCCAATTTCAACGGTGGCCGACTTTTCCTTGACCACTTCGCCGACGCCAGCAACCTTGATCAGCTGGGCTTGGTTACCGCCCAACTTTACGAGGGCGACATGGTGGTCGTCGGTTTGGTGCCGGATGGGGTTGGCGGAGGGTTCTGTGGAGATGGCACGAAGTTGTGCAGTATCGGATTGGTTCGCTACAACGCGGCCGGACAACGCGTGCCCTGGCCCAATCCCCATCAATACGGTCGCGCTTCCAACAACTATCTTGTCTATCCGGGCGGCTCATCAACCTCGCAATTTCAATTTCTGCGCGATGTCAACGTTCGAGGTGCATACATCGATGTCCTCGTTGACGAACCAGACTCCTCGCACACGGCGTTGACGTTAGGACACCGTAACGTGAGTGTGGTTACCTTTATAACCGATGGTTCGCTGATTGGGAAAACGAAGGTTTTCGGCAGCTCCACCAGCATCTCAGGTGACGCGGTGGATTTTTATGGTGCACAAATGGTGGAAACGTATAGCGGCGCAGTCATCGTTGCTGCAACTGCCTATGGCGGAAGCGCTCCCTTCATTGCCGTTACGCGACTGAACTTCAATAACAACGGTTTACTGATTGACGACAATACCTGGGGATTTCCTTACGGCGGTAGCGGGCCTAATCGCGTACGTGGCTACGACGCGCCAAACGGCTATTGCGGCGGTGGGGTCTGCGATGTAATCGCAGGTTACGTCGCGGAGCCAAAAGGCGTTGCACAAACGACCGATGTCTATGTCGGCGCAAGCATTCATATCAGTGGAACCAACTGGGACCCCATCGCGCTGAAAATATCGTCCGTTACCGGTGCCATTAAATCGGAATTCAATGGCAGTGGCTGGAGTCGTGCAATATTTGATGAGGCGAATAGCTCCTTGGACGACCGAGTGACCGGCCTGTACGTTTATCAGAGCGATGTGTACATGGCAGCGCAAGTCTCACGCAAGTGCTTTTCGGGAATAGGACTGGCGAAACTTAATGGCGCGACTGGCGCCAGCAACACGTCATTCGGTTCCGGCGGAAAGCTGATCTTCGGTGGTCAAGGCAATGCACCGATTTGCGTTGCGCCGCCCGGCGGAGATTATTCAACAGCGATTGCCGGGACGTCGGGCGGTGCACGGATCGGCATCGTAGGCTACCGGCACCATGGGATAACCGGGTCGTCCAACTTTTACGACCCCATGCTCGCCGTCGTCAACGGCGTCAGCGGACAACTGATGGACTTCAATGTTCACCCGGTCAAGCGCGCCGATGGCAGCCGCTTTGGCGATGCCGTGCTGTACGGGATTTTCAACAATTCGGTCGGCGTCACGCCGTTCTTCGCTGTGTCGGGCAACGGACGCGATGCCAGTGCGGGCAACGCATTGAGTTATGTCGCTGGTCAGCTCGTCCCGATACCTTCCGACCGCATCTTCGCGAGTGGTTTCGACAACTGAGTACGTCAGGACCAAAGCCGGTTCGATACCAACTCGACTACGGCTTGGCGCGTAACTCGCCAGTCGGCGACGCGATCGCAAACCAGTTCGCGCTTGGAGAATGTGCTCTTCTCCAGGCTCGTTCTCGATGACGATCGTGAGCCAGCATAAGGTCGTTTTGCCGAGCGCCGCGATGGGCATCGCTGAGACCAGGTGATCGAAACGGCTGTGCCAGCTTCGCGACCGATGTAATCGCTGCCGCCGAACCATCCATGAGCTTTCATGCGCATTGCGCCCCAAGTGTTCTGGGCCGATGTCCGGTTTGCGAAGGATTTGGCGTATCCCCCAGTGAGCGGCGTCATACCGGCTGCGTCCGAAGGTGATTCGCCGGACATTGAGTCTCATTTTTTTGAGACCAACCACTTTGGAGAAGCACACCATGAATGCACAGCAGGTCAACCTGAAAACCGTGGCGTTTGCGCAACCGACCACACGTCCCACTAGCCTTTTATTGGAGGATAAACCGATGAATAACGCCCCTGCATCTGGTCATCGCTATGAGGCTTCCGCGCGGTCGCGCGGCTTGCTCGGTGCCCTTGCCAGCATCGTCTTTTGCATATCGATGTCCACCGCCGTTGCAAAACCGATTGGGAGCGGAGACGCCGATTCGCCGGATGGATCTCCGGAAATCGACAACTACCGGTACGACCCCACGTACGGTTTGGCTGGCGTTACTTTTGATCGATTCAGTGACAGCAGCACGAAAAACTACTTTGGCCAGAAGATTGCGCGCCTGGACAACGGTGACGTGATTGTTGCCGGTATTGTGCCGCGCAGTGGGTCTTCCGTAGCCGACCAAGTTGGATTGGTCAAATACAGCCCGTCGGGTCGACGCCAAACCTGGAGCAGCATCCCTTCCCCCTACTCGCGTTTCGATCAATACATCGTCTACCCGAATGCAAACAGCGGCCAGCCCACGGGCGCCTTCATCGGCGTTGTGGGGCTTGAAGTCCATGAAAACAATATCTTGGTGATGGCTAATGAGCAGTCGACGACTGGGGCCATTCGTCCCATCATGATGGTGTTTTCCAGCAATGGAATTTTCCGCGGCTGGTGGTTCAATACCCCTGGTGGCAACACCAACAAGCCCGGACGCGGCTTCACGATCAGCGGTTCCAAGTTGATTGTGCTTGGCGACGATCCGGTGCCGAGCGATATTCCATCGAGACCACGCATCTGGATGTCTCGTTACACGATCGATCCGAATGGTGGCCTAGGTGTGGACTCGACCTTCGGCAGCGGCGGCTTCGCTTTCTATCGAGCGAGTGCGTGCACGACCGCGGCGACCGCAGTGGAATGCTCGACCTACGCGGCGTTTGAGGGGATCAAGGCCCAGAAGGGCCCCGTTGTTTTCGCCTCGCCGAAATACTATGTCGCCGTCACTTTCAAGGGATCCGGAGTGCCCAGTTACGACGCATCGGTGCTACGCTTTAACGGAAATGGCAGTCGCGACCTGACCTTCGGCGTCAGTTCCACGGGCTATGACCCGCATATCGCATTTGATGATGGCGGCGACAATGCGGACTACGCGGTTTCTTTGCAGACTGACTTTCACGTTGTCCCCCCGTTAGCTTACGTCGATGACATCTATCTAACGCTAAGCATTTCGCGAAACGCCCAGCGCGGCATTGGTGTTGTCCGCTTAGATGGCAACGGTGACGTGGTCAGCAGCTTCGGCAACAACGGCCGAATCCTGTTCGGCGGTTGCGGCAGCGGGACAGGCAATTGCACCTTCAGCAACGTCGAGGAAGTTCCCTGGTCAATGGCCAAAGATGGTAACCATCTTGCCATTGGCGGCTGGTATCGCGGGTTCAGCGACCCGACCTCGGTGATCTTCAACTATCCGATGCTCGCCGTGGTGAACGCCAACACCGGCGCGATCGAGAACCTGAAAGGCTACAACAACGTTGTGGGCAGCGCCACGATCTACGGGATCGTCGCCAACGGCGATGGAAGTTTCACTGGCGCGGGCGACGTCCGGGACAACGCAGCTAGCGCGACGCTCAGCTTCTTTTCCGCGCGGCTCCAATCGAGAGACGTCATTTTCCACAACGGCGTGGAGTAAGTGCTCGCATCAGAAGTCGTTTAGATCCATGCCCCTTCGTGGCTCTCTCGCAAACCGTCCGGAAACAGGATGAATTTTTCACTGGGACGGCAACCCGATTTTCACATTGCCATGGCGGTGGCGGGCAACGGACGCGATGCGAGCGCAGGAAATACGGTGAGCTATATCACAGGCCGCCTCATCCTCGTTTCTTCTGACCGCAGCTTCGCCAGCGGTTTCGATAATAGATTGATTTACTTCAGCGTGCCGTCGCCAGTTGTTCTCCCGGCGACGGGACGCTGTATTTTTACAGAGCAATCGCGCGACGTTCTCAAGTCGTAAAAAAACTACTGAACCGAGGAGCATCAATATGAAATCACTAATACTAATAACGGTTTTTTCCCGTGGCAATCGCCATCGGCGCAGCGGGCTGCTCAATGGCCGAAACGAGGGTGGTCTCCACCGGCAACGATTTTCCAACCGGGCGCTTCGCCAGTGCACAGGATAGTTCGGTCGTCGCGGTGATCAACCCGGACGGCTCCTACACCGGCACTAACATCGATGGCAAGGACTAGGTGAAAGGGAAGTATGTAACCGCCGGAAACAAGGTTTCGTTTGCCGACAGCTGGATGGCGGATGCCTACAAGGAAAACAGCTGCGTCGGCGGTGGCGACGGCACCTACCGTCGGGACACCGTCGGAACTGACCTTCGCTTCACGTGGTCGATGATCCTTGCAGGGCACGCGCCGAAGGACTGTCGGGTACCACATGGACGCGACTGCGTCGATGCCGACCAGCAACGTGCGCAGGTTAGAACACGCTGCCAAATATCATCCCGTCATGTTGTAGCTGCAAGACTGCGGCGGAGGTCCGCGGTTGCGCAGCCGCCCTACAAAAAGTGCGGCTGCAGTCACAAGCCTGATCGACTATGCAGAAATTGCATTGCGACCAGTCGATGGCTGGGCTACCGTCTGCGCATGGACGATTCAAGCGCAAACAGCGTTCAGGTGTTGCTGCGACGCTGGAGCGACGGCGAAGCGGCCGCGCTGGATCGGCTGCTGCCGCTGGTCTACGCGGACCTTCGCCGAATCGCCTCCCGCGAACTGCGGGTCACGCCTGGACACGCCACCCTGCAAACCACGGCGTTGGTCCACGACGTGGTGCTCAAGTTACTCGGCCGCCCACCCAGCGCATTCGAAGACACTGCGCACCTGCTGAATGCATCGGCGCGAATGATGCGGCAGGTGCTGGTTGATCGTGCGCGCCGGGCAAACGCGGAAAAGCGCGGTGGCAATTGGATTCGCGACGACTTCACCGAAGCGCTGGAACTGCCGATCCCGGACGGCACCGACATGGCCCAGCTCGACATTGCGCTCGAAGAGTTGGAAGCGGCCCACGAGCGCATGGCCAAAGTGGTTGAACTGCGCTATTTCATGGGGCTCGATTCGGCTGAAATTGCTACCACGTTGGGCATCGATGAACGCACCATGCGCCGCGACTGGGCGGCAGCGCGCGAATGGCTGCGCGAGCGGCTCGATCAGCCTGTCTGACGGCACTGCATCCCGGCGATCAACAAGATGCGACTCGACCCAAGCGGTGTCGTCGCTGTATTCCTTCAATCGGCTGTCCGGTTTGATCGGGTTTTTGCGTATCGAGTAGTTGCCGGCAAGTTGCGCCTGACGGTTGGACGCTCCGTGGCAACGACGTGCGGACAGGTGCCCACCCATAAAGAGGCTTCATGCTTCCAGTTGGCAGCTCGCCAACTGGTTGCGACCACTCGATCAAGGCTACGCCATGCCTCGCCCCGAAATTGATGCACTGAAGATCGTTCGCGACGCGCTCGACACCGATCCGGGCGATCGCGACGAATACGTGTCGATGCGTTGCGGTGTGGATACCCAATTACGCGAGCGCGTCGATGTGCTGCTCCGGCGCATAGCCGAAGGTGATTCCGAAGGGGAGAACGCGGACCCGGAGTGGGCGAGGCACGCGCGTGATGCGGGGTCCGCCGATGCGTTGGTCGGAGAAATGCTCGGCCCGTTCCGCGTCATCGAACGCATAGGTCGCGGCGGCATGGGTATCGTCTACCGGGGGCTGCGCGAAGGTGCTGATTTCGCACAGGAAGTCGCGATCAAGCTGATCCGGCGCGGCTACGATTTCGACGACGTGCACGCGCGCTTTCTGCGTGAGCGGCGCATCCTCGCACGGCTTTCGCACCCCAACCTCGCCCGTTTTATTGACGGTGGTGTAACTGATGAAGGCCGACCGTGGTTTGCACTCGAATTCGTTGACGGACAGCCGATTGCCACGTGGTGCGATGCACGTCGGCTGGATATTGCCGCACGCGTGAAACTGTTCTTGGACGTCTGCGCCGCGGTGCAGTACGCACATACCCAGTTGGTGGTGCATCGCGACCTGAAACCCGCTAACGTCATGGTCGATGCGAATGGAACCGTGCGCCTGCTTGATTTCGGCGTTGCAGGACTACTCGCACCGGATCCGGATGACACGGGTCGGCCAACTACCATCGGCATGCGCAACGCGTTTACACCCGAATACGCAGCGCCCGAGCAGTTCACTGGCGAGGCAGTCGGTGTGTCATCGGACATTTTCGCGCTCGGTGTGATTCTTTACGAGTTGCTTAGCGGCGTGCTGCCCTATCCAGTCAATCGCCAGGACATGGCCGAAGTCGAGCGCGTGGTGCGCGAGACGCCGCCACAGTCGCTTGCCACTGCAATTCTGCGGGTGCCTGCCGGCCCGACCGACGCGCCAACGTCAAGCACGGTACTGCCGACGACCGAATCACGGCTCGAGGTTCGTGGCCAGACCTTGCGCAGCTACCGCAATCTGGTGCGCGGTGACCTGGGTCATATTTTGGAAACGGCGCTGGCCAAGGAATCTGCGCGACGCTACCCGACGGTCGACGCGTATGCAGCTGACCTTGCCCGCTGGCTGCGCGGATTGCCAGTCCGGGTATCGGGCAACAGCCTGCGCTATCGTCTCGGCAAATTCGTTGCGCGCAATCGTGTGTTGGTTTCGGTGTCGTTGCTTGCGCTGGTCGCGTTGATGGCAGGCATTGCAGGTACTGCGTGGCAGGCGCGCAAAGCGATGTATGCAGCGGACGTCGCTCAGCAGAATGCGCAACGTGCGACGGCGGCGCGAGACTTCCTCGCCTCGATGCTCTCGGCAGCGTCACCAGAAACCAACGGTGGCAAAGACACTACGGTGCGGGAAGTTCTGGACCGAGCCAGCAAGCGCGTCACCACGGAACTCGCCACGCAGCCCGACCTTCGCGTGGCGATGTCAACGATTATCGGGAAAACATATACCGAGCTCGCGGCTTTTGACAGTGCAATAGAGATTCTCAAGCAGGCGGTCGTCGTTGCAGACGATGATCCTGCGATTTCAATCGCGACGCGAGGAAACGCGCACGCCGAATACGCAACGGCGCTGTTGTCACGCAACGAGACCGGGAAAGCCGAGGGCGAGGCCAAGACCGCGCTCGATCTTCTGCGTACCCAGCCCGTGGACGAACCATTGCTTGTTGCGCTGGACGGTCTCGCAACCGCTTTGTACCTGCAGGGCCGCTTCGATGAAGCATTGGGCGTGCAACGCGAGGCGATTCGAACGACGCAAGCGTTGCACGGTTCCGCAGGCGGCGAGTACGCCGATTCGTTGTTGGAGATGAGCTATTTTCTGGATGCTGCCGGGCAAAGCGAGAATGCCGTGGATGCATCCATGCAGAGTCTCGCGATCCTTGATCGACTTTATACGGATGCAAGCAACCCTGCCGTTTCGCGCGCACTCTGGGCGGTTGGCCAGACCTTGTCGAGCGTAAATCGAGAGCCGGAAGCACTGGCTTATTTGCGTCGAGCAGAAAGCGAAGTTATCCGCATTTATGGCAAGGATTCTTTGAAGTACATGCGCAGCGTGCAAATCCTTGGCGTCGCAGAACTTGGTGCTGGCGACGTGGTCGCAGCAGAGCGTCATCTGCTCGAAGCCGAGGCAATGTTGCAGAAGCAGGCGCCGGAACATCCCCTGCGACCGCTGGTGCTGGAAAATCTTGGTGAGGCACGGCTTCGCATCGGCAATGTCGACGGTGCAGCGCTTGCGTTGAAGCCCGCTCTGGACATGGCCCAGAAAACCAAGCGTGCGGATTTGATCGACAAGGGCACCGTACTGCTCGCGCGCGCGCTGACGGCACAGGGAAAGTTGAGCGATGCCGCGACCCTGCTCGATGCACGACTGCCAATCATTCGCTCCACGAAATCCCGATTCCTGGTCGTGGCACTCATCGCCCGCGCGGAAATTTATCGGCGAGAACGGAAGCTTGATGTGGCCGCAACTTCTCTCGATGAAGCGCAATCCCTCTCTGCCGATATCGACCCCGGCAATCAAATCCAGTTGCTGCTGGAACAGGCGCGGCTGGCCGACGCAAGACAGCAGATCGGCGCGCGCGTCGGCTTCGCCAAACAAGCGTTGGATTTGCTCGCGAGTTCCGGCACACAGCAAGCACCCGAGTCCAAAGCCGCAGAACAAATGGTGGACCGATGAGTACTGAGTGGCGATGCGCCCAACAGTGGTCGACATCTGCTGATCGATGGTTGACTGCATCGGTGCGGGAAGGTTGGTCGAGTGTTGAAGACTATGTGATTCATTCGAGGCGGTCGTGGTTTCGTGAGGTCGTCGAGTTGACCTTTTCACCTCGCTGCGCGGTTTGGCCCTGCGTCCATCACATCGACTGGTCGACGGCGGAAAGGGACAAGTAAGCTGGAAACGTATCGGAATGTACATCTGTAAAAAGTTCTAGCTGGCAGGTCGCCAACGCGACGCGATGATTCGACAAAGGCTGCGCAATGGCTAACTCCGAAATTGATGCACTGAAGATTGTCCGCGATGCGCTTGACACCGATCCCGGAGATCGAGCGCGCTTTGTCGCGCAGCAATGCAGCGGCAATGAAGAACTGCATGCTCGCGTCCAATCGATGCTGGCCCGGATTGGTGGTGCCGATCTGGTCGGCGATGAACCCGGCGTCGGCGATCTCGGTGACGAACGTGTAATCCCAACCGACCGTAGCGAACTCGACGACGCCCTGGTCGGCGGAAAGTTGGGCCCCTATCGCGTCGCGGAGCGCATCGGTCGTGGCGGCATGGGCATCGTCTATCGCGGGGTTCGTGAAGGGTCCGATTTTGCGCAGGAAGTCGCGATCAAGCTGATCCGGCGCGGCTACGACTTTGATGATGTGCATGCACGGTTCCTGCGCGAGCGTCGCATTCTCGCGCGCTTGTCGCACCCCAATCTCGCCCGTTTCATCGACGGCGGTGTGACTGACGAAGGCCGTCCGTGGTTTGCACTGGAATTCGTGCGTGGCGAGGCGATCACATCGTGGTGCGACTCGCATCGCCTGCCGGTTCGATTACGCCTGCAGTTATTCATCGATGTGTGCGCTGCGGTCCAATACGCTCACACCCGCCTTGTCGTCCATCGCGATCTGAAGCCCGGCAATGTGTTGGTCGACGAATCGGGTGCGGTAAGGTTGCTCGACTTCGGTGTCGCCGGATTGATTGCTGGCGATGGTGACGATGACGGCCTCGCCAGCACCATTGGCGTCGGTCACGCGATGACTCCCGAATACGCGGCACCCGAGCAGTTCGCTGGTGCTGGCGCTGGAGTATCGGCGGACGTCTATTCGCTGGGCGTGCTCGCTTACGAATTGATTGCTGGCGTTTTGCCGTATGCCATCGACCGCCACGATCAGGTGTCCGCCGCGCACATCGTTGCGACGACACCGCCGCAGCAAATGTCGGCAGCAATTGTGCGTGCCGGTAGCGAAGCGACGGAATCTGCGACCGAGCAACGCATGGCAGCGCGCCGAACAAACTTGGGTGGGTTTCGCCGAATTGTGCGTGGCGATCTCGGCCGGATCATCGACAAGGCACTCGCCAAGGAACCCGAACGTCGCTATTCAACCGTCCAGGCATTTGCCGATGATCTTTCGCGCTGGCTGGCCGGTGCACCGGTGCAGGTCACCGGTAATCGCCTCGGATATCGCGTGGCCAAGTTCGTGCAGCGGAATCGCGTCGCGGTCAGTCTAGGCGGATTGGCACTCTCGCTGCTGATCGCGGGCGTGGTTGGGGTGGTCTGGAAATCGCGCGAAGCCTTTCAGGAAGCGGAACGCGCGAACGCCGTGAAAACATTTGTCCTCAGCCTGTTCGACAGCAATGTGCCGGGCGGCGCCGTCGACGATGTGCCCAGTACGCGCGACTTGCTCAACCGTGGCGTAGAACGCGTGCAGACGGAGATGAAGGATCAACCGCTGCTGCGCGCCGACATGCTGACCACGCTGGGTCGCATTCACAATCAGTTGAGCCTTTTCGACGAGGCCGATCCGTTATTGCGTCAGGCGCTAACTCTGGAAGAAGCCGACGGTCGGGCCTCGGCCGCTGATCACGCGAACACATTACGCGAGCTTGCACTGAGCGTGCACGAGAGACAGCGCTATCCGGAAGCCATCGCATTGCTGAAGCAAGCCCTGCCGTTGGTTGCGGGGAAGAAAGACGCCGCCGAAGCCGAAGTGCGTCAGTTGCTGGGCCTGGCATTGACGGCGGACCAGCACGCCGACTTGGGCTTGCCGGAAAACCTCAAAGCAATCGCGATCTGGCGCGGTATCGAGAAGCCGCCGGGCGACAAGGTCGCCAACGCGTTGGGTGAGTACGGTAGTGCCTTGACCAACGCAGGCAAGCCTGACGAGTCGCTGATTCCGTATCGAGAAGCGTTGGCGATCCTGCGATTGCTGCACGATGGGGTGCATACCGACATCGCCGCGACCGCGTCGAATATCGGTGTGTCTCTGATGATGCTCGGCCAGTTTAGTGACGCTTTGGTACCGTTGAGAGAAGCTGTCGACGTCGGTCGCAAGGTCTATGGCAGCAATCACCGCGCACTCGCGGTGTCCCTCTCCAACCTTGGTGCGGCGCAGACAGCGACGGGGCTGCTTGAGGAGGCAGAACAAACCTTGCGCGAAAGCGTCGCCGTTCGCAGTGCGTTGTATGGGGATGATTCCGCAGAAACGGCGAAATCGAGGATCAATCTGGTCGTGGTGCTGACGCGACTGGAACGCTACGTGGAAGTCGAAGAATTGATGCGTCCGGTCATCGGCGCCCTCGAGAAAACTTCAGGTGATTGGCGTCGGTGGATCGTCATCGCAAAAAACAATCTGGCTCTCGCCCTCATTCACCTTGACCGTACAGACGAGGCTCGGACGATTATCGACGCGGCGATCAAACTCTACGCCGACCTGGACCCGGAGAAGAACAGTGTTACGGCCCTAAATCTGCAATCGCAACTGGGCGAAATTGCGCTGCGTGACGAAAAATTTGATGAGGCGAAGGCTAAGTTTCGTGAGCTGCTTGATCGCAGTCTGGCGCACATGCTGCCACCGCAGCCGGACTGCCAGACCGCTACGAGCAATTGGCTCGGGTCGAGCTACGACAGGGAACGCTTGCGCAGGCCAAGGAGCATTTCGAGGAAAGCATTCGCCTGGAAGCCGAGCGCGCCGGCACCATTTCTCCAACCATGATCCGTGCTCGCCTCGGCTTGGCGAAAACACTGGTCGACATGAAAGACGAGTCAGCCGCGCGTGAGCAGTTGGCGCTGCTGGCACCGGCACTGAAGCTGCTGCCGCCCGACCACTCACACCGAAAGCGTGCCGAGCAACTGGAAGCATTGTTGAACGAGCAAGCACATTAAATTGGCAGCCTTGCACTTTGGTGACAGAGACGCCGATTGTCTGAAGGTCATCGAGACAGCATCCGCATCCATGTCGCAGATCGTGAACACCCACGTCGTTTGCGTGCCGAGTGCAAAAGCAGCGGCGGCGCGTTTGACACACAGTCGCGACGTGCGTGACTCTTCAACGGTCCAGCACAGGAAAGTACGTGGTGACCGGATTCGCGACTACCCGATGGAGTCTCATTCTCGCCGCTAATGCCGACGCGCCGGATGGTCGGCGCTCGATGGAGGCGCTATGTCTGGCCTATCGTGCACCGGTGCTGGCCTACCTGCGTCACACGGTTGATCGCGACGAAGATGCCGAAGAATTGACCCAAGCATTTTTCGCCTATTTTCTCGAACAAGGCGTGCACCACAACGCTGATCCCGGACGTGGTCGTTTTCGAAATTACCTGCGCGGCGCGGTGCGCCATTTCGTCTCCACACAGCGGCAAGGCTCGCGTGCGCTGAAGCGCGGCGGCAGTGTAGAAATGCTCGGCGAAAATGCGCTCGAAAGACTGGTCGATGGCGACTCGCAAGCCGATCCCGAAGCCGAATTCGACCGACAATGGGCGCTCACGCTCATCATGCGCGCCCTTTCGCGACTGGAACGCGAAGCGCACGCTGCGGGCAAGGCAGACTGGTTCGCGACGCTACGCGACTACATCGTCGAATCGCCGGACGAATCGGATTACCTGCGACTCGCCGCCCAACTGGACATGCGGCGCAACACGATAGCGGTTGCTGTGCATCGGCTGCGCCAGCGTCTGTCGGAACTGGTTGACGACGTAATGGAAGATACGGTGGCGAGCGAAGCGGACATTGCCATCGAACAAAGCGCCCTATCCAGCGCACTGTGCAGGTAATGCTCGCCGCTACAACGACCACTATCACGGGATTCCGCTTCTTCAATCGCGCCACCTTTGGCAGCCCTCATGCATCGACCCGTCGACCCTGATCCGACCGAACTGCGCGCATGGCTGGAGAGTGACGACCGCGCCCGTCGTCTGGCCGGTTTGTTGTTTCGCAACCAAGAGGGCGAAGATGCGAAAGCCAACTCTTCACATGCGTCGACGCTGGCTCTGATACCGGTAGAAAATCTCGACCTTGACCTTGCCGATCCAGCACAGAGAACGTTTGGCGACTACGAACTGTTGGAACGGGTTGGGCGTGGTGGCATGGGCGTTGTCTACCGTGCGCGTCAGCTAACCCTGGATCGCGATGTTGCGTTGAAGGTACTCGCGGCGGGGCCTTGGGCAGGCGTGGATTTCATTGATCGTTTACGCAACGAAGCGCGCCATGCCGCGCGACTGGCGCACCCTCACATCGTTTCGGTATTCGATGTCGGTCAACACGACGCATTCTGTTTCTACACGATGCGGCTGGTGGAAGGCGAAAGCCTGCGCGAGCGGCTGGCGCGCGTCGGACCGATCAGTCATTTCGAAGCCGTGCGAATAGCACAGAGCATCGCGCAGGCGCTCGCCTATGCGCATGGCATTGGCGTGCTGCACCTGGATATCAAGCCTGCCAATATCCTGATCGACAACGATGAGGAACCGCACCTCGCAGATTTCGGTCTGGCCCAGCGCCACGATCAGGAAATGGACCAAGACGGCGCCGCAATATCAGGCACACCTCAATACATGGCACCCGAACAGGCGGCGGGGACCGGTCAGCCGCTCAGCGAATCCGCCGACGTTTTCTCGCTCGGTGCCACTCTGTTTGAAATGCTCGCGGGCCGACCGCCACTGAGCGCCGGCTTGCCGCGAGAAGTGCTACGCCAACTATTGAACGATGACATCCCTCGCCTGCGCGACATCGTTCCGCAGGCGAATCGCGAACTGGATGCCATCTGCGCGCGCTGCCTTGCCCACGACCCTGCGCAGCGTTACGCCAGCGCGACCGAATTGGCTGACGACTTGCGCCGCTGGCAGCTGCATCGCCCGGTTCGTGCCATGCGCGATCGATGGCTCTATCGCACTGGCAAGTTCCTACGCCGCAATCGTCTGGCCAGTGCGCTAACCGCGATGATCATTGCCATTGTCACGGTCGCAATGTTTGCGATGGCATGGCAGGTGCGCGAGACCTCACGCGAGGCGGAGTGGAATTTGCAGATTAAAGAACAACTGATTCAGTTGTTCCTGCAGCCGGAAGACCACCAACTCGGAACGGGCCAGAAACCCGTCAGCGAGTTCCTCGATGAAGGCGCTGAGCGCTTGCAACGCCTGCCGCTGGGCAGCAAGGTGCGCGGAGAGTTGGCTGGAGTAATTGTGGGTATTTACCTTCAGCTGGGACGAAGTCAAAGCGCAGCGACTCTGGCCGAGAGGGAGTTGGGTGGTGCACCTGTCACGGCTGAAACCGCAGCACGCGCCGACCTGCGTTTGGTGACGGGTTGGGCGCAAGCGCACTATGGACTGAGCGAAGTTGCTGGACTTTCGGCACCTCTGGCGAGTGCGATTGCGCACAGCGCAGATACGCGTTCAAGAATCTATCTCGATGCGCTGATCACGCAAACTCGTATCGCCATCGCAAGCGGCGATTTCGCGAGTTCGGTTCGTACCGGTGAGTTGACTCTGTCTTTGATGCAACAAAGGGCCGCAAGCAAAGTCGACATCGCGAGTGCGCACATGGAGTTGGCCGCAGCCTATGTCGGCATTCGCCAGCCACGCAAAGGACGTGAGCATTCCGAAATCGCGCTGGTTGAAATCGGTAGCGGGGACTCGGTTGCGCATGTGAACGCGACCACGATGGCAGGCTTGCGCCGCGCACTGTTCGGCGAGTTTGCTTCCGCGCAGGTTCTTTTCGACGATGGTGCCGCACAATGGCAGCGGCTGGGAATGAGCTTTCCGGCCAACTTTGAGTCCATCACGTACGCTGTCAATGCGTTCGACCTGGGAACTCTGGATCGAGCAGCAAGAACGATCGAACAAGGAGTCAGTCAGAGCCGGATTGCATTTCCAACGTCAATTCAATCACCCGAGTGGAGTTGGTTGGCCGGTGAAATTGCGTTGCATCGTGGAGACGAGGGCGCGGCAGTGGAAGAGTTTGCCCAAAGTGCAGCGCTGGCACATCAGTCGGGAGAGCGATTTGCATCTCACGCAGTCTATGTGCGCGCACTTCAATCCGTGGCGCTCATGGGCGCCAACCAACTGGCTGAAGCGCAACGCGTCATCGAAGGTGCGAAGCGCGAAGCGGCAATGTTGCCCCACGCGGATTTCTCGACCAGCATGGTCATCGCTGCAAGTGCAGTGCTGCTGAGCCACAAAAAGCAACATGTCGAAGCGCTGAAAACCTTCGATCACGCGTTAGCGGAACTCGAGGTAGGACGGAAGCAACCGGCTGTCCTCGAAGACCAGCTCAGAGAAAACCGCGATGCGCTGCGGTTTCGGGTTTGGAAAGCACAAGCGCAGTTGGCTGCAGCGGATATTGATGGCGCAAAGGCAACCTCGGCCGCGGCCCGCCAGCTCGGATTGAAAACGCTCGGCGCCAACCATCCGTTCATGCAGGACCTCGCATTCGTCGAAGCGGACCCTCCTCTCAGCAAGTAGGACGAGGCCGCCTCTAGCCGCGCCGGCCGACGCGTCTCGGGTCGTGTCGATCGCTTTCCTCAACCGCGTCGAAGTAGCACCTCCATCACGCAGTCCCAGCGCCATCGCAGCGCCGTGATGAAGTTCGCGCCCAGCACGCGTGTAATCGCTGCCGCCAAACCGCCCACTACCACCAAGCGGGTCGAACACCCGCAGTGTTTTCAACGATCAATGTCCGGTTTAGCCAGGAATTTGCGTAAACGACATGGAACACACCCGCGCCATTCTTTCGAGATGGCGAAAGAATTGGGGTGTGTCCAGTAACGCTTCGCACAGCAGCACGAGGGCGCACTTCCTGCCGCTTCACGTTTTTCACTACGCACCAGGAATTTCTATCATGTCTATCCATCGTTTCGCCCGCGCGTTCGCAGCGTCCTTGCTGCTGATGGGTATGTGCGCCGCATCAGCCGGCAACGTGACCATTCCCAACACCTTCACCGCGAACACGCCCGCGGTCGCCACTCAGGTCAATGCCAATTTTGGCGCAGTCGCTACCGCAGTCAACGGCAGCGCCGCCGACATTGCGGCGCTGCAGGCTGCGATGACCGCCGTGCAGAATCAGTTAGCCGCGCAGCAGACCATGATCGCCACGCTCAACACGACGGTGGTGGGTCAGCAAACTGCAATTGACGGACTCACCACGAGCGTGACCTCCCTCAATACAACCGTCGCCGGGCAGCAGTCAGCGATCACAATGCTTAACACGACGATCGCCGGGCAGCAGATATCCATCAACACCCTGACTACACAACTAGCCGCTGTGCAGGGAAGTACGGTGATGGCGCTTTCCGCCAACCTGGATCTGGTCAATGTACCCGATCCTAACAACGCGGCCATCTCTTACTACACAGCGCGTTTTCATCACATCAACGTGCAGGTCGTCAGCGGGATCAGTGACTCGTCCCCCGCCAACGGCTTGGGTAATCTGATCGTAGGCAACAACGGTTTCTCCGGAATTGCGCCCTTAGCCTGCTCCGACGGACAGTTCAAAGACCAGGCCAGCTGTGTTCAGGGCGGCTCAATATGGGCGCGTTGGCAGCGAAGCGGTTCGAACAATCTGATCGTGGGCAACGCGAACTCTTATTCGCAGCACGGTGGATTCGTCGCTGGAGATTCAAATGTCGTCAACAGCGACTATGCGGTGGTGAGTGGTGGCAGGAGCAATATCGCCCGTGGCCGATTTGCTTCGGTGAGCGGGGGCCAAAACAACGTTGCCAGCGCCGAAATCTCTTCGGTGAGTGGCGGTGGGTTTAACGAAGCCAGCGCCCAATATTCTTCCGTCAGCGGTGGTGTCAGTGGCAAGGCTAGCGGCCAATACTCATCAGTCGGCGGAGGTAACCAGAACGTCGCCAGCGGCAGCGTTTCATCCGTCAGTGGCGGACTCCAAAACACAGCCAGCGGCGATAGTTCCTCGGTTAGCGGCGGCAGAAGCGGCGTCGCAAGTGGACAATTTGCATCGGTCAGTGGCGGAGTCACCAACACGGCCAGCGCAACGTCTTCCTCAATAAGCGGTGGCAGGAACGGCTCTGCCAGCGGCGACAATTCTTCGGTAAGTGGTGGGTATGGAAACGTCGCCTATGGCATCAATTCGACGGTGAGCGGTGGGGACGTGAACCGCGCCGATGGCGACTATTCATCCGTCAGTGGCGGCTACAACCACATCAGCGCCAGCGCCTACAACTGGCGCGCCGGCGGTTTGTTTCAGGCACAGTGATGTTTATCGCAACTTCTGGCAGGCCAGCAGGGATGCGGATCGTCTTGTCATTGCTCGTTCTTGGACTGGCTGGCGCGGCAGCGCCCGCCTGCGCTGGCGACCGTATTTTCACTGACGGTTTTGAGCCGTGCTGCACCCTCGGCGGTGAGGTAAGCGGCCTAACCGGCACTGGACTGGTTCTACACCTCGCCGCGGCCGCGATCAGTGAAGACAAACCAGTCACCGCCAATGGCGGCGAACCGCGCTTGTACGTTTTCGTCAACACCGCGCCTACCGGCACCGCCTACATGGCGACTATCACCACGCAACCAACCGGACAAACCTGCACGCTCAGCAACGGCAGCGGAACCATGGCCAGCACGCCAGTCATCAACATCGACGCCACCTGCGTTGCCGGACCATCCAACATGATCTGGGATGACGGCTACTGGGATGGCGCCAATTGGCAATGACACGGCTCAGCGCCGACGGCAACAGTACGCCCCCCTGCTAACTCAATAGCATTTCGCCACGACGTCAAGACCACGCCAAAAACGGAGACGAACGGATGATGTATCCAAACCAGAAAATTCCCCTATTTTCATGCCGCCATGCAATAACAATGGCTCAAATGGAGAAATCGTCATGACGGGATACGCACGCACGTTCCGGTTATCGGCTGGAATATTGCTGCTATTGCTGGCGATCCCATCGCTCAGCCGTGCGCAGAATTCCACCGACGGCTACGACCCGCATACTCATAACACGGTCGCGCTGTGGGCTATGGACGCAGCCGCTCCTTATTTCGCCGATCCGGGATTCAATGGTGGTTTTTACAAGGTTGATTTCACCGAAAAATTTTCCGCAGCTGTCGGCAGGAAAATCGTGCGTCTAAGCAATGGTGATTTGATCGTGGCAGGGATGACCTCGGGATTCCTTGGCGTCGCCAGTCCGCCATATAACTTGGGTATGGTGAGATACAATTCTTCTGGCCTACGCGTTGCATGGACAAACCCAGGCGCGTACGGATTTGTGGACAATAATTACGTTATTTATCCCAACAGCAACGATCCTAACAACGCGCTCGCGGTCAAGGAGGTGGTGGACATCAAGGTAATCGGAGATCGACTTTTTGTGCTTGTGGATCACAGAAATCCTGGCTCAGGCGATATCAACAGCTATATTTACGTTTTCCGAACCGACGGCTCTATCCTCAGAAGCCAAGTCGTCCTGGGCTCGAGTTTTTCAGAATACAGCGGTGCCATGGCTATTTCGTCAAGCAACACGGTTCCACCGATAATATCAATTGCAGTTACCGCTTCGACGTTCAACGGCGTATGGCGCCCGACGCTCATTCGCGGCACCATCAACGCCGACAGTTCGATCACACTCGGCGCACCCACTTTTCCAAATCCTGGAAATTATTGTCCGACCAATCGTGGCTGCATTCTTCGTGATATTGCCCGTTCTGAGAATCCTGATGGCAGTGGACCCACCTTTTATCTCGCAGGCACTCGCCAATCGAATATTCCGGACAACGGCGCATGGGACTTTCTCGTAATGGAAGTATCAGCGACCGGCTTGCCGGTTACTTCATTTGGGGGGTCAGGCGTGACCACCGTTGCGTTCGACGACGGCCCTACTAAATACGATGATGCCAATTCAATTGCTGTTACGACGACCGGAAGCGGACTGGCCCAGCGTGATCAAATCTATGTGAGTGGATTTGTCAATCGTGTTTGCAAGGATGGTATCGGCGTCGCCAAGCTCAAGGACGACGGCATGTTGGACACGACATTCGGTAATTACGGTACTGGAAAAATCATCGTCGGTGGAGGTAGTCCGCCCGTGAACGTGACATGTGCGCAACTCCCGCCGCCCGCTATTCTCGCGACGTACGGAACTGGCATCGCGTTATCCGCCGCCAAGCTCGCGATCGCTGGATACACCACAATGCCTCCCGGGGGCGAGTCCGACAGCCGCGTGGCTGTTATCGATACCTTAACCGGCAATATTGATTCCTTCCAACCCTATGTTTTTAACAGCACCGCAAGCGGCGCTCGGCTTGGCCAATCGGCTTTCTGGGGCATTACGGAAAGCGGCAATGGCACTTTCACGATGAGCGGAACTGTCCAGCAAACCGGAAGCGTGCAGCAATATGGAACACTTCGCATCCGTGGCGATGTTATTTATGCGAACGGATTCGAATAGAAGATCGATAGCTCATCGGCGATAGGTTTCTACAGCATTGCGGTTTGGATGCTGTCTCGTTCGTTGTGCGGGACCGACCAGCGTCAGCAAACGCCCGCCTAGTTTCCTTCAGTTGCGCGTTTCGTCACAATCGAGAACTTAGCGCCTGCCGCGCCGGTCGCCAGTGGTGGCGAACTGTGGGCCGGCCGATGCAGCGTCGGGAGAACGCAGCCGTATGTCCGCAGTCGTACACATCACCAGCCGGTCGATGACGCAGCCCCTTGCGATTGGGCCCGGCGATCGGATGCTTGCGTTTGAGGGCAGTCAGTCACATTCGCTGCAGAGCTTCCTGGCTCAGGTGAGGGGTCTGGCGGAAGTCCTGCCGCCCGGGCGGCACGCGGTAAATCTTTGCGACGACCGCTACCGGTTTTTGGTCGCCTTTTGCGCAGTTGCATTACGAGGACAGGTCACCCTTTTGCCCACTTCGCGCGCCCCGTTGGTGATCACCGACGTGCTCGACGAGTATGCAGACAGCTACACACTGGGCGACGCAGCGCTCTCGCCGCAGCCGCCGCGCTACTGGCAGATGCCGCAGGTGTTGCCGGAACTTGACGGCCCGGTTCCGACGATTCTGGACGACGCAGTCGTGGCGATCGGCTTCACCTCCGGCAGCACGGGCGCGCCGACAGCCAACACCAAGACCTGGGCCGGTTTTCGCACCAGCACTGCGCAGAACCTGGCCGCACTGCGTGATCTGTGGCCGGCCGGCGTGCTGTCCAGCGTGGTGGCTACGGTGCCGCCGCAGCATATGTACGGAATGGAGCTGTCGGTGCTGCTGCCGCTGATCGGTCCGGCTGCGGTGCATTCGGCGCGACCGTTTTTCCCCGGGGACGTCGCCCGGGTGCTGGGTGAGACTGCCGAGCCGCGCCTGTTGGTGACGACGCCAGTTCACCTGCGGGCGTTGGTCCAATCCGGTGTGGAACTACCAGCGTTGTGCGGCATTGTCTCGGCCACCGCGCCGCTGTCGATGGAACTCGCGCTAGCTGCCGAGGAACAGTTCGGCTGCGAGGTGCGCGAGCTGTTCGGCTCTACCGAGACTTGCATCATCGCCCGCCGCCGTCCTGCTTTCGATAGCGCATGGACGCCGCTGTCGGGTGTGCGCGTGCAGCCGCGTCCCGACGGCGCTCTTGTGCATGCGGCCCACATGCCCGCACCGGTGCCCCTGGCCGATTTGGTCGAGGTGGAGGACGACGGGCGCTTCCATCTGCGCGGACGCCAGGCCGACCTTCTGGAAATCGCCGGCAAGCGCGCGTCGCTGGGCGATCTGACCCGGCGCCTGCTGGCCATTCCTGGCGTGGTCGACGGCGTGATGTTGCAGCTCGATGTCGGTCCGGGCCAAACAGTGGGCCGAGTGGCGGCGTTGGTGGTCGCGCCAACGCTGGACGAGGCGACGATCCTGGCCGCACTGCGCCAGAGCGTGGATCCAGTTTTCCTGCCACGCCCGCTCAAACGGATCGAGGCGTTGCCAAGAAGCGATGCCGGCAAGCTGCCGCGTGCTGAGCTGTTGCGCCTGTTCTAGCGCCGCAAGGACATCGGCCGATTTGGCGATCCGGCTCAGCGTCCAAAATCAGCCGTGGACGCCGTCAATCTCAAGGCTCAGTTCGCGGCGGCAGATCACCGCGTGCAGCAGGATGCGTGGAACGCGGTCGCCAAACCGCTGGTCCAGCGCCTCGGCCACCAGAGCCATGTCGCTGCGGTCGCGTACGTATACCTTCAAGCGCGTTCCCTCCCCGAAGGCCTCTGGCAGTATGGGCGAACGCTGACGCGCCGCCTCCAGTAGTGCATCGAAATTGGCGAAGGTTTCCTCAAGCTGCGCCAGCAACTCGCCCTCGTGCTGCGAGGCGTGTCCCACCACGCTGGCGGTTCCGGAAAGCAACAGCGGCATGTTGCTGCCCCTAGGCGGCAACATCGCGCGGGCAAAACTGGGCGCCTGCTTGCCGTACTCGCGCGGATAGCGGTAGGCGCTGACCTGGCGCGGGTTCTCGACCGGCGTGCCCAATGTTCGTGCGGCGAGCCAGTACACCTGGATCACACGACGATCATCGCAGCGACCAACGGCGCTCGCCGCCGGCAGCCGCGAGGCGTCGAAGTCGCCCATGCCGCGGGCGCGACCTACGCAGAACTGGCGATAGCGCTCGTCGTCGCCTTCGCCCAAGGTGATCGCGTCGAGGTAATTCCAGATGCGCAACAGGTGTGGCGTGTCGCTGGCGCGGACGAATTCGATGGCTTGGGCGTAGGCGTTTGCCGCCGCAGTTTCAACGCCAATCTCGCTCTCATCGATTTCGATAACGCCGAAGGATAGGTGGCCATCGGTGGACCAAGCGATTGCGCCATCACGACCGCAGGTGACCGGGCCGGTGACGCGCCAAACCTCCAGCGGATTGCATTTGTCGGGCTGCAGCGG
Organism: Lysobacterales bacterium; assembly: GCA_038236135.1. GTDB lineage: Bacteria > Pseudomonadota > Gammaproteobacteria > Xanthomonadales > Rhodanobacteraceae > Dokdonella. The sequence goes on from JBBSTF010000007.1 coordinate 91,626, forward strand.
CACGCGCAGATAACGCGGATCGTCGAGATCAGGTGCATCGCTGCCGAAAGCGAACGTCGCCAGCACGGAGTCGTCCAGCAGCGTGTCGCGGAGCGCGCCAGCTTCGAGATATTCCACGCCAAACTGCGGATGCGAGGCCCTGCCGGCGCTCACCGAAGGCGTTGAATGGCTCATGCGCCGAAACGCGCGGAGCAGCACGCGCGATCAGATTGCAGGCTTGGGAGTGGTGCATCGCGACCGGCGTTGGCGCTCGCGTCGGTCGCGTTTTCCTCTGGGATCATGCGTGGCTGGGCCATTCGGATCGGTGCGTAAAAATAAGGTGAGCATGATAACGCGGCACCTGCCGATGTCGGGCGCCTGTACAGATCCGCATGGCCCGCTCGTGTCCGGTGCCGCTATCCTTGCAGGACCGCAGGAGCCATCCCGATGCAGTTCACGATTCAACCTGATCATCCGTCGCTTCCCGGACACTTCCCCAGCAATCCCGTAGTTCCCGGCGTCGTCGTCATCGATCGCGTGCTCGATGCCATTGAAACCGAATGCGGCGTGCACGTCGGAGCATTGCGCCTGCCGCACGTCAAGTTCATGCAACCCCTGTTGCCGGATCAAGCGGCAGTCGTCAGCCTTGAGGGAGCGGCCCCAAAATGGCGATTCCGCGTACACCACGGTGAGCGTCTCATCGCCAGTGGCGAGGTTGTGCTGACAGTGGAGGCAGCGTGATTGCACGAACGGAAATCGAGACGTTGATTCCGCACAAGGGCAACATGTGCCTTTGGGACGAGGTGCTGGAGTGGGACGCAGCCAGCATCCGCCTGCGCGCCATCAATCACGTCGATGCCGCACATCCGCTGCGTTCGAACGATCGCCTGCGTGCCGTGCACCTCTGCGAATACGGCGCCCAGGCCATGGCCGTGCACGGAGGATTGCGCGCAAGCAAAAGTGGCAGCGCACCGCGTCCGGGACTGCTGGTGGCGCTGCGCGGCGTTGAGCTGCATGTCGCGCAAATCGACGATCTGGCGGGCGCAATCGAGTGCCATGCACAGGTGCTGGTCGAAGGCGAGGCCAGCCAGCAGTACGCATTCCGCATCACGCACGGGGAAACTCTGCTGGTCGAAGGTCGGGCGGCCGTTATGCTCAAGATGCCAGCGTCGGGCTCCATCAACGTTTAGAGCCGAGGCATCACTCCACCATGCAACGTTGCCCGAGTGATCGGCGGCAGCGCCAAATAAGCCGCGCTCGACGTTGCGGACGCGAGCGGGCGGCGCGGGTTACATTAATAAGCAGCTGATCGTAATCGACGGCGGCAGTGCCTGAGCCACGCATTCGTCGAGGCTTGGCAAGGAGCGCCGCAGCACGCGGCGACAGCACTCATCCGATAACCAAGGGGAACCACAATGCAGACATTCATCCGCATCACCATCGCTGCGACGATGCTGGCCTTTGCTGGTGCAGCACAAGCGCAAGCTGTGCAGCTACAGAGACCTGTGCCTTACGCGCAGGAAAACGACGTTTCCGACGCGATCAAGAAAGAATGCCACCTCGGCGAGAAGCTGGCCGACTTTGTCAAGGCAAAATCTGGCGTCCCGGTCGAGTTCACCGAGCAGGCTCCGAATCGCGCGAGCGGGCTCGTGCTGCAGATGGAGATCAGCGACGCGGTGAGCATGGGCAACGCGTTCACGGGTCACCAGAAATTTGTGAAGGTTAAAGGCACCCTGTTCGACAAGGGCAAGAAGGTCGCAAGTTTCAAGGCCCGACGTAACTCGATGGGTGGTGCGTTCGGCGGGTTCAAGGGTTCGTGCTCCGTGCTGGGCCGGACTGTGGCGGCCATAGGCGCGGATGTGGGCAAGTGGCTGGCAAAACCAGTTGACGGTGCTGGCTTGGGCGACTGATCCGAACAGGCTCAACAACGGTAGCCTAGGCGACGTTTGCGCACCGAACGGTGTCACCGAACGATGTCAGGTTCACTTACTGGTAAAAGCCCTGAATCAGGTTCTCCGACTCCACAAGGCGGCGCGATATTGCCGGATATTAAGCCATAGAAGCATCAGAAGCTTCGACGACAAACCTTACCCTGACGTCCTCGCGGAGCCACGTCTTGAAGTGAACCTGACTCGGTTCTTGTCGGAAGTGAACCTGACTCGGTTCTTGACTCTGTTCTTGACGCGCAGTTGGTCGGAAGTGGTTTGCTGGATCAGAGTGTCTTCGTTCAAGGCCATGTGCGGCTATGCTCCCTCAGGCTTCAGCGTAGTCTTGCAGGGCGAATGGATTGAAGAACTGGCGCCCCCACAGCGCGTTACGCTCCGCTTCGCCCAGCCCAGCCTCCGCGCAGGCCTCCTGCCAATGCTGCCGCATGGTGCGCAACTGCGTATCGATGATGCCCCGCGCATCGTTCTCCGACAGCTGGAAGCGCGACGCTGCGTCCACGCACACGGTCAGCCGGCTGAAGCGGTTGTCGCCCAGGATCTTCATCGCCTGGGTGGCTTCCTGCCCTGTGCGGACCTGCGGGCAGAGGTCATAGGCGGGCGTCAACGAAAGTGATTCGCCGTTCCAGAACGCGGCGTGGTTGCGCGCGTGATCGTCTGTATTGCCGCACAGGATGTTTAATACCAGCCGCGCGAACAGCTCGCGTAGCGTAGCCCGCGGCTCGACGAAACGATGGCGGATGATGTCCGCAAGCTCCTCGTAGCTGGCATAGGCGGCCATCATCTCGTCCAGTTCCAGCAAGGTCAGCGCGGACACCAGCGCGCGTCGGCTCCAGCCGCCATCGGCACGCCGCAAGCGGTCGAAGCGTTCCACCAGCAGCACGTCCTTGCCGGCCACTTGGACCAGCTTCACCGGGGCTACGTCCAGCCCCGATAGCGCTGCCAGACGCATGGCGAGAAATTCCATCTTCACCACCGGCTGCACGTCGGTGCTGGCGGAGAACTTGGCAATCCACTTGCGCCCGTCGCCATCCAGTGTGACCTTGGGCCGCGCACCCCCGATCGTGGTGCCGTGCTGGATGGCCTGCGCCAGCGCGGGCGTCAGCGGCAGGCCCCGGTCCACCTTTTCGACGCTTTGCAGCAGTTCCTCCAGCGTCGCATTGCCACCCTCGCGGGGGACGTACTCGGATGCCGATACCTGGAAATCCAGCGCGCCGATCCGGTCCGATCCCGACTGCAGCAGATAGCTCAGCTCATCCAGCAACGTAGCGTCGGAATCGCGGCCGGCGCCTCCCAGCAAGCGATTGAGGATGACCCGACGACCCCATGCATCCGGTGCGGCGTCACGTAGGCAGCCGGGCATGGTCAAGCCGGTCGGCAACGGAAGGACGCCGGATTGCAGCGGTAACTCCGGTAGATATAGCGGCACTTTGTCGGTGCGCGCCAGATAGCTGCGGCCGTAGTTGAACTGCAGGCCCTGCGGCGTGGGCGCCAACCGTCCGGCCACCACCGGATCGACACGGTCCGGCAGCAAGGTCCAGACAAAGGCTTCGCGCGGGGCGGCAAGGTCAGAAGTCATCCTTCACCTCGTCGCGCGGGACATGCACGGCTTTGGGCAGCAGCGTCAGCCGGTCTTCGACTTCGCGGCGCAGTTTCTGCAGGGCTCCCAGTTCGGGTTCGAACAGCGGCACACCGAGTATCGCGGCGAGTTCGAAAACCACACCGATCTCGCAGCGCGGGTCGCCTTTCTCGATCCGGTGCAGCAGATCACGCGAGATGCCTGCGCGCTCGGCAAGTGCCTGCGTGCCGATCTTCTTCTCGATGCGCCTCGTGCGCAGCAGCATGCCCAGCAGGCTCAGGGCCTCAAGGGAGTAGCGGGAGTATATGCGGGCGGCAATCTTGGCCATGCCGCCAATTTAGTCTTACTTATAAGACAAATCAACCAATACGTCTTACATGTAAGACAATAGCCCAATTTGATCAGACTGCGAGTGGGCCGCTCATCAGGGGAGGAAGCAGGAGATCGCAAGCTTGCCGGAGCTTTTCGTTACGCTGTTCGAGCGTCTCAATCCGCTTAAAAATGGGACTAACCGATTCATCGAAATGCTTCAACAGAGAGAGTGGCGGGGCGGCTATCTCGTACTCGTTGAAGCCTCGATGTGCGGCTTGACCGCGAGATAGGGGTAGTAGGCATGACGCAGGAAGATCAGGCCCATGACCGGCATGAAGTACTCATTACGCGACGTTTGCGTACCACGCGGGGGGAAGTGACTGAGGTACGTCGGCGTCGTCGCTTGCGAGCAGCGCGTCCAAGCCATGATCCCCGATTTGTGCGTGCGCCATCCGTGCTTGCGCAAGATTTTCTGCCGCCAGCCATTCCATGCGCGCCACGTTGTCGCTGATGCGCTTTTCGAACGCGGCATCGTCGAGTACGTCGTTGAGCGCGCGATTCATTTCGTGGAACCAGCCGATGTCGTACTGGTCGAGCATCCGGCCATCGGGCACGAGCGGCCCCGAGTTGCGCTCGCTCCACTCGCGCAGCAGGGGTTGAATCGCAAGATTCAACGCACGGGCGCGGTCGAATTTCGGTCGCAGCCGCCCCAAGAGCGCGATGTGGGTCAGGCGTTCACCGAAAAACAGTGGCGCTAACAGCGCCCAATAATAGGTGTAATCCCAGATGATCTTGACCGGCATAACCTGCGAATCACCGAGCAACGGGTACTGACCTTCATAGAGGGTGAGTGTGTTTTCGTAGAACGACAGAAACAGCTGTTGGTAGATGTCCGCATACGGCGCGAACGGCTTGCTTGCCCGGTCGCGGGCAATCAGGTCGGTGATGAAGGTGTTCGACATGGCGATGAAATCGCTGCCCGGCGAATAGAACGGATCGAGGAACACGCCGGCCTCACCCGTCAGCGCCCAGCGCTCGCCGCTGAACACTTTCTTGCAGCCGTAGGACACGTTGCGAAAGAAGGCGAAATCAAGCAACGCGTGCTCTGGCTTATCCAGCGAGGCGGCGACCTGCGGCTGATTCTCGCGTAGCCATGCGGTCGCTTTTTCATGCGTGTTCATGGATTCCAACGGGTGCATTGCCGCGTCGCAAACGATACCCAGCGAATGCGCACCGGATGCCAGAGGGATCAGCCAGAACCAGTAGCCGGGGCCGCACATATGGTTGGTCGAGCGCCAACGGTCCGGCGGCGTGCAGCGCGCCAGCCAATCGGGATCCTGCGACCATTCGTCGGGATCGAGCTTGCCTTCCACGCGCCACCACACCGCGTTGATGTTGTGGTCGTTGGCTTGCGCCAGGTCGAGCTTGCGCTTGAGTAAACCGGCACGACCGGCCGCGTCCACCACCCAGCGTGCTTCGAGTTGCGTGCGCTCACCCGCGTGTTCAAACGTCACTACGTGTGGCGCATTTCCCGAGTCGAGGTCGACGCCGCGTACCGTCGCGTTATCTTGGAAGTCGATGCCCAGCGAACGCGCGTGTTCGCCGAGGAAGTTCTCGAAGCGTCCGCGGTCCAGCTGCCAGGAAGGGGTGGGCAGGATCGCGCTCACGCCCAGTTCGGTGCATTGGTCGATGTCATCGCGACCGTGCGAGAAGAAGAAGCGGAAGCCGAACTTGCGCAGTTGCGCGCCATCCAGATGCTCACGCAGGCCAAGCACATGGTCGAAGTAATGCGCGCCTATTTCCACGGTCGACTCGCCGACCTTGAAGGCCGCCTCAGCCACCGGATGTGCGCGGCGCTCCAGCACCATCACGGCGATCTGCGGATCACGCTGCTTGAGCTGGATTGCCAGGCTCAGTCCGGATAAGCCTCCGCCGAGAATCGCAACATCGGTGCTGATGCTCATACGCTTTCAGGACCTGCGTGGTTGCGATCCACTGGCTTTGCATCACGCATGGTCGAACTCCAGATGCATGACGCGTCCTGCGCCGGCGTCCAGCAAAACGCTGGATGTGCGCAGTGCCAACGCTTCAAATACGGGAAGCATAGGGCTCATGGCATTGCCCGCGACCCGTTGTGCAAGCGGGCCGGCTGGAGTCGCGTCAAGGGCGACCCGGACATCGGATTTACCCAGCCGTAGCGACAGGCGCGTCGCGCCCGGCACCGCGTCGCGCACCAGCACCATCGCGCCCCCGAGCAACCCGCTGCTGGGCGACGTGCGCCCGAGCGGCCCCGTGCCGGTTCCGTCGTAGGCGACCAGCAGTACGGCCTCGCTGCCGGTGGCTAACTGCACCATGGCTTCCAGCAAGCCTTGGGCGAAACTGGCGTCATGAGCGCTTATCGCAGTGGCTGGTTCCTGCGCGCCAGCGCCGATCGTCCAGTAGCCGGCCGCGGCGTTATGCACCGAGTTGTGAAACTTGGTGGGAGATATCGTGCGCGGCGCGTCAACCAGCGTGGCGCACATGTAGTCGGTGATCGCGAGATCACCATGGGTCGAGGCGAACACGGACGGCAGCAGCGCCGGATCGCGTCCCGCGGCCGTGCAGGCGGCAAGTGCAACGTGCAGTGCCACGGCGACGGTTTCCGGCGCGCGGCGACGCTCGTTCGGAGCCAGCAGCTGCGGCGAGGGACGCGATGGCGCTTCGGCGGGCAGCGTGCCAGTGCAGACGAAAGCGCGCGCCGATTCCCAGTCCGGCAAGCCACCGGTCCAGAAGCCGATGCCTGCAATGCTGGCTTCGAGGGTGGGAGCGTGCGGGCTGCTCATGCGCGTCCGAACACCAGCGAGGCGTTGTTGCCGCCGAAGCCGAACGAGTTATTCATTGAATAGCGGATCGGCCGGCTTTCGCTCGAAAAGCGGATCTGCGGGCCGCACGCGGGGTCGGGCTGGCTGCTATTGAGCGTGCCGGGCAGTTCGCTTTCGGCCAGTGCCAGCAGCGCAATCACCGACTCCACGATGCCGGCTGCACCCAAGGTGTGCCCAGTCCAGCCCTTGGTCGAACTGGCATGCAACCCGGCCGGGAACATGCTGGCCACCGCAGCCGCCTCGACCGAGTCGTTGGCTGGTGTGGCCGTGCCGTGCAGGTTGAGATAGTCAACGTCGCCGGCATCAATGCCGGCACGCGCCAGCGCATCGCGCATGGCCAGTTTGGCGCCGACGCCTTCCGGGTGCGGCGCGGACATGTGATGCGCATCGCTGGATTCGCCGTAGCCGCAAAGTTGCAGGTCTGCGTCGCTTTCGACAGGTCGTTCCAGCATGGCGAATCCGCCGGCTTCGCCCAGCGACAGGCCGACCCGGGTCGCATCAAATGGTCGGCATGGCTCGGGCGACACCAGTTGCAGCGCATTGAATCCAAAGAGCACGCTGCCGCACAGGGTGTCCACGCCGCCGACCAGCGCCGCATCGACCATGCCCGACTGAATCAGCCGCGCAGCCTGCGCAAATACCTTGGCACTGGACGAACATGCGGTGGCGACGGTGATGCAGGGGCCGCGCAAGCCCGTGGCTTGCTGGACGAAGTCTCCCAGTGAATGCGGTGTGTGCACGATCGGGCGATCCAGGTCTGCAGGAAAGTGGCTTGTAGCACCTTCGCCGTCCAGACGGGTGTAGGCCTCTTCACTGGCGCCGATGCTGGCCGTGGATGTGCCTATGACCACCGCCACACGATCAGCGCCATGAGCGGAAATCATTTCCTGCACCGAATCGAGTAGGCCGTCCTGTTGCAGCGCCAGCCAGGCGAGACGGTTGTTGCGGCATTCCCACGGCGCCCATTGCGCCGGTAGTGGCGCGTCCTCGATGCCTTCGACGCGGCCGATCCAGCAGTCCAGCGGATCGGGGCCGAAGTCGTTGCGTCGCAGGCCGCTGCGACCTTCGCGCAGCGCGGACAACAAGGCATTGCGCCCACGACCCACCGCCGTGGTGGCGGTATAGGCGCGGATGGCGATTGGAGCCATTTTTGGCAGCGATGAGAGCACGCGATTTCCCGGATGGCGGATGGCTCGATTATATCCAGCAGTCGTCACGGGTGAATCAGGAACGGCTATACCGAAACTGCCGCCGTGCGCGAGGTCAATCGACGCAGGTCAGTGCGCGATGCAATGCACATTGGCCATTCAAGTTCTGATTTGGGACTCGGCTGCGTCGCTGTCGCGCGGCATGAACATGGGTGTCAGCAGCCACGCCAGTCCGATGCCGAACAGCATGGTCAAGCCGAAAGCATGTAGCGCGGGTGTTCCGGAGAGCGCCAGCAGGCCGAAGGCGAGCAAGGTGGAAATCGCCGCCAGCGTAATGGTGAGGAACGGTCGCACCAGATCGCGCTGGGGCTGGGCGAGCAGAAAAATGCCGTAGTCGACACCCATGCCGAGGATCAGCAACAGGGCGAGCATGTTGAACAGTTGCAACGGTTCGCCGAGCAGGCCGATCAGCGCAACCGCGAGCGCACTCGCAAGTGCCGTCGGCAGCAACGCGCGCCAGGCATGTCGACCGAAACGGAACGTGAGCGCGACGAAAACCAGCAGGTAACTGACAGCAAGAATCCAGCCCATTCGCACGCGATAGCGCTGCATAAGGCTCGACACCTCCGACACCTTGTCGACGTAGCGGACACCGTTTTCAGCATCGGCAAAGGCGGCAAGTTTCTCGGTTGCGGATGCGCCAGCGACGCCGTTCGGCAGGCGCAGCAACACGACGCTCGCCACGCCACCACGATACTCGGCCAGCCACTGATGGCGTAGCGGCTCGGAAACCGGCGCGGCAAGCCAATCCGGAACCGTCAGCACCGCGTCCTTTGTCACGGCCGGTTTTTCAACGGCCTCGCCGAGCTGTTCCGAAGCCCGCGCGAGCACACCGTTGTCTGCATCGATGACGCGGGAGAACAACGCAGCGTTGGCGCTTTGGCGCTGCCGTGATGGCACCCACTCCGAGATCGCCTGATAGCCGCGCAAGTCGCCGTCGGTAACCGCTTGGCTCAATCGTGCCGTCAACGCTTCCTCACGCTGCAAAACGGATTCGGCGTCGCTACCGCTGACGAGGAAGAATTGTGCGGGGCTGGGGAGATCGAGCAGCTCGTTGAGGCGACGCTGGTCGGCGATCAGGTTGGTCGGCGAGTTTTGCAACAAGCGGATATCGTCATTCGGATGCAGGCGCAGCGTGCCGACGATCAGCACAACTATCACCACGGCAATGAAGGCGAAACTCCACTTTCCGCGTTGCAATCGCGGCCACCGCGCCCGAAGGTTCCCGATCCACGCGGCAAAACTCGAGAAGCGCATCGAGCGCGTATCAAGGAAGGGAAACCACAACAACACGGTGAGGAACGCTGCAATCAGGCCGGTCGCCGAAAACAGCGCGATTTGTTGCAGACCGGGGAAGGGCGTCAAGGCAAGCAGCGCATAACCAATCACAGTCGTCGACATCGCCAGCGCCATCGTCGGCCATTGCTCGCGCAGCATTGTCCAGCGTTGCTCGGGCGGGCAGCCGATGCGATTGCTGAACCAGTTGCTGCCGTAGTTTTCGGCAACACCGACCAATGTTGCCCCGAACACGACGGTGATCAGGTGAAGCTTGTCGAACACCAGCACGCACACTGAAATGGACGTCGCGAGACCAATCGCGATCGACAGCATCACCAGCAGGCGCGGTCGAATTGCGCTGAACGCGAACCAAGTCAACAACAGGATGCCGAGGAATGATCCGACGCCAATCGTGTGAACTTCGCGTTGCGCTTGCTCGGCGGCTGCAGCGGCGTAAAGCGGCACACCGACGCTGAGTACATCAGCCTTCGGATTCGTCGCCGTCACGGCGGTTCGGGCGGCTCGCATCGAATCGACCAGTTGTGCTTGTTCGCCGCTCGCAAACGCCGACACCCGGCTTTCCAGCATCAGCACGGCGTAGTGACGTTCGCCAGCGACAAGGTTCAATCGACCATCGTCGATGCGGATAGGACTGTCTTTCGCTCGCGCGGCAAGCCAATCGCCGAACAGGTTCAGCGGATCGCTGGCCCAACCGCCGATGCGCGGCATCGCCATCGGTCGAAACAAGGCTTGCACCGCGCGGTTTGCCAGTTCGCCCGCAGGCGTCGATTCCAGTTCCTTTCGCTGCGATGCCGTGAGCAAGCCGCGTCGGAACGGTGTGAAGAAATCCAGCCAGTCCGTAGCCGTTTCATCTTCAATCTTGTAGCGAACGTCGACAGGCGCGTCGGCGAGCGCCATTGCGTAAGCATCACCTGCGTTACGCGATGCAATAGCTGAATCGGCTCCGACAAGAACAACGATGCGTCGCGCGCCTGCGTCGGCCAGCGTGCGCGTAACGTTGGCGACATCGGGTTCGCGATCGTCCTGCGGCAGCATCGCCAGCACATCGGTTTCAAGCTTCAGCCGGTCGCCGGTCCACAGCCATGCGTTGTGCGCGCTGATCGCGACAACCAGCAGCAGCCAAGCCAATGCCAGCGTGCGAATAAATCGATGTTCGGTGGCCGCCAAGTTGATGATTCGACGCGACTTACTTGAAGCGTTCCAACTCGTCTGCGCTCAAGTTGGCAGGAACGCTGATCTGGTCGCTGAAATGAATCTGCGTCTTGTCGCCATTCGCCTCATCAATAGCGATTTCGCTCACGTGTGCGTCACCCTTCAATGCAATCGCACGAATGAGCTTGGCGAAGGCGGCCTGCTTGGGTTTCAGGTCAAGCGCCCACTCTTTCGCCGTCGTGGTACCGCTGATCGCAAACTGTTTGCCAAGCGCGGCAACGTCGCCATTCAACAATGAAAACATCAGCTCGTTGATGATGCGCACCGACGGTTCACTGTCGGCGCTGAGTCGAAACGTGACCGCATCGCCCTGGCTGGCGACGATCTCGTCGCGGGTCAACTTGAGCACGCTCGGGAAAGGTATTGTCGTGCGCCAGAGCACGCCGCGCTCGCGCGAGACGATGAAATCACCGCTCGACAGCAGCGGCTTGCTGAAGCCTTCAATCTGTTTGCTTTGCTGGAAGTTGCCGCGCAGCACATTCGGTTGTTCGAGCTGCGCCTTGACCGCTGCGACGACATCGTCGCTGGCTTGCACTGGCATCGCGATCAATAGGCAAAGCATGGCAAGGCAGCGGACCATCATCATGGTGAAACTCCCAGTTTCTGCCAGAGCACCGGCGGGCTGACGTATAGCATTTCGCCAGACTTCAAATCGATGGCCACCTGAATGGTGTGGGCCTTCGTCAGCGTCACGCCGGTTTCGGTGTCGCGTATCACGTAGTCGATCTTCAAGCGGAACTCCCATTCGACGATGCTGGCGCGAATCGTCAGCGACTGCCGAAATCGTGCCGGTTTCACATATTTCAATCGCATGTCGACGACGGGCCAGGCATAACCAGACTCAGCCATGTCCGGGTAGTCATAGCCGTACTTGGCGAGCACTTCACAGCGCGCCAGTTCCAGGTATTTCACGTAGTTGCCGTGCCAGACCACGTCCATCGGATCGAGATCGTGAAAGGCTGGCGCCAGTGTGGTCTCGTGGCTGAAATCGTGCGTGCTCACTCGTTACAGTTCGGGTGGCTCGGCGGGCCAGCCGGTTCCATCAGATCACAAGCCATCAGGTCGATGCCGCTCAACATTCAATTGATCCCAGAACGGAAAGAAGTTGAACCAATCGTACGGCGAACGCTGTAACAGGGAAGTTACTTCTTCGGCATAGCGGGTGGCGAACTGCGCTATCGCGGCTTCGCGCGCGCCTCGCGGCAGCACGACGCGATCGCACAGTCGCACGAACCGGATCATGTAACTGTCGCGCGAATGAATACAGCACATGAACCAGACCGGGCAGCGCAACAGGCTGGCGAGCACCCAAGGTCCAGCGGGAAAAGGTGCCGTATGGCCGAGGAAATCGACATCGACGGTCTGGCTGGCAAACACCGGAACGCGATCACCGGCAATAATGACGTACTCACCGTTGGCGACTTTGTCTGAAAGCAGGACGGCCGTTTCCGGGCCGATTTCGGTCACTTCAATCAGATTGACTTCACTGTCCGGGTTGAGACGTCGCAACAAGCGATTGAAGCGCACCGCGTGGCGGGTATGCACAAGGATATTGAGGCGCACCGTGCCGCGGTGTTCCGCAATCGCCCGGCCGATTTCCAGGCATCCCATGTGCGCGGCCACCATCAGGCCGCCTTTACCGGCGGCGGCATCTTCGTAGAGCCGTTCGCGTCCTTCGGTCTGTACGCCCGCAATGCGATAGCGGCCGGAAGCCGCCAGCAATTTGTCGAGCATCGATTCGGCGAACAGCCCGACATGGCGAAGACTGTCGATCGCACCCGGCTCATGTCCAATCGCATTCGTCGCCGCTTCGACGCGGCGCAGGTATTGCAACGAGACAGCGCGCAGTTGCGGATCCATCAGCCAGTGCACCAATACGACCGGATAGACACAGATCCGGAACGGCCAGCGCCCCAGCAGCTTATGCACCCAGTACAGCAACCAGATACCGACCACCGACGTACTCTCGCCCATGTCGGCCCAGTGCTGGCCTTTTTCGATCGAAACGGTCATCGATTAAGTTTGCGCCAAAGCAACAGCGGTGAGCGCAGCAACATGCCGAAGAACAGTCGCGTGTGCATGGCGGTGATGCGCAGGTTATCGTCGAGCAAATTGAAATGCGAAACACCATCGCTGGGATAACTGACCCGGGTCGGCTGGTTGACGATGTGCACACCTCGCCAGTAAAGGCGAACCATCAGCTCGACATCGAAATCCATACGCCGCCCGATGTGCACCTCGTCGATCAGTTTCACGACAGGCGCCAGCGGGTAGACCCGGAAGCCGCACATCGAATCGGTGATGGCGAACGACCAGGTATTGATCCAGACCCAGATGTGGGTCGCGTAACGGCCGTATAGCCGGCTCTTTGGAACGGACTCGTCAAATATCGGACAGCCGCAAATGACCGATTCAGGGTTTAGCTGCGACTGCTGCAGAAAAGCCGGAATGTCGGCGAGGTTGTGCTGGCCGTCAGCATCTATCTGCAGGGCGTGGCTGTAGCCGAGGTCTGCCGCGCGACGCAGGCCGGCCATCATTGCGCCACCCTTGCCTTGATTGGTTTGCAGGCGCACCAGCTCAATCGATTCATCGTTCGCGGCCAGTGCATCAAGAACGGCGGCGCAGGTCGGCTCGCTGCCATCGTCGACCAGGATCACTGGCAGGCCATGCTTGCGCACGTCGGCGACGACGGCACCGATCGCAGCGCCGTGGTTGTAGACCGGAATGACGACCACATCCGAGCGCGTCACGCCGCTGCCCCAAACACGATGCGGCCACTTGAATGTCGGCCCACCTGCGACGAGAAACCGAACGTGAGCGTGGCGCGGTCGCTGTTCCAATCCAGCACCATCTTCACCACGTCCCCCGGGCGAATCACCTTCTGGAATTTGAGCGCTTCCATGCACCGGAAATCATCGCCGATACCGAACAGGTCTCGACCGAAGCGCACCGCCCATTCGACCTGTACCACGCCGGCGAGCACGGCCGCGCGCTCGAAATGGCCTTCAAAATACGGCGACGCAGGATCGATCTCGACCGCGAAGGTGAAGCAGTCGCCTTCCCGATCCAACAGACGCGCGTAGGGCCGACGCGGATCGAACAAGGCACGTGCCGCAGCGTCCGTGGTCACGCCATGCGCGTTCTGCGGCAACGCCCATACCAGCCGCCAGTGTTCGGGAAGCACGTCGGTTTCAACACTCTCAGCAAAAAGGCTATGCAGTTTCGCCGTGTAGGCGCATTGACCTTGGCCATCAACCAGCGCCCAGCCCAGTGCGCTCGGCACAACGACCGCGCCGATTTGCGCGTTCGATTCGACCATCAACACGGCGCGCGCATCGTCAACCAGATCGCTATCGAGCAACGCAGCCGCAATCGCGCCCAGCGAAAGGCGAGCCTCTTCGACATTGGAATTGCGAACCGTAACCTCGGCGACGCTATTCACGGGACCGGTCACGCCTGAGACGCACGAACACGCCGGCGCACCAGCCACTCGCCAGCGAACAGCAGTCCCATCAACAGATAGGAGATCAATCCGTTGTACAGCGCCCACGTCGCATCACTGCCCCACAGCACCGTGGCCAACGCGATGCTGCCATTGACGATAAAAAAGCTGCACCACACTTGGGTGACGCGTCGTGTGTAGCGCACGCCCGATTCGGGCAGGTCGGGCTCTTGCAGGCGGGCGAGGCGTTCAATCGCGCTGGGCGGGTGAACCAGGCTGATGGCAAACACCGCCAGCAATACCGCATTGACCAGCACCGGATAAAACTTCAACGGCATCACGCTGTTGCCGAAAGCGGCCGCGCCTGCGAGCAGCAGACCACCGCCGGCGGCGACCAACCAGATAGGCTGCCGTGTCGCCAAAGCACGCAACCCTGCCACCACAACAAGCAACAAGGCAAGCCACGCTGGCGAAACCTTGCCCATGCCGAACCAGACCAGCAAGGGATAGGCGACGGTCAGCGCGGCGACAACCAGCAACGCAGGCTTTCGGGCGGCAACCGCCATTCAGAGCATCCCTAGTCGGGCTGGCTGATCAGTGTGTGCAGCGCATCGACGACGTCCTGCAGCGTACGCACCGACTTGAACGCTTCCGGCTGCAGGCGCTTGCCGACCAGCGGACGCAGTTTCACAATCAAGTCGACCGCATCGATGCTGTCGATGTCGAGGTCTTCATTCAGGCGCGCCTGCGGCGTGATGCGCTCGGGCGCAATGTCGAAGGTTTCCTGCAGGATCGACGACAGGCGTTCGAAGATTTCTTGCTGAGTCATGCGTGCGATTTCCCCCAGTCGTGATTCATGCCGGGGGCGCGGTTTTGGCCGGCGCCGATTCAACAAAGGCAACCAACGCGTCAACGCTGGCGAAATGGGTGCGCGATTCCGCCGAATCGGCCGACAGTGTCACCCCGTAGCGCGTGTGCAAGGCCAAGCCCAGCTCCAGTGCATCGATGGAGTCCAAACCCAGCCCTTCCCCGAACAGTGGCGCGCTGGCGTCGATGTCATCTGGCTTGGTGTCTTCCAGGTTCAGTGCCTCGATGATCAGTTGCTTGATTTCCAGTTGCAGCGCGGCGCTGGTCATTCAGGATTCCGTGGTCGGTTCAGCCGGACCGACATGATAGCGACTGACCCGCCATCGGTGAACTACACGCGCTGCACGTGCGGTATCAAGGAGCTCAGGTCGTCTCGAAATACTCGTGAAGCACGCGTGTCAATTCACGCGCTGATCGAGCTTCCTCGCCTTCGACCAGGTACGGCGCGATGGCGATGTCCTCTTCCACGGTGATCGTGAAATGCGGGCGGCGCGATGGAACCTGCCACCAAGGCCGGCCCTTGGGCAGCATCAGTGGCTCGCAATGGATGCGAACCGGGGTGATGTCGCGTGCCCCGCGCACCGCGATGTTGGCCGCGCCGCGCTGCAACGTCATCGGTTCACCCGGTCGCGTTCGCGTGCCTTCGGGAAACATGACCAGATTGTTTCCTGCGCGGAGCGAGGCGATGCAATCCTCGACCAGACCAGCGCCGGAGTCGTTGGAAATGTAGTCGGCGGCGCGCGCCGGTGCGCCGATGAACGCGTTGTGGAACAGACCCGAGCGCACCACGCAGTCGGCGTCCGGGATCAGCGAAATCAGGAAAACCACATCGATCAAGGTGGGGTGGTTAGCCAACACCAGCAGCCCGCGCCGCTGCAACCGCCACTGATCGATCACTTCATAACGCAGCACGCCGAACAGGCGCATCCAGCCAACAAACACCCGGAACCCCCAGTGGATGGCCTTGCGAGCGAAGATCCGCCGCCGCGCTCGATCGCGCACCAGCAGATGCAGCAACGGGACGCCGATCCCACCCAGCACCACGCCACCCAGACCGAACGTCGCAAA
>JBBSTF010000008.1:0-94423 GCA_038236135.1 Lysobacterales bacterium
CCGCGCAGCTACGCCGTGCGCTGTACTTCCCCGCCCTGTCCGCCTTGACGCACAACCCCATCATCCGAGCCTTTGGCGACCGCCTCAAGGGCAACGGCAAGCGCGGCAAGGTCGTGCTCTGCGCGGCCATGCGCAAACTCATGCACATCATCTTCGGCGTGCTCAAAAACCAGCAACCCTTCGATCCAAACGCAGGACTTGCGGTTAGTTGATCAAGACGGTATCTGCGGGCTTTCCTGCGCCATCTCGCCTCCCCGAAACGGGATGTAGGTCAAAGGCACGCAGCGTTGCTGCGTAATCCGCCGCTTTGCGGCGGATGCTGTTGATGTTTCTTTCGCTGTTGAACCACCCGCCCGTTCCTGTCGGCGAGTACTGGACGGATCAGCCGCTCGCGGGACGCGCTGGGAGCGCGTCTTCGGCTGCGGCACAGGATGTGCCTTCAGCCGAACCCGGCCAGTACTTGCGTACCCGCGCGGCGCAGCCGCGTGGGCGACAGGCCATCGGGACGCATCTTTGGCCCACGTTTCTCTGCGAGGAGAAAGGTGGGGCGGCGGGCGGCAGCCCGGCGAAACGCTTGACCAGTCTGGCGTCAGCCGACCACTGACGAGAACACACGGCTCTGCGCCGCAATCCCCGGCAACTGCCGAACTTCCTCGAACTCGAAACCGAGCTTTTCGAGCAACCGTATCGACGCCGGATTTTCCATCGCGGTTATCGCGAGGATGCGCCCGACGGCAAGTTGCTCACGCGCATACGTGAGCGTCGCGGACGCCGCCTCGTGCGCGTAGCCGTGGCCGCAGTAGCGGCTGAGAATTGCGTAGCCGAGGTCAGGGTCGGGTAGCGACTCGCGCTTGAGAATGCCGCAGATGCCGATGGGTTCGTCGCTGTCGGTGAGGGCAACACGCCATAACCCATACCCGTGCTGCGCGATCATCGCTTGCGGGCCAGTGCGCAGGTAGGCGAGGGCGTCGTCCAGAGTTCGCACACCGCGGTCGGCGATGTAGGTGATGAAGCCAGGATCGTTGAGCAGTTCGAGCAGGAACGGCACGTCGGATTCATCAAGCTCCCGGATCGTGAGTCGCTCTGTAAGCATCGGCAGCATCTGGCGCGTTCCGGGTGCGGTCAAGGCTTACTCGTTTTCGACTGGTCGAGCGCGTGACCCGTCACCTTGGCGAGATCTTTCTCGTTGATCGGACCAACGAATTGCTTGGCGATACTGCCATCCGGTGCGATCACGTAAGTCATCGGCAGGCCTCGCGGCACGTCGAATGCCAAAGGTGGATTATCGATATCGACTTGGGCAATGGGATAGCTCACCGGGCGCTTTTTCAGGAAGGCTTCGAGGTCGGCACGATCGGTATCTTCGAAGGCGAGACCAATCGCGGTCACGTCGTCGTGCGCGGCGACGAACGCGGACAGCGCCGGCATTTCCTTGACGCAGGGACCGCACCAGGTTGCCCAATAATTGACGATTACCCACTTGCCCTTTTGTGCAGAGAGATCGAACGAGCTGCCGTCCAAGGTTTCTACCTTCAGCGTCGGCATCTTCATCGCTGCGGATTTGTCGGGATCGGCGATCGCGTGGCCGGCGAACAGCACGAGGGTGCAAAACAACACAATCGACTTCATCAGGTTTCCAGTTGGGGTGGAGCAGGGACCAGCGGTGCATAGACCGAACTCAATGGAGCCGAGAGTGTCGTCGCAAGTTCCGCAGCGCCGGTTTTCAGGATGGCGAGCCCAGGCAAATCCTCACTATCGTCGAGGCTGCCGTCCAGCGGCAACCGGTAGTGTCCGGCTTCGTAGAGATCGACGAGACGCAACGTCGACAAGTTACGGACCATCAGCCAGCTGCCGACTTCGCTACGCTGGATCACCCCGGCGTTTTCCAGGTCTTTCAGGAATCGATCAAGTAAATCGTCGGTAAGGAATGGTTCTCGATCACGTAGCTCGGCGCTGCTGACCGCGTTTCCTCGGGCCTGCGCAAGGACGAAATGACGCAGAACCTTCAACAGGCCAATAAAGTCGTGTCCGGGTCGCATGCGCAACTCGCGTGGACGATAGGCGAAGGCGCTCATCGACGCAGTGATCGACGCGCCAAACAATACGATCAGCCAGCACAGATACACCCACAGGATGAAAATGGGAATGATCGCGATGGCGCCGTAGATTCGCTCATAACTGGGAAAGCTGGTGACGTAAAATGCGAATCCGCGCTTGGCCATTTCGAACAGGGCAGCGGCAATCAGCGCGCCAAAGATCGCCTTGCGCACGACGACGGGGCGGTTCGGAATCACCACGTAAGCGGCAATCAAGGTTGCCCAGACGATCAGAAAAGGTAATAAAGCGAGCAGGTGCGCCTTGAACGAAAGCTGGATCCCGACACCACCGATGAATGGCAATGCAAACAGGTACGAGCTTATCGCCAGTGCCGCGACAACCAATATCGGACCAAAACTAAGCGCGGTCCAGTAGATGATGAAGCGGATCGATGGGCGCCGATCGGTCTTGGCGCGGAAGATGCGGTTGAACGCATCTTCAATGCTCACCATCAACGCCAGCGCGCTGAACAACAACACGAGGATACCGATGGCGGTCGCCTTGCTCGCGTTGGCAGCGAATTGGGTGAGGTAGCTTTGCACGGTGTCGCCGGCAGCCGGCACGAAATTCTGGAAAACCCACAGCGTGATCTCGTCGCGCCATTGGTCGAAAACCGGAAACGCCGCAAGGATGCCGACCACCGATGCCGTCAGAGGCACCATGGCGAACACGGTGGTATACGACAGCGCGCCGGCCGATTGCGGGCACTGGTCGTCGATGAAGCGACGCACCGTGAAACGCAAGAACGACAGCACGCGGTCGCGATCCCATCGCGACATGGCAAACTTAAAGAGACTTCGGCCCATTTGCCAAGAGTAGCCGAGGCCAACCCTTCGCGACAGACGACCAGGCTTCCATGGCAACTATTCTCGTTCTTTATTACAGCCGAACCGGCAAGACTGCCGAATTGGCTCGGCAGGTGGCGCGCGGCGTTGCCGAGGTTGATAGTGTCGATGCTCGGCTACGTAGCGTGCCTCCCGTGGCAGCGACGACCCAGATCGCGCAACCACCCGTACCCGACGATGGCGCGCCTTATGCGACGTTGGAAGACCTGCGCGAATGCGCAGGGCTGGTGCTGGGTAGTCCGACGCGATTCGGCAACATGGCCGCGCCGCTCAAGCACTTCCTCGACGGCACGGGCGCCGAATGGGCTAGCGGTGCCCTGGTCGGCAAACCTGCAGCTGTGTTCACGTCGACGAGTAGCATGCACGGTGGCCAGGAAGCGACCTTGCTCAGCATGATGACGCCGCTGCTTCACCATGGCTGCTTGCTGCTCGGTATTCCCTACACCGAGCCTTTACTCAGCACGACCGCCAGCGGAGGAACGCCTTACGGCGCCAGCCACGTTGGCGGCGCGAATAACGAGCGCGGTTTGAGCGATGACGAGAAGACCCTGGCGCGGGCGCTGGGTCGACGGGTGGCGAATCTGGTCTCGCAACTGGAACGCGGCAAGTGAGCGCGATTCGACTTGGCTTGATTGCGTGGGCGCTGCTGATACTGCTGCAACTGGCTTGGTATCTGTGGCTGGCACCGCCGGTGAACGGTCAGGGCGAGCTGGCACTGGCGCTTGCACTGCCGGCGCTGCTGTTGCCGCTACTCGCGTTTCGACGTGGTCCGCGTCGTATGTTGCTTTGGGTGGGTATCGCGAGCCTTTTTTACTTTGCCCATGGTGTGGTGGCTGCGTATTCGGAGCCGAGTGTTCGATTGCCGGCTTTGGTTGAGGTGGCGTTGTGCGTGTTGTTGATCGGCGTCTTGTGGGCAATCGTGCGGCACGATCGTAAGACCCGATGAATTGGTATTGTTAAGGAGAACTGCAACGGGTTGCCAATCGGCGTGTAACTGAACTGGCTGACCAGCGCCTTATCCGGGATCCGAAAACCACCAGTTGCTGATTCAAGCCGCACGTGAGGTCCATCGCGACTTCACCCGCATCGCGTTTACCTCAAGCGGGGCAGCCACGAAGAAGCTGATCTCAAGGCGTGATGCGCATCTCGACAGTATTGGAAACTTCGATGCGGTCCAGGTGGCGAAGTTTCAACTGGATTTTCTTGCCACCGCGCCACGCCAGCAAACGCGGCGGCACGTAGGCAGTGATCAATTTGTCGCCGACTTGCGAGTCCAGAGTCTCGCCATCGAACACAATCTTGGTGCTCGGTGGCGGCGTTGAATCCAGAACAAGCCACAAGGCCGAATCGCCATTCGGCAATTCGTTGATTTTTTCCCCAGCGCGAGTGATATGCGGGCCGAACTCGACGATGCGCGTGGCCATCTCCACGTGCGGAAGCACCTCGATGCGATTGGACACCGCGTAGCCAACTCGAACCACGCCGGCCAGCACAAACAAGCTGGCAACCAAGTGCCAACCGGGCGGCCACGGTCGATCCCAAACCGGTGCCCGTTCACGGGTTTTCCAGCGTTTCGCGAACGCGCGAGCGAAGTTGATCGCCGGCTTCTCGATGGTGCGCCAACTCAGCAGGGCACAGATCCAGGCCAGCGCCAGCGCACAAATCATCAACAGATACGGATTCATGTCCGGCTTCGCGTGCAACACCAATTGCTGACACGGCCAGCCTTAGATGTAGATGCCGTAGCTGGGGTCCTCGCGCGGCGCGATCCAGCGATGTAACGCCGTCGATTGACCAAGGAACAGCATGACCCAGATCGCGATCAGGTAAAACGCAAGCGTATGCAGAACGCCGCTGCTCAACCAGAACAGTGCGATCAGCGGCAGGCCGTGCCACGCGGCTATGCGAAGTTTCGACGCAACGCCGAATGCCAGCATGCCGGCGAAGAACATTGCGATCGGCGCCTGCCCATAACTGACCACGTCAAACGGTTCGGTGAAGGTGATCGGCCGCAGTAAAACCATTAGCAACAGTGCGGCACTGATCAGCACGATGCGCAGCTCTGTCCGCAACAATCGCAACAGGCCGGCGACGCCGAGGACCACGTACATCTTCACTTCCAGCGGCAGCGTGTGGATCGGCCCGTTGATGGTCGGTGAGCGATTTCCGGTAAGCAAGCCCGGGATTTCCCAAGTCAATTTCAACCGCGCGTTGTTGCCAACGTAGTCGTAGAAATCCGGTTGCAACAGATAGCGCCATGACTCCAGCCCCTGTGAGGCGATGGTGATGGCGATAGCGGTCAGCGCGACGCAGACGAACAGTCCCGGCCAGATACGCAAGCCGCGTTTGGCGATGAAGCCGACCGTGCTCTGGTCACGAAAGAAACTCAGCGTAACGAATAGGCCGCTGAGGAAAAAGAAGCACTGCACGGCGAGTCCGCCGACCGTCGTGATGGGATAGATGGCAGCGGTAATGCGGTCCGCGTGATTCTGGTCCAGCGTCATGCCGAACGAGTGATACCAGATCACGCTGGCGGCAAGGATCAGCCGAATCAACGTGTAGTTGTTGGCGTGGCCTTCGATGGTTTCCAGAAGCGTGCGAGGGCGTGAAAAAACAGCGTCGGTCACGGCAGCGCGCGAGTCGCCCGTCTTGACTCCCGCAAAGTCGGTTTCAGCAAACGCTGGCGTCATGCTGCTCGACATTAAGATCGCTCGGACCCGATGCAAATTCTGGAAACTTCGTCATTCCCGCGAAGGCGGAGGCGCACTTCAACAGCCGTAGGCTGGTCAACCCGTTCTGATCTTCGTCAACTTGCTGAATGTGTAGCAGGGTCAAAATGGATTGACCAGCCTACGGCTGTTGAAGTGCGCCTCCGCCTTCGCAGGAATGATGAAGGGCGAGAGGATTAATCAAGCATCATGTCGCGTGCAAACGCTTATGCAGAAGGTTCATCGTCCGATGGCAGTTCTGGCGCAACATCGGCCGCAGGCCTGGCATCTCCGCCAGTCGCTACGTCGCCAGCCAATTCGCCGCCAGTCGTTTCGCCCGATTCATCCTCATCCATTGGATCGATGCGTACGAGACCAATCAGTGCTTCATCCTTGGGCAGTCGGATCAAAGTGACGCCCTGCGTGTTGCGTCCCACCTTGGCAACTTCGGCGGCGCGGGTACGCACCAGGGTGCCCTGGTTGGAAATCAACATCAGACCGTCGTCTTCGCTGACCTGCACGGCACCCACCAGCGCGCCATTGCGATCCGAACACTGGATACCGATGACGCCCTGAATTCCGCGACCCTTCTTCGGATAGTCGTCGATGGGGGTGCGTTTCCCATAGCCGCGCTGGGTGGCGGTGAGGATGTCGCCCTCGCCATCAACGACAATCAGGCTGACCACTTGGGCCTTGTCGGCGAGGCGAATGCCACGCACGCCCATCGAATTTCGACCGGTCGCGCGCACCGTGCTTTCGTCGAAACGCACGGTTTTGCCGTTCGATGCAAACAACATCACATCGCGATCGCCATCGGTGATCAACACATCGACCAGTGCATCGTCGTCGTCGAGATTGATCGCGATCTTGCCCTTGGCAAGCTGATACTCGAACTCGGTGAGTGGCGTTTTCTTTACCGTGCCATTGCGCGTCGCGAACAACACGAAGCGATCCGGGGAATAGTCGGCGACAGGCTGGATAGCCTGCACCTTCTCGCCTTCCTGCAAGGGCAACAGATTGACGATTGGCTTGCCGCGCGCATTCGGGCCGGCGTCCGGTAACTGGTAAACCTTCAGCCAATAAACGCGACCGGAACTTGTGAACGTCAGCAGCGTGTCGTGGGTGTTGGCAATCCACAGGCGATCGACGAAATCCTCGTCCTTCAATGACGAAGCCGAGCGACCCTTGCCACCGCGCTTCTGCGCGCGATACGTGGTGACCGGTTGGCGCTTGGCGTAGCCGGTGTGCGACATCGTCACGACCACATCTTCGGGTTCGATCAGGTCAAGGATGTTGATGTCGTCCTGACTGATCTGGATGACGGTGCGACGTGCATCGCCATACTGCTCACGGATCGCGTCCAGCTCGTCACGGATCACCTGCAACAGGCGCTCGGGCTTTTCGAGAATCTCGATCAGGTCCTCGATCGTGATCAGCAATGCCTTGTATTCGTCGGTGAGTTTTTCCTGCTCAAGCCCGGTCAGGCGGTTCAGGCGCATTTCCAGAATCTGCTGCGCCTGGATTTCCGACAGCTGGTAACCGTTGTCGCGCAGGCCGACGTTGGCTGCGAGCGTCTCCGGCTTTGAAGCTTCCGAACCGGCCGCCGCGAGCAGGGCACGAACCATGCCCGGTTCCCAACGCCGTGCCAGCATGCGCTCGCGCGCTTCCTCGCTCGATGCCGACGTCTTGATCAGTTCGATCATCTCGTCGATGTTGGCCAGCGCAACGGTCAGACCTTCGAGCACATGGGCGCGATCGCGCGCCTTGCGCAGGTCGAAAATGGTGCGGCGAGTGACAACTTCGCGACGATGTCGAATGAAGGCGTCGATGATCTCGCGCAGACTCAGCGTGCGCGGACGTCCATCGATCAGGGCGACCATGTTGATGCCGAAGGTGACCTGCATCTGGGTCTGCTGATACAGGTTGTTAAGCAGCACATCGGCCATCGTGTCCTTGCGGACTTCGATGACGATGCGCATACCGTCCTTGTCGGACTCGTCGCGTAGTTCCGAAATGCCTTCGATCTTCTTCTGCTTGTGCAGATCGGCAATCGCTTCGATCAGGCGCTTCTTGTTCACCTGGTAGGGTAGCTCGGTGACGATGATCGTTTCGCGACCGTTGTCTTCCAGCTCAATGTCGGCCTTGGCACGGACCAGGATGCGACCGCGACCGGTGCGATACGCTTCGACGATGCCCGCCGAGCCATTGATGATGCCCGAGGTCGGGAAATCCGGGCCGGGCACGATCGCCAGCAACTCGTCGAAATCCAGTTCCGGGTTGTCGATGATGGCGATACAGGCAGTGACGATCTCGGTCAGGTTGTGCGGCGGCACATTGGTCGCCATACCGACTGCGATACCGGCCGAGCCGTTGATGAGCAGGTTGGGAACCCGCGTCGGCATCACCTTGGGTTCGAATTCCTTCTCGTCGTAGTTGGGCTGGAAATCGACCGTGTCCTTGTCGAGATCGGCCAGAACTTCCGACGCGAGGCGGTCCAGACGGCACTCGGTGTAACGCATTGCGGCGGCGCTGTCGCCATCGACCGAACCGAAGTTGCCCTGACCATCGACCAACGGGTAGCGCAGCGAAAAGCTCTGCGCCATGCGAACCAGCGCGTCGTAGACCGATTGGTCGCCATGCGGGTGGTATTTGCCGATGACGTCGCCGACCACGCGAGCGCACTTGATGTGCGAGCGATTCCAGACGTTGTTGAGTTCCTGCATGGCGAACAGCACACGACGATGGACCGGTTTCAGGCCGTCGCGCACGTCGGGCAGGGCGCGCCCGACGATCACGCTCATGGCGTAGTCGAGGTAACTCTGGCGGACTTCGTCCTCGATGTTGACGCGAATGATTTCTTTGGCCAGATCAGCCATGCTCGGGGTCTTCCGTAATCGTGGAAATTAGCGCGTAGCCGGCGCGTCTCGAAGTGCTCGAAAACGCCGCGCAAAGGCCGGTAATTCTAGCACGAGCGCCTTGTCTGGCGGGAATTTGGGCCTCTTGCGCGCGCCGTTGGGTGGCAGGCCTGTGATAGCCTTCGCGCCCTTACGGATGGTGCCTAGCCGATGAGCGATGTGAACCGGCAATCGGTGGTTGCCACTTCGGCACTTTTGGCCGTTGTTTTGGTGGTGGTGCACGTCGGATTTGCGGTGGTCGATCCGGAATTGCGCTTCTTCATGGGCGACTCGGAAAGCTACTTCCACGCCGCCATCACTGAATGGATTCCGCCGGATCGTTCCTGGCTCTATCCGCTCCTGATGCGCTGGCTGGTGTTGCCGTGGCATACGCCGTTGGCGCTGCTTGTCGTTCAGTCGCTGGCGTCGATCGCGGTGGCGCTGATTGCTTTCGGCATTCTGGCCCGTTCATTTCGACTCCACATACGAATCGCTGCGCTCGCTGCCTTTCTTGTCGGAATGGGACCCGAACTGGTTTTCTACGAACGCATGATGATGGCCGAGAGCTTTGGCATGCTGGCATTGGCGTGCATGCTTGCGGTGGGTTTCGCGTATCTCCGGCGGGGAAACTGGCTTTGGCTTCCTGTTTTGGCTGCACTTAGCTTGGTGGTTGTGTGCCTGAGGATGAGCCTGCTACCGGTTGCCCTCTGTTTCGTCGTTTTGCCACCGCTGGTGCGTTGGATTGGCATCGGGGAACGCAGCCTGCGTGCAGTCGTGGTGGTAGTGGGCCACGTTCTACTTATATTTCTCATGACCGCAGCGTTGCACCTGTCCTACCAGCATTTGTATGGTCGGTTGACTGGAGTCGAGCCAGGCTATATCGCATATGGCGGCAGCTTCAGACTGACCTTGCTGCTGCCGCTTGCACAGCCTGAGGACTTGGTAGGCACCGGCCTTCCGCCAGACTTTTTTTCGGGGTTTCCTCTGATGGCCAACCCGCGTGAACGCGAATCTCAGCTGTGGAGCGACACGGGGGTGACGGCGGCACTCACCGAAAAGTTGGGCGTCGAGGGACGAGAACGTGCGGCCCGTCAAATCGCCACAAATATCCTGCGTCGCGATCCGCTTGGCGTGGCGTGGCTGGGTTGGCAAACGATGCGGGACTATTTCGATCCAGGAATCACGTGGCAACGCATGCAGGATGATCTCGGCACGGTCCCGGTCTCGCCCAACATGGTTTTGGACCTGGGCCAGCACCTGGGCTACACCGGCGACGGTCAACCCGACCTCGATTCGCCCAGCGCGCGCTATTTTGGTGCCAGTAGCGGCTGGCTAACGTTCTGCCTGTTCAGCGTTGGACCGTTAGCACTGGTGATGCTGCTGCTCAACTGGCGCTATCGTGAGCGCCGACCGGCGGCGCTGCTGCTCGCACTGACGGCACTGGGCGTAGTGGCAGGTCAGGTGCTGTTCTCACACATCGTTTCGTTCCGCTATTTGATGCCGTTCCCTTTTTTCTTCTGGCTGTGCGCCGCAGCCGCGATGGCGGGTTGGTTGCGATTGATACGGCAGGAAACTGCGTTCGTGGCGTCGGACAATCCGGTCAAGGCGTAAGCGCGGGAAGCTCGCCGAGGTTCCAGGCGATGCCCTGGATTCCATCGCGGTCGAGCGAAAGCAGGCGGTAGCGGACCGTCGGGTCGTAATTCTTCACATAGCCATCAAAGCCGCGTTTTAGTGGAATTGAAAGGCTTAACGAACGCATCGGTTTGCCCACGTTCGAAAACATCGCGTATCCCACAATCCGTCGATCAGGATCAATTACCGCCAGCGGCCCACGATCGCGGATAGCACGTATCCCGGTCGCCACGACACCTTCGAAGCGTGCGCCGGTGCTGGTATTGCGAGCGTCCGTCACGACCGAAGTCTTCTGTACGTCGATCCGGAGATCGGCCGGCTCGGCTAGTGGCTCCGTGACCAACATCTGGCCGAATGCTTCGGTGCCAGCGAAGCGAAAAGGACCCAAGTGGCGCTCGCGCAGCAGCCGGTAGGAAAGCACGCGCTGGTCAAGAGTGGCGTCGTCGCCCGTATTGAACAAACGATCATCGAAGAGGTCCGACATCGCCGCAGCCGCTCCGGCCTGATTCATGCGATACACCGAAGCACCCCAACCGGCCCCGTACTGATGGAATGGCAACAGCACGATTGGCAGCAGACAGTAGAACGCCAGCAGGCCGTTGCGCAGCACCGCTCGACGGTTGTTGGCAATCGACAACAGCAGCAAACCAATGCCCACCCAGAACAGACACGGCCACACCAGGTAGCGATCTGCGAATACCTGATTCGGCACTTGGTCCAGGTAGTCGAGACGGCCGACAGCGATGATGACGGCAGTCGCTGTCGCAAACATCGTCAACGCAAAACCCAGTGTCCGCGTCGCGGTCATCGGGCCGCGCCGACGTCCCTTGATGACAACACTCGCCACAGCCACTGCGAGGCCAACCATCCCGATCAGCATCGCTCCGCTGGCTTTCCACTGTAGTTGCAGCAGACTTTGCAGAAAGTTTGCCGACTTCTTCATCGCCAGTCCGAGCTGTGTGCTCAGGACGATTTCATGGGTCTGCGGGTCGGCGAAGCCCAGCCAGCCGGTGACCCAAGGCGAAGCCAGCCAGCGCGCGGCGACGATCAGTGAATCGATCGGTCGGAAGTCCAACGACGACCGCACGCCCCCGTCGCCGGGCAGTACAAAAAGATAGAGTCCAAGGCAGATCGCCGCCACGGCGACGATAATCAGCAGATGCCGCCAGCGTGCTCCCAGCAGCCAGCCGAGCATTAGGAAGGTTGGGTAGAGCGCGACGCCGCCGGCGAAACTAAACGTTGCCAGCGCGGATGCGATCGCCGCGCCAACCATCCAGCTTGGTCGGTCATTGGCGACGGCGCGGCGCACCATCAGTGCGCCTGAAATGGCGCACAACATGACAAAGTAGACATGTTCGGACTCAGTGCCATGCAGCAGCATGCGCGCGTTGCCGAGCCAGAAAATTCCGACCAGAGCGAGCATGACACCAGCCGCCCGTACCACCACATCGGTGCTGGTTTCCCGCCAGGCAGTGATTGCGATGACCGACGCCGTGAGTGTCGCGCCCACCGTGCCAAACGCGATCTGCAGATATTGATTGGCCGCAAATGCGTGGATCTCGGCGACGCGCAACAACGCGGGGATGATTGGACGATGACCGTTTTCCATCATCAACACATTGTCGGGGAACGGCATGCCGAGGTAGTAGGTGTAGGAGCGGAACTGGTCGAAGGCCAACTGCGGCCATGCGAAGTTGGCGATTGTCAGCAGCGAAGAGATGGCGTACCAGAGCCCCGCGAGTAGCAACCAACCAGTCACTAGTGTGCGCAGAACAAACCAGGTCGTGGACCGTTGGGCGTTCAGAGCGGCGTCAAAGGGTGGCATTGGCGTCGCGTCCTGGCGGTTGTTTCGGTGCACCAGATGACGCTCAGGCTGCGTTCGCGCGGCTTTGGGAAAGCAAGGAATTAGGCGACGGGATGGACAGGTAATGCAGCATCTTCAATTCACGCCGACCGCGAGTGACGGTGTCGAGAATCAGTCCGGCGGCGAACGACAGCGCAGCGAGCAGCGTCAAGCCAGTCGACAGGATTGCGGTGGGGAAACGCGGCACCAGCCCGGTCTGCGCGTAAGTGACGATCACCGGTATCGCGAGCACCACGCCAACGCCCAGAAGTAGAACACCGAGCAGGCTATAGAAAATCAGGGGGCGTTCGGCGCTGAACAATTTCACCATGGTGACGACGATGCGAATGCCATCGCGAATGGTGTTCAGCTTGCTCTCCGAGCCTTCCGGCCGCTCGCCATATGGTGTGTCGTATTCGGCTACCGGCAGGCGCAGCTCCAGAGCATGCACTGTGAGCTCGGTTTCAATCTCGAAGCCTGCCGACAGCACCGGGAATGACTTCACGAAGCGCCGTGAAAATATCCGGTAGCCGGAAAGGATATCCTTGCAAGGTCGTCCAAACAGCACGCCAAGAAAGCCGGTCAACATCTGGTTGCCAAGTGCATGGCCAGGGCGATATGCGGCATGGTTGGCGATTGCCTTACGTACGCCGACGACGGTATCGGCGCCGCTCGCGAACAGGTGTCGGATCATCGCCGGCGCGCTGGCGGGGTGATAGGTCGCATCGCCATCCACCATCACGTAAATATCGGCTTCAACGTCGGCAAACAGTCGGCGCACGACGTTGCCCTTGCCTTGATAATTCACACGGCTGACGCATGCGCCATTCGCCATGGCTATTGCTGCTGTGTCGTCGCTGGAATTGTTGTCGTAAACGTGGATGCTCGCGGTCGGCAACGCGGTGCGGAAATCTGTAATTACCGTCGCCACCGTCAGTGCCTCGTTGTAGCAAGGCACCAAGATCGCGACGCGCAGCGCACCGATATCGAGGCCGGCGTCGGTCGGATCAGTTGGACTCGTCATTGGCACGGAAGATCCAGAATTTGGAAGTCAGATAGTTGAGTACGGCGCCGGCACCCGATCCGCCGGCGACGCCGATGACCGGCCATTCGTGTGCAAGCGGCAGCAGCCACAACACGATGACATAGGCGCCATAGTTGAGCATGAAGCCACCGGCCATCGCGATCAAATAGCGGGTCAACTCGGCGCGGCGATTGGCGTAGCGGCGCTTGCCGGCAAAGGTGAAGTATCGATTAAACGCCCAGGTTGCGGTTGCAGCGCAAAGAAATGACAGGACCCGGGCTGCGTAGGGGTTCGCGTCGAACAAGCTCACCAAACCCTGCACGATGCCTGCGTCAATCGCGAAACCAAGCAGGCCGCTGATCGCAAACAGCAATAGTTCGCGGCGCAGCATCAGCATTTAGCCATCATGCTTGGCGGGTCAGCAACGAGACCATTTTCTCGCGATTCGGATTCTCGATGACACCGCGCTCGGTGACGATGGCGTCGATCAAGCTGGCCGGCGTCACGTCAAACACCGGGTTCCACGCCGTCGCTCCTTCGATCGCGGTGCGCTGGCCGCCGTAGCCAAGCAACTCATCGGCATGGCGCAGTTCAATCTCGATGTCGCTGCCGCTAGCTGTATCCATGTCGACCGTCGAAGTTGGCGCGACAACCATGAACTTGAGCCCGTGGTGACGCGCCGAAATCGCGAGCTGGTAGGTGCCTATCTTGTTTGCGGTATCGCCATTGGCGGCGATGCGATCCGCGCCGACGATCACCCATTGGACGGCACCGGATGCCATCAGGTGCGCAGCGGCTGAATCGGCGATCAATTGCGCCGGAATTTTGTCGCGGAACAATTCCCACAACGTGAGCCGCGCGCCCTGCAGCCAGGGCCGTGTTTCACCGGCGAACACATGCGCGATCTGCCCGCTGCTGACGCCTGCGCGAATCACACCCAGCGCGGTGCCGTAACCCGCCGTCGCCAGCGAGCCAGTGTTGCAATGAGTCAGCACGCCAACATCGTTGCCTAGCAGCGACGCGCCGAGTTCACCCATGCGCCGATTTGCGGCGAGGTCTTCGTCCTGAATGGCCTGTGCTTCGCGTTCCAGCGCGTCAGCATCTGCTCCGCCTTCGATGGCACGACGCATGCGATCCAGCGCCCACATCAAATTGACCGCTGTAGGTCGCGAGGCGCGCAGTTGCGACAACGCCGCCTCAAGTTCACCGTCGGCGCTGCGTGCCGCGAGCACCACTCCCCAAGCCGCAGCAATGCCGATGGCCGGCGCACCGCGTACGGTCAGGTCGCGAATGGCGGTCGCTACATCGTCAGCACTTCGGCACTCAACGAAAGATTCTTCGGTCGGCAATCGGCGCTGGTCAAGCAGGCGCAAATGGTCGCCCTGCCATTGCACGGCACGGATCGAATCGTGATTGTCCTGCGACTTGGTCATGCGAAATCTAGCTCCCCATCGGCCCCGATTCGGGCGCGAATCTGGGTATTTTCGCCGAATTGTCGACAGGTGTGGGTAGCAATGCAGTGGTTGAGGACTCCGAGCGACGTGTTCCGTGCATGGCGCACCACTTATTAACCAAACGCAGGTAGGCCATCGAGCATCATTCGTTTTTACTCATTGCCTTGTAATCTGCCCAAAGCCCGCCCCTTCGAGCCTGTCCGAAGTGCACAGCAAACCCTATCTTCCAACCAAGGTCTGCCCCGTCTGCCTGCGGCCGTTTTCCTGGCGCAAGAAGTGGGAGAGCGTTTGGGAGCAGGTCCGTTACTGCAGCGAGCGATGTCGGCGCAGTTCCAGCGCGAGGGGCGGACCATGACCTGCATACGGCTGATTCTCGGTGACCAGCTGAACCCTCGACACGGCTGGTTCGATGAAATCGACCCCGATGTTGTCTACGTCCTGATGGAGGTGCGCAGCGAAACCGATTACGTGCGCCATCACGCGCAGAAGGTGATTGGCCTGTTCGCGGCGATGCGCCAGTTTGGCGAGGAACTTGAAAAGGCCGGCCATCGTGTTGAGTACATACGCATCAGTGAGACACGCAACCGTCACAGTTTTGCCGATAACCTTCCTTGGCTGATCAAGCAGTTCAAGTTAACCCGGCTGGAACGAATGGAGGCCGACGAGTGGCGCGTCGAGCAGGGGTTGAACGAAGCCTTTACCGCCAGTGGCTTGCCGAATTCCGTCGTTAGCGCCGAGCACTTCCTGCTGGAGCGTGCAGACGCGGTGAAGCGATTCGCGAAGAAGGTGCCGCGCATGGAGTTCTTCTATCGCGATCTTCGCCGGCAGCATCGCATCCTGATCGACGCTGACGACAACCCGCGCGGTGGCAAGTGGAACTACGATGCCTTGAACCGCGAGAAGTGGCTGGGCGACCCACCCGCGCCCGCTTGGCCTTGGAACAAACACGACCTGCGACAACTCTGGGAAGAAATCCAGGCGGCAGGCGTGGAGACCATGGGCGAGCCGTCGGATGATGCATTTGGTTGGCCACTCAATCGCGTGGAGGCAAAAGCATGGCTCGATGATTTCGTCGCACATCGACTGAAGTTCTTTGGCCGCTTCCAGGATGCGCTCAGCAAAGACTCGTCGACATTGTTCCATGCAGGTCTTTCCTTCGCACTGAACACGAAGATGCTGCATCCCCGCGAAGTCATCGATGCGGCTGTTTTAGCATTGGAGCGTGGCGATTGTGATCTTCCGGCCGTGGAGGGTTTCGTCCGGCAAATCCTGGGCTGGCGCGAGTACGTGCGCGGCGTCTACTGGGCGCGCATGCCCGCGTACGGTTCGCTCAACAAACTGGGTGCCAGGCGATCGCTGCCGGCCTGGTACTGGAACGCCGATACGCACATGGCCTGCCTGCATTCGGCCATTCGACAATCGCTCGATCTTGGCTACGCACACCACATCCAGCGCCTGATGGTGACCGGCAATTTCGCGCTACTGGCGGGCTGCGATCCCGATGAAGTCGACCGTTGGTACCTCGGTATCTACATCGACGCGTTCGAGTGGGTGGAGCTACCCAACACACGCGGGATGAGCCAGTTTGCTGATGGCGGAATTGTAGGCAGCAAGCCGTATGCCGCCTCGGCGTCGTACATCGCGCGTCAGTCCGATCACTGCAAGTCGTGCCATTACAATCACCGCATCCGTCACGGTGAGAGCGCTTGTCCGCTCAACAGCCTTTACTGGCATTTCCATGAGCGTCATCGCGACCTGCTTGAATCCAATCCACGCGTGAAGATGACTTACCGAAATTGGGATCGCATGGATGCAGCAGAACAGAAAGCGACGTTGGCGCAAGCGGAAAATTACCTGGCAGACATCGACTCGCTCTGAGCCGGGTTCGCTGGTTAACAATACGATCAGATGATTGTTTGAGACGGCCGTCCGATTGCCATCGCGCCGCATCTCAAGCAGGCTTGACTCATGTACCCGCGTTCCGAATTTCAACGTTTTCCGGCTACTCACGCCGAAGCCTTGGCGCGCATTGCGGCAGTCGATGTTGATCGTTACGGAGCGACCCGCAACGCCCTCGATGGAGCCGTCAGCGGCCTGTCCCCCTACATTACCCACGGCATCGTCACGCCCAGGCAAGTGTTTAACGCGATTGCCTCTCGCCAGCCGATTGGCATCCAGCACAAGTTCGTCGCCGAATTGGGATGGCGCTGTTTCTATCGACATGTCTGGAAGCATCACGGTGACGCCATCTTCCGCTCGATGCATCAAGGGCCGCTGCCCGATGCGGACTACAGTACCGAATTCCCCGACGACGTACGGCACGCGCGCAGTGGCGTCCCGGCGATTGATCAGGCGGTTCGTCAACTCTACGCAACCGGCTATTTGCACAACCACGCCAGGCTGTGGCTGGCCAGCTATCTTGTACACGTCCGCAAGCTGCATTGGCGCATCGGCGCGGACTGGCTGTACGGAAATCTGCTGGATGGTGACCTCGCCAGCAACCATCTGAGCTGGCAGTGGGTTGCCGGCACTGGCAGCAGCAAACCGTATCTTTTCAATGCAGAAAATGTCGAACGGTTTGGATCATCGGACTGGCATAGCCGCGGCACAGCCATCGACATCAGCTACGAAGCCATGGAAGCCTTGGCGCGCGACGCCAGTCGCCGCGATGCCGAGCCAGGCCAGCTCGGCTCTGGTATTCCCGAACCCTCGCTATCCAGCGTTCCGCCTGGCGCAATCTCAAGCGCTCCGGCCCCGAACGATGTTATCGACAAGGACGTTTGGCTTGTTCATCCATGGTCCTTGCGCGAACCGCCCCCGCACCTCGCGCCAGCCTGCCTGCGGCTGGGCGTGATTGTTTCAGATTTCCATGTGCGCTGGCCTTGGTCCGGGCGTCGCTGGGATTTTGTTACCGAGGCAATGCTCGCAACGACTGACCGATGCTGGCATGGCGATGCGATCAGCTTGGAAGTTGCATTGCGTGGGGCGCGATCAGTGCGCAGCGCGGCCGAACCGCACTTGCTGGAATGGTTGCCGCGCATGGCTCAGATCGAACCCGTAGCGGAACTATTTCCGGAAGTGGGCGAACCCTGCGCTTCGTTTTCGAAATGGTGGGCGCATGTATCGAAAAACGAAGGTCTGTTCGCCTCGCGGGCCAGCGCCAGTTGATCGGTTGAGGTCGATGCGCGCTGTAGGTGCATCGCTCAGTGCCAAGCGGGTTGGCACTCAGAAACTTGTCGATTTACGCTGCATCGGCGAGCGAGAAGCCGGAGTCAAGCTCGGCAAGCTTTCGCTGCCTGCGACGTCAGCAGTGGTGCCGAAAGATCACGCGGCTGGAATATCCAATCCCATTCACACCGGGCATGGACTCTCGATGGTGGGCGGTGCAGGGATCGAACCTGCGACCCTTGCCGTGTGAAGGCAATGCTCTACCGCTGAGCTAACCGCCCGTATCGGGGGCGCGAACTATAGCCAGAGAGGCGCTGCGCCGCAACAAAAAAGCAGGCGGCAACGGTATTTGCGATCAACGCAGCGGCTGGATTTCCAACAGGGCGACGCTGGCGTTGCTGGCCGGGCTTAAATAGCAGTGCGAACCGCAGGCGATCAAACCGGCGCGGCGAAATTCACGCCGATAGCGCGCGGCGGTCCGGGGGATGAACCCGGTGGTGTCGCCGCCCGGCGCATCGTCGGAACTGAACGCCTCAATGAACGCAAGTCCATGACTAAGCTCGGCAAAACCGGACAATCCGCGTCGAAGTTCGGCATCGCGGACGTAGTGCAGCACGTCGCTGCAGATCAGCAAATCGACGCTTTGGTCGAATCGAAGGTGTTCGAGGTCGCCGAATCGCGCCAGGCCGATATTGCGGCTACGACCGTAGCGCGACACGACGTACTCGCTGGAATCCAGGCCGCGATAGGAAAGTTTCGGGCGCAGCCTCAATAGCGCAGCACGCCATGGGGCCTCGCCGCAGCCGATGTCCAGCACGGTTTTCACGGGTCGGCCAAGGTAGTACTCGGCCGTCGCTACGGCCAGCGCCACCTTGCGCGTCAGTGCCGCGCTGGAACCGACGCGGTGCTCCGACGAGCGATACCAGCGGTCGAAGTAGTCGCGACCATAGAGTTTTGTTTGCATCAGGCATGTAGCTCGCTGCGGGCAGCCGTCATGATGCCGCCAGTCCAGGAGTTCTGCTTGCTCGCAACTTTCCCCACACGCAATCTCCGACGACAGCGATTCTTCTATACTCGCCGGCCCCGAACTGGCTGCGCCCATGTCCGCCCGAGACCCATTGCGGCAGCGACTGACCGCTGGTCTTGCCGAGTTGGACCTCGATCTGTCCGCATCCACGATCGAGCGCCTGCTCGATTATGTCGACCTGCTGGCGCGCTGGAACACCGCTTATAACCTGACCGCCGTGCGCGATCCGCTCGAGATGGTCACACGTCATCTGCTCGACTCACTTGCCGTTGCGAAGTGGGCGAGTGGTGACCGCTTGGTCGACATCGGTTCCGGCGCAGGTCTGCCGGGAATTCCTTTGGCCTTGATAAGCGCCGATACCGGCTCGTCGAGCCGGAGGTTTCTGCTGGTCGATTCGAACGGCAAGAAGGCCCGGTTCCTGCGAGCGGCCGTGCGCGAACTGGAACTGAAACACGTGGAAGTGGCGGAAAGTCGGGTCGAATCCGTGCCCGGCCAGTTCGACTGCGTCACCTCGCGCGCCTTCGCGACGCTGTCCGATATGTTGGGCTGGGGTGGC
The DNA here is from genome assembly GCA_038236135.1 of Lysobacterales bacterium. Taxonomy (GTDB): domain Bacteria; phylum Pseudomonadota; class Gammaproteobacteria; order Xanthomonadales; family Rhodanobacteraceae; genus Dokdonella. Next base: position 19,249 of record JBBSTF010000008.1, read on the forward strand.
CACTTGCTGGCACCCAATGGAGTCTGGCTGGCCTTGAAAGGCCGCGTCGACCAGGCCGAAATCGATGCCATCCCCGCCGAGTTCCAACTCAGCTCGGTGCAACCGCTGACAGTGCCCGGTTTGGATGCTGAGCGCCATGCCGTGATAATCACGCACCAGGCAGCGTCCAAACAGACCGCGCAGGACGATAGCCGCCAATCAAGCAGTTCGGAAAGTTTATGACCCGCATCATCGCGGTAGCCAATCAAAAGGGTGGCGTCGGCAAGACGACCACCGCGGTAAACCTCGCGGCGGCATTGAGCGAGGCGCGACGTCGTGTGTTGTTGATCGACCTTGATCCGCAAGGAAACGCGACCATGGCGTCGGGCGTCGACAAACGCGCGGCCAAGCCGAACGGCTGCGAAGTATTGCTGGAAGAAGCGACCATTCGCGAAGCGGTCGTGACTACCGAAGCCGGTTACGACCTGCTGCCAGGCGGACCCGACCTGACCGCCGCAGAAATGAAGCTGATGGACGCGATCGCGCGCGAGTCGCGCCTGAAAGAAGCCATCGCAACGCTTGGCGACACCTACCGAACCATTCTTATCGACTGCCCGCCCAGCCTTAACCTGCTGACCTTGAATGCGCTGACCGCTGCACATGGCGTGCTGATTCCGATGCAGTGCGAGTACTTCGCGCTGGAAGGCTTGTCGAGCTTGATCGATACGATCGAAGCGGTACGCCGACGTTTGAATCCGGGGCTCGAAATCGAGGGCTTGTTGCGCACCATGTTCGACGTACGCAACAACCTCGGCAACGAAGTCTCGTCCCAGTTGACTCAACATTTTGGCGACAAGGTGTTGCGCTCGGTGATCCCACGCAACGTGCGGCTGGCCGAAGCGCCTAGCCATGGCAAGCCAATCAATTTGTACGACCGCGAGTCGCGTGGTGCGATTGCCTACCTTGGGCTGGCCGGTGAAATGTTGCGCCGAGAGCGCAAGCAGGAAGTCGCCGCCAAAGCCGCAGTCGCGCCACCGGCCCCTAATCCCGCATCCCTTATTACGACCAGGAATTGACTGTGACAGCGAAAAAACGCGGCCTGGGCCGTGGACTGGATGCCTTGCTGGGCGGTAGCGTCGGCGCGGCTGCGGAAGCCGTGGAAAGTGAAGGCGAACTGCGGAACTTGAAAGTGTCAATGATCCAGGCCGGCAAGTACCAGCCGCGCCATACCTTCGACGAAGACAAGCTGGAAGAGTTGGCTTCATCGATCAAGTCGCAGGGTCTGATCCAGCCTGTCGTGGTACGCGCGATTGGCAAGGGTCGCTACGAATTGATCGCCGGCGAGCGTCGCTGGCGTGCGGCGCAATTGGCTGGCTTGGGCGAAATGCCGGCGCTGGTCAAGGAAGTCGCCGATCAGGCTGTTGTCGCCATGGCGCTGATCGAAAACATCCAGCGTGAAGACCTATCGCCGCTGGAAGAATCGCAGGCTATCGAACGCTTGATCGAAGAGTTCAGCCTTACCCATCAGCAGGCAGCCGACGCGGTCGGACGCTCGCGAGCATCGGTGTCGAACTTGCTGCGCCTACTCGAACTGCCCGACGAAATTCGCCAGATGCTGGACAAGGGCCAGCTCGACATGGGCCATGCGCGCGCCTTGCTGACGCTGCCACCCGCGCGCGCCGTCGCGCTCGCTCGCGACGCCGTCAAGAATGACTGGTCGGTGCGCCAGCTTGAAGCAGCCGCTCGCGACAACGGCGTTGCAAGCGGCGCCAAATCAACTTCGAGCAGCGCACGCGATCCAAATATCAGCGCGCTGGAACACGATCTGGCGACCAAGCTGGCAACCCGCGTTTCACTTAAGCACGGCCGTGGCGGCAAGGGCAGGTTGGTCATCCATTACCACAGCCTCGACGAACTCGACGGCATCCTGGCGCGCATCAAGTAGGTGCTGCGATGACCGAGCAATCGACAAGCAAGGTTCCCGAAATTTCCGTCGTCGTGCCCGTACACAACGAGCGCGATAACGTCGGGCCATTGATCACCGAGATCGTCGCCGCTCTGAGCGGTCGTTGGCCGTTCGAGATCATCTATGTTGACGACCTGAGCCGCGATGACACCGTCGCGATACTCAGCGAATTGAAGTCAACCACCCCCGAATTGCGCGTGATTCGACACCTTTCTCAAAGTGGGCAAAGCACCGCCATCCGCAACGGCGTCAAGGCTGCGCGCGCGAAGTGGATCGCAACGCTGGACGGTGATGGCCAGAACGATCCCGCCGATATCCCGAAATTGATTGCCGAGCGCGATCAGGCCACACCTGACATGAAGCTATTCGCCGGCTGGCGAGTCAACCGGAAAGACACGGCGAGCAAACGCTATGCCTCACGTTTCGCCAACGCGCTACGCAGCCGCATTTTGCGCGATGAAACACCCGACACCGGTTGCGGCACCAAACTATTCGAGCGCGAGGCCTTCCTCGATCTGCCGTATTTCGACCATATGCACCGCTACCTGCCGGCGCTGATGCAACGCGCCGGCTGGAAAGTGAAAAGCGTCCCCGTCAATCACCGCGAACGCAGTGCCGGGATTTCGAAATACAACAACCTCAATCGAGCGCTCGTGGGGATTTCCGATCTGCGCGGTGTCGGTTGGCTGATCCGGCGAAGCAAGTGCACGGTGGTCGAAGAACTTTGACGCTTGCACATGCTGAAGCCAGCGCTCGATGCGCGGGTTTCGGGACGTGGGATTGATCGTATTGCGAATCTACAACGCCAGGATTCCCCCCGGCGTGACGGCATAGACGCTATCGGCTCGCTCCGCTGAAACGGGAGCCAAGCCGGTCAACGTCCCAAAAGCCGGCAGCACGCTGCGGCGCTCGCCGATCCAGAATGCGGGCCAGCGATGCGCGATGCGGCCATCGCGAAATCTTGCGGCCGGGTGCAGGTGGCCCGCGATGAGATGCAGCCGCGCATGAGTCGCGGGAGCGTGAGACAAATGGAACGGCGCGATGTCGAGGTGCGGAACTACGTCGATGTCGAGTTCGGGCAATACCATGTGGCGATCGTGATTTCCGGCGACCAAGGTGATCGCCAGCCAAGCATGCGTGCGCCGCCATTCCGCAAACCTCCGCAGCCACGGCGCATCCAGCGTTTCCGCGCCGTGCGTAAGGTCACCGAGTACCAGCAACTTTTTCGGTTGATGGTCGGCAACCAGTGCCGACAATCGCTGAAGGTCACCCGTCGTGGTCCCGCGCGGTAACGCAGCACCGGCCTGGCGCATCAGGCTGGCCTTGCCGAGATGCAGGTCTGCGATCAGCAGTGCGTCTTCACGCGGCCAAGCCATGGCACGTCGCGCATCCAGCAGAACTCGCTCGCCAGCCAAGTCAATTGCGTGCGTCTTCATCCCCGAGCTTCATTCAGTTGCTCGGCAATCCGTCGCACGCGCGTCTGCCAGTCTTCGCTGGAAAGGCCGCCGCGAATCGATTCTGCCCACAGGGGAAAAGCAAACGGCGTGAGTTTTTTTGGATGTTTGACCAGCAGCTCGACACCGGCACAGCGTTGCATGGTCGATTCCAGCGCCACGAAATCGAAGGTGTTCTCAAGCACTTCATCGGTCGCCTGTTGCAGCAGGATGTGGTCGGGTTCGTGCGCGGCCAGTACATCGTGGATCAGGCCTGTGCCAGCCTGCAGATGCCGAACCGAACGGTCGGCGCCTGGATGGCTCGCAAACACCAGTCCAGCGATGCGCGCGACTTCTCGAAACTGCCTTCGCGCCAGTTCCCCACTGGCGATGCTAGCCAATAGATCATTACGCAGGTTTTCGATATCCAGAAGCTTGCGCAGGTCCGGCTCGCCGAATTGGGCAAGTGAGCGTGCGGACAGCATGAAACCATAGTCGTTGACGCCGAATGCAATCGTCACGGGTAGCAGCCGACTGATCCGCAGCGCCAGCAGTGCCGCCATGCCTTCGTGTACGCGTCGACCTGCGAACGGATAGACGAACAACAACGACGTGCCGCGCACACGCAGTTGTTCGACCAACAGTTGCTCGGATTCGGGCACGGCGGATCGCTCGCGTTGCGTGCATAACACGGGTCCCAAGGCTTGCAGTTCGCGCTCCCTCGGATGAGCGTCAGCCAGGACTGTTTGCAGCCACGGACCCAGCTCATTCGAAAGCGCCATGCGTCCGCCCATCCACCGTGGAACCTCTCCGCGCTGGCCTTTAACCAACTTCACCCAGGCAGTCATGTCGCGCACCCGTACCAGTTCCACGGTACGACCTGCAAACAGGAAACGATCCCCCGCTTTCATTCGCGCAATGAAAGTTTCCTCGACCGATCCCAAGCGCCCGCCGCGCAAAAACCGCACGCCGATTGATCCGTCGGCGACGATCGTGCCCACGTTGTATCGATGCAATCTGGCAATGCGCGGATTGGCAACGTGATATTGACCATCCACTTCAACGACGCGGCGAAAATCTGGATAACCGCGAAGCGACGCGCCACCCGATTGCAGGAATTGCAACACGCGTTGCCAGGTTCCTTCATCGAGCGACGCATACGAGAACGTGCTGCGCACTTCGGCCAACATGTCGTCAGCGCGGAAGCCGCCGGCAAGCGCCATCGTCGCCAGATGCTGCGCCAGCACATCGACGCAGAGCAGGGGCGGCATGCGTGATTCCACGTCACCGGCCGCAAGGGCTCGGCGGATCGCGGCGATCTCGGCCAGCTCCATACTCATTGTCGGTACGCAAACGATGTGACTGCTTTCACCGGGTCGATGGTTGGAACGGCCTGCACGTTGCAACAAGCGCGCTACACCACGCGGGCTGCCAATCTGGATGACCTGATCGACCGGGGCGAAGTCGACCCCCAAATCGAGACTTGACGTGGCGACCACGCAGCGAATAGATCCATCGCGCAAGCCATCCTCGATACGCTGGCGCAATTCGCGATCCAGCGAACCGTGGTGGACCGCGAGACTTTCCGGCGCATGCGTCCAGACGGCGGAAATCGCCTGATGCCAAAGCTCGGCCTGGGAGCGAGTGTTCGTAAAGATCAGGCACGACCGGACCGCACTGGCGATATCGACGACCGCACGCAGTTGCGATAGCCCGAGGTGACCCGCCCAGGCGAATTTTTCGACGGGCTTGGGCAGCACGCAGTCGATGATGGTCTTGCGCGGCCGCGAATCGCTAATCAAACGGCCGTCGCTACCCGGGCCGAGCAGCGCATTTATCGCAACGTCGAGGTTTCCAATCGTCGCCGACAATCCCCAAAGCCGCATCGACGGCGCGATGCGGCGCAGCCGCGCCAGACTCAACTGCAACAGCACGCCACGCTTGTTGCCAAGCAACTCGTGCCACTCATCAACGACCACCGACGTAACGTCGCCGAGCCGCTCGTGCGCATCCGCATGCGATAGCAAAAGTTCTAAACTTTCCGGCGTAATGATGAGAATTTCGGCAGCACCGCGACGCAAGCGCGAGCGATCGGTCGCCGAACTGTCACCGCTACGGATCAGCACGCGCCAGCTGCTGCCGAGCTCGCGCAAGGGTCCTTCCAGTTGTCCGTGCAGGTCGGCGGCGAGCGCTCGCAATGGTGTGATCCACAGCAGTCGAATACCCGGTTTTTGTTCGCCTTTTTCCAGCGCTTCGATCAACGGACCGCCGAACGCGGCGAGTGTCTTGCCGCTGCCAGTCGGCGCGTTGATAACCCCACTCTCGCCAGCTTGCCAGGCGCGCCACGCCTCACGCTGAAAGCGCGACGGCTTGCGCCCGCGTTCGGCCATCCAGGCGATGACGCGGCGCTCAGCCGCGCGCAAGGCCACGCAATTCGTCCAGTGTGTTCGCGTCGGCAATCTTCTTGTCGCTGCGCCAGCGCAGGATGCGCGGGAAGCGCACCGCAACGCCGGATTTATGTCGAGCCGATGTGTTGATCGCCTCGAACGCCAGCTCGAATACCTGTTCGGCTTTCACCGATCGCACGGGCCCGAAACGTTCCAGTGTGTGGCTGCGAATCCAGCGGTCGAGCTTTTCGATTTCGACATCGGTCAGCCCTGAATAAGCCTTGGCAACAGGCACCAGTATGTCGTCGTCCCAGACCGCGAAGGTGTAGTCGGTGTAGAGCGTCGAGCGGCGACCATGGCCAGCCTGCGCATAGATCAGCACGGCATCGATCGTGTATGGATCCACCTTCCACTTCCACCAGTCACCACGACGGCGACCGGTCTGGTATGGCGAGCTGAGGCGCTTCAACATCAAGCCTTCGACGCTGCGTTCTCGCGATTCATCCCGCACTTTTGCCAAAGCGTTCCAGTCGTCGGCGTTGATCGCTTCGGAGAGTCTTATCGGTGAGTCGGCTGGTGTTTTAGCAAGCAGTTGTTCAAGGCACTGGCGGCGTTCCGACAAGGGCAGGGTGCGCACGTCAACACCGTCCTGCTCAAGCAAGTCATAGGCCACGAACACGACCGGGCATTTCTCCAGCAGCGTTCGACCGGGCTTGAGCTTTCCGATGCGCTTTTGCAGCGCCGTGAACGGTAGCGGCGCCAAGCCGCCCCAGGCGAGAATTTCGCCGTCCAGTGCAATGCCGCTGGGCAGTTCGAGAGCCGCCGACTCAAGCTCGGGAAATCGGCCATCCAGCCGTTCCTCGCCGCGCGACCATAGTTGTACATTGTCGTCACGCCGCAGCAACTGCGCTCGTATTCCATCCCACTTCCACTCTGCAAGCCAGTCCGTTACATCGCCCAAGGTCGATGCTTCGTTATCCAACGGAGATGCGAGAAAAAACGGATAGGGCTGGTCGATCTGCGCGCTGGCATCTGGATCAATCAACGCGGCAAACCCGGCTGGCGTTGGCTTCCAGTCACCACCCAAGCGGTGTGCGATTTGGGCGGTGTCGATGCCGCTGATTTTCGACAGCGCTTGAACCACCAATCGTTGCGAGACGCCGACGCGCAGGCTGCCGGTCAGCAACTTGATCATGACGAAGCGCTGGCCGTGGTCGAGCGACCGCCACCATCCGAGCAATTTCGCCGCGCGTTCGGCTTCTTCGAGTTTCGGTAGCGGCGCAAGGCGGCTCTCGATCCACTCGTGCAAAGGTGCATCGTCGGCACTGATGGTCGCGACAGGCAGCACCAGGTCGATCGTTTCGGCGAGATCACCGACATGCGAATAGCTCTCGTCGACCAGCCACATCGGGTAGCCGCTCTCTTGAGCTGCCAACGCGCGCAGCTCGCCCGAACGCAACAGCCGCTTCAATTTGCGACCCGACAATACCTGTACGGCCCACGCAGCGTCAGCAGCTGGCGCAGTCGAGAAATACGTTGCCATGGCCTCGACCTTCGCTGATGTCGCGGTGGTTGAATCCAGTTCCGCGTAAAGTTCGGCGAAGCGACGCATCAGTCGTCACCGCCATATTCGGTGTGCAGGGCTTCTGCGTCGAAATCCTGGTCGCATAGATATGCGACCAGCGCATCCGTATTGCCGTGAGTCGGCAGGATGCGTTTGGCACCGGTTGCGCGAACCGTATCGATCAGCGCCGGCCAATCGGCATGATCGGAGACGACGAAGCCGCGATCCCAGCCTCGCCGACGACGATTGCCGCGCACTTGCATCCAGCCCGAGGCGAAGCCGATTGACGCATTCCCAAATCTGCGTATCCATGGAGAGCCGGCTGCGGATGGTGGCGCGATGATCAGCTCGCCGGCGAAATCGCGGCCCTTGGCTGATTCCGACACCGGCTCTCCGGGCACCATCACCACACCGGCTTCGCGATAGCGTTCGGTCAGGCGCAGCATCGCGCCATGAAGTTGCAAGGATTGATCCGTTAGTTTCGCCAATTCCGCCATCACGCGTTGCGCCTTGCCGAGTGCGTAGCAACACAGCACCGCAGCCCGATTGTCATCGCGGCATTCGTCCCACCACGCGAGTATCTGCGCGGCTACTTCGTCCATCGGCGGCCAGCGATAAACCGGCAAGCCGAACGTGGCTTCGGTCACGAAGACATCGCAGGGCACGACTTCGAAAGGAAGGCAGGTTGGATCAGCAGCTCGCTTGTAGTCGCCCGAGACCACGCAGACACGCCCTTCGACTTCGATGCGCACCTGCGATGAACCAAGAATGTGACCGGCCGGATGCAGCGATACGGTCGCGCCATTGATACGAACCTGTTCGCCATATTCGAGCGGTTGGATCGGCGCGCCATCACCAATGCGCTCGGCAAGGATGTCGAGCCCGACTGCGGCTGCGCGGTAATTTGCAGAACCGATGCGCGCATGATCGCCGTGGGCGTGCGTGATGATGGCGTCGGCAACTGGGCGCCACGGATCAACGTAGAAATCGCCGGCAGGGCAGTAAAGCCCTTCAGCTCGCAACTCAATCAGGTCGGACTTTCTCACCCGCGATATGTTCTCGCCACAATTTGGGTGAAGTTTGCCTTGGGCTATGCAAATCGCCCCTGAGCGAAGCAGCGCGCAGTTGATTGGCGCGGCAACTGACCGCAGGAACGCTTGACGATGAGGTGCGCCGGTCGCGCGAAAAGTGCCCGACATGCCGTCGTTCCCGGACAGCACTTGCAACACGAAAACTTGCCCACTGCACCGAAATCACGTATAAAGCGCGGCTGTCCGACCGAGCCTCAACAGGGCGTTTGTCGACCACTGACGCGGTAGCGCCATTCGTCGGACGCAATCAACTTTCCAGCATCGCGTGGCGCATCGTCGCCGCTGGGCCGCCGTCATCCTGGCCAAGGGTGGCATACCGAAATGACGAGGTTCGCCATGTCACGAGTTTGTCAGGTCACCGGAAAGGCTGTTCAGTCCGGTAATAACGTTTCACACGCCAACAACAAAACCCGCCGCCGCTGGCTGCCGAACCTCCACGAACGTCGCTTCTGGGTTGCTACCGAGAACCGCTGGATCAAGCTGAAGGTTTCCGGCAACGGTCTGCGTACCATCGACAAGAAGGGCATCGACGTGGTGCTCGCCGAAATCCGCGCCCGCGGCGAAAAGGTCTGAGGAGAACGATATGGCAACCAAGCGCGACAAGATTCGCCTGATTTCGACGGCCGGTACCGGCCATTTCTACACCACCGACAAGAACAAGAAGAACACGCCGGAAAAGATGGAGGTCAGCAAATACGACCCCGTCGTCCGCAAGCATGTGCCGTACAAGGAAGGCAAGATCAAGTAAGCACGGCTTGATTGTTCTGCAAAAACCCGCCGATTGGCGGGTTTTTTTGTTTGTGTCAACGATAATGTCCGTGAGGGTTGTGAAGAGCGCGTTGGAACCGTCGCCACGCTTCGTATTGGTCGATTTTTCGGTGCGGGAGAATCACTCTTCCAGGTTTGGCAACAGCCCATGACTTCGTCATTCCCGCGAAGGCGGGAACCCATTTTGACGTTGGGTAAGTCCATGAATTTACAGAAAAATCAGAATGGGTCCCCGCTTTCGCGAGGATGACGACGGGCTTTTCCGGCCTCAACATGGCTCGTGAGAGGGTTCCGGTACTCGTACGAACGACGAGTAGGTTTGCAAGTTCGGAAGGTTCAAGGCCGCTAGCCCCGTTGCCGAATGGCTTTCAATATGTCCCTGTTACGGCACTGCGTCGGCCTGCCGCCCTGTGAAACGCTGTAAACAAAGCATACAATTGCAAACCATTCGTATTTGTATTGAGCGTGTCGTGCGGCTTTCCGAGCTTGCGGTCAAGGTGCCATCCATCGTTCGCGAGGTCGAAAGCCTTGGCGATAACGATGTGATTGCGCGCCGCTTGCGTGACTTGGGCTTCGTCGCAGGCGAACCATTGGTCATCGTGGCATCCGCGCCGATGGGTGGCGACCCGCTGCTGGTCCAGATTGGATTCACGCGGTTCGCGCTACGACGTTCCGAAGCTGCACGCGTTCGAGTGGAGCGCGCGGATGTCTGACGCCGCCACCATCGACAACGAACTTCGGCTTGCACTGGTCGGCAACCCGAACTGCGGCAAGACGGCTTTGTTCAACCAGTTGACCGGTGGCCGCCAGAAGGTAGCGAACTACGCTGGCGTCACCATCGAGCGCAAAGAAGGTTTCTATACCTCGCCATCGGGTCGCAGTGTTCGCGTGCTCGACTTGCCCGGCACCTACAGCATGGACGCGGCAAGCCCCGACGAGGCAATTACCCGCGATGTCTGCAAAGGTTTGCACGCATCCGAGCCATTGCCCGATCTGATCGTCTGCGTCGCCGACGCGACCAACTTGCGCTTGCACCTGCGTTTTGCCCTTGAATTGCGCGCACTGGGTCGGCCTATGGTGCTCGCGCTGAACATGATGGACGCGGCCAAGCGGCGTGGAATCGTGATCGATACAATCGAGCTGGAGCGACAGCTAGGCTTTCCGGTCATTGAAACAATCGCGGTCCGTCAAGGCGGCTCGGTAGACCTGGTTCAGCGCATCGACAACCTGAAACTGACGGTCCCCGAGCATGCAGGCAAAGGCGGATCGCTACACGCGCAAGTGCGCGAGATGCTTTCCAGCGCGGTCACCATGCCGCGCCTGACTGCGCAAATCGACGACACGCTCGACCGCTGGTTGCTGCACCCCGTATTTGGGCTAATCGCGCTCGCGGCGGTGATGTTCCTGATCTTCCAAGCCGTGTTCTCGTGGGCAACGCCGATCATGGACCTGATCGACACTGGCACCACGGCGCTTGGTGTGTGGGTTGGAAATGTTCTGCCTGCCGGATTGCTCAACAGCCTGATCGTCGATGGGATCATTGCAGGCTTGGGTGGCGTGATCGTGTTCCTGCCACAGATCCTGATGCTGTTCCTTTTCATTCTCGCACTGGAAGAATCGGGATACCTTCCGCGCGCCGCGTTCCTGCTGGATCGCTTAATGTTGAGCGCAGGATTGACCGGCCGCTCGTTCATCCCGCTGCTGTCGAGCTTTGCCTGCGCCATCCCCGGCATCATGGCCGCGCGCAGCATTCAGGACTCGCGTGATCGCTTGACCACGATTCTCGTCGCGCCGCTGATGACCTGTTCGGCGCGGCTGCCGATTTACACCTTGCTGATTGCTGCGTTTATTCCGCGCAACACGGTAGCCGGCATCTTCAACCTGCAAGGCGTCGTGCTGTTCGTGCTTTACGCGGCGGGTATCGTCAGTGCGCTGGCCGTAGCGTACGTCATCAAGCGCGTACGCAAGGACACCACCGAACACGCGCTGATGATGGAACTTCCTTCGTACCGCATGCCGCATCCTCGCGATGTGCTGATCGGCCTGTACGAGCGCGCGATGATCTTCCTGCGCCGGGTCGGCGGCATCATCTTCACGATGACCGTGCTGCTTTGGTTCCTGTCGACATTCCCCGGTGCGCCGGAAGGCTCGACCGACCCGGCGATCAACTACAGCATCGCGGGCACGTTGGGCCACTGGCTGTCGTACATCTTCGCGCCAATCGGATTCAACTGGCAGATCAGCATCGCGCTGGTGCCGGGCATGGCTGCGCGAGAAGTGGTGGTGTCATCGCTGGCAACAGTCTATGCGCTGTCAGGCAACGCAGAAAATCTTGGCGCCATCGTCGCCTCGCAATGGTCGCTGGCAACTGCATTGTCATTGCTCGCATGGTTCGTGTTCGCACCGCAATGCATCTCCACGCTGGCCATCATCAAACGCGAAACCAATAGCTGGCGCTACGTATGGATCACGCTGGGCTATTTATTCGGATTGGCCTACCTCGCTTCGCTGCTGACCTACCAGATCAGCAAGGCGCTGGGTGCATGAGAACTTTCGAAGCGATCGCCCTGATCACCATCGGCAGCTTTGCTGTGTGGCGCGCGGTGCAACACCTCGCACCAAGCGTCGTCGCGGGCGCGCGTACGCGGGTGGCAAAGCGATTCCTGAAACCCGAGCAGTCGGCGACCGCACATCGTATTGGCACCTTGCTGACGCCAACCGCAGCACGACCGTCGAGCGGTTGCGGAAGCGGTTGCTCAAGTTGCGCGGGTTGTCCGGTGGCAGAAGTGAAGTCCGAGCTTCGGAGCGCGTTACCCAATGCCCTCCCGAACGATGCGAGAACGCATTCATAGCCTTTGCGGGAGCAGATTCTGGAGCTGGCAATGACCGAAGGCTCTACTCAACGGCGGCTTAACACCACTTTGCTTCACGAGGCAGGCAGCAACCGCGCGCCGCGACCTAGTCTGCAAGCCTACGAAGCAAGTGCTTTCCATCAGGTCTGAGCTAAGGATGCTCTGATCAACCGCGCACAGGCGTCACCGATCTGTCTGCTCGCAGACCAAGGCGCGTTGGCGAAGACAGACTGGACGTCTGTCGAGTCGGCGCAACGCGGAGCTGCGAGCAGACAGATCGGCCCCAACTTGTTGATTCAAAGGGACGGGGTGAAGTCAGAAAGGCCCTCGGATCGACGCGCTCGGCTTGTCCAGGCGGCCAGCCTGCACTGCGCCACGCACCCCAATCCGAGAACCTTTCTGACATCATGCCGCCTGCGTGGGGTTAATCAGAGCATCCCTAACGATATAGTCACAGCCCAAGGGAGGGCTTTCATGCGACGCACAATCTTCAGCACAATACTTCTCTGCGTAACGCTCGGTGCTTCAGCCGCCGATGATTCTATGCTTGGAACGCATTGGGCTAAATTTCAGCCTATTCAAGTGGCGGGCGATGTCCAGGGGTGCTCACTAGTGTTTTTGGCGGTTCATGCGGATCACGCCTATCTCAACGGCGATGAGGTAGCAGTCAACGGGAGTATGGTTCTCCACGAGTCTAAATGCTCTCTGTCATTTATGCTAAAAATAGGTTTGAAGAGACTCACGTCTATTTCAGCGATGGAGAGACCTGCCTTCGCGTACATCCAAACGGCTACCGCTTCAACTGCAAAGTCCCGACAGCAATCGCCGGACGGCGAACCGGGATACAAGTTATTTATTTACAGTTTGGTCGAAAAAGATGTATTGAATGTTCTAACCGATCTAATAGAATTAAAAAAAGTGTCAATTGGATATAGCCGCAAGATTGGAGGGATGGATCTTTTGGTTCCGATAGATCTCATGGTTGTTGATTCTGAATATACCAATAATAAAAAAGTTGTTCGTGCTAGGTCTCCAGAGGCAGTCAATGAATTTGCCGAATGTGTTCAGAAAATTTCGGGTCGCGCGCTAGAAGACCAGAAGTGAGGCAAGACGCGTTGTCTCACAGAAATTTCGAGAATGCTATTTCTGCTGTTGAAAAGTTATTTTAGTTGCGAAATTAAATATGCAAATAATCGTAAGTGCTTTAATATTATTTATGGCCCTTGATCTGGCGGGCTGTGATCCAAATTCGAAGCCGACATACGGTGAAGATACTGGTTTACCAAAGAACTGCAGGGCCATAGTCCAAGCGAATATTGATGGATACCGCGCAAAGACCTATACGGCAGACGGGGTAATGTCATCTCTCGAGAGAAATTGTGGTGTACACGGTAACGCGTGGGGTCAGTAATGCAATGTGCTTCGGGTACTTGCGTGCAGTGTACGAAAAAGTTTTGTTAGATTTTTTTGAGTTGCCCGGCTGTGCGTGGAGTGTGCAGTGTTTGAGACGATATGCATCAGATCTTGATACCGACTGAGAACGACGCGGTTTTGCGAGAGTTTTTGGTCATTGACGCGCATGCGGCATATGCCTTCGAGTTCGATTCTTCCGTTAAAAAGTACTTGTGGCTACCTGAGAAAAGTAAGGATAATTGGATTTCTGATTACGAGAAATTGGTTTCATCGGGGAGATATCCTTCTCTTGCTGTACTCGCGCTCCCTGAGGGAAAGCTTGCAGGCCGAGCATCGATAAATTGTTGTTCTGAAGACCAGTTCCGGCGTGAGCTACAGATCATTATTGCAAAGCCTTTTTGGGGTCGCGGACTTGGTCGTATCGTAGCCAAGTTGCTTATACGTCGCGCGTTCGATGAGTTTTCTGCAAACGTTGTGACGGCTACTGTGCATCCTGATCACTCATCAAGCATCCAACTGCTACAGGCTTTTGGGTTTGCGCTCACTGGCACTAAACCGGACGGTGATGGGCGACAAGGTGGACATCTAATCTATGAAAAGGGCGCGGGGGAGCCGTAGTTCGCTCATCGGAATGCTGCCTCGATTTTCAGCAATCGACGAACTTTCTGCGGAAGCCGTTGCTTGGGTTTAGTGGCGGCCAAACGGCAGACGGTGCTTCTTTTGAGGCTGGGTTGCGTGGTACCGCTCGTCCGGACCGATAGTGGCGCTCTTGCGTCGAGATCGTCGACTATCACTGAGGACAAAAGTATGCGTACCGTTCAACCCGTTTCCCCTGGTGAAATGCTTGAAGAAGAATTCCTCAAGCCGCTCGGGCTGACCAAGTACCGTTTGGCAAAAGACATCGGCGTTCCGGCACAGCGGATCGGCGAAATCGCTGCCGGCAAGCGCTCGATTACGGCTGACACTGATCTTCGTCTTTGTCGCTACTTCGGCTTGAGCGACGGCTGGTGGCTGCGTGGACAAGTCGCCTACGACACCGCGATCGCCAAGCAAACCTTGCACAAGGAATTGGCAGCTATCCAGCGGTGTTCGTTGTTGGCAACGTAGCGATTTTGCCTTGGTTCGGACGCCATGTCGGTTCTTGCGGCTCGGAGATTGTAAGCAGTACAACCGCAGGCCGTCGTCATTTCGGCGAAAGCGGGGACCCATTTTGATCTTCGGCAAGTCACCGAGTTTCAAGAAAAATCAAAATGGGTCCCCGCTTTCGCGAGGATGACGACGGGTTTTCTACAGGTGGTGAATCAAGCTGGCGAGAACATTACAGACAGCGGTGTGTATTCGAAAGAACAACGGGCCGGCCGCGGCAAACCCTCGCGAAACGGCTCTAACTCAGTGACCAGCGCGCTGCGCCTTTTCAAAGGCATCGAGTTGTTCCTGCGTCGCTGCTAGCTGGTGCTTGGCCTTCCATTCCCCGAACGGCTCGCCGTAGATGCGCTTGCCGGCGTCGTCCTTGCTGATTTCGGTGCCTTGCTCTGATGCCGCTTCGCGGTACCAGTCGGCGAGGCAGTTGCGGCAGAAGCCGGCGAGGATCATCAGGTCGATGTTCTGGACGTCCTTGCGCTCGTCAAGGTGCGCTAGCAGGCGGCGGAATGCGGCGGCTTCGAGGGCTGTGTTGTCGGTCATTGTTCCTCCAAAGTTTGAGGCCAGCGTCGGCGAAGCGGATAATTCGCGGTTTGCCGGTTTAGGGATTGCATGAGCGCCAGATTACTCGATGGCAAGCGTATCGCTGAAGAGCTGCTTGATGGCATTGCCGTGCGGGTGGAAGCGCGCGTGGCCGAGGGCAGTGCGCGGCCCACGCTGGCGGTTGTGCTTGTCGGCGACGATGCGGCTTCAGCGGTGTACGTGCGCAACAAGCGGCGTGCTTGCGATCGGGTTGGGTTTCGATCGCTTGATTTCGACAAGCCTGCATCGACAACCGAAGCGGAGCTCTTCGCACTGATAGACCAGCTCAATGCCGATCCCGATGTGCACGGCATTCTGGTCCAGTTGCCGTTGCCGCCGCATATTGATGCGAACGCACTGATCGATCACATCGACCCTCGCAAGGATGTCGATGGATTCCATGCCGCCAACGTCGGTCGCCTCGCGCTGCGCCAGCGTGGTCTGCGACCGTGTACGCCGAAGGGCGTCATGACCTTGCTTGCGCACACGGATCGTCCGGTGCGTGGCCAGCATGCTGTTGTGGTCGGCGTATCCAATCACGTGGGCAGGCCGTTGTTGCTGGAGTTGCTGCTGGCCGGCTGCACGACGACGTCCTGCCATCGCTTTACCCGTGAACTGGAATGGTTCGTGCGTGCGGCCGATATCCTTGTTATCGCCGCCGGTCAGCCTGGACTGGTGAAGGGTGACTGGATCAAACCCGGTGCGGTGGTGATCGATGTCGGCATCAATCGGCTCGACGATGGTCGACTCGTTGGCGATGTCGAGTTCGCACCGGCTGCGGAGCGCGCGTCGTGGATTACGCCCGTTCCCGGTGGCGTCGGCCCGATGACCGTTGCCACCTTGATGGAAAACACGCTCGATGCCGCGGACTTGCTCGACGGCAAAGCGATCTAAGCGTTCTAGCTAGATCGTTGCGGCGAGCACGTATTGCCAGAGCAGCAGCAGCGCCATCCCAAGCATCGCGAGCAGGGTAAGCACCATGCCGATGGCACGTCCGGGACTGCTGCCCGAATGGCGGCTGAGACCCCAGGCGTGCAACACGCGACCGACGATCAGCACTATGCCGAACAAATGCACCACGACAGGCTGGGTCTGATTGAGTTCGACCAGGAGCAGCAGCAACAAGCCGATCGGCAATGTTTCCACCGCGTTGGCGTGGACTCGCACGCGTCGGATCAAATCGCTGTCGCCGCCATCGCCGACACCGACGCCAGATGACAGCCGATGGCGAATGACGCGTGCTGCAAGAAAGATAACCAGCAAGGCGGCGAGTGCCGCGTATAACCCGGTAATGCGCATCAATGTTCCTTTTTCGGTGGAGGTTCCAGGCGGGCGCCGTGCTGGATGGCGGTCAGGTTGATCGCGCCGGCAGGGATTGAGCGGTAGTGGATTCGCAGGTCGCCAATCTTGGGGTCGTCGGCGACGCCGGTGTAAAGGTCGCCATCGCGGGCTTCGAACGTGGCGGCGAGGTTGGGTGGCAAGCGTCCTGCTTCGATGGAGTAGTCCACAGGTGCCACCGCCGCGACAACCAGACCGGGCGCAACATCGAGATCGGCCACGCGCATACCATCGCCGAGCAAGCTCTCACTCGAGAAAGGAAACTCCGGATTGGCATGGCCGGTGTGGGTCTGGAATGGCGTGCTGTCGATGCGCTGCGAGGCCCAGATGCCCTCGTATCGACAGGCGCCGACTTCGCAGATTTCCTGCCACTGGTACATCTGGACATCGCGCATGAGCACCGCCTGGCCATCCGCGACCAAGCCCAGTTGCGCGTCGCGTGGTGGGTCGCCCACGATCAGCGTTCCGTGGATGCTGACCAGACGACCTTCGTTGGCCGGATCGAAGCCATCTATGGCGATGGCCGTACCATCGCTGGAGCCTGGATTGACAGCTTGCTGACGCGTCAGCAACACGCCGATCAGGATCAGCGCGGCGACGGCGAGTAGCCCAAGAAATGCGTTGCGCGACATCGGCGAATCAGCTTTCGTTGTGGATTAACACAGAGGTTGCATCAATCTGCAGCTCGCGGCTTGACGGTGCTTTTGCACCGTCGGAGACGAGATGCTCGGCTTCCTTCTTGCTGACCGGCTTTTCGCTGAGAGTGCCGTAGACAACGGCTGTGCCTTTCGAATCTTTGGGAATGCCGAAGCTGTGGTCGTGCATGGCAACGCGCGCGAACTTTCCATCTTCGCCGGCCAGCACCATCCAGCAACCCATTTCCTGGCAGACCTCGGTGATACGGCCGCTATACGCCTGTGGCTTGCCCTTCAAGGATTCGACCTTGCCAGACGCGGCATCGATACTCATCGCCGCGCCAGCATTGGCTGGCCAGCGTACGCCGTAGACGCTGCCTTCGGCGGTGGTCATCACCGGCTTGTCGGACAAGGTTTTCATTTCTTCGTGGGCAATGGCGGAACCCGCGACCAGAAGGGCGGAGAACAGGATTGTTTGCAGTTTCATGATGATTTCTCTCAGGCAGCAAGGGGTAGGGCAACAAGTTCGGCCTGCTCATCGCAGGTCGAATAGCGGCCCTTTTCGTCACGACGCAGGCTGGCCATTGCGCAGCCGGTGTCGTGGGTGAAGAACAATCGAACGCCGCGTTCCAGTTTGTCGGCGAGGAAGGCAAGTTTCTCGTCGATCAGCAATTCCGGGTAGCGGTCGTAACCCATCGTGATCGGCACGTGCACCCAGGGTCGGCCCGGAATAAGGTCAGCGCAGAATACGACGCCGTCGTGATCAGCGACGATTTCTGGAAGCATCAATCCCGGCGTATGGCCGTCCGAATGGTGGAAGCGCACGGCAACGCCGAGTGACTTGCTGAAGCCGCCATCGACCAGTTCCAGTCGGCCGCTGTCCAGCAGCAGTTGCGGCAGCTCGGCGATGAACGAAGCGCGGTCGCGGGGATGTGGATCCAGCGCGCGATTCCAGTGTTCTGCGCCAACCACAAACGTTGCGTTGGGAAACAGCAAGCGTAACGGCTGATCAGCGCGGAAAGGCGCGAGCAGGCCGCCGGCATGGTCGAAATGCAGATGCGAGAGCACGACCACATCAATATCTTCGTGGCTGAAACCAGCTGCTTTGAGCGATTCAAGAAGCACGTGATCAGGTTCGACGACGCCAAAACGCTCGCGCAGTTTCGGCTCGAAAAACGCACCGATACCGGTTTCGAACAGCACGTTCCTGCCGCCCAGCCCGCTTGCAAGCAGGCAGCGACAGGCGAGAGGAATGCCGTTGGACTCGTCCGCACCAATCCACTTCTGCCAGACGGCTTTCGGCGCGTTGCCAAACATCGCCCCGCCGTCGAGACGTTGCGAATTACCGAGTAGTGACCACAGTTTCACGATTACCGCGCCTCCGTTCCGCTCGGCCGCGCAATGCGGGCCAGCGCCAAGGATAACGCGCCGGATGGCGCGCGCCGCGAATGTTTCAGGCGAAAAGCTATTTGACCTTTCCGCTGCCGTCCGGCCAACGCGGATCGGACGCGGCGTGCAGCATATTGCTGGCCTTATCCCAACTGACCATGTTCATGAAGCCCCACGAATTCTGTTGGTCCTTGACGACATGGCCCATATCACTAAGGCCTGTCACTTGTTCTGGCGTTAGCGCGCCGGCTTCGGCGTACACCACATCCGGCAAATATTGATGATGAAAGCGCTTGTTGGCGACGATCTGTTCCGGCAGTTCGCCGTCCACGAAGGCGAGGATGCCTTCCAACACCATCGTGATGATGCGGCTGCCGCCCGGTACGCCGATCACGCCGACGCGATCCTTGCCGTAGACGAAGCTCGGCGTCATCGACGACAGCGGTCGCCGGCCGGGTTCTGGGGCGTTCGCTTCGCCGCCTGGCAGGCCGAAAAAGTTTGGCACGCCGGCTACAAGCGCGAAGTCGTCCATCTCGTTGTTCATCACGAAACCGGTGCCTGCGACCACAAAACCCGATGCAAGACTGGTGTTCACGGTCTGCGTCGTAGAAACCATGTTGCCGTCGGCATCGATGATCGAGTAATGCGTAGTGTCCGGTCCCTGCGGCGGCGACAGGAACGGCGGCAACAGGTCGCTCGGCGTCGCCTTCTCCGGGTGGATGGTCGCGCGTAAACCGGCTGCGTAAAGTGGGCTGGTCAGCATGTCGACCGGCACGTCAACGAAATCGGGATCACCCAAGTACTGGGCGCGGTCGCGATAGGCGCGGCGCATTGATTCGACGATCAGGTGAATGCGCTTGGTACTGTCGATCTTCGAGAAATCGTAGCCGCCGAGGATATTCAGCATTTCCGCAATCGCGATGCCCCCCGATGACGGCGGCGGCGCTGTGACGATGCGATAGCCTCGATAGTCGATGCGGATCGGTACGCGCGTTTTGACCTCGTATTTGGCGAGATCGTCGAGTACCCAGTTGCCGCCGGCTGCACGCACCCCATCGACCATCAGCTTGGCAAAGTCGCCGCGGTAGAACGCGTCGTTGCCATGCGCGGCGATGTTTTCCAGCAGGTTGGCGAGATCGGGATTGCGGAACGTCCAACCATCTTTTGGTGGCTCGCCTTTGGACATGTAGAGCGACTTCGACGCCGGATAACGCGCCAGCACGTCGCGTCGTCGCGTGATCGCTTCGGTGAAGCGTTCGTCGGGCTTGAAGCCCTTGCTCGCCAATCGTATCGCCGGTGCCAGCGAAACTTTCAGCGGCAGCTTTCCGTAGTGCTCGGCCAGCCAGACCAGCGCTGCGGGCTCGCCCGGAATCGCTGCGGACAACGGTCCATTGATCGACTTGTCGCGATCAGCACTGCCATCGACCTTCATGTAGACCGAGGTATTCGCCGCCGCAGGCGCAGTCTCGCGCGCGTCCAGCATGATTTCCTCGCCATCGCTGGCGCGGTGTAGCAGGAAGAACCCGCCGCCACCGATCCCGGAACTCTGCGGTTCCACCACAGACAGCGTTGCAGAAACCGCGATGGCTGCATCAAAGGCATTGCCGCCTTTTGCGATGACTTCAAATCCCGCATCAGTTGCAAAATGGCTCGCGGTGGCGATCGCCGCCTTGCCCGGACCGGCCGCAATAACCGCCGAGTTGACCGCTAAGCCTGCGAGCAGCAGGAAAGTGCCGCGCAACGTTGCGCGCGCGTCGAACAAGGTTTTCATGCAGGTTCCAGCCCGGTCAGTACGGTGTAGCGATCACGCAATTGCTGGTCGGATTCGCCGTGCACGGGATCGATGATGATGCATTCAACCGGGCATACCTCAATGCATTGCGGCACATCGAAATGACCAATGCATTCGGTGCAACGGTTCGGATCAATTTCGTAGAACTCCTCACCCAGCGAGATCGCCTGATTGGGGCAGGCCGGTTCACAGACGTCGCAGTTGACGCAGGTCTCGAGGATTTTCAGAGCCATTGAATGGAAATCGTGGCGACGCGACAGATTTCACACCGTCACGCCGCCAGACGACCCTTACCGCATCTCAGCCATGCGGATGATCGCGCCGCTGGGTGCCAAGGCTTCGGACACGCGCGCCTTGTCTTCCGGCTTTGTGACGACCAGCACGACCACATCCTTGAACGAATTGGGCGAGGCAGCTTCGAACGACTTCACGACGAAGTCGGCCGTCGTCGCCGAATTTGGGCCGCCGAACGCCATCATGTTGCCTGGCAACACGCCGCGTCCGACTACGCCTTGCACATTTTCAAGCTGGTTGGCGCGATCGCCTATCGCCTTTTCGTCTTCACCGGCCGGCACGTAGTACATGTAAGGGCGGTTGGACTTCACGCCTTCCATGTTCTTCATGACCACGTCACCCAGGTACTTCTTCCAGCCGGCGCTGTCGTTTGGATCGGTCGGCATGACTACGGCAGCAGCCGGCGCTTCGACAGCCGGCGCATTGGTGCTTGTCGCGTCTTTCAACTTGTCGCAGGCGACCAGCGCAAACGGGGCGACGACGAAGGACAGGATCAACAGGAACTTGTTCGGTTGCATCGGTATTTCTCCCTACGGATTGGATATCAAGAATGACTGCGCGGATTACTCCAGCGCCGCCGCAAGGCCTCCTGCACCACCGGGTGCACGAAGCCGGAAACATCGCCGCCCAGTCGCGCCACTTCGCGCACCAGCGACGAGGAAATAAAGCTGTACTGCTCGGCCGGGGTCAGGAAAAGTGTCTCGGCGTTCGGAATCAGGTGGCGATTCATGCTGGCGAGCTGGAATTCGTATTCGAAGTCCGACACGGCCCGCAATCCGCGCAGAATGACGCCAGCTTCGATTTTCTCGACGAAATCCGCCAGCAGCGTAGCAAATCCCAACACCTCTACGTTCGGCAAGCCCGCCAGTGATAACCGCGCCAACTCGATGCGGATGTCCATCGGGAAGCCGGTACCGCCTGCCTTGCCGGGGCTTTCGGCAACTCCGACAATCAACTTTTCGAACAGAGGCGCGGCACGGTGGACCAGATCGATATGGCCATTCGTGATCGGATCGAACGTACCCGGATAGACCGCGACGCGAGTTCGTGAGACGGGCATGGGCGGGGCGGGGGCGCTAGGCAGGGCGGTCTAGCTTAGCGTAAGGGATGCCCTGAACAAGTCCACGCAGGCGGCATGATGTCCGAAAGGTTTCTGGATTGACGTGCGTGGCGCCGTGCAGGGTGGCCGCCTGGTCAAGCCGCGCGCGTCAATCCGGGGGCCTTTCGGGCATCACCCCGTCTCTAGAAATCAATAAGTTGGGGCCGATCTGCCTGCTCGCAGCTCCGCGTTGCGCCGCCTTGACAGACGGCCAGTCTGACTTCGGCACCACGCCTTGTTCTGCGAGCAGACAGATCGGTGACGCCTGCGCGGACTTATTCAGGGCATCCCAAACGCTGATAAAGCACGTGGCGAACGTTGCCGCTGCGCGCCTCGCGGTGCAGGCGCCAGTCAATTGGAACCGCGGGTGCGGCATCGCCGGGCGATTCCAGATAAATCCAGGCGCCGTCAACAAGTGCGCTGCTGGATTCGAGTTTTGCGGATATCTCAGTCCATGCGGCGTTACCAAAGGGCGGGTCGAGGAAGACCAGGTCGAATGGTCCCTGGGGATCGTTGAGAAAGGCCATCGCATCGCGCGTGGTCACGTCGGCGTTTTCAACTTTCAGGCGAGCCAGCGTTACCGTCAACGTGGCGGCGGCGCGCGGATCGCGCTCAACGAAAGTGCAGCTCGATGCGCCACGCGAGATAGCCTCTATACCGAGCGCGCCGGTCCCGGCATAGAGGTCAAGGCAGCGCATACCCTCGATGACCGGTGCCAACCAGTTGAAAAGCGTTTCGCGTACGCGATCCGGCGTCGGGCGCAAGCCCGGTACATCGACAACATCGATTTTTGAACCGCGAAGGCTGCCCGAAACAATGCGGATGCGTTGCGGCGCGTTGCTGGTGTCGGCAGGACGTTTCGGCATGAATGGCACTCTATCTGACAGACGTGCTGGGCACGGGAAAACGTGGTCGCAGTGGTAGCATTTGCGCCCGCATTTTGGTCGTAAATTGATCGCGAATGTTCAAGTTCTGGAAGAAGAAACCGAGCGACAAAATGCCCGGCAACGGGGAGCAAGTCGACGATGGCGCGGTTGAGGCCGGCGAAATCGACAGCGCTATCCTGACAGCTGACGCAGCCGGTCCGATGGACGAGATGGCGACGCTGGTTGCCGAAGCGCAAGTGAGCGCGGCAGAGCTCGATAATGATGTACGGCAGACAAGCGATGCGGAGGAATCCGAGCATCGCGCTGCCGTCGAAGCGCTTTCTCATCCGGCGCCGCTGGTAGAAGAAATCCAAGCGCGCCGCAGTTGGCGCGAACGTCTCGGCGGCAGTTCGTTTTCGCGTGGCCTGGGAACGCTGTTCGCGCGCAATCCGATCCTTGATGACGATTTGCTCGACGAACTCGAAACGCTGTTGATCACCGCCGACGTTGGTGTGGCCGCATCTACGGAACTCGTCGAACGACTGCGCAAGCGCGTGGCTGATCGAGATTTTGCCGATTCCGCTGCGCTGCTCGCAGCTCTGCGCGCCGACTTGCTGGCACTGTTGCAACCGGTAGAACAGCCGTTGCAGATTGTCGGTGCAAAACCTTTCGTGATCCTTGTTGTCGGCGTGAATGGCGCGGGCAAAACGACGACGATCGGAAAGCTGGCGCGGCATCAAAAGGCAGCCGGAAAATCCGTGGTACTTGCAGCCGGCGACACCTTTCGCGCCGCCGCCGTGCAACAGCTGACGACCTGGGGCGAGCGCAACGGGATACCCGTCATCGCGCAAGGCTCCGGCGCGGATTCGGCCAGTGTGATCTACGACGCATTGCAAACCGCTGGTTCGCGTGGCGTTGATTTGTTGATCGCGGACACCGCCGGCCGATTGCACACGCAGACCGGTTTGATGGACGAGCTTTCGAAGATTCGCCGCGTGCTTGCGCGCTTTGATGCGACTGCGCCGCATGAGGTGTTGCTGGTCATCGATGGCACTACCGGTCAGAACGCCATCAACCAGACACGTCAGTTCCGGCAGGCGATTGGCGTGACCGGACTGGTCGTCACCAAGCTCGATGGAACTGCAAAGGGTGGTGTCGTCTTTGCGCTGGCGCGGGAGTTTGGCTTGCCGATTCGTTACGTCGGCCTGGGCGAGAAGATCGAAGATCTGCGCGTGTTCGAAGCCGCCGCGTTCGTCGACGGCCTGTTGCCTTCAACGCTCGCGAAAGCCGGCTGACGGCGATGGCGTTGCGGATGCGAACACGCATCATCCTGTTGGTTCTGTTTGCCCTGCTCGCGATCATCGCGTTCGTGATCCATCGCTACAGTCAACCACAACGGCTGAGCGCATTGCTGGTCGACCAGTTGCAATCGCGCTATGGCTTGCAACTGATGATGCCGAATGCGGCGAGTATCGACTTCTCGCCCGGCGTGTCGGTCAAACTCGACCACCCTGTGGTGACTGCTGCGGCTGGAACGACGCCGTTACTTACAGCGGATCGTGTTGATATCGCGTTGCCGTGGTCGACACTGTTCGGAGAAGATCCGGTGATTGATCGGATTGCATTGCAGCAACCGCGAATCGACATTGATGCGATAAAAGAGTGGCTCGCGACGCAGACCAGTAATGGAGGACCCACCGTAGTTCCAGCGTTTGACCTGAGCTTGCAGGACGCAACGTTGGTGCGCGGCGAAGAGACACTGGCGACGGGACTGAACGCGAGCCTGCAAGGTTCCGCGCAACTTGGTGCATGGATTGACGAGTGGGCAAATGCGGGCGGTCCCGCATCGCCAATTCCGCCACTCAACGGAACGCTGGATGCCATCCGTATCAACGTCGGTGAAACAACGCTCGACGGCGTGCGATTGTGGATTGGCAACGACGCGTCCAAGCCGCCGCCACAAAAGTGAAGGCGTTTTCCGAGCGCCTTCTGACATGGTTCGAAGTGCATGGTCGGCACGACTTGCCATGGCAGCATGCGCGCGATCCTTACCGGGTCTGGGTCAGCGAAGTTATGCTGCAACAGACCCAGGTTCGCACCGTAATCGACTACTTCCAGCGCTTCCTGTTGGCGTTGCCGGATATCGCGTCATTGGCTGCGGCCAGCGAAGATCGAGTGTTTGGTCTCTGGTCGGGATTGGGCTATTACAGCCGTGCTCGCAACTTGCATCGGTCTGCGCAGATTGTGATGGATGAGCATGCAGGCGAGTTGCCGACGGGTTTCGAAACCTTGCAGACGTTGCCAGGCATTGGCCGATCAACGGCGGCGGCAATCCTCGCGCAGGCGCATGGCCAACGCCAGGTGATCCTTGACGGCAACGTGAAGCGCGTCCTGGCCCGACACCGCGGCATCGACGGCTGGCCGGGAGGTGGCAAGGTACAAGCCGCGTTGTGGCATGTAGCCGAACGTTTCACGCCGAATGATCGGATCGCGGACTATACGCAAGCGATCATGGATCTCGGCGCGACGATCTGCGCTCGATCGCGACCGCGCTGCGCTGATTGCCCGGTGGCTGCGGACTGCGTCGCACGACTGGAAAATCGAACAGCAGATTTGCCGCAGCGCAAACCACCGCGCGTGATTCCCACACGGGCTACGACGATGCTGTTGCTGCGCAACGCAGAAGGTGACGTTTTGCTGCAAAAACGTCCGCCGACCGGCGTGTGGTCCGGGCTTTGGAGCCTGCCGGAATTCAAAGACCGCAACTCAGCCGTCAAGGCATTGGGCGACTTCGGTGCGACACAGTCCAAAGCACTCGACCCTTTCACGCACACTTTCAGCCACTTCCGGCTGGATATCTCGCCACTGTTGGTCGATGTCACAGAACCAATCTGCGCGGTTGCCGACGCGCCCGATCTGGAGTGGTACGGTAGCGAGCAGTGGCCAGTACTTGGCCTGCCAGCACCGGTCCGCCGATTGCTTGAATCTTTGGATACGCATCAATCAGGAACCTGCAATGTCCCGTAACGTCAACTGCGTCAAGCTCGGTCGTGAAGCGCAGGGCCTTGATTTCGCCCCTTGGCCGGGTGATCTAGGTCGTCGGATTTTCGACAACGTATCGAAAGAAGCTTGGACCGAATGGCTTTCGCATCAAACAATGCTGATCAACGAAAACCGCCTCAACCCACTCGACAAAAGTACGCGCACTTTTCTCGCGGCCGAAATGGAAAAATATTTCTTCGGTGAGGGCGCGGAGAAACCTGCCGGTTACATTGCGCCTGAGGTCAACTAATCGCTACAAGACATCCTTGGCAAGCGGTTGAATCTCCGTGATCTGGCAGCGACGGCCTTTTTCGACCAGCACGTAGTCGAAGCGGACGCGCACCTGGCGTGCTGATGACGTCAACGCAATTGAATTGGTCCACGGCAATTCGACGCATTGATTTTCGACAGTCAAGAGATAAGCCTCATTGACGCGGACCCACACGACTACGCGGTTGTCGCCTACCAACTCCCACTTCTGCAATTTGTAGAACGTGAACTTGTCGACCGGCGCAGCTGCGCCATCAAGATACTTCGCAAGACGCTGTTCCTGCGCTTCGCGCGTTTGCGCGAGTGCGGGTGATGCGAGCAAAGCCAAGGTAACGGCGATGATTGCGGCGAACCTGGACATGGATTGCTCCTTTCGGTGGACTGCGGAATGGACGGGTCGGCGCATGGCAACGTCGCACGGCGCGACATTGGCAGAGACGCGGGCTAGCATGGCGCTTATCCCACGATACCGGAACCGCGATGCTCGAACTCATCCGTCACGACGCCATTCATGAATTGCGCCTTGCCAATCCGCCGGTCAACGCGCTCAACCCCGAATTGCTGCGTGCGTTGCATACAGCGATCAAGGCAGCGCCAGCCGATGGCGCACGCGGACTGATCCTGTCCGGTCGATCCGGCATGTTTTCGGCGGGGCTGGATGTACCGAGCCTGCTGAAACTCGACCGTGAGGCGCTCGCCGAAGCCTGGCGAGACCTGTTCGGCATCTGCGGCGCGCTGGCCACTTCGCCAATTCCCTCCGTTGCTGCCTTGACTGGCCACAGTCCGGCTGGCGGCGCAGTGATGGCGCTGTTTTGTGACTACCGCATCATGGCGCGTGGTGAATTCAAGATTGGTCTCAACGAGGTGCAGGTTGGCTTGGCCGTGCCTGACGCAATCCAGTTTGCGCTGCGTCGCCTGGTCGGTCCGCATCGCGCCGAGCGCTTGCTCGTCGCGGGGACCATGCTGGAATCGGAAGCCGCGCATGAGATCGGATTCGTCGATGAATTGGCCGATGTCGATGACGTGGTGGCGCGCGCCTTGCTGTGGCTGGGACAGCTGTTGAAGTGCCCTCCCAAGGCGCAGGCCGAGACGCGGCGACTTGCGCGCGCCGATCTTGCGGCGCTTTATGCCGATCCGGCAAGACTGCCCATCGAGAGCTTCCTGGACGGCTGGTTCGATCCGGAAGCGCAGCAAGTGTTGCAGGCACTCGTCGCAAAGCTGAAAGCGAAGCATTGACGATTACCGCGGAACGCAGGTCAGTATTCCGACCGATGTACTACTAGTCGCCTTTCGCGACCGGACGATCGGGATCGCTGATCCAGCCGCTCCACGATGGCGCATAGAGGCGCGATCCGTGAATCCCGGCGTGTTCCATCGCCAGCAGGTTGTGGCAGGCGGTGACACCCGAGCCGCACATGTGGACGACGTCGCCTGCGTCCCTCCCACCGATGATCGCAAGCCATTCATCGCGCAACGGTGATGGATTCTTGAACAATCCATCGTCGGAGAGATTCGCCGAGAACGGTCGGTTGAGTGCACCGGGCACATGGCCCGCAACCTTGTCGATCGGTTCGACTTCACCACGGTATCTTGGCGCCGCGCGTGCATCGATCAACAGCATTGATCGATCCACCAATCGGCTTTTCAGACTTTGAGTATCAACGAGTTGATCGCTTGACCAAGCCCGCCGCTGCAGCTCGCTGGCGACGCGGCTTCGAGCCGTACTTTCCAGCTTGCCACCATCGCGCGTCCAAGCTGCAAGGCCGCCATCCAAAACGTGCGCGTTGCCATGGCCAATCAGGCGCAGCATCCACCACAGACGCGCCGCAGCGAGCGCACCGCCGGCATCGTCGTACGCCACAACTTTTGTCTCGGGCGTCCACCCAATGCTTGCCAGCCAGCGCATAAAAGCATCGGCATCGGGCAGGGGATGGCGACCGTCGCCTTGCTTGTCAAGATCCGAAAGATCGTGATCGAGATTCGCATGGATCGCGCCGGGAATATGTCCTCGCTGCCACGCACGGTTGCCGGCATCGGCATCGGCTAGTTGATGACGGCAATCCACGATCATCACATCGTCAAGATCAACGATTGTCGAGAGCGCAGCGGCGGAGATCAGAGCATCGGTGTTCATTCGCGTTTCTCCAGGCGTTCGATCAGGTTGCGTAGGATCGTTGCAGTCGCTCCCCACACACGGCGGCTGTCGTAGTGAAATTCATCGACGTGTCTCACCTGGCCGCGCCATTCAATAGGCACGGACTGCATCCGACCCGGATGCAGGATGAAATCCAGCGGCACTTCGAAAATTTCCGCGACCTCGCCCGGTTCGGGACGGATCGTGAAACCCTCGCTGACCATAGCGACAACCGGCGTTATGGAAAATGCAGAGATCGTGTCCAGTCGATCAAGATAGCCAATAGGCTCAACGAACGAGGGCGCAATCCCCGTTTCTTCCCAGGTTTCGCGCAGGGCCGCATTAATGGCATCACCGTCGTTGAGATCAATGGCGCCTCCGGGAAAACTGATCTGACCGGCGTGCTGCCGCAAGGCCTCGGTGCGCCGCGTGAGCAAAAGACTGAGCGAATTCGCTCGGATCACAATGGGAACCAGCACGGCAGCAGGACGCAGGTTTTCTGGAATCAGATCAGCAAACTGGATGGCGGGTTGGCAGAGGTCTACCGGGACATCAGTCAATGGCCGGATTGCCGCACGAATTCGCGCGATGGCCAATTCGACCGAATTCACGTGTTCGCGCGCGCCATACGCGCCGGCAAGACCACGTCCATGTATCGACGCCGTTCGGCTTCGCTCATGTCGCGCCATCGCATGATTTCATCGCCGCTGCGCGCACAGCCAACGCAAAGCTGGGTGCGCACGTCGATCGTGCAAACCTTGGTGCACGGGCTTGGAATGGCGACGATGGGGAAATCGAAATTCATGTCTGGTACTAAATGTCTGATGCGACTCGCTGTCGTGAAAAAAAGAACGCCGCGCAGTGCGCGGCGTTCGGTGATTCCGCAGGATCATCAACGATCTTGCGCTGGCTCGGCCGATATCCCAAGCCTGGATCAACTTACTTGCTGTCGATCACCTTGATCTCGAACACCAGCGCCTCGTTCGGGCCAATGCGTGGTGGGTTACCGCGTTCGCCATAAGCCATTTCCGGTGGCACGAAGATCTGCCAATGATCGCCAACCTTCATGCGCGGCAGAGCCTCGGCCCAACCCTTGATAACTTCGTTGACCTTGAACTTGACTGGCTCGCCGCGAGCGAATGAACTGTCGAACTCGAGGCCGCTGGCGAGCGAGCCACGGTAATGCACGGTGACTTCGCTGGTCGGGGTGACCTGCTTGCCGCTGCCTTCTTCGATGACGCGGTACTGCACACCGGATGGCAGAACAACAATCCCCTTCTTCGCCTTGTTCTCGGCGAGGAACCTGGTGCTGGCGGCCTTGTTGGTGCCGGCGATCTTCTCGAACTCGGCCTTGGCCTCCGTCGCGATCTTGGTCTGAAACTTGCTCAACGTTGCACCCATTTGCGCTTCCGGCACGGCGGGGTCGCGCTTGGCGTTTCCATCCTGGATGGCCTTCACGACGGTGTTGATGTCGACGTCGATCTTGCGCTCGGCAAAGTCGCGGCCGATCTGGTAGCCGATCGAATAGGAAAGGCGCCCCTTCTCCGAGGTCGTCTCCTGGGCGAGGGCAGTGCCCGCGACCATCAAGCCCGCAAGCGCGAGCGAACCAGCAAACTTCATGCGTATCTCCATGGGGAAGGGACCCCGGTGATCGTTCGAAAGAGGAACCGATAGCCGCAATCGGCGACCGGGTTAAACGGCGTAGTCTACCTCAGAGCCTGCATTGGCTGAAAAGTTCGCGGCAAGATGCGCTTGTTATCATTGCGTTTTTTCGCATTCCAATCGGAGGAGAGCCATGGGTTTCCGCAATCTCACCAGCACTGATCGCGGTGCCGTCCGCACCATCACTATCAATCGCCCCGACAAGCTGAACGCGCTAAACCGCGAAACCATTAACGAGCTTGATATTGCTTTCAGCCAAGCCGGCGCAGACGACGCCGTTCGCGTCGTTGTGCTGGCCGGTGCGGGCGAAAAAGCGTTTGTCGCCGGTGCCGATATCAGCGAACTCAACACGGCGACACCCGTTCAGGCGCAAGGCATGGCGCAGAACGGCCAACGCATGATGCGTGGCATCGAGCTGCTGGGAAAACCCGTCATTGCGCGCTTGCAGGGCTTTGCGCTCGGCGGTGGGTTGGAGTTGGCGATGGCATGCCATCTGCGCATCGCCAGCGAGAAGGCCAAGCTCGGTCTGCCGGAAATCAGTCTTGGATTGATGCCAGGTTTTGGTGGAACGCAACGCATCGTGCGCCTGGTTGGTCGTTCGGCTGCGCTGGAATTGACCCTGTCCGGCACGCCAATTGATGCCCAGCGCGCGCTGGCAATTGGATTGGTGAATCGCGTCGTCGCCGTCGACGAGCTGGATGCGGAAGTCGAGCGTTGGGCCGATCAACTCGCCAACGCCGCACCGCATGCGATGGCGGGGATTCTTTCAGCAGTGCTTGCCGCTGATGACCTCGGCATCGACGACGGCCTTGAGTACGAAGCGCGCGCGTTCGGACTCTTGTTTTCGACCGCCGATATGAAGGAAGGCACCTCGGCCTTCCTCGAACGCCGCAAGCCGACATTCTCTGGAAATTGATCGTAGGGTGGATCCCCGAAGGGAATCCACGACTGGTTCGCTGCCCGCTCGTTGAAAACGGTGGATTCCCTTCGGGGATCCCCCCTACAAAAACCTTCAATCGCTTTGGCAGGTGATCGCTATCAATGCGAGCTACCTCGATACTTCTTCTCACCCGCTTCCACGGCAACCTTCAATCGATTTTCAGGCGGAGCGAGCGGGCAGGTCGCATACGGCGTGAATGCGCAGGGAGGGTTGCGGGCGAGGTTGAAATCCAGCACCAGCTTGCCGTCCTTCGGCGCTTCGGCATCAAGAAACCTGCCGCCGCCGTAGGTGATCTTGCCGCTGGTCCTGTCGGCAAACACGAAGAACAGGCCGTCCTTGGTTTCCTCATTCATCGGCAGCAGTTCGTACGTCTCCCCGGCGTGCTCGAATACCGCCTTGCCCGGCACCTGCAACTTGTAGATGGTACCAACCACGTCGGGAATCTCCAGCGGCTGCGGCTTGTCGAAGCTCACCCATCGCGCCTCGACGCGCCACGACGGATCGATGTCGAAGTAATCGATTCCAAGGAAGTGCTTCAGCGATTCCGCTTCCGCGTCCTTGATACGCAAGCCGACCTTGTCGTTGCGCTGGATCACGAAGAAGCTGACCGGCCCGGCTGCGACGATGCTCGGCTTGCCGGCCGCATCGCTCGCCAGCGCAGACTCCATCACGGTTTTGCCATCGACCGTCGCGCCGGAAGCTGCATCAAACGCAATCGATGCCTTTCCGTCCATCAACGTGATCACACCGAGCTTCGGCGGACCTTTCAGTAACTCGATGTCGTTGTCTTTCGCGCTGCCAATTGAATTGTGACCATCTGACAACCAGTTGAGGCCGATCAAGCTTAACCATCCACCCGGCTTGCGTAGCCCGGCTTCCCGCTCGGTACGTTGCTGCTGGATCGTGGCGGCGTAGTCTGGGGCGTTGTCGGACGCGAGAGCGGTTGAACTGGCCAACAGAATCGAGAACGAGAAACTTAGAATTCGCAGCATTGTCTTGGCTCCAACAAGAAGGTGTGGGTGGTGAGCAAACGACGGTCGTTTTTCGGGTCGTCGGCTAATTCGATGAGTGTCATTGCGTGGCTAGGAATCGGCGCGCGGCGATGAGTTGTCAAGAACGGCGGATACAGCTTTCGAGAGCTCCGGGTATTGGAAGTGAAAACCATTGCTCATTGCATGATCGGGAATCACTCGCTGCCCAGTAAGCAGCATATTGGCCATTTCGCCGAACATCAGCTTCAACGCAATCGCCGGCGTGGGAATGATGCTGGGGCGATGCAATGCCGTTGCCAGTGTTTTCGCGAACTCCGCATTGATTACGGGATTTGGTGCTGTCCCGTTATAGGCGCCGCTGGCAGATTCTGTTTCGCTGAGCCATCCGATCATGCGGACGAGATCCTGGCGGGTGATCCAGCTCATCCATTGCTTGCCATCGCCCATCGGGCCACCGAGGCCGAATTTGAAGGGCAGCAGCATTTTCCCGAGTGCACCGCCGTCGGCGGCCAGCACGACACCGGTGCGCAAGCGACAGACGCGCACTCCCAATGCCTCGGCCTTGATCGCCTCGGCTTCCCACGCTCTGCAAAGCTTCGCAGCGAAGTCATCGCCCGGACTGGAGTCCTCCGTCAGCTTTTCGTCGCCTCTCGCACCGTACCAGCCTATCGCCGATCCCGAGATCATCACCTTGGGTCGTGGGTCTTGCGCAGCCATCCATTCATTCAAGCGGCGCGTCGTTCCTATCCGCGAATCAAGAAATGCCTGCTTGCGTTCATCGCTCCAGCGGCCATCGGTCAGGTTCTCGCCTGCGAGATTGATGACGACATCGACGTTGCGCGCGTCGTCGAGTCTGTCGATTGCCATCGTGCCTTCCGGCAAGCAAGCATTCGCTCGCGACACATTGCGAGTAAGTACGGTCACGCGATGCTGGTCGGCGATCAAGCTCGCGCATAGTGCCTTGCCGATGAAGCCGGTGCCGCCGGTAACGAGATAGTGCATGGTTTGCTCCGATTGCTGCCGCGAGGGTAGCGCGCTAAAACCGATCGCGCTGCTAGCGACCGCGCAGAAACATCCGGTCCAGCTCCGCCATCGTCAATTGCACCGTCGTTGGGCGGCCGTGGTTGCATTGGCCCGAGCGTTCGGTGTTTTCCATTTCGCGGAGCAAGGCATTCATTTCCGGAATGGTCAGGCGGCGGTTGGCGCGGACCGAGCCGTGGCAGGCCATCGATGAGAGCAGTGCGTTTTCAACTTCTTCGATTCGGCGCGAATCACCATGGGTGATCACATCGGCGATCACGTCGCGAACCAGCGCAGGAATGTTGGCATCGTCGAGCAGCAGAGGAACCTGGCGCACCGATACGGACTGCGGACCACTGCGACGAATCTCAAAACCAAGCGCTTCAAAACGTGGACCGTGCTCTTCGGCGGCAGCGGCTTCTTTTTCGCTGACGGCCAGTTGCATCGGCACCAGCAAGCGCTGCGAGCGAATGTCGCCACCGTCGTGTTGCGCTTTCAACTTCTCGTAGGTGATGCGTTCGTGCGCGGCGTGCATGTCGACCACGATCATGCCGTGCGCGTTCTGGGCGAGAACGAAAACGCCATGCAGTTGTGCGATCGCAAAGCCGAGTGGCGGGATGTCGGACGCGTCAACACGGTCTGAGATCGGCCGGAAATCATCGACGTGCGTCGTCGGTGTGCCATTAGGCACTCCGCGCACTTCGCCGATCAGCGCGGCGTAATCGCCCATTCCGTCACGTACACCAAGCCCAAGGCCACTCTGATTTCGGTATTGCGGCCAGGAAGCCGACATTCCGACAGATTCCTGCCTGACAGCAAGCTCTGCATCGCTCGCGGAATGACCCGCGCGTGTTCCAGCCAGCGCTTCGTTGAGGCTGCGATAGATAAAGTCGTGAATCAGACGCCCTTCGCGAAACCGCACTTCACTCTTGGCCGGATGCACATTGACATCGACCAGCGCCGGGTCGACTTCCAGGAACAGGACATAGGTCGGATGGCGGCCGTGGTAGAGCACGTCGGCATAGGCCTGGCGGACGGCGTGGGTAACCAGGCGATCCTTCACGAGGCGTCCGTTGACGTGGAAATATTGCTGGTCGGACTGGCTACGCGATGCGGTGGGCAGCCCGACCCATCCACGCAAGCGCAAACCGGCGATGGAATGATCAATGGACAGGCTGTTGCCGATGAAGTCGTTGCCGAGCACATCACCAATGCGCCTTGCCCCGTCTTCGCGCAGCAGTGCGGGCTTGAGCAAGCGCACTGCCTTGCCGTTGTGACGCAGCTGAAACTCGACGCCATCACTTGCCAGCGCGATCGACTTCACCAGTTCGTCGATATGGCCGAACTCGGTGCGCTCCGCGCGCATGAATTTGCGCCGCGCAGGCACGTTGAAGAACAGGTCTCGTACTTCGATGGTGGTGCCGGTTGGGTGTTGCGCAGGCCGCATCGGCGTCACCTTGCCGGCGTTGACTTCGATCGTCTGCGCCATCGCGTCCGTGGGCGTACGCGAGGTCAACGCGAAGCGCGATACCGATGCGATCGATGGCAGCGCTTCCCCACGAAAGCCGAGTGTGGCAACGCGTTCAAGATCATCGAAACTGGCGATCTTGCTGGTGGCGTGTGAAAGGATGGCGAGCGGAAGATCGTCGGCGTGGATGCCTCCGCCGTCATCGCGGATACGGATCAGCCGCGCGCCGCCTTCCTCGATATCGATGTCGATGCGCGTGGCGCCGGCGTCGAGACTGTTCTCGATGAGTTCTTTGACGACCGAGGATGGCCGCTCGATGACTTCACCAGCAGCGATCTGGTTGACGAGCTCAGCGGGCAGGGCGTGGATTCGGGACATTGAGCGGACCGGGAAAACCGATCAGCATTCTAGCCGGTGCGACGCGGTCGGCATGCTGCGACAGGCAAGGCTCGCAGCGGTTCAGGTCGCCGGAATACGCAGCACTTCGCCGACGCGCACATTGTTGCTGCTCAGCTTGTTGAACGAACGGAGTGCGTCGACGCTGGTGCTGTGGCGGTTTGCGATGATCGAAAGCGATTCACCTGCCCCGACCACGTGTCGTGAAGCCCTTGCCGCATTCGTATTCAACGCGAATTGGCTGCCGTCGGGTGGCTCGATGCGGAAATAGTTGCGTGCGCCTTCGATGATCGCCTTGGCCAGCTTTTCGCGATGTGCGGAATCTTTAAGCTTGTTTTCTTCGATCGGATTGCTGATGAACGCAGTCTCGACGAGGATTGACGGCACGTCGGGTGAACGCAGCACGATGAAATTGGCGCGCTCGACGTAATTTCGGTGGGTTGGACCAATCTGTCGCAATGCCGCCAGAACCTGGTCGGCCACCGTGTTGCTGGCGCCCATCGTCGCGCCTTGTTGCAGGTCGAGCAGCACGGCGGCGAGGTCGGCGTCCTTGTCGTCGAGGCTGACGCCGCCGATCAAATCGGAACTGTTTTCACGATCAGCCAACAGGCGTGCCGACTCGCTGGTCGCGCCGCGCGGTGACATCACCCAGACCGACGAACCTTGAGCCTCGCACGCGCCCGGGCAAGCATCGGCGTGGATCGACACGAACAGGTCGGCATGCGCTTTGCGGGCAATCGCGTAGCGCTGCTTGAGCGGCACGTAAACATCGCGGTCCCGAATCAGCATCGCCGACATTCCCGGTTCGCGATCAATTTGGGCCTTCAGCTCGCGCGCCACGTTCAGCGTGAGCATTTTCTCGTAGCTGCCGCTGGCACCGATTGCGCCTGGGTCCTTGCCACCATGGCCGGCATCGACGGCGATCAAGACCTTTCGCCCGGCCGTGTTGGCAGGCAAAGCATCGAGCAGTTTCTTGACGGGAGCGGACGAGGCCGTTTTCGGATAGAAGTCCAGCACCAGTCGATTTCCGGATTTGCCGTCAGGTGCGAGCAGGAAGCTTTTCGGTCGAACGGTGTCACCCAGGTTGAATACGACGCGCGAATCGGACTTGCCCTCCTTGCCGATGCGTACCGACTTCAGCAGGCCTTTTATTTCTGGCGTCGAAAACCCTTCGACGAACGTGCTGTTACGCACGTCCAGCACGACGCGGTCGGGATCGGCAAGGTCGAAAAGCTTGTAGTCGGCTGGCCCGCTAAGGTCGAAAACGACCCGTGTGTATTCCGGGCTGGACCAGCTACGAACGGAGCGGATCTCCGCGCCAGAAGCCGACGCGCAAGCCAGCAGCAGCGATGCCGCTGCGGCCCAACAAAACCCCTTTTCCCGCCTGATCGTGTCCATAGGCGTCGATTGAACGCCGACTGGACTCAGATTTCAACCCCTTTCTTGTTATAAATCCGCAGGCTGCACAACAGTGCTCAGGAATCACTCCACCTTTCGAGTGCGTCGAGACCGCGTCCGGACAGGGCGACGGCACGCAAATTTCGCTGCGCTGCGGCATGACTGAGCTCGATCCGAAGGTCCGCCGAAGGTATGCGTTCGCCGCCGCGTTCAGGCCACTCGATAAGAATCAGCGCGTCGCGATCAGCCAGGTCGGGCAGGCCCAGCCACTCGACTTCTTCCGGGTCGGCCAAGCGATACAGGTCGAGGTGATGGGCCGCGTTGCAGTCAAGTGCATAGGACTCGATCAGGCTGTAGGTCGGGCTCTTCACACGCTCGCCGACGCCTAGCGCGTGTAACAGGGCTCGGGCGAACGTCGTCTTGCCGGCGCCGAGATCGCCGTGCAAATGCACGACCAATCCGTGCGACGCGACAGGCGCTAGTTGCTGCGCACGTTCGACCAGCGCCGCTTCGTCCAGCCCAGGGAGTTCAAGCGATTTGCGGCGTGACGTCATACTGAAAACGCATTGACCAATTCACGCAGCGACGGAAACAGGTCGGTCGCGATCAAGCCCCGCGGATGGTTATTGGCAGCGATGTCGCCTGCTCGCGAATGGACGGCGACCCCCAGCCGCGCGGCGTCCCAAGCCGACAATCCTTGCCCCATCAACGCAGCAATGACGCCGGTGAGCACATCGCCCATACCGCCACTCGCCATGCCGGGATTACCCCACGGGCAGACGGCGACATGGCCGTGCGGATCGGCGATCAAACTCCCTGCGCCTTTCAGCACCGCGACAGCGTTGTAGCGCGCAGCGAGTTCACGAACCGCGCCATATCGATCGTTCTGGATTTTTTTCGTCGTCGTGCCGAGCAGGCGCGCGGCTTCGCCGGGATGTGGTGTCAGCACGTGCACGCCGTGCTCAGGTTTGGGTAGCAACGCGTGTGAAATCACATCGCCGCCAGCCAGCCGCACCGATTCGCGAGACAACAGGTTCAAGGCATCGGCGTCGATCACGCAGGGCAGGCCGCTGTGTAGCGCCGCATCGCAAAGCGCAAGGCCCCACGCGGCTTGGCCCAGTCCCGGTCCGAGCGCAATCACATCAACGCCTTCGAGCAGCGATTTCAATTCCTGCGGACCATCGACGCCATGCGCCATCAGTTCCGGTCGTGCTGAATTGATAGCCACGACATTGGATGTTCTTGTCGCGATGCTCACCTTGCCGGCACCGCAACGCAGTGCGGCTTCGGCGGTCATTCGGATGGCACCGCCAAAACCATGATCGCTGCCGAGCACCAGCACGTGGCCGTACAACCCCTTGTTCGCATTGCGCAGGCGCGGCGGCAGTACATAACCGATGTTCGCATCAAGCAAGCGCGCGTCCGGAGCGATCCCTTGGCGTGCTACGGGCGGAATGTCGAGCGTATCCAGTTCCAGTTCGCCGCAATAATCAAGCGCGTCGCCGGTAAACAGCCCGCGCTTCCAGGCGACGAAGCTGATAGTTGCTGTCGCGCGCAACGCCACGCCGCGGGGCACGCCGCGATCCGCGCAAAGTCCGGACGGAATGTCCAGCGCAAGCAGCGGGCGATTGCTGGCATTGATCTGTTCGATGAGCGCGGCCGCCACATCGTCAACGTCTCGGTCCAAGCCGATGCCGAACAGACCATCAACAATCACATCCACCGATGGCAGGTCGCCGGCGCTGTCGAACGAGATTTCATGGCCGCCAGCGGCACCAAAGCGTTTGCGCGCGTCGATCGCGCCGCCGCGCGGCTCGCCGAAGCTGATGGCATGCACGTCGAAGCCTTCGTACAGCGCCGTGGCGCCGAGCAGCCAGGCATCGCCACCGTTGTTGCCGGTTCCGCACAGCAGCAGCAAACGACGTGCGTCGGGCCAGCGGTGGCGCAGGCAGGCAAATGCCGCGCTGGCGGCACGTTGCATCAACATGGGCCCGGGCACTCCGCAGTTCTCGATCGCGGTGCGATCGATCTGGCGGACCTGGTCGGCGGTGTACAGCGCGGTGGCGATATCGGCAGGCATGGCTTGATCATACCGGCAGGTCGCTGGAGCAGGCGCGACTGGTTGTGCGGAATCGCGGCCAGTTTCGGGCCCTGTGCGAAAATCCATGCATGGCCGCCGTAAATCCCACCGACTACAACACCCTGCTCACCGACATCCGTCGCTGGGCAAGCGAGCTAGGCTTTCAGGATGTAGGCATCGCCGGCATCGATCTCGCCGAAGACGAGGCGCATTTAATGTCGTGGCTTGACGACGGCTTGCATGGCGACATGGCATGGATGCAACGCCACGGCAGCAAACGCAGTCGTCCGGACGAATTGGTCCCCGGCACGCTGCGGGTGATTTCGGTGCGCATGGATTATTTGCCGACCGGCATCCGCGATGGCTGGGAAGCGCTCGCAGATGCCGACAGCGCGTACGTGTCGCGCTATGCGCTGGGTCGCGACTATCACAAGCTGATGCGCGGGCGCTTGCAAAAGCTGGCCGATCGCATCGCCGAACAGGTCGGACCTTTCGGCTATCGCGCCTTCGTCGATTCCGCACCGGTACTCGAACGCGCCTTGTCGCGTGATGCCGGAATCGGCTGGATTGGCAAGCACACCTGCCTGATCGACAGCGATGGCGGTTCCTGGTTTTTTCTCGGTGAGTTGTATACAGACTTGCCGCTGCCGTTGAGCCAACCCGCGACCGCCCACTGCGGTACCTGCGCGCGCTGCATCGACGTCTGCCCGACCGGTGCCATCATCGCGCCCTATCGCGTCGACGCGCGCCGCTGCATTTCCTATCTGACCATCGAGCTCGACGGCCCAATTCCGCTGGAATTGCGCCCACTGATCGGAAATCGCATCTACGGCTGCGATGACTGCCAACTGGTCTGCCCGTGGAACAAGTTTGCCCAGCCAACCGCAGAAGCAGACTTCGCGCCGCGCAACGATCTTGACCACTCCAGCCTGATCGAACTGTTCGCGTGGACTGAATCGGATTTCATGCAGCGCACCGAAGGCTCGGCGATCCGCCGCATTGGATTCGAGCGCTGGTCCCGCAATATTGCCGTCGCGCTGGGTAATGCGACGGACTCCGAAGCGACCCTGGAAGCGTTGCGCGCCCGTGAGAAAGACGATTCAGAACTGGTTCGTGAACATGTCCAGTGGGCGTTGGAGCGCCATGCTTTCCATGCTACGGCTGAACCGGCTTATCGCAGCGAACGATAGCGCTTCTGGTGGCCGTGTAGGTGGGCGCCTGGTTGAGGTTGACCGTCGATTTCGCGGACAGAATCTTGTAGGCGCCATCGCATTCACGCGCCGCAGCTGCTTCGATCCGATCTTGCGGCTCGCTGCTGACGCCTTTATTCGGCTCCGTTTGGGATGATCCCATTGTCACTGCAATGACGATGCTGCCGTCCGGCATCTTGCTGGTGGAGTAGTCCTTCGCATCATCACCGGTGCCACACCCCGCAAACGGAGCAACTGCGAGGCAAATCCAGAATACTCGGGTCGACATGGAGATACTTCCAAGCTCAAGGAGGGGGTTAGTAGAGCGCCGGGCGGCTCGTGGTGCAATGTTGCCGGGCAGCGCGGATTCCTCGGCTCAACTCTCTTGCCCGGGTTGCTGCAATGCACTAGAATCACCGGTTCGCTCGCCCGGCTTGACCGGTTTTGCGGGTGAATTCAAGTATCACGTACCCAAGAATAACTACTAGAGGCAAACTCATGAGTTACGCAGTAATTGTGACAGGCGGTAAGCAATACCGCGTCATGGAAGGCGAGACGCTCCGCGTCGAGAAGCTGGAAGGCGACATCGACAGTGAAGTGAAGTTTGACCAGGTTCTGCTGATTGGTTCGGGCGACAGCATCAACATCGGTGGTCCGTTGATCTCCGGTGCCTTGGTAGCCGCGACGATCACCAAGCACGGTCGCGCCGACAAGATCCGCATCATCAAATTCCGCCGCCGCAAGCACCACATGAAGCAGCAGGGGCATCGGCAGCATTACACCGAAATCAAGATCACCGGCATCAATGCCGGTGACAAGAAGTAAGGAGCGCACTAGCCATGGCACATAAGAAAGCTGGCGGTTCAACCCGCAACGGTCGTGATTCGAATCCAAAGTACCTCGGCGTCAAGATCTATGGCGGACAGGCCATCGAAGCCGGCAACATCATCGTTCGCCAGCGCGGCACGCGCTTTCACCCGGGCGTCGGCGTTGGGTTGGGTCGCGACCACACCTTGTTCGCTTTGACCAGTGGCGTAGTGGCGTTCTCCGTCAAGGGCGCCGAAAAGCGCAAGACGGTCAGCGTCCTCGCTAACTGATCTGGCAATAACGGTTTCGCGAAAGCCCCGCCGCGTGCGGGGCTTTTCGTTTCCGCCGCAGACACGGGATGATTGAGCCATGCAATTCGTAGATGAAGCCACCATCACCGTCATCGCCGGCGACGGCGGCAGCGGCTGCGTCAGTTTCCGACGTGAGAAATTCATTCCGTTCGGCGGACCGGATGG
Source organism: Lysobacterales bacterium (assembly GCA_038236135.1). GTDB lineage: Bacteria > Pseudomonadota > Gammaproteobacteria > Xanthomonadales > Rhodanobacteraceae > Dokdonella. Next base: position 59,712 of record JBBSTF010000008.1, read on the forward strand.
TGGAGATGGCGGCGGCGGTGGCAGCGTCTGGCTGTTGGCCGATGAAGGTCTGAACACGCTGGTCGATTTTCGTCACCTGCGCACCCACAAGGCGCGTCGCGGCGAGAACGGTATGGGTCGACAGATGGCCGGCAAGGCGGGTGACGACGTGGTCGTGCGGGTGCCGGTTGGCACCGTCGTCTACAACGTTGAGACCGAAGAGCAAATCGGCGACCTTACCGAAGACGGCGACCGTTTGCTGGTCGCCAGGGGCGGCGTCGGCGGGCAAGGCAACATTCATTTCAAGAGTTCCGTCACGCGTGCGCCACGACGCTCGACGCCGGGCACGTCGGGCGAAGAACGCGGCTTACGCCTGGAGCTGAAAGTGCTGGCAGATGTCGGCTTGCTCGGCTTTCCGAATGCCGGCAAGTCCACGTTTATTCGCGCGGTGTCGGCAGCGGTGCCGAAAGTGGCCGATTACCCTTTCACCACGCTGCAACCGCATCTTGGCGTCGTCCGCATCGATACCGACCAGAGTTTCGTCGTCGCCGATATCCCGGGCCTGATCGAAGGCGCGGCCGACGGCGCCGGGCTGGGCGTGCAGTTTCTCAAGCACGTCGCGCGTACGCGGTTGCTGCTGCACGTGGTCGACCTTGCACCGCAGGACGGCGAAACCGATCCATTCCAGCAGATTCGCACTATCGAACGCGAGCTGAAAAGCTTCGATCCAGAGCTTCTCAATCGTGAGCGTTGGTTGGTTTTCAACAAGGCCGATCTGTTGCTTGAGGACGAGCGCCAGAAGGTGGCCAAGGCGCTGATTCGACGCCTGAAGTGGAAGCAGCCCTGGTATTTCGTTTCGGCGATTGCACGCGAGGGGACCTGGCAGGTGTGTCTGGACATTCAGCGTTACTTCGACGAACTCAAGCGCGATGCTGTTGAGGCGGCGAAGAACGAAGCGTAGGCCCGTAGGGTGGATCCCCGAAGGGAATCCACCAGCTTTTGCAGATAACGCTATTGACGAATTTCTGTTCGGCGGTTCATCAACTTTAGATTTCCTTCGACGCTCCACCATCGGTGGATTCCCTTCGGGGATCCACCCTACAGCGTTGTTTGTATCTCGTGACCCCAGGTTTGCATCTGGTCGATCAGGTCGAGCTTGGTGGCGTTGGCGGGATCGTCGCGTATTTCCTGCAGGCGATGGAAATATTCGTCCAATGTCAGGGTGGTCAGCGGTGTAGATGTCGTCAGTCGCTTGCGCCGGTGTGCTTCCCAGCGTGCACGCTCGTCGGTGCTCAACAACTCGGGCCAATTGCGCGCTCGGTAGCGGAACAGAAGTTCGGCATAGCGTGTATCGCTGAAGCGCCATTCGCGCTGCCCGAGTTGCTCCGGCGGACAAGCGCGGACCGCCTGCAACTGGCGGCGATCGCCATCGGGAAGGAAGCCGGAGTAGAGAGATAGCTCCGGATCGGTGGTTGGTTCAAACGGCGGCGCGTTGCCGAAAACGCTGCGTACTTTTTCGGCCAAGCCATCGGCAGACCGCAATCGCTCCAGGTTCGCGAGACAGCGTTCGACATTCAATCCCAGCCGGTCGTGATCGACGCCTTTCAGCGTTGCCAACGGGGCTATCGCCGGTGAGCGATTGGCGTGGATCGCTTTCAAGGGAATTCGCTCGACGCCTTCCGGCAAATCAGCCTTGGAAACAAATACGCGGTCGGCGATGTCTTCGGCATCCAGCTCGATCAGTTCGCTGGGGTCGGTCTCCAGATCAACCACGATCACGGCATTGGGCAAGGTCGGATGGGTAGTTAATGGCGCGATCAGCGCGAGGCAACCGCGTGACGCCGGGTAACGCGACGACACATGCACCAGCGGCGTCATACGCGCCACATCGATCAACTCGAACACGCGCTGCTTGCGGCGCAATCCGAAGTAGTAGTCAAACAGCTTGGGTTGGCGAACGCGGATCAGCCGCGCCAGTGCGATCAGGGCACGCACGTCGGACAGCGCATCGTGAGCGCGTTGCTGATCGAGATGGTTGGCGCGGGCAAGATGTTCCAGCTTGAAGCTCGCCGACCCATCCTCTCGCTGCGGCCACTGGATACCTTCCGGCCGCAAGGCGTAGCACATGCGTGCGAGGTCGATCAGGTCCCAGCGTGAGTTGCCATCTTTCCACTCGCGCTGATAAGGGTCGTGGAAGTTTCGATAGAGCAGGTGACGGGTGAACTCGTCATCAAAACGAAGTGAGTTGTAACCAACGCCACAGGTGCCCGGCTGTGAAAATTCGTCGTTGACACGTGCAGCGAACTCACTTTCGATCAGGCCGTCCCGCTGCATCTGTTGCGGCGTAATGCCAGTGATCATCACAGCGTCGGGGTGGGGCAGCCCATCGCTGGCTGGCTGGCAGAAAATATCAACCGGCTCGCCGATGATTTCCAGATCCATCGTCGTGCGAATCGCGGCGAACTGCGACGGGCGATCGCGTCGCGAATCGGCGCCGGTGGTTTCGTAGTCGTGCCACAGGAAAGTGTTCACGCTGGTCGTTCCTCGCTGCCTTCACTGGCGACGGGCACAATAGCGCAATGACGACGACGGGATTGATGAGATGACGGGCAGAAGCGACGAAAATCTGATCTGGATCGATCTGGAAATGACCGGGCTGGATCCCGACACCGATTCCATCATCGAAATCGCCACCGTCATCACCGACTGCCAGCTCAACGTACTTGCCGAAGGCCCAGAATTTGCGATCGCTCATCCTGAGCCGCGGCTGGAAGCGATGGACGACTGGAATCGCAACCAGCATCGCAAGTCCGGACTTTGGCAGCGTGTGGTTGATTCAGATATCACGCTGGGCGTCGCTGAAGCACGCACCATCGAGTTCCTTGCCAAGTGGATTGATGCCGGCAAGTCGCCCATGTGCGGCAACACCATTTGTCAGGATCGTCGCTTTCTCCATCGACTGATGCCGCGATTGGAACGCTACTTCCACTATCGAAACATGGACGTCTCAACCATCAAGGAACTCGCTAGACGCTGGTCACCGGAAGTGGCGCAAGGCTTCAGCAAGACCTCGGCGCATACCGCGCTCAGCGACGTCCACGATTCGATTGCGGAACTGGCGTATTACCGACCCTTCCTCGGGCGCTTGTCGGGATTGGATTGATCGCAAACCTGAGCGGCTCCCGAACCAGAAATTACTGATGTTCGGAAGCGCGCCACCTGCGCGCGCATCATTCGTCGATGAAAAAGATCATTGTCGCCCTGCTTTTGTTTTATCTCGCGCACAGTGCGTTCGCCGCGACTGACCAACCGAGCTATGGTCTGTTCGGCCAACTTCACATCGCGCGATCGGCTCAGGCTGGAGGCCCGGCGGTACTGTTGTTTTCGGATCGAGAAGGTTGGAGTGCGCGACAGGATCGGATCGCTTCCGCGCTGGCGGCGCAAGGCGCATTCGTGGTTGGCGTGGACATGGCGTGGTACTTGGGCAAGCTTGAATCGATCAAGGACAAGTGCTCGTACCCGGCTGGCCATGTCGAGGAACTGGCGCACTGGATCGAACGGCACGAAGACCGCGCCGACTACAGCAGCCCATTGCTCATTGGAGATGGAGCGGGTGCCAACCTCGCCTACGCGATCGCCGCGCAGGCACCGTCAGGAACCTTCTCGGGCTTGATGACACTGGGTTGGGATTATGGCTGGCACCTGCCGAAACCTTTTTGTCCCGGAGATGCCGGTTCCATGACGGTGGCCGATGGGCTCTCCGGCTTCCGCGTCGCCAGCGTTGCAAAGATGCCGCTGCCGTGGCAACCAGAACCTTGGGCTGGTCCACCTGAGGAGCCGAGCAAAATCGACGCGTTGCTTGATCCGCTAAAACCCATGCTCGGCCTGTTACCCATGTTGTCCATCGCCGGCGACATGCACGCGATCGGCAAACAAAGTGATGCGGATTTCGTCGGGCAACGCTACCTGACGATGCAACGACAATCGCAAGTCGACAGTCATCCGCCTACCGATGACATCGCCGATCTTCCACTGACCGAAATCGCACCGGCAGCGGATACGACCGAGAGAATCGTCGTTCTTCTGACCGGCGATGGTGGCTGGGCAGGGCTCGACAAGGGCGTCGCCGAAGCATTGGCCGGCGACGGTGCGCGTGTGGTCGGCTTCTCGACGCTCAAGTATTTCTGGAACAAGCGTAGCGTTGATGAATCCACGAACGCAGTCGCACGCGTGTTCGCCCATTACGAAGCGAAGTATCCGCAGGCGCGGCTTGGCCTGGTTGGCTATTCGTTCGGAGCCAGCCTGGTGCCCGTCGTCATCAACCGGTTACCTGCGCGACTGCTTGCAAAGCTTGACGCAGGCGTGATGATTTCGCCGGACGATGAAGCCGTGTTCGAAATCAAGGTCGGCGACTGGTTCGGCGGCGGTCAACACGAAGGCACGCTCGCCGTGCAGCCGGAAATCGAGCGCAGCGCCATTCGCATCGTCTGCATCGATGGCAAGGACGAAGACGACAGTTTTTGTCCCGGTTTCCACGTACCGCATTTCCGCAGCGTCAGCCTGCCGGGAGGGCATCACTACAACGGCGACTATGATCTTCTGGGCAAAACCGTGATCGAAAGCTTGTCGAGCGATGTTGCGGACGAGCCCGCGCCAGCGTTGTGATATCCGGATACGTGCATCGCGCTATCAGCGCCGATTGAACAGCAATCGACGATAACCGCCGCCCACCAGTGCCGCGATATCCAGCAACAAGCCTGGCACCCAGGCGCGGCGAGGATAGGCGAGATATGCACCCACCCAGGTCGGCCCGAATTTGTCCTTGTAGCGCCGCAAGCCTTGGTAGTTGTACAGCTTGCCGCCGTACTGGAACGCCAGTGCGGCGAGCCGCTCGTTGATGCGTGCGTACGGGTTGTCGCCAACACTGGATAGCGGAGCCATGCCGAGGCTGAATTGCTCGCAGCCCTGATCGCGCGCCCACTGCATCACTTTTGCGAACAGGAAATCCATCGTGCCGCGTGGTGCGTCGTCGAGGTGTCGCATAAGGTCCACGCTTGCTATTCCATTCGGGCCATAGGGTGGAATCACGTTGGCGAACGCGATTACCGCGTCGTCGCGGCGAACGATCGCCAATGGTCCCCACTCGAGGTAGCCACGATCAAATCGACCTAACGAAAATCCTTTCTCGTTGGCACCCTTGTCCGCCAGCCATGCGTCGGAAACCGCTTCGATTTCCGCCAGCAACGCCGTATCGAACGGCGCTTGCAGCAGCTCGAAAGTCAAATGTTCCTTGGTCGAGCGGTTGACCGCCTGGCGCAGGTCTTCCCAGCGTTTGCCTTGCAAGGTGAATTCGGCGAGCGGAATCAACGCAAGTTCGCCCAGCTTGAACAGGTCGAAGCCCAGGTCGTGGTAAAGCGAAAGATCGGGTTCAAGCACCTCGTAAAAAACCGGGACACGATCCTGGCTATCGGCGAATTCGCGAAAATCGCGGACAGCGCGGCGAATCAGATTTTCGGGCCCGCAAGGCGATCCCAGTGCGACCAGGCGATCCCGCACCGCGCCAAATGCCACGACGACTTGATGGTCGGATGACCAGAACAAGGGTTTGTCGCGCATGAAGGAAAGATGCGCAAACTCTCCGCCACCGTGGACGCGGTAAATTTCGCGCGCGCGCTCGAGTTCGGCTCGTTCGGGCAGTTTCAGTGCGGGACGTTTTACCGACAGCGCCTGCCAGACGAGGTAGATGGCGATGCCGAGCAGGGCGGCCGCAAATGCGCGGCCAACGCGTGAAGAATGCTCGCCGAAGCCAAAGTAGAACAGGTCGAAACTGTCGTCGCCGAGTATCGAAGTAAGACCGGCCGCGAAGAATGCGATCACTACTACAAGCAAGCCGAACAACCAGCCAAATGTGGTTGAGGAAGTCAGGCTCATCGCACGTTGCGTGAACTCGCGTTTGCGCACGCGCAGTAGGGCGCACAAGCCGACCAGGAACGCCGCCTCGCCGAAATGCAGCCCCTTCAAGATAGCCAGCGCCGCGCCGAGCAGTAGCAGTGGTTGGACCAGTCGGTATGCCCCGCGCAGCCTGCCGTCAATTCCACGTCCCAGCCCAAGCAAAAGCACGCCCGCCAGCACCGACAACCACGATGACCCTTCGACAGCGGCGAGCGGTAGAACGCTGCTCACCTGCTCGACGTGCTCATGCACGCTCGGGATTGCCGCCGACGCGAGCAGCAAGACGCCAGCGAGAAACGTCAGGGCTGCGAGGAGGCGCACACCGATGCCGACGAGCAGGCTGGCCGGCAAACCCAGTACCCCGAACAGCGGATGCGTTCGCAGCAGCGCCGATGCCTTGTTGAAAACGGGCAGTTGTCTGCCAACCATGCCCGAACCGACACCGAGTCCAACCAGCAGCGGCAGCAGGTAGTAGGTCAGCCGAAAAAGGAACAAGCCGGAAAGCACGGAACCCTGGTCGTGCCCGCTGGCAACCAATGCCAACAGCATCAGGCCATCGAAGACACCCAGTCCCGCTGGCACCATACTGGCCAAGCCAAGCACCGATGCCGCCGCGAAGGTTCCAATCAGTGAACCGGGTTTGACGGTGACACCCGAGACGTACAGGCATGCGTAGAGCACGCTCGCAGCGAGTAGCCAGTCAGCGAAAGAAAGCAGTGCGAGTTGCAGCTTCAATCTGATCGGCGGCAACGCCTGGCCTTTTGGCAGCCAGCCCATCAAGCGACGACGAGTCGTCAACACGAAGAACAGTGGCAGATACGCAGCGGCGCCAATCAACACCGCGATGGCGAGCCAACGTGTGGTGGTACCCGGCGTCATCGGCATCGACCCAACAGCCAGCGCCAACAGGATCATTACCGACAATCCCAATGGCAATGACAGCACCTGCAATCCGATCAAGGCGGCACTGCGTGGCAGCGCTACCTTGCGTGCATTCAGCCCGAGCAAGCGGATGCCCGAACCAATCGCACCCGACAAGTTCACCGTGTTGGAAATCGAATTGGCAACGAATGAAAGTGGTAGCAGTTCGCGAAGCGGCAAGCCGATTAAAAGCCAACGTGCGATGACCACATCGATGAGTCCTGTGAACGCAACACCGATCAAGGCGAGCAAGCCGACCAACAGCACGGCGCCGCTCGGAACTTGCAGCAGGCTGCGTTGCATCTGCGGCAGATCGATCCCGTCCACCTCGTGCCACAACAGTGCACCGACGATGCAAAGAAAAAACAGCGGCACCAGCCAGCGCAGCACACGGCGCAGCCGATGAGGATCGTCGTGAGATGACTCAGTTGGGGCGGGATCGAGCATGTGGATTTGCGGGCGGTGCGCAGCGCATTCTAGCGCTGGCCATGCTTACGAATCAGTGTTGTCAGTAATTTTCCGCTCTGTGTCCATACTCGAGAGTAGCCGCGGTATGACACTGAATCCCGAGTTTTTCACGTTGTCCTCGGGTACCTGGATTAGCAACGCTTTGTCCGACCAGATATTCAAACGCCCGCTAATCCCAGGCCACCTGACCGTTGACGATGGTGTTAGTGCGACCTCCAATCCAGATCGCTCCGTCACGAATGTCGACGTTAATCGTCGCATCCCGGCCGATTTCGCGACCCTGGCTAACGCGGTAACCGTTCGCAAGCGAGCCATTTGGCTCTGCACCCGCGATATAAGCTGCGATCAAACCATTGGCGGCACCCGAGGCGGGGTCTTCAACGATTCCGACGCCAGCGGGAAATGCTCGCACGACCAGTGCATGCTCGGAACTGTCGCTTCGCGCGAAAACAGACAGACCCATGCTTTGGGTAGCGGCAGCAAGCGAAGTTATGCGCGAATGATCGGGCTGCCACGCGCGCAGTTCGTCTTCGGACTCAAGTTCTGCGAGCCACCAGCGCCGTCCACCTTCGACAAAGGCGGGTGGCAAACGTCCGAGCGTAACGTTGGCCAATAGCGAACGCACTCGGTCTTCGTCGGTCGATCCAGCCTCCACCAGCCGCGCGGCTGGTGACCGCACGAACAGGTCGCGTTGATCATGTCGCCTGTCGACTCGAATCGGCAGCAGTCCCGCGGCACATTCCTGGATGAGCACGCCGTGACTGGGGTTGGCGATACCGAATTCCAGTACCGCATGGGCACTGCCGATGGTCGGGTGGCCGGCGAAACCGATCTCACTTGTCGGTGTAAAAATGCGGACGCGATAGCTCGCCGCTGCATCTGTCGGTGGCAACAGAAATGTTGTTTCGACCAGATTTGTCCAGCGTGCAAAGGACTGCATTTGTTCGGCACTCCAGCCATCCGCATCGATCACCACGCCGAGCGGATTACCGCCGCCCATGGTGCGGGCGAAAACATCCAGTTGCAGATAGCGTGAAACGAGCATGGCAGGCTAGCGTCGGTGCGGCCGCGCAGTTTACCAAGGCAGTCGCAGGCGGCCTGAACCATTACGTCGCAGGTTATCGATTGCGTTCTGTCATCTTCCGGGTTGACTTGCCGAACGCGCGCCTCGCGCCTTACGCTAGGCGAACGTTCGGCACGCACGCGCCAACGAGCTTACATGAGCGGGTGTCGTCTAGTGGCAAGACAGCAGCTTCCCAAGCTGCGAACGTGGGTCCGATTCCCATCACCCGCTCCATCGGCGCGCCGCCAATCGTCGACCGGCTGCCGCCTCTGTCGTGCCGCGGGATTGCAAGCATTCACGCAATCTACTTGACGAGTGATGTGACCGGACGACAGTTCTGGTTGGTCAAGTTGTTGGAGTCGAGGCAGTCAGCGACTTTGGCGTGGACGTTGCTGAAAAGCTCGGCTCGATGTGCGCGGCCTCCCACATGAGATCGGCGGTGTGGTTTTCAAATCCGCGTCGTTGCGCTGCTTGAAATTGTTCAGGCCATATCGCAATCGTTATGTTATAACAACTCCATGATCGCTGATCGTTCTGTCAAACCACGCTCCTACGCGGACCGCTTCGGTGCCACGGCGTCTTTTCTTTGTGCGTTGCATTGCGCGTTGTTGCCGCTGATCTTCGCTGCCTTGCCGGCACTGGGTCTGTCATTTCTCGCAGATCACGCGTTCGAGCGTGCCTTTGTCGGATTCTCGGTTTCCCTGGCGATCACGTCATTGATTTTCGGATTTCGGCGCCATCATCGACTTGTGGCATTCCTCTTCATGGTCCCCGGTGTTTTGTTGCTGGTCGCCGGTGTGCTTTTCAATGTAGACCATACCAACGTGACGCATGCCGTCCTGGTCAGCTTGGGCGGCGTGCTGGTGATGTGTGCGCACATAGCCAACTTGCGGTTGGCACACGCGCATACCCACAATGCAACGTGCGCGTGCCCGCCAGCTTTGCAGTGACTGATCCTTTAAACGCCCAGCGGGAATCGCTGGCGGTGGCGTCTTGATCGGCAAGTAGCGCCCACGTGTTGCCAAGGTGATTGTGTAACCGCCGCGCCACTGCATAGGATGCATGGCCACCATGTCCAGCCACGACCACCACCATCACGGCCATAGCCACGCCGCGCTCGACGACGAGCGTCGTTCGCATGGCGCCGTTTTCGTCAATGATCCCAAGCGCACCCGCCGCTTGCTGATTGCATTTGGCCTGACCTTGGTCACGATGTTTGCGGAAGCGATTGGTGGATGGTTATCGGGCTCGTTGGCGCTAATTGCTGATGCGGCGCACATGCTTGTCGATTCGGCCGCCTTGATGTTTGCTTGGCTGGGCGCGGTTTTTGCTCGCCGTCCGGCCGATGCGCGTCGATCATTCGGGTACGTTCGGCTGGAGATACTCGTCGGCTACACCAATGCTCTGAGCCAGCTGGTTCTGGTTGCATGGATCTGCTTCGAAGCCGTCATGCGCTTCAGCGATCCGCAGCCAATCCTTTCGGGAATGATGCTCGCAGTCGCTGCGGTTGGCCTGGTCGTCAACGCCATCGTGTTGATGACACTAGGCGGCCACGATCATGACGACGTCAATACCGCAGGTGCCCGGTTGCACGTCATTGGTGACTTACTTGGCTCGGTCGGTGCTGTCGCGGCGGCACTGCTGATTCGCTGGATGGATTGGCTCTGGGCCGATCCGGCGATTTCGATCATCGTGTCGTTGCTCATTCTCAACAGCGCCTGGCGCTTGCTGGCCCGTTGCGCACACATCCTGCTGGAGGGCACACCGGACGGGCTGGAAGTCGACGAAATCGCGTCGAAATTGCGCGCGTCGGTCGAGGGCGTCAGCGACGTGCACCACCTGCATGTGTGGCAACTCGCCGGGGGCAGCCGCATTGCGACCTTGCACGTGCGCCTTGATGGCAGCGTTCTGCCGGATCCCACCATCGTTGCGATCCAGGCCATCTTGCGAGGAAACTTCCGGATTGGCCATTCAACGGTACAGATCGAAGGTTTCGAGAGCGTGGAAGCGGATTGCGGCGACTGTCGTTGATTCTTCGCCGAAATCGACCCTGTACATTGCCAAGCGACGCTGCCGCCGACTTGCGCTTTAGCCGTGCGCTGTTATCCTGCGCGGCTGTTTGCACACTGAATTATCGAGGAATTTATGGGACGTGGTGACCGCAAGACCCGCAAGGGCAAGATTGCAATTCGCAGCTACGGCAATGTCCGTCCGCATGCGGAGAAGTCCAGCGACAAGGCTGTCGCGAGTACGCCAGCGCGCAAGAGCGCCAGCACTGCAGCAAAGCCTGCCGTAAAGAAAGCTGCCGTCAAGAAAGCAGCTGTTAAAAAGTCGGCCTGAGTTTCGCCGGATTAGCCGACTAGGCTGATCAAGCTCGGTTGTCCGAGCGCTCGACGCCTGCTCTCCAAGTCCGGTGATTCAGCGTTCCGCCAATCCAGTAACACAGTTCGGCGGGTTGCTCGACATCCCAAGCAATCCAGTCAGCTTTCTGGCCGACAACCAGCTGTCCGCGATCGCGTAGGCCAAGCGCCTGCGCGGCATGTCGCGTGGTTCCCAGCAGCGCCTCGCTCGGCGTCAGGCGAAACAGTGTGCACGCCATGTTCATCGCAAGCCGCAGAGACAGCAAAGGCGATGTGCCGGGATTGAGATCGGTCGCGACCGCCATCGCCACGCCATGTTCACGCAACGCGCCTATGGGCGGCAGATGCGTATCTCGCAAGGCGTAGTAAGCACCGGGCAGCAGGACAGCGACCGTTCCCGCCGCTGCCATCGCGCGGACGCCGTCGATGCTGGTGTGCTCGATGTGATCGGCGGAAAGGCCGTTGTAGCTCGCACTGAGCGCGGCGCCACCCGAATCAGTGAGCTGGTCGGCATGAAGCTTTACCGGTAGTCCAAGCTTTCGAGCTTTGGCGAAGACTCGTGCGGTTTGCGCAGGCGTGAAGCCGATCGACTCGCAGAATGCGTCGACGGCATCCGCGAGTCCTGATTCGGCAATCGATGGCAGCATCACCTCGCAAAGGTGATCGACATAATCGTCCTGGCGACCGACAAATTCCGGTGGCAAGGCATGGGCGCCGAGAAACGTGGTCTGCACATCCATGCTTGCGACTTCACCAACACGTCGCGCAGCGCGCAGCATTTTCAGTTCACTGTCCAGATCCAGCCCATAGCCGGACTTGATTTCGACGGTGGTCACGCCGTCTTGTGCAAGCGCCAGCGCGCGGGGCAGGGACTGCGCGATCAGTTCATCTTCACTGACCGCGCGTGTCGCTCGCACCGATGATGCGATGCCGCCGCCGTTGCGGGCGATATCGGCGTAGTCGGCACCGTGCAGTCGCTGCTCGAATTCGCCGGAACGATCACCAGCAAATACCAGGTGCGTGTGGCAATCAATCAAGCCCGGCGTTATCCAGCGCCCGTCCAGCGATTCCACATATCGAGCCAAGCGTTCAGCGCCGGCGGGCAATGCACCATATGTTCCGGCATGGCAGATGATTCCATCCTTCCATCCGAGGGCCGCATTCTCGATGATGCCAAGACGGCCGTCCCGCATGGTTGCCAACCGACAATCCAGCAGCAGCCCGTCCCAATCGCTCGCGTTTATTTGGTCATTCATCGATGCATTATTGCAGAGGGCAATCTGAGCGATCTCTGCCGCAATCTGGTCCGGTAGACTTCAGTCGTCTCCGCCCGTCCAAGCATCCGCAATGAATGACAGCCGTCGCTATTTCGCTGATCACGTCTGGCAACCGCAAGGTTGGCTCGACGACGCCGTGCTGGAGGTCGACGAAGGTCGCTATTTGAAAGGCGCTTTGCTGGATGTCTCGGCGGACGAACCGGATTCTGCGCAAAGGCTGGGGCGCTTCGTGGTGCCCGGTATGCCCAATCTGCATTCGCACGCGTTCCAGCGCGCGATGGCGGGTTTGGCGGAGCGACGTGGTCCATCCGATGACAGCTTCTGGACGTGGCGCGAAGCGATGTATTCGTTTGCGAGCCGGGTCAATCCCGACAGCTTGCGCGCGATCGCGAGTCAGCTCTATGTCGAGATGCTGCAAGCAGGCTACACACAAGTCTGCGAATTTCACTACCTGCATCACCAGCCCGACGGCCGACCCTACGCCGACCCGGCTGCCATGTCGCTGGCCCTGCTTGAAGCGGCTGAAGAAGCCGGCATCGGCATCACCTTGTTGCCTACCCTCTACATGGGAGGCGGGTTCGACGGCCGCGCGCTGAACGAGCGACAGAAACGTTTTGGCCATGACGTCGACGGCTTCCTACGGCTGGTCGAGCGCCTGCGCACGCAGGAGAGCGCGACGGTTCGCATTGGCATTGCCTTGCACTCCCTGCGCGCCGTTCCCGAACAGGCGATGGTCGAAGTGCTCGATGGCGTCGCCAAGCTCGGACCTTCGCGCAGCGGATTTCCGGCCAGCATGTGTCCGATCCATATCCACATCGCCGAACAGGTCGCCGAAGTGGATGAGTGCATTGCGCTGCGCGGCGCGCGACCGGTGCAGTGGCTGCTCGATCATGCCGATGTCGATTCTCGCTGGTGCCTGGTACATGCAACGCATTTGGAAGCAACCGAAGTCACCCGATTAGCCGAAAGCCAAGCTGTCGCGGGACTTTGCCCGACCACCGAAGCCAACCTTGGCGATGGATTGTTTCCGCTCGCCGACTATTTGCGACAAGGCGGTCGCATCGGCATCGGCTCCGACAGCCAAATCTCCGTATCTCCTGTCGAGGAATTGCGCTGGCTGGAATACGGTCAACGTCTGCTGACGCGTTCGCGAAATGTGGCAACCGCCGTTGCGGGCGGCAGCGTCGGCGAAAGCTTGCTGCAGGCTGCGTTGAATGGCGGCGCACAAGCGAGTGCGATGCCCATCGGCAGCCTGATCGGTGGCGACGCCAGCGTACCGTCGGTCGGCAACCGTGCAGATCTGGTGGTACTTGACGACGCTTCGCCACTGCTGGCCGGTCGCGACCAACACAGCGCCATCGATACCTGGTTGTTCTCCGGCAATCGACCATTGGTGCGAGATGTGTTCGTCAACGGGCGGTGCGTGGCGCGCGATTTCGAGCACGCCGGCCAATCGCGTATCGCTGCACGGTTTCGCGCGGCCTTGGGCAAACTCGCCGGTTAGATCGAACCAAATTGGCCACTTGCGGACGCCGCTGCATCGTTACAAAATCAGCGGCGCCGCCAATGAGGCGATGGTCCAGGAGGGACAAAACATGATCCGCATAGCACTGATCGACGACCACGAGCTGGTCCGCACCGGTTACCGAATGATCCTTTCGGCACAACCGGATTTCGAGATTGTCGGCGAAGCCGAAGACGGGCAGGCCGGACTGCTGCTTTTGAAACGCACCGAGCCTGATGTCGCCCTGGTCGACGTGCAGATGCCGGGATTGAGTGGCATCGAGGTAACCGACCGGGTCCGGAAACTTGATCTGCGAACACGCATTGTGATCGTTTCGATGGTGTCCGAATCGCCGTTCCCACGTCGCTTGCTGGCCGCAGGTGCCAGCGGCTACGTTACCAAAGGGTGTTCATCGGACGAACTGATCAAGGCGATCCGCACCGTTGCCGATGGCCGGCGCTACCTGGCCCCGAAAGTGGCCGAGCGACTCGCACTGGATGCACTCGACGGCAACACCGGCTCGCCGTTCGAAGCGTTGACGACGCGTGAACTTGAGGTCGCAATGATGCTGTCTATCGGGCGCGACATGCAGTCGATCGCGGATACGCTCAAGCTGAGTCCCAAGACGGTGGCGACCTACAAATATCGGTTATTCGAAAAACTCGATATCGACAATACGGTCGCGCTGGCCCACCTTGCCGGCATTCACGGCTTGCTGGAAGGGCACGATTTTGCTGATTGACTCACCGGAGCAACCGCAGATCGGTTGCCCCGGCTTTGTTCATGGCGTCGTTGGTGGAGCTGGACGGTCGGAGTCCGGCACACGCTGTTCGTAACCTACTTCCACTGATCTGTTGTTCTCACGCGCTGGCCGTTCCTCGGCGGGCGTTGACAGTGGAAGTCCCGGTTGGTCGCCGACGGTGTTCGGTGCGACTTCTGGCTTGCGTGCCTGCAATGGTTCGGCAGGGGTCGGGGGTACCGACTCAACATCCGGCGACTTCTTGACCTGATCCACTGACGGATCGACCGTAGCCTGGATGGCTGCGACCTGATCATCGTTGGTGTTTTTTGCATCCGGCACGGGAATGCCCGCATTCGGCGTAGTCGCTGTCGGCGTGCTCTCCGAATCGCGTGACTCGTGACGCGAATGCCTGGCCGAAGCCTCCGACGAAATCGCCGCGTCGACTTCCTTCGCAACAACAGCGGCATCCGCTGACGACTTGTGGGCGACTACAGCGCTGGCATCTGACGCTGGTGCCTCTGAAGACGAAGCTCGCGCCATATCGACAGCGTTGACGGCATCAAGGATTTTCGGCGTCTGCGACGGCTCGACGGCATCGCTTGCCGCAGTCTCGCCGGCATTACTCGACGCGTTGCTATCTGCCATTGCGTGCGCTGCAACGGCCGCAGAAGCGCTTGCAGGTCTCGAACCGCGACTGCGCTTCGGACGGTCATTGTCCTCACCGTCCTCGTCGTCGAACGTCGCTTTGACGGACTCGTCGTTCGCATCGCTACCGTCCTCGTTTGCTGCCGGGGTGTCCTTACGACGGCGACGGCCACCACGACGGCCACGACGGCGTGTCTTGCCGCTTTCCTTGTTCTCATCGGTGTCGGCGTTGTCGGTCGTTTGCGCGTCGGCTGATGTGGCCGCGGCATTGAGCTTCATTTCGTCATCTGCGACATCGGCGACGCTGACGGCTGCAACAGCAGCGCTGGCAGCCTTGTCTTCGCTGGCTGCCGATTCGGACTTCGCGGCGTTCCGGCCTGAACCTGAAGCACGCTCGGTATTATTGCTGGAACTTCCAGAAACGTTGCGCTCGCCACGGCGTTTTGACGTCCGCCCGTTTTCGGCCTGGCGTCCGCCACGACCACTGCCGGCAGCACTGTCTTTCTCACGCTCGCCGCGTTCGGCACGATCGGCACGATCTGGTTTGGGCTGGCGAGTGCCTTGGCCAGTCGAGCCCGGGCGTCGCTCGGAGTCACGACGCGGTCGTTCACCGCGTTCATTGCGATTGCTGCCCGAACGTCCGGAATCGCTACGCTTGGTTGGCGTGGTTTTTGACTCGGTTACCGGTTCCGGCGAGCCCGCAAACCACGCGGCGATGGCCGCGAAGAAACCTTTACCAGCCGGCGCATTACGTTCGGCTACAGCATGGGTTGGCTCACTCATTTCAGGCCGCTGTGGCGCGGGCTGCATCGGTGCTACGCGGCTGACTGCCGGCTGCTCCGCTTCAATATTCGGCGTGGCCATCTGCGGCAGCACGGTCGCTGCCACGGGAGTTAGGCGCTGATAACTCGGCAGTGGCGTATCGCCAAGATCTGCTCCGCGCAAGCGCTGGATTTCCAGGTGCGGCGTTTCCAGGTTCACGTCGGCGACAACGATGATCGCGACCTTGTGGCGCGCTTCGATCTCGCTCAGTTGAGGACGCTTCTCGTTGAGCAGGAAGTTCGCGACATCCGGCGGTGCCTGCAGAAGTACCTGGCCAGTGCTGTCCTTCATTGCATGTTCTTCCGCCAAGCGCAGTGCGGACAGCGACAGCGATTCGACGCTGCGGATGCTGCCGTGCCCTTCGCAACGCGGGCAGACAATCTGGCTCGCTTCGCCCAGGCTTGGACGCAAACGCTGGCGCGACATTTCGAGCAGACCGAAGCGCGAGATACGGCCAATCTGGACTCGGGCGCGATCGTGCTTGAGCGCGTCCTTCAATTTGTCTTCGACTTCGCGCTGATGGCGTGGGCTGTCCATGTCGATGAAGTCGATCACGATCAGGCCGCCGGCATCGCGGATACGCAACTGGCGCGCGATCTCGACCGCCGCTTCGCAGTTGGTGTTGAACGCGGTGTCCTCGATATCGCTGCCCTTGGTGGCGCGCGACGAGTTGATGTCGATCGCGGTCAGCGCTTCGGTCTGGTCGATGACGATGGATCCGCCAGCGGGCAAGCGGACCTGACGCTCGAATGCGTTCTCGATCTGGGTTTCAATCTGGTAACGCGAGAACAACGGCGTCGTGTCGCTGTACAACTTCAGCTTGCGCAGATTGTTCGGCATCACCTGCTGCATGAAGTCGTGGGCTTCCTGATACAGATCTTCATGGTCGATCAGAATTTCGCCGATGTCGCCGCGCAGGTAGTCGCGCAGGGCACGGATGATCAGGCGCGATTCCTGGTAGATCAGGAATGGCGACGAACGCGTCGTCGCGGCTTCGGAAATCGATTTCCACAACTGCAACAGGTAGTCGAGATCCCACTGCAATTCTTCGGCGTCGCGACCGAGACCCGCAGTACGCACGATCAGGCCCATGTCGTCGGGCACTTCGAGATGGTCCAGCGCTTCCTTGATCGCCTGGCGGTCCTCGCCTTCGATGCGGCGCGACACGCCACCCGCCTTGGGGTTGTTCGGCATCAGCACCATGTACCGGCCGGCAAGGCTGATGAACGTGGTCAGGGCAGCGCCCTTGTTGCCGCGTTCCTCTTTTTCGACCTGGACGATGACTTCCTGGCCTTCCTTGAGCAATTCACGGATGGTCGCCTTGTTATGGTCGACGCCTTCCTTGAAGTACATCTTGGAGATTTCCTTCATCGGAAGGAAACCGTGGCGCTCGCCACCGTATTCGATGAAACACGCTTCCAGCGATGGCTCCACGCGGGTGATTCGACCCTTGTAGATGTTCGCTTTCTTCTGTTCGCGGGAGGGGATCTCGATGTCGAGATCGTAAAGATTCTGGCCATCGACGATAGCCACACGCAACTCTTCACGCTGAGTCGCGTTGATCAACATACGCTTCATGCTGGTTTTCCTTGTGGCCTGCGCTCGACCACCTCAGCGCGCTACGAAGCTTTCGTATCGCGGCGGAGGGCAGGAGCGCCGACCGGATGAGTGAATCCGACGATGCTTGTGGCATCGACAAAAATAAAGTTGACTTGCTTGCCCGGAAACCCCCGTCGCCGTGGAGACGGCGGGTAATTTCCAACTCGAACCGTTACGATGCTTGTGATCCCGCGTCGGCCCAATCGGGCATCGAACGCAGGCAGAGAAGGGCGTAACGGCGCGGGTGCGCCTGAATGAATATCTCCGGCACCCATGGATCGGGACCGGAAATCAGCGCGACGCGCCGCCCGAGTGTAGCAGTGGAATCCCGATTTCTTCAATGATGACGCGACCCTCCGGCCGATCTCTCGAAAGACCTGTAGAAAGCGCGCCGGTTTCGGTGCAGATCGTTCGCGTGCCCGAAGATCGCGACGGCCAGCGCATCGACAACTTCCTGACCACGCGTTTGAAGGGCGTGCCGCGCAGCCTGATCTACCGCATCCTTCGTACCGGCCAGGTTCGCATCAACGGGAAGCGCGCCAAGCCCGATCACCGGTTGGCAGCCGACGACGAAGTCCGGATTCCGCCAGTCCGCGTGCCCGAGCCAACCGACCACGGCACCCCAGCGGATGGTCAACTCAATCGTATCGAGCAGGCGATCATCCATGAAGATCGCGATTTCCTGGTGCTATCCAAGCCTTCCGGTGTCGCCAGCCACGGTGGCAGCGGGATCAGCTTTGGAGCAATCGAATTGCTCCGCGCTGCTCGACCAAAGGACACTCTGGAACTGGTTCATCGACTGGATCGCGATACCAGCGGTGTGCTGGTGTTCTCGCGTCGCCGATCTGCGCTGACCGGGTTGCAAGCAGAAATCCGCGAGGGGCGTGCCAGCAAAGGCTACGTCGCCGTGGTACGCGACTACCTGCCGAAACCAATACTCACCGTCAACGCGCCGCTTCTGAAATCGGTGATGCAGGGCGGAGAGCGCATGGTTCGTGTCGATCCCGACGGCAAACAGTCGATCTCGCATTTGCGCGAGGTGACGCGCTTCGACGGCGCCAGTCTCATCGATGTCAGCATCGAAACCGGCCGCACCCACCAGATTCGTGTCCATTGCGCCCATGTCGGCAATCCGATCGGCGGCGACGAAAAGTACGGCGACCGCGAATTCGACAAACGCGTTCGCGATCGCGCCGGACTTAAGCGCCTGTTCCTGCATGCCGCGCGATTTGCGTTCGATCTCAAGGATCGCCACTTCGAGTTCGTTGCACCTTTGCCGGTCGATCTCGACAACGTGCTGAAACGTCTGTCGAAAGAACTTGCCAACAGCCTCGTCAGCTGAGCGATCCAAAGATGGCACCCGGTTCGTGGGAAGTGAACCTGACCCATTCTTGCCTGCCCGACTAGAACTCGGTCGCTGGGTTAAATCGCTTTGCAGGATTCGACGATCTCGCCAGACGTCCCATCAGCCTGGTGGCGAAAAAGTGTGCCTTCGGAACCCGAGCCGGAACCTTTCGCCCACCATTCCAGATCGCTACCCACGTATCTGGCGCCGCTGCCGGACACAGCGATTTCCATCTTGTGGTCGCTTCCCTTGTAACTGACCGTGGCTGCGTCGGTGGAAGCATAGGTTGCAGCAATCGTTTCGCCGCTCTTGCAGCGATAGTTGTGCGCGTTAGACGTAGACGCCGCTACAGGAGCCTGTTGATCGTTGTCGATGGACGGAGAACTATCGCAAGCAGAAACGAGCAGGATGGACGCGAACGTGATGGGAGCAAGAATTCTCACTAGGATTCTCCATCTTGTTGGAATGCGATCTTGAGTGCTGCGCACTTCATATCTTTTTTTGGATACAGGCCTCGCTCTTTGCTGCCGCCGCAACATCATTTCAGGACATGGGTTCGGGTTCTTGCAGCTCTCCGTTCCTGGGCGGCAGCGGGATGAATTCGCCGTTATCGAGATCGGGCAACTTCATCCGCCCAGCCGCCCAGTCCTCACGTGCCTGATCGATGCGTTCCTTCGACGAAGACACGAAGTTCCAGTCGATGTAGCGCGGCCCCACCGGCTCGCCGCCGAGGGCCATGACCACGGAATCGCCGATGGCAGTCATGGTTGCGGCCTTGCCCGGCGCAAGCACGGCCATGGCGCCAGCCTCGATCGTTTGACCATCCAGCTCTACCGCGCCACGCGCCACGTAGACAGCTCGCTCCGAGTATTCCGCAGGCAGCGATACGCGTGCTCCATTTTGCAATTGCCAGTGCACGTAGAACTGGGGGGATTCGATGCGTACCGGTGAAACAACACCCGACAGCCGGCCGGCTATCAGCCGCCCTGCCACGCCGTCGTCCTCGAACACAGGCAGCACCGAACTCTCGTAATGCCGGAAGTCCGGGGCCATCTCCTCGTGCTCGTCAGGCAGTGCCACCCACGCCTGGATGCCGTCAAGCAACCCGCCTTCGCGGCGTAGGTACTCGAAGCGTTCGGAGTGGGTAATGCCGCTACCCGCTGTCATCCAGTTGACCTCGCCGGCACGCACCGCCTGCTCCGATCCGACACTATCGCGGTGCATGATCTGGCCGTCGAAGAGATAGGTGACCGTCGACAGCCCGATGTGGGGATGAGGGCGAACGTCCGCTTCGCGCGGCAGGCCTGGCTGCATATCCTTGGGACCCATGCGGTCAAAGAAAATGTAAGGTCCCACCATTCGGCGTTTGGCGTAGGGAAGCACGCGGCCGACCTTGAAACTACCGAGGTCTCGGCATCGCTGCTCAATGACGAGTTCGATCATGTCGCTGCTCCTGGTTTGAAGTCATGACGAAATAGGCACTTGTCGCTCTTTCGCGCAGACATTCCGGTCGGTTCAACCGCCACTTGGCACCTTTGTCACCATGTGTGCGATGTGCTCGTGGAATGCGTTGAGATACTTGCCCAGGAACTCCGCAGTAGAGGTATCGGCGATCTCGCCGGCATCGTTGATCATCCCGTCCTTGAACTGGATGTAGGCTTCCGGCGAGTTCATCTGTGGTGAATTGAGAAACCCCAGGATACTGCGCAGGTGCTGCTGGCCTACGGCCGTGCCAATCGCGCCGGGCGACGTCCCGATCACCGCCGACGGAATGTTGGCAAACGAGTTGGTGCCCCACGGGCGACTGGCCCAGTCCAGGGCATTCTTGAGTCCGCCGGGGACAGAGCGGTTGTATTCAGGGGTCACGATCAGGATCGCGTCGGAGTCCTCGACCGCCGCTTTGAACTTGCGGCCGGCCTCTGGATAGTCGGGGTCATAGTCGTAGCTGTAGATCGGCAAATCGCGATAGGAAATTTCCTGAAACGTGAGCTGGGCTGGTGCCAGCTTGATCAGGGCATTGGCCAGCTTTCGATTGATCGATTCCTTCGCGATGCTGCCAATCAGGTATCCAACTTTGTAGGTCTTCATTATTGATTCCTCTGAGGGTTTGCGAATGATCGTCATTTCCGCTTAGGTCGCCTTACGGGGATGTGACGTATCGCGGACGCTCACGCAACTGCGTGAATCTCGTCGAAGCAAGCTTGGCCGCCAACTGAGCCGACCACGTGTGAAAGACTATGGCGTTTGCGGCAATTCGTTCGCACGCAGGTCAAACACCAGCACCTCGGCGTCCTTGCCGGCGGTCACCTGCAGGGTCTCCGGATTGCGCAGCCGCACGCCGTCACCCGCTTCCAGTTTCACTCCGTTGAGTTCGACGCCTCCGCGGGCAACATGCACGTAGGCGTGGCGGTTCTTGTCCAGCGTCAGCGTGGCGCTTTCGTCGCCGTCGAACAGGCCGGCATACACGTTCGCGTCTTGCTGTATCCGCAAGGAGTCGTCGCGACCGTCCGGCGAAATGATCAGGCGCAAGCGTCCACGCTTGTCCGCCTCGCTGAAGTGCTGCTGCTGATAAACAGGCTTGCCACCACTACGGTCCGGCATGATCCAGATCTGCAGGAAGTGCACCGGCTGATCCTCGGAGCCATTGAACTCGCTATGGGTAACGCCGCTACCTGCACTCATCAGCTGTACGTCACCGGGCAGAATCTTGGCGCCGGTACCCATGCTGTCGCTGTGTGCCAGCGCACCATCCAGCACATAGGAAAAAATCTCCATGTCGCGGTGCCCGTGGGTACCAAAACCCTTGCCTGCGGCGACGCGGTCTTCGTTGATCACGCGCAGGTCGGAGAAGCCAATCTGGCTGGAATCCCTGTAGTCGGCGAATGAGAACGTGTGGCGCGAGCTGAGCCAGCCGTGTTCGGCGACGCCGCGGTCGGCAGCTTTGCGGACTTCTATCGTCATGGTGTTTCTCCGTGTTGATGTGATGTCGGGAAGATGAACTCCCGGGACGCTGAAGTAATCAAGCGGTTGGACGGCGCACGCGACGCGCATCCAGTGAGATGTTTCCCGCGCCATAGGCCGCGACCTGCAACAGCCCCCCGGTGATAGCAAGATTCTTGAGGAAGGCAGTCATCTGGTTCGGGTCGGCGAACGGCGAGTGAAATGCGAACGCAGTCGCAAACGTAAAGACCGCCATCAACGCCGCTACCACGCGAGTGCGATAGCCGAGCAGCAGAGCCATGGCCAAGCCGATCTCGACAGCCAGCGCGACCGGGTAAGCGAGATCCGGAAATGGCATCCCGGCAGAGAGGATGTAGGCCTTGGTCGCGACAGGTGCAGCCAGCTTGCCGAAGCCACTCACCAGAAACAGTGCCGCCAGCAAAACGCGACCTATTGCAGAAACGAGGGATTGTTGACGGTTCATCCTGAAATCACTCATGAGTGAAGGGAAATGCAGACGTTGCTAGAACTAGAGAGAGATACTAGAGTCGCCTCGTGACTCAATAAAGCACCCACATCACTTAACACTGTCAACCCCAGAGAGACAATGAACCAGCTCGAAGACATGCGGATCTTTGCCGAGACCGTGGATGCACAAAGCTTTACCGCCGCCGCTGATCGGCTGGGGCTGTCCAAGCAATTCGTCAGCAAGCGCATCGCTGCGCTGGAGAAGCGGTTGGGTGCGCGATTGCTGGAGCGTTCGACACGGCAGCTCCGCGTGACCGATTTGGGGCTGGCTTATCACGAGCGCGCCCTGCGCATCTTGCAGGAGGTCGATTCCGCCGAGCAGATGATCACCAATCAAACCGCGACGCCTCGTGGGGTTTTGCGATTGAGCGCGCCGATGACCTTCGGAACCTTGCACCTGGGGCCGCTGATACCGGCGTTTATGCAACGACACCCGGATGTATCGTTGGAACTGGACCTCAACGACCGTGCGGTTGACCTGATCGGCGAGGGTTACGACATGGCGGTGCGCATCGGTACTCTGGCCGACTCCAGCCTGATTGCACGCCGGATCACCTCGGTGCAGTTGATCACCTGCGCAAGTCCCGACTACCTGCGCGAACATGGCACCCCGATCGCGCCGGAACAACTTGCCGCGCACGCCTGCCTCACTTACGGCCAAACCCGCCACGGCGAGTGGGCGTTTCGTGTCGGCGGACGAATCCGCAAAATCTCGGTGAACGGTCCTATGCGCTCCAACAATGGCGAAATGTTGCGAGACGCGGCAATAGCCGGCCTGGGAATTATCGACATGCCCGACTTCATCGTCGCCGCCGCCTTGGCGGACGGACGACTGGTAGAGGTTCTGGAGACGTTCCGCCGTGAAGGATTGACCATGTATGCGGTGTATCCACAGCATCGAGAATCCTCGTTGCTGGTACGAGCGTTCAGTGATTTCCTTGTCGAGCGCTTCGGAGAGCACGCTGCGCGGTCGTCGTAATATCCCGTCGTAACATCACCCGGTCTTGCGGCTCGAACGCACGCTGGTTCGTGCGCTGAATCGGCCCGCTCTGCATCGGCCCATATCAATCGAAGGAGAAAAATGTCCCGCATCCTGGGGGTTTCCGGAAGCCTGCGAAAGGCTTCCTACAACACGGCGTTGCTGCATGCGGCGCAGGACCTGATGCCCGAGGGCGTCGAGCTCGTCGAAGGCATCATCGTCGGTATTCCGCTCTACGACGGTGACGAGGAGGCGGCTTCAGGTCTGCCGCCCGCTGTCGAAGTGTTGAAGGAGCAGATTGCCGCAGCCGATGGCTTGCTGCTATTCACGCCTGAATACAACAACTCGATTCCTGGCGTGTTCAAGAACGCGATCGACTGGTTGAGCCGACCGGCCACGGACATCGGCCGGATTTTCGGCGGGAAGCCGGTGGCGATGCTGGGTGCGTCGCCCGGCGGTTTCGGAACAATTCTTGCGCAGGACGCATGGCTGAGCGTGCTCCGAACATTGGGGACACGCCCCTGGTACGAGGGGCAGCTGATGGTCGCCCGGGCCGGCGATGTCTTCGACGACCAAGGCAACATGACGGATGACCAGCTGCGTGAGCGACTGAAGCGCTTGCTTGCCGGCTTCTCGAATTTCGCCGGGTCCAGGGCTGACTGAGTCGCACGCGGCCCGCAACACAGACCAAGCACTGTCATGATTGAACTCGCGATCCCGAACCCTGCGAAGCCAAATGACTGAAGTTCCCGACGCCATTCCCGCAGCGCGTCGTTCCTCGGCATTGTCGCCCTTGCGCTACCCGGTGTTCCGAGGTGTGTGGGCGGCCAGCACTGTCAGCAACCTTGGCGTGCTGATCCAATCGGTGGGTGCTTCCTGGCTGATGATCGCGCTCGCCCCTTCAGCGGACATGGTCGCGCTGGTGCTTGCGTCGGTCTACCTGCCGATCACATTGCTGTCGCTGGTCGCGGGGGCGGTCGCCGACAACCTTGATCGACGCAAGGTGATGCTCGCGGCGCAAGCCTTCATGCTGATCGTGTCGGCCACGCTGGCAGTCTCTGCCTGGTGTGGATTGATGACGCCGTGGCTGCTGCTGTTGTTCACGTTTCTGATGGGATGCGGCACCGCGTTCAACGGGCCCGCGTGGCAGGCGTCGGTCGGTGACATGGTTCCGCGCGCGGAGTTGCCGGGCGCAGTGGCGCTCAACAGCATGGGCTTCAATCTGGCGCGCAGCTTGGGGCCTGCCATTGGCGGCGCGATCGTTGCGGCCGCGGGTGCTGCCGCGGCGTTTGCGGTGAGCGCAGTCAGCAATATCGCGCTGATCGTCGTTCTGCTGCGCTGGCGCTCACCCGCGGATACACGGACGCTGCCACGCGAAACGCTCGGCATCGCGGTCGCAGCGGGCGTTCGCTTTGTCGCGGGGTCGCCGGCAATTCGCACCGTCCTGGTCCGTAGCGCGGTGTTCTCTATTGCTGCAGGCGGGCTGATGGCGCTGATGCCGTTGATTGCGAAGGACCTGATCGGCGGCGGGCCGCTGACCTATGGTCTGCTGCTAGGCGCATTCGGTGTTGGTGCGGTCAGCGGCGCTATTGGTAACGCGAAGCTGCGCGAGATGTTGTCGACCGAAGCCATCGTTCGCTTGACCAGCATCGCATTCGCCGTCGCTTCGGCAATTGCTGCTGTCAGCACGCACCTGCTGGTGACGATGGGCGTTCTTCTTGTGGCCGGGGCAGGCTGGCTGCTGGCGCTTGCCACGTTCAACGTCGCCGTGCAGATGTCGGCGCCACGCTGGGTCGTCGCGCGTGCGCTGTCGATTTATCAGATGGCGGCATTTGGCGGGCTGGCAGCAGGCAGCTGGCTGTGGGGCGAAGTCGCCGCGGGTGAGAGCGTCACCGCGGCTCTGTTGGCGGCATCCGTCGTCATGCTCGCCTGCGCGGCGCTTGGCGTTTGGTTGCCGGTGGCCCAGACGAAGGAACTGAATCTCGATCTGTTACGCCTGTGGAAAGAGCCGAGCACAGTCGTCCCCGTCGACGCGCGAACGGGCCCGGTGGTCGTCACGATTGGATACGTGATTCGCGAGACGGACGTGGCGGAGTTCCTCGGAGCAATGGTAGAGTGGCGTCGCGTCCGCCGTCGCGACGGCGCGCGCAGTTGGCGGCTGCTGCGAGACCTTGCCGATCCCGAGGTCTGGATCGAGCGTTACGAAACACCGACGTGGCTTGACTACGTTCGTCACAACAGCCGAATGACCCACCACGATGCAACGCTATCCGAACGCGTTCGAGCGCTTCACCGGGGAGCAGACGGGCCTACTGTCCGGCGCATGATCGAACGACAATGCGCGCCGCGTGCTCCTGGGCCGGCGCGAGAGACGTTGATCGATCCCACCCGGTTGCCTTAGGGATGCTCTGAACAAGTCCGCACAGGCGTCACCGGTCTGTCTGCCCAAGAACGGGCTCACAAGAACGGGGTCCAAGAACGGGGTCAGGTTCACTTCGTACGTGCCTGGTGCCGGTTGTTCCCGTTCAATTCTTGCTTCACCCCAGGGATCAACATTTCAAGGTCGTCGCGCCGTTACCCGTCGATCTCGACAAGGGTGTGAAGCGGCTGCCTGACGAATCTATCTTGACGCTAGCCTGCAAAGAAACGCGAGCCGACTTCGGCTGACCACAACCAACTCCGATCGATGGCCGCGCTGGCGATGAGTCCACATAGCGCGTGGGCGACCACGTTTGGCAACAATGCGCGATGACGTTGCCAACTCCACATCCAGAGCAGGCCGCCGATCAGCGTGAGCAACATCAGTGACTGGTTCGGTGCGTGGAGCAGGGCGAAGGTGGTTGCTGCGGATAGGCTGACCCACGGTACGGACCAACCCAGCGCGGTAAGCCGATCCGCGACGACGCGCGACAGGACCAATTGCTGGATTGCTGCCCATCCGAGATAGCGCAACGCTTTTACCGCATCCGGATAGATGACTTCGGAGCGACCGTGCAGCGCCATCGCCAAGGCAACGGCTAAAACGATACTAACTGCGGGTATCACCCACGCGGATGGCGCGCCAATCCAATTCCAGCGCCTTGCGTGCTCCACCAGCCGCAGCGTTAGATAAATCGAGCCGGCTGCGATGAAAGATTGGTCGATCCACGAAAACGGAGTGCCCAGGCGCAGGCCGACGCTTAGCCACAAGGGCATCAACAATGCGGCGGCAATCTGCGCTGGGATTCGCCATTTCAGCGTTCGCGGCGGCCAGCGCCAGATAAGCAGCAGAACGCCGAATAGAGACAGCGTGTAGGCATCTGGAATGGCTTTTTCAACGCGGTGATTGCCTCGCAGATTGGGCGCGGTGGCCGTGACGACGCCGGGCACTAAATCCCGCAACTGCGCGCGGCGATCAAGACCTGCGGCATCGCGCCAACCCAGCGGCACATTCGCGACTAGCTGAGAGTTCTGTGGCAGCGCGAGTAGCGCGCTTGCGGCAGCCGGGATGTCGGATGATGTTCTGATGATGGGAACGTCGTTTGGCTGCGGCCGCGATACGTTGCCGATGGGCAAGATTCGCGCATCACTTAGCGTCACCTTCGCACCAGCAGGGCCATCAACAACAAGACGCAAGCTGACAGCACTGGGTCGGGCTGGCAGTACGCAGGCCCAGTCAATCCGCCTCAGACGGGAACGCAGAATGCCGTCGACGATGGCTTGTAGCTCGGAACGGCAAGGGCTGGACGAATTCTGGAAATAGGCCGACCACTGCAGTCGAACGGCGGGGTCGGCTTGCACAGCAAGTTCGACCAAACCATAGCGATCAAGATCGAGCGGTTCCGCGAGCGGTAATCCGAATTCGACGGCTATACCGCGACTGGTGATGTGCAATCCCGATTCGTCGAACGATGTCGTCGCGTTGCCGAACACGCGGCCGGCGATGATGTCCTCGGGCTTGGTCAGTTTCCACTGCTGGATCGGCAGCCCGTGCGCGATGTCGGCAATACGCTGGTTTGCAAGCTCGTCCAGCCTGGTCGTCACCTGCCAATGCGCCAGCGCGCCCAAGCTTGCGGCGATCGTGACCAACGCGATCAGCCAAACCATTCGCATGCTGAGCGAAGGCGTCTCGCGCGACGCCGGCTCAGCCAAGCAGGGTGTCAACCTTGGCGGCGCAAATCATGTCGTTCTTCGACAGTCCGCCGACATCGTGCGTCGAAAAGAAGACGCCGCAGCGGTCGTAGCCGACATCGAGATTAGGATGGTGGTCCTCGCCATGAGCGATCAAGGCCACCGCATTCACGAACGCCATCGTTCGGTGATAGTCATCGAAGGTGAACTTCTTTCGGATGCCGTCGCCATCACGCTGCCAGCCGTTCAAATCCGCGAGGAAAGTGTCGATCTGTTGGTCCGACAACGCGTTATGCTTGCCCTTGAGTGGCTGGCAGTGCTGGTCGCGCAAGGCTGCATCGGTCATTGCATTCTCCGTGAGGGGTTCACCGGCGAGTATATGCGTGGCACTGGCGTGAGTTGATGAAAGCTACAATGGCCGCATGTCGGAGCCGACAACTTTGCTGGTAGAAATTCGATGATGAACCTGTCTGACAATGCCCAGAACCACTTTCGCAAGCTGATCGAACAGCAGGAGATCGACGGCCTGGGCATCCGCTTGCGTGCCGTCCACGCCGGTACGCTGAAAGGCGATTGCCAGCTCGAATTCTGCGAGCCGTCGGACCTGGTCGGTGATGAGTGGGAAGTGGAATGCCGTGGCTTTTCGATCTACGTCGAGGCGGCCAGCGTGCCGTTCCTCGATAACGCCGAAGTCGACTACGACCTGAACGCCACCGGCGGCACCTTGACGATACGCGCGCCCGGCCTTCGCGGCAGTCCGCCCAACGGCGACGCCAGCCTGATCGAGCGGGTGCGCCATGTGATCGAAACGGAGATCAACCCGCGCCTCGCATCGCACGGCGGCCGCGTCAGCCTCAGCGAAGTGACGGCGGATGGAATTGCCGTGCTGCAGTTCGGCGGTGGTTGCCACGGCTGCGGCATGGTCGACATCACCTTGCGCGATGGCATTGAGTCGACCTTGTGCGAACGCGTGCCGGAAATCACCGGCGTCCGCGATGCGACCGATCACGCCACCGGCAACAAGCCCTACATGCGACGCGAACCGGCGCACTGATCGCGTGTTCACCGGTTCGCCGTAGAATCCAACGAATGCACATAGAATCGGCACACTTCGAATCAGGGCTGTCCAGCGAACTACTGATCGCGATGCCGTCATTGCGCGACACCCACTTCGCACGCAGCGTCACGTTTGTCTGCCAACACGGCGAGGACGGCGCGATGGGTCTGCAGATCAATCGGCTCTCCGAGTATCGACTCGGCGATGTACTGGAGCACATGAACCTGAGTAGCGATCTTGCGAACGTCATCGAGGCGCCGGTGCTGCTCGGCGGACCGATGCAGCCGGAGCGCGGCTTCGTGCTGCATACGCTTGGTGGGACGTGGGAATCGTCGTTCCGGATTACCGAGCAGATCAGTATCACCACGTCGCGTGACATCCTTGCCGCGATAGCGATTGGCGAGGGTCCACATCAAGCACTGGTGGCCCTTGGCTACGCGGGCTGGGGGCCAGGGCAGATTGAACAGGAGTTGATGGAGAATTCCTGGCTCACAACGCCAGCCAACCAGCAAATTCTCTTCGACACGCCGCTGGACGAACGCTGGGATGCGGCCGCCGCGCTGCTAGGCATCGGCAGTGCCGTGAACCTTGCCAGCTATTCCGGTCGCGCCTGAGTGGCATCGGAGACGATCCTCGGCTTCGATGTCGGTACCAAGCTGATCGGCGTCGCGATTGGAAGCAACTTGACCGGCAGCGCGCGTCCACTGGCGACTGTCAGTGTCGGCGAACGTGGATTGGAATGGTCGAAGATCGACGCACTGTTGAAGGAGTGGCAGCCTGAAGCGTTGGTGGTCGGACTGCCCTTGGCGCTCGATGGCGGCGAGCAGGCGATGACACACATCGCGACGCAATTTGCGAACGAGTTGGCGCTACGATCAGGATTGACGGTGCATCGCATCGACGAACGCAATAGTTCGCGCGAGGCATCGCAGCGATTTGCCCAGCGACGCGCGCAGGGAAGCATCCGGCGCAAGGACGCAGCGGAAATTGATGCGGTCGCGGCCACCGTGATTCTGGATCGTTGGCTTGATCAGCAGCCGCAGTCTGCGATGACCGGTCCCCCGTAATGGATTCGACGCCAGCACGCTTGCGACATCTGATTACTCTGGATAGCCTGGATCGCAGCACGTTGTCACGTCTGCTCGACAGCGCCGCTGACTTGCGTGAGCAGTTCGGTCGCGATCATCGCTGTCCGCCGCTGTTGGCTGATCGCACGATGGTAAACCTGTTTTTTGAGCCATCGACACGCACTCGATCCAGCTTCGAATTGGCCGCTCGGCGGTTGGGCGCATACGTGCTGAATTTCGATATCGCGCAGTCATCCGCCGGCAAGGGCGAGACGCTGGAGGACACGATGGCGACGCTGGAGGCGATGAGCGCTGATGCGTTCGTCGTTCGCCACAAGGAAAACGGCACACCGCAGCGGCTTGCGGCGGCGACGCGGCAGGCTTCAATCCTCAACGCCGGGGATGGCAACCATGCACACCCAACCCAAGGTCTCCTCGACGCGTTGACCATTCGGGACAGGCTGGGAAAAATTGACGGTGCCGTCGTTGCGATCTGCGGCGATATCCGCCATTCCCGCGTCGCCCGTTCCGACGTACACGCGTTACGCGCGCTCGGTGCCGGCGAGATTCGCCTGTGCGGCCCGTCCACTTTGTTGCCGGACGCGGCGGACGAGTTCCCCGATTGCACCGTAACCGACGATTTCGACGCGGCGATTGCCGGCGCCGATGTGTTGATCATGTTGCGCTTGCAACGCGAGCGCATGCAGGCCGGCTTGATTGCCGACGATGCGGACTATTTTCGGCGCTATGGACTCGACGTGACACGGCTGCGCAGAGCATCGCCGGACGCGATCGTGATGCATCCGGGACCGATGAACCGCGGCGTGGAAATCTCCGATGAAGTCGCTGACGGTCGACAATCCGCAGTACTCGATCAGGTCGCCAACGGCGTCTTCGTGCGCATGGCTGTGCTGGAAGAATTGATCGGGCGGCGCTGAGCAATTCCGGCTGAGCAGTCCCGCCGTCGCGCTCAGGCGGCTTGTTGCGGTATCGACGTATTGGTATGGGTCAGCCGGTTGCTGCGGTCTACGTAGACCAGGTTTGGCTTGAACGCGGCGGCCTCGGCTTCCGTCATACCCGCGTATGAGCAGATGATGATCAGGTCGCCCGGCTGCGCTCGGTGCGCGGCTGCGCCGTTGATCGAAATGGTGCCGGAGTTTTCCTCAGCCCGGATCGCGTAGGTCGAGAAGCGCGCACCGCTGTTGATGTTGTAGATGTGAATCTGCTCGTACTCGCGAATCCCCGAGATATCGAGCAAACGTCCGTCGATCGCGCAGGAGCCTTCATAGTGCAGCTCAGCCTGGGTTACGGTCGCTCGGTGGATCTTTGCTTTCAGCAGCGTAAGGTGCATCGAATCCTCGCTATTGCGTGCGGTGTTGCAGATTGGCAACAGTCGGAAATCAAACTGGCGGCTATGCCGCGTGGTGACTGTTCGAAAGGAACAGGTGACGACCCTGCCTTGATTTTCAAGCCATTCGCGCAAAAAAAACCCTCGCAGCGGAGAACGCGCGAGGGGTGGATTAGTTATGACTACCTGAATGCGCCCTGCTTACGCCGTTTTCCCTAAAAAGGGAGCCCGACAGCGTCGCCAGTATAAATGGGGTTTGTTGTAAAAAGCAACACTTTTCGCAAAAAAACCACACCTGTTGCTCAGATGCCCATTTCAGGCGCAATCGGCAGCTGCAGGTTGTCGATCAAGCGTGTTCCGCCAAGCCTCGCGGCGATCAAGGCGACGGCTGGAGCGTGTTGACCTGTATCGCATGACGGCAATTCGCTGAGGTCAGCTGCGTTGCGAATAGCGGCATAGTCTGGATCGAATCCGTTGTCGCGTAAATACAACATAGCGGCGGATTCGATGTCGCCGAGGGCAACTCCGGCTTCGTGACGGGCCTTCATTCGATTCAGGGTCTCGAAGATCACCGCCGACTGCTCGCGATGTTCAGGGGTCAGGTACTGATTTCGCGAACTCATCGCGAGTCCGTTCTTTTCGCGAATAATCGGTGCGCCAACGATTCGGATTGGGAAGGCAAGATCCTCGACCATGCGCTGGATCACCAACACCTGTTGGTAGTCCTTGCGGCCGAACACCGCGACATCCGGCTGTACCAGGTTGAACAAGCGCGTGACCACGCTGGCAACGCCGTCGAAATGGCCGGGCCGAATCGCACCTTCCAGCGTTTCGCTGACGACGGGCACCTGCACGCGGACGCTGTGCTGTGCGCCGAACGGATACATCGTCGAATTGTCCGGCACGAACATCAGGTCGCAGCCGGCTGCCGCAAGCCCGGCTGCATCGGATTCGAGCGTTCGCGGATAGCGCGCGAAATCCTCGCTCGGACCGAACTGTGTTGGGTTGACGAACACGCTCGCGACGACGATTTCGGCGTGACGACGTGCTTCTTCGATCAGCGAGTAATGACCGGCGTGCAGGTTGCCCATCGTCGGAACAAAGCCAATCCGCTTTCCACTTAAACGCAGTGTGGCCAGGCGTTCTCGCAAATCAACGACTGTGCTGACTCGTTGCATTTCAGTAGCTGTGCTCAGCGGCAGGGAACGCGCCGCTGCGGACGGCTTCGACATAGCTGGTTAGTGCAGCACTGATTGAACCGGCATCGACGAGGAAGTCCTTACTGAACCGAGGTCGCTTGCCGGGGGTGATGCCGAGTGCATCGTAAAGAACCAGCACCTGGCCATCGCAACCGACACCTGCACCGATGCCGATGGTCGGTATAGCAAGCTCTCGGCTTATTTCTGCGGCGAGCGCCGCCGGCACGCATTCCAGAACCAGCAGATCGGCGCCGGCACTCTGTACGTCGAGCGCATCCTGACGAAGTTGGTCGGCCTGCGCGTTATCGCGACCCTGGACGCGATAGCCACCCAGCTTGTGCACCGACTGCGGCGTCAATCCCAAGTGGGCGCAGACCGGAATGTCGCGCTCGGTCAGTGCTTTGATGATGTCGAGCGTCCAGCCTGCGCCTTCCAGCTTAACCATGCTCGCTCCACCGGCAGCCATCAGTCGCGCTGAACTATCCATCGCTTTTGGCACGTCGTGATAGCTCATGAAGGGCAGGTCGGCGATCAGCAGTGCGCTGCGCAGTCCACGCGCCACCGCCGCACAGTGATAGACGATGTGGTCGACGCTGACTGGCAATGTGCTGGCGTGCCCTTGCACGACCATGCCGAGCGAGTCGCCAACCAGCACCACATCGACGCCTGCCGCATCAACCAGGGTGGCGAAGCTCGCGTCGTAAGCCGTCAACGCGACGATCTTCTCGGCGCTCTGTTTCATCTTCAGGAGCCGGGTGATGGTCACCGGCAGTGGTGATGTCTTGGTCGGTTCGGATTGAGTCATGATCGGATTACGGTTCCTGTTTGCGCGTCAACGGGCGATGCGCGTGCATTGACTCGTGTCGATATGGCGCAGTTGTTCACTGATGACGCCAATCCCTGCCAGTTCAAGGTCCGGCGCGAGTTCAGCAAGGGGCATCAAGACAAAGGCGCGTTCGCCAATGCGCGGATGTGGGAGCTGCAATCCCGGGGACGTCGCCGCCTCGTCGCCATGCACCAGCAAGTCCAGGTCGATGCGGCGCGGCCCCCAGCGCGAGCCGTCGCGCAGGCGACCCAGACGAGTTTCAAGTTCCAGCAACTGTTCGAGTAATTCGGCGGCTTCCAAGTCGGTTTCGAGTTCCGCAACCGCGTTGATGAAATCGGGCTGGTCAACGATACCCCAGGGCGCGGAGCGATACAGGCTGGATTGTCGCGACAGTCGAGTCGAAGGCAGATCATTGAGCGCGGCAATGGCGCAATAGACCTGTTGCTGTGGATCGTCGAGATTGCTGCCGAGTCCGACGTAGGCCAGCGTCATGTTTCGCTTGATGTTGCCGAGGGTTTGCGTCGACGTCGGCGGCGTCGTTTCTTCGGAGCACCCTCATCGTCCGATGTTTCGGCCTCGTCGCGCCTTGCAGGTGGCGCACCGAGATGGGAAGTCAAATCGGACGCGTCCAATTGCTGCGCCTCGGTCCACCACTCGGCGGACTCGACCAGCGTCTCATCGGCCATCGATCGCAGCACAAGAAAATCGTAGGAGGCGCGGAATCGCGGATGGGCGAGCAAGCGCACGACGCGTTTGCGCTGACGCTGCTCGAAGCGCGCCTGCATCGACCAGATTTCCTCTACCGTGAAGGTAAACCGGCGCGGTACCGCAAGGCGCTGCAACTGCTCGCCAATGGTACGGTCGACAGCCATTGACCACGCAACGGCTTCGTCCTTGTGGTCGGTAAGGAGCTTGGCGTAGCGCTCGCGTAGCGGCTCCCAGAGGATCGCAGCGAACAGGAATGCCGGTGTCACTGACTTACCGGAACGCACACGAGCATCGGTATTCTCCAGCGTTTTTTCGATAAGGGTGCGAAACGGCTCGCCGTTGGGTCCTTTCAGCGAGCGACTGGTGGCCGGGAAAATCGCCGACAGAAGACCGTAGCGTTCCAGGGTTCGGAAACTGGCCAGTCCGTGGCCACCAAGAAACAGTTTCAGCGTTTCGTCGAACAGCCGCGCTGGCGATGCCTCTGCCAGGAGCTCACCCAGTTTGGCGAACGGTGCCGACGCTTCCGGCGCGATATCGAATTCCAGCTTGGCAGCCAGGCGAGCGGCACGCAGCATGCGCACAGGATCTTCGCGATAGCGCAGTTCCGGGTCGCCAATCAGGCGCATCTGGCGCGCCTTCAGATCGGCGAGGCCGCCGATATCGTCGCGAACGCTGAAGTCGCTGATGTCGTAATACAGCGCGTTGACGGTGAAGTCGCGGCGTATGGTGTCTTCTTCGATGCTGCCATAGACGTTGTCGCGCACGATGCGGCCGTCGACGACGTGGCGGTCACCCTTGCCGTTGTCTTCGCTGCCGCGGAACGTGGCGACTTCCACGATCTCCTTGCCGAACACGACGTGCGCCAGCCGAAAGCGTCGGCCGATCAGCCTGCAATTGCGAAACAGGCCGCGAACCTGCTCCGGCGTTGCATTGGTGGCGATGTCGAAGTCTTTGGGATGGCCACCGAGCAACAGGTCGCGGACCGCGCCGCCAACCAGGAAAGCCGCGTAGCCCGACTCGCTCAGCTTGTACAACACGCGCAAGGCGCCGGGGGAAATATCGCGACGGGAGATGCAATGATCGGGTCGCGCGATCAGGTTCGGTTGAGGGCGCGCATTGGCTCGCGGTGATCGCACCGGTGAGGAATTTTGCTGGGTGGACGGGCCAGCATCTGGCGTCACTTTTCGGCTGAATAGTTTAAGGAATTGCAAGGCGATCGCAGATTGTCCGAAGTAAGCATTCCGTTATACTACGTGGCCGCGCTGATCCCAAG
>JBBSTF010000009.1:0-77212 GCA_038236135.1 Lysobacterales bacterium
AGGGGCTGGCGCGATGCCGTAACGCACCGGCTTCCACTCTGCCATCGCGATCATCATTTGTACTGAGCAAGCCCGCCGGCATTGTCGTCAGGCTCTAGATTGAGCGTCATGTTGTTCAGATTTGGCAGCGGCAACACGACTTATCGGCACCATTCGCAGCGCTGTCACCCCTGCCACGTTCATCCGTGCATTTCGTTCAGCGGGCAGTTCAGGCCAACTGCCTACGGTGCGCCGGCGTCATTCGACGCAATAGGAGTTGCCTCCATGAACAACAAGAACTTTCGCCAGACCCTGATTGCCATCGCCGCCGGTACGTTGCTCGCCGGTGCGGGCATGGTTTCCGCACAAGCGCCGGCTGAGCCAACCGTGCCGCCAACCAATACGACCACCGTGCCTTCGATCGCATTGACCGAAGCCGAAGTGGGTTCGAAGATCGCCGGCGCTGGCTTCAAGGAAGTTAAAGGCCTGAAGGTCGACAACGGCGTCTGGAAAGCCGATGCACGCGGTGGCGACGAAAAGTGGGTGGCTGTATTCGTGCATCCGCTGACTGGCAAGGTGTTCCAGGAAGGAAGCCCGTCCAAGCTGACGGAGGAAGACATCAAGGCCAAGGTGACCGCTGCTGGCTACCAGAACATCAAGGATGTTGAGTACAAGAATGGTCTGTGGACTGCCGATGCCGAAACCGGCAAGGGCAACAACGTCGACCTCGTCATTGATCCCGATGACGGTTCAGTGATCAACGCCGCGAACGACTGATAACGTCTCGCAGTGGCAATGACAAAGGCGAGTCTTCGGGCTCGCCTTTTTTCGTTGCATCTACAACGCGCTCCGAGTTATGCGCGCGTGATCGCCGTTTGAATGTCTTCCAAGCGACAGCCTCGCGTTTCGATACCGCTGCGCAACAGCAGGCCACCCGAGATCGCCAGAGGAATCGCGATCAGTGTGGCAGACAGAACGAAGTGATCGAAAAACCCGACCATGCCAAGCGCCGCGCCAAGGATGCCGCCGAACTTCGAACTTGCCGCGATGACGCCCGATCCGGTTCCTCTCATCTGTACCGGATAGATTTCAGTCGCGTACGGAATCAACATGGCGATCACGCCGCTGATGCTGATCAGCAGAGCGACCGTCGCGCTCGTGGTCGCCATCGCCGAGCGTAGTTCCAGCATGGCGATCACGAGAAATGCCAGCAGGGATAGCGTCGACAACGCAATGAACAAAATCAGTGACTTGATCGTGCTCCAGCGATGGTAAAGCCACACAACCAGCGGGATCCCAGGCAAAGCGAACAAGGCAGATTGCGCCAGTAACGCGCTACTGTCCGATGCCGGAATGCCGAGCTGCACCAGATTGGTCGGAAGCCACAGCAGGAAGCCAAAATTGACCAGACCCCACGCTGTTCCGCACACGGCAAGTCCCAGACTGATTCGCGCATAGCGCCCATCAATGAGCCCACGGATACCCTTGATCGGATGCTGCTCATCAAGGATCGGCGCGCCGCTGGCGACATCGTCGTCTCGCAAAATTTCTGCGCTTGGTTCGGCTGATGCCGTCCCGGAAAATTTCATCAATACGGCGCGCGCCTGATTCTCCAATCCAACGCTGGAAAGGAAGCGCGGCGATTCGGGAATCCACCGGTTGAGCAGGATGATGACTGCGCCGGTAGGCAATCCAAGCAGCCACAACACGCGCCAACTGTATTTCTGTTCAAGCAATGCAGCCGCGCCCGCCGCGAGTAGATAACCGGCCGATGTGCCGATTGCGCCCAGTGCCACGAGTAGCCAGCCGCGATGTGTTGCCGGGATCGTTTCTGCCATCAGGGTGAAAGCAATCGGCAGCAATCCACCGGCCGACGCGCCCATCAGAAAACACATCGCCAGGTTCCACTCGAAGCTCGGCATCGCCCCACAAATTGCCGTTCCGATGAACATCAGTGCCGACAACAGAATCGCTGCGCGACGACCGTACAGATCGGCAAGCCAACCCCACAATGCAGATCCCACTGTAGTGCCGGTCAACGCGACCAAGGCCAGAATCGCGCCGGTTTGGCTGCTGATGGAATATTCCGCTGTCATGCCCGGCATGACGAAGCCTAGCGTCGCCGGCTTCATCACATCGATGGAAAGCGCCACGATGAGCACGAAAAACAGTGACCAGTGTGCGCGATTGAGCCTTGCTCGGTCGGCAAGATGGAAGCCGACATGATTACGCGCACCCTTCAAGGTTTGCTGTATTTGCTCAAGACGCGGAGTCAGCCCGTAAGCTGCCAGCAGCAAGCCGATCGGGATTATCGCCATGCCGGTCAACATGGTGGCGTCCATCGGCATGCCGACCATGCGGTAGTGCGTATGGGCGCTCATCGCGAACATCGGCGCGTGCGCCAGCACACCGGCGACCAACATGAGGCTACCGAGCCAAAAGGCGATAGGGTGATGGAACGAAATGCCGTTGGGCGTCATGCGATGCATGGTATTTCGTTTCGACCGATTTGTTTCACGCCGTCGAATGTTCTGGTCATCGATCGCGATAGAAGCGGAAAAGGCGAGCCTTTCGACTCGCCTTTCGTTTCATTTCATCGCGCTGCGTGATCGTGGATCAGTCAATCACCTGCCAACTCATACAGGTACTCGACAAAACTCATCACC
Source organism: Lysobacterales bacterium (assembly GCA_038236135.1). GTDB lineage: Bacteria > Pseudomonadota > Gammaproteobacteria > Xanthomonadales > Rhodanobacteraceae > Dokdonella. Next base: position 2,646 of record JBBSTF010000009.1, read on the forward strand.
GCACCGTCGTAGCCTTGCACTTTCGGGTTTGATGATTCGATCAGGTAGTACTCGTCCGGTGCATGCGCACCGCTGCCGTGGCCGAGACCGAAGTGGCCGGATGCGAGACTCAACGGCGGATCGGTGAATACAAAGCCGGGATACGATCCGGCATTGCGTGGCCACAACATTGGGTCGAGGCCAGCACGTTTAAGCACGCTCATTTGCGCGGCGATCAACGGCGCGTCGGCCTGGCTGCTGGTCGCGTCGTATCCCCCGCTCACCTTCACTTCGATGTCGCCGTAACCGCGTTTGGCGAGATGCGCCTTCAGCGCCGCGACGGCGTCGTCCTTCTTCATGCCGGGTACGAGGCGCATGTCGATCTTTGCGACGGCCTGATGCGGCAGCACGGTCTTGCCGCCGGGCCCGGTGTAGCCGCCAACCAGACCTTCGATGTTGACGGTTGGTTGTGACACCAGTCGCTCGTTCGCGGCTTGCCACGACAGATCGTCGATCCAGTGCGGCACGCCCATGCGCTTCTTTGCGCTGTCCTCGTTGCTGCGCGCCGACGCCTTCGCAATCATTTCCTTTTCTTCGGCGCTGATCGGCGGTGGCTTCGGATAATTGTCGATGGTGATCGTGTTGCCATCGTCCGACACCAGCGTGTCGAGGGCTTTCACCAAACGCCAGGCCGGGCTGTCGACCATCGCCTTGAGCGATGAGTGGATGTCCTTGGCCGGACCACGACCCCACTTCTCACCGCTCGCGATCAACTCCAGTTCAACCACGCCTTTTGCACCCAGACTGACGGTGACGTTGCCATCGAGATCCTGCGAAGCCGATGGCATGAATACACCGATTGTCTTGCTCAATGCCGACGCGACTTCGGGACGCCGCACCAATTGGCCGATGTGTGGAGAACCTATTTCTTCCTCGCCTTCGGCAACCAGCACCAGATTCACTGGTACCTTTGCGTTAGCGGCCTTGATGGCATGCAGCGCTGCGAGGAATGCGGATTCAGGTCCCTTCTGATTCACCGCGCCACGACCCATGATCACCTTGCCGACCCCCGGCTTGTCGACGATGCGCGCTTCCAGCGGCGGGGAGCTCCACTCGGTCGGATCAAACTGCTTCACGTCGTACATGAAGTACAGGCCGACCGTCTTCGCCGCGCCCGCGTCGAGTTGGGCGAACACGCCTGGTTTGCCGTCGGTGTCGAGAATTTCAACTTTCTGGAAACCGGCATCGCGCGCCAGTTGCGCCATGTACTCGACACCTTCCCGCGAGTTGAGATTCTCTGCAGCAATCGAGGGAAGGGCGATCCAGTCCTGCAAGCGCTTGATTGACGCGTCGTGTTGCTTGGTGATCTCCGCCTTGATTGGCGCCATGTCAGGTGTTGCGGCGATGCCCGCGAATGGCAATACGATCAACGCGCCCAACGCGACGCGTGCTATCGCGTTACTCAGCGGATGACGAATGAAAGACTTCGTGCTCATAACTACTCCCCGTGGATGGTGGTTGAGACAGCCGCCCAATCGTACTCCCGGTGAGCGGCCAAGCGATCAGGTAGGGAGCAGTCTCACGGCGAATTCACGGGTCGTACCGTCACCGCGACGTTCAACTGATGCTCTCCGCTGCCGATCAGCACGCCGCGCAATGGCGACACGTCGCTGAAATCCCGGCCCCAAGCGATGGTGATGTGATCGGTGCCAAGGGTGCAGTTGTTGGTCGGGTCGAAGTCGATCCAACCCAGCGGTGGGCAATACACGGACACCCAGGCATGCGAGGCGTCCGCACCGATCAACTTGCCCTCGGCATCGTTGGCGGGATCACCGTTGCCGGTACGGATATAGCCACTGACGTAGCGTGCCGGAATGCCACAAGCGCGTAGTCCGGCGATCATTACGTGGGCGAAGTCCTGACAAACGCCTTCGCGTTTTTCCAGAACCTCGCGGGTTGGCGTGGCGAGATCGGTGGCGCCGGGAAGGTAGGCAAAATCGGTATGGATGTGGCGCATCAACGCTTCGGCGGCTTCGCGCACAGGTCGGTCCGGTAGCAGTTCGGCAGCAGCCCAGTCGCGGAACAGCGGGTCACGGGGCACGTGTGGCGAGGGGTAGAGAAAGCGGCTTGCATCAAGACGCTCGCGATCGATCGGCTGCGGCAGATAGGCGAAGCTTGCGGCAACACTCGCACGCGTCATGGAATCGCTGTCGATATTCAACGGACGTGCGACGACTTCAACCTGCATCCGCGAACTGAAAACGAGCTCGTCCTGAAGCCCGAGGAAATCGACAAGGCTGGTTGGATTGCCGAATGCATCAATTCCGTCCTGGCGACTGAAAGGCTCGGGTGTGAGCACCAAAGCATGTTCGAAACAAGTCTGGAATGGCGCGGGTCGCGGCTTGAGATGCAGCAACTGAATCGACTGCGCGACTGAACCGGCGTAACGATATGTGGTGTCGTGGCGCACTTCGTAACGGCGTTTGAGCAGTTGTTGGCTCATGCGGAAAGTACCGGCCGTTGTGCGTCGGCGTGGACGAAGTAGCGCAGGCTGAGCCAGTCGGCGAATGCTTCGGTGCCGTCAAGCACTGCTTTAACCTGTTCGCCCAACTGATGGCGAGCAGCTTTGCCTTCCGCGTCGTCGCGCTCGATCAACAGCGGATCGGTCTGCGCGATCAACGCCGCCGCCGGCGGTGGCCATGCCGGTCGCGCATCGTCTTCGATGCGATCAAAGCCGCGCTGGATCGCGATGATCAGGAAAGGCAGGCCGCGCGGATTGGAGATGTCGTTCAACATCAGGTCGAACACGGTTGCCAGGCGCGGCGTTTCGCGGTAGCGCGCGCGGTGGGTGATGGTGCTGTCGCCGATATCCAGCAGCCAGCCAAGTTCGATCGCGGTAGGCGGGCGATCAGCCAGCAGCAACCGCGAGATCAGATCGGACAGGAACACGCTGCGCTCGATTCGGCGACCCAACATCAACAGGTTCCAGCCTTCGTCGCGGGTCATTCCTTCCAACGTGAAACCCGCCATCGCGGCCAGGGCGAGCAGGCTGTCGTCGAGCAGTGCACGTGCTTCGGACGGGCTGTCGCGCTGTTCGATAAACGATTGGTTCAATCCACTGACCGTCGCCCACTGTTCGGCGGAAAGATGGCTGCGAGCCTGCACCGCGCAGCGGGCAAGATTGCCAATATCGTTGGCGAGGCCGTAGGGAATGTCCGGGTCCGCTACGGCGGCGCGCAGACGCGCCTCACCCTCTTGGCGCAAGATGCCAAATTGACGGGCCAGCCCAACTGCCGTCGCCCAACTGCCGCTGCGCCGAGCTGCCGGATCTGTCGACATGGTGAGCGTTGCGCGCAGCATGCGAACCTTGTCTTCGCAGCGCTCGGAGTAGCGGCCGAACCAGAACAGGTTTTCGATCATGCGCGAGGATTCGTCCTCGGAGCGCTGGCCGATGCGCGGTCGCGATTCGCGGAAGTGGCTGGCGTCGTGATCGCTACTCGACAACACCCAGACGTCCTTGCTGCTGCCGCCGCGTTGCATGGCGACCACGTCGGCATTGGCAGTGGCTGCAACGCCGGCTAGGGCGCCAGGCATCACTCGATAGCCATCAGCGGTCGCGATCGCATAGACGCGCATCGTGAGAGTGCGCGGCACCCAGCCGCCACCGCGCTCTGCTGTCCAAGCGCTGGTTTGCGACAGGCGCACGCGCTCCTGCACGACGTGAATGTCTGGCTGCGCGCTGATGCGTTCGCGCAAGGCATCCAGTTGCTGCGGCGACAATTCACTGCCATCCAGTGCGGCGAAGTTCGCGCTTGGAAATGCCGGCTTGATGACGAGTTGATCGAGGTTGTCCTGGATATCCGAAAGCGCTCGCGTTTCGCCACACCACCAGGTTGCGACCGATGGCAACAGCAGCGATTCACCAATCAGCGGCTCGGCAAGCGCCGGCAGGAAACCCATCCACGCGGCCGATTCCAGCACACCCGTGCCCAGCGCATTGGCCACGCGCACATTGCCGGCCCGCACGACGCTCATCAGGCCCGGAACGCCTAGTGCGGATTCGCCACGCAGCTCCAGCGGATCGCAAAGCGCATCGTCAATGCGGCGAACAATCGTGACAACACGCTTGAGGCCACCGAGTGTTTTCAGGAAAACCATGCCATCGCGCACGGTAAGGTCGCTGCCTTCGACCAATAACATGCCGAGCTGTCGCGCGAGATAACTGTGCTGGAAATAGCCGCCTTTCAACGGGCCGGAGGTCAGCATCACAGCGAGGCCATCAGCGCTGTCGTCGATCAGTGCATCGCGGAATTGGGTGAAGAAATCGCCGAGCGGGCGCACCGCCATGTCACCAATTTCGTCCGGAAAAATGCGCGCGATGAGGTCGCGATTCTCCAGCGCATAACCCAGGCCCGATGGCGCCTGCGTTCTATCCGCGATCACCCACCAGCGACCATCGGGCGCTCGCGCAAGATCGGCTGCGTAAACATTCAACCAATGTCCACCGGCAGGCTGGGTACCGAGCGCGGGCCAGAGGAAGTTGGGGTGCGCGTAAGCCAGTTCCGCGGGCAGTTGGCCGCTGGCGAACAGGGTTTGCTCGCCGTAGAGATCGGCTAAAACGGTGTTGAGCAAGCGCGCTCGCTGGGCGACACCCGTCTTGATCTGTTGCCAGTCGGCTGCATCGATCAATAGTGGCAGCGGATCAAGCTGCCATGGCCGGTCGGCACCGCTAGGATCGGCATGCACGTTGTAGTTGACGCCACTCTCGGCGCTCAACCGTCGAACCTGATCGGCACGTCGCGCTGCCGTGCCGCGCGATTCGCTGGCAATCAGTTCGGCAAGCTCGGCCCACTGCGCTCGTGGCGCACCGTCAGCATCAAACATCTCGTCGTAGCGATGGCCGGGATCGGCGTGCTGGATCAGGTCATCGCGTTTCATCGCGAACAAATGCTAGCGATCATTTTTCTGGCTGCCATCTCTCGAAGCGGCGCATTTTCCCGGCAACCGATTACCGTTCGCAACGTTGTGCGGCGAACGGCAATCGAGTAGATCAACCGACGTGCGACGTGCGCAGATCAAGCGTGAAAGGAAATTCCAAACTCGGCTTCGCGTCACCAGCAATCGTCGTTCCGGGGCTGTGACCCGAACGGAAGAAGCGATTGAGACGACGGCTTTCCGCCTCGAATGCGTTGACCGGGAAATCGTCATAGCTTCGACCGCCCGGATGGGCGACGTGATACTGGCCGCCACCGAGCGAGCGCTGGTTCCAGCGATCAACCAGATCAAATGTCAGCGGGGTATCCGATGGCAACAGCGGATGCAGGCTCTCCGACGGTTGCCATGCGCGGAAGCGCACGCCTGCCACGTATTCGCCGACACGACCCGTCGGGCGCAACGGCATCGTCTCGCCATTGCACGTGACCGCGTAGCGATCCGCAACCAGTCCCGTCACCCGCAACTCGATACGTTCCAGCGATGAATCGACGTAGCGCACCGTTCCACCGGGAGAACCTTCTTCGCCGAGCACGTGCCACGGCTCCAATGCATGACGCAACTCGAAGTGCGCACCCTGGACAGAGAAATCGCCGATGGTCGGGAAGCGGAACGAAAAATGTGGCGCGAACCAGGCAACGTCGAACGGATAGCCATCGGCGTTGAGATCGGCGATCACTTCGGCGAAATCCTGCTCGATGAAGTACGGCATCATCCAGCGATCGTGCAACTCGTTGCCCCAGCGCATCAAGCGATTGGGCGCGTAAGGCTTGCGCCAGAAGCGCGCAACCAAGGCACGCAGCAGCAACTGCTGCACCAAGCTCATCTGTGCATGCGGCGGCATTTCGAAGGCGCGCAGTTCGAGGAGGCCGAGACGACCGGTCGAGCTATCAGGCGAGTACAACTTGTCGACGCAAAACTCGGTGCGATGCGTGTTGCCGGTGGCGTCGACCAACAGGTTTCGCAGCAAGCGATCAACATGCCACGGCGGACATTCCTCACCGGCTTTCGGGAATTGCGCGAATGCGAGATCGAGCTCGTAAAGGGCATCGTTGCGCGCCTCGTCGATGCGCGGCGACTGCGAGGTTGGACCGATGAACAGCCCCGAGAACAGGAACGACAGCGATGGGTGGTTGACCCAATACGAAATGAGGCTGCGTAACAGATCGGGCCGGCGTAGGAACGGCGAGTCCAGTGTGGTTGCGCCGCCCATCACAAAATGATTGCCACCGCCGGTGCCGGTGTGGCGACCGTCGACCATGAATTTCTCTGCGGTCAGCTTCAACTCGCGAGCGTTGTCGTAAAGGTGATTGGTCTTGTCGACAATTTCCGGCCAATCGACCGATGGGTGCAAGTTCACCTCGATCACACCTGGATCAGGCGTGACGCGGAACAGGTTGAGGCGTGGATCGCGCGGCGGCTCGTAGCCTTCCAGCAATACGGGTTGCTTCAGTTCTGCGGCGACGGATTCGATTGCCGTAACCAGCTTCAGATAGTCGTCCAGCTTCTCCAGCGGTGGCATAAAGAGATACAGCACACCGTTGCGAATTTCCGCGCAGAGCGCGGTGCGCACAACTTCGGTCGCCGATTCGTTGAGCGCGGGAGCGCGATCTTCATCGACCGATACAGACGCCGCGACCGTCTTGCCATTCTTCGCCGCGCCAGAAGTTTTCCCGGCAACCTGCTCGTCCTTAAGCGACTGCGTCCGAAGCGCCGCATGCGTGGCGAGTTTTGGAAACTCCTGCGATTGGTCGACGGGAATCACGAAGGGGAAATCCGCCTTGGCGACCCAGGGTTGCGACTCCAAAGGCAAGCGGAAGCCCATCGCCGAGTCGCCCGGCAACAAGTAACAATTCTCGCTGCGCAGGAACCACGAACTGGTACGGAAGCCTCCCTCCTCATCGCTGCCAATCGGCAACACAGCGCCAACCAGATGATCCAGTCCCTGCTCGAACACGCGGCACAGTCGTGCGCGTTCCAGTGGATCGGTCACCTTGGAATTGAACGGATCGACATTGCCGGGCAGGCGGCGTTCGCGCCACATCATGTAGAACGCATCTTCGTAGGCGTCGAAGATGTGCTTACCGGTGATGCCAAGTTTCCCCGCCAGAGCGGTGAGAAATTTGCTGGGCATGTCGTCCGCGATTTTCGTTGGATTGGCTTCATCACCAATCAGCGCGGGATCGTTCCAGATCGGTTCGCCATCGCGTCGCCAGTAGGCGTTGAGCGACCAGCGCGGCAATTGCTCGCCGGGATACCACTTGCCTTGGCCAAAATGGATCAGCCCCTTCTTCGCATACTTCTCGACCAGACGCTTGAACAACTGGATGGAGTAGCCACGCTTGGTCGGACCCATCGCGTCGCCATTCCATTCGGCGCCAGCGGGATCATCGATGGCGACGAAGGTCGGCTCGCCGCCCATCGTCAATCGCACGTCACCGTCTTTCAATTCCTTGTCGACTTCGTGCCCAAGCGCTTCAATCGCCTGCCACTGGTCGTCGGTGTACGGCATGGTGACGCGCGGTGCATCGAACACGCGCTGCACCGACATGCTGTGGTGGAACTCAACCTCGCTTTTCTCCACGCCACCACTGATCGGTGCCGCTTCGCTGGGCTCTGGCGTGCAGGCGACAGGAATGTGACCTTCGCCCGCGAGCAGGCCTGAAGTCACGTCGAGACCAATCCAGCCAGCGCCAGGCAGATACACCTCGCACCAGGCATGCAGATCAGTGAAGTCTTCTTCCGGCCCGCTCGGACCATCAAGGGATTTCACATCGGCGGTGAGCTGAATCAGATAACCGGATGCGAAGCGCGCGGCGATGCCGCAGTGACGCATGACCTGGACCAACAGCCATGCCGAATCACGACATGAGCCCGAACCAATTTCCAGCGTGTATTCCGGCGCTTGCACGCCGGGTTCCATGCGCACGATGTAGTCGACACTGTTGGCAACCATCTGGTTGACGGTGACGATGAAGTCGTTGGTCGACAGGCCCTTGTCGGGCAGCTTCGTCATGTACTGGTTCAATAGCGGACCGGCCGGCTCGACGGCAAGGTAGGGCGCAAGATCGGCGTTTTCCTGCTTCTGGTACTCGAACGGAACAGTCTTGGCGTAGTCGGCGAGGAAGTAGTCGAACGGATTGAGCACCGACATCTCGGCGACCAGGTCGATCTCGACCTTGAACTCGCGGGTCTTCTCCGGGAACACGACGCGGGCCAGCCAGTTCGACTGCGCATCCTGCTGCCAGTTGATGAAATGCGGCTCGGGCGTGATCCGCTGCGAGTACGAGAGTATGCGGGTACGACTGTGCGGCGCGGGACGCAACCGGATGATCTGCGGTCCAAGCTGGACCGGCTTGTCGTAGTTGTATTGAGTGACGTGATTTAGCGCGACATGAATCGACATGGGCGATGCGTTTCCTTTGCGAGAGCGCGCGTCGACAGCGTGCCGCAGCCGGAAAGCGTAGGCAGTTTATTGTGCGACGCAGTGACCAGAGTCCCGGTCTGGCCCCTTCAAGTCAACCGTAAATCTCCAGCAGAAAGCCGATTTCGCACCGTCGCGAAGGCATTTGGGAGGCAATGGTGAAGCTGCGAACGGGCTGTGCCCGAAAGCTGAACGACACCCTCCCTGGCGTCAGGATAATCGTCCAATTCACGAGAAAGAGCAGTTAGGCCGTTACGGCACTTCGCACCCTCAGGCTGGCAAAGGCATCGTTAACTGTCGAAACCGTTGCGAAAAATCAGGTCGGCGCTGGAAACGATCTGTTTGCAATTCGAAAATTCGGAGACGATAAACGCGTTCGACCCCGGCAAAGTCGACTGGCGACGGGTGAGCGCCGTGAGGACGCGATTCGCGGTCAAGAATGCCGCTTGTCTGGAAAAGCTGGCGTTGCCAGCCGAGTCTGTAGTCACGGTGATGATCGATGGGGCGGGGCTGAGAGCAAGAAACACTTCGCCGCCACCATAGCCGCTCGAATCACACGATGCGCTGGTGTAAAGATCAATTTCGTACGTGCTGTTTGGCGCTGCATCGAGCGAACCGGTGATCGTGGCGACGTTGGTCGCGGCATCAATAACTGCCGATGCGATCACAGGCTTATTGAGGAGCTCATTCGGCCCGATGTCGCCATCGCCCGGATCATTTGGCGTCACCCCGATAGGTGCGAGGTCAACGGCCAGTCCAGCGTTGCCACCGATGGCCGCGTTGACATCGACCTGCGCCACGTCGTCGACAAAAACACCTGCGCCGCCATTGTTCGCAATGCTCGGCTTCGGGTAGGGAGCGGTCACATATTTCGCGCCCACGAATACTCCCGTCGCCGCACCTGATACGAGGACTCCGTTGCTCGAATTACCAATCGGAACGGCACCCACACCGATGCCAATTCCATTGCGAATCACCCAGGTTCCCGGCCTGACGCTGTCGAGAATACCGACGCCGTCGCCGCCATTTCCGGAAATCAGGTTGTCGTACATTTTCACGGTCGTCGCGTTGAATCCCACCGTGACACCGCGTCCTCCGTTGGGCACGGCGGAAGTGCCGTTGGCAGCGAGGCCGATGTAATTACTGCGGATTACGTGGCTGGTGGAAAGGTCGTCTTGCAACGCAGAATCGGAAGACATCGCGATGCCGTCGCCAGCATTGCCGGAGATGATATTGCGCGACTGCGGCTGCAGGTTCTGCGGTCCACCAACGGTGCCGTCCTCGTCACCGACGACGACATGTACGCTGCCGCTGCCGAATCTTAGGGCGGCGCTTGCGTTGCCACGAGCAAACAAGCCGGTGACGTCAGTGCCGATAAAGTTGCCGCGAATGATGATGTTGCCTACTTGGCAGATATTGCCAGGTGGGCAGGTCCCGCCGCCGCCGATGGCGATAGCTGCGCCTGCGAAGCGATTGATGACGAGGCCTCGAATGAAGCTGCCCGATCCGGTACACAACGTCGTCAATCGCCTCGGCATATAGAAGCCGTCCGTCGAGCCGGCCAAGCTACCGTCGATTTCGATCTTCAATACGGCGTTGTCGCCGTCGAGCAGATTGTTCTCAAGCGCGCCAGGCTGGCTGTAGCCATCCAGCGTCATCGGGATGTTGAACACAGGCAATGGCGACAACGGCCGGATCGTATGCGGCCCGGAGCCGGGAATCGCGAAGACAATCGTGTGCGACGCGCAGGCAGTTCCGCCGGTCACCTGTATCGCGTTGGCATTGAGCATCGCCTGGCGCAAGCTGCCGGCACCCGAGTCAGCGGTGTTGGTTACCGTGAACGTGGCAGCGAATGCGGGTGCCGCGATGAGTGAAGCAAGCATCGCGCCGACACCGAGCCAGCGTGCGGCTCGGCGAAATGGTCGCTCGCTGCTGATTGAGCGTTGATCGGGTACGACAGAGGCAGTGCTGGTGAACATGAAGACACTCCATGAAATGGCGAACGACGATCCCGAGAGGGCTGCCACGGGATGTGGGATCCGTTACCTGACGCGGCGTTCGATGGCTTTCTGAAGCATCGATACAGCCGCAGCCTCCGTGGCCTTTGTTCCATAGACCACGACGACCAGTGCGACGTCTCTATCCAGAGCCCCGGCGGACCAGCCCGAATCCGGCGCCACCCATGCCAGTTCGCCCATGGCGGGCAATCGTTTGAAGCCATCGACTCCAGAGGGTTCTGGAAAGTACTCGGGTGAAACCACACCGATCGTTGCCCACGCTTGGTCGTCGTTTGAGTTCCAGCGGCAACCCGCACCTTCGCTGGTGTTTTCACCCGGTCCTACTGGCATCCCCACGTATGCAGCGACTTCGGTCTGGGTAAACAGTGCGCACTGAGCGTTGGAGCTAGCGGCTCCCTTCGAATCTCCAGTGATCTGCCTCTTCAGTTGACTGGCATCGTTTTGGGATGAACACGCCGACGCAGAGCACATCAGTGTCACGGAGAGCGCAACGATTCTCAACGTTTTCATAACTACCTCAATTTGTCGGAGAAAAAAGCCAGCGTCGGCCGGAAAAAGCTAGAGGGGAACGCGCATCCACCTTGTTGGCAAGCCAGTAGCGCATTGATACCAGCACGCTCATTCGATAGCGGGTACGTACAGTTCAAATCCATGGCTGAAAATCACATCACCGGGCAGAAAAACAGAGTCGTATTCATACGCACCGACATCGCACTTGGAGCCGGCTATTCGCAGTGCACCGCGTTGATCGCTCACCAGTAGGGCCGAGGTGGGGTCGATGCAACCCTGTGCTGTCGTGGTGTCGATAGCTTCACTGCCGCCGAGGAGCGCATGGGTTAGCGTCGGACCACCATTGTTCGCCAACGGGCCGATCGTGTTCGGAGATACAAGACCGCGCGCAGCGTTGCCGTTTCCGGAAAACGAACAACCGGTGTAGTCGGCGAGCAGGTTCCATCCGTAGACCTCGAGCACACCATTGCAGTCATCAAGAATTGGCGAGTCGAGGGTCGTGTTGTCTTCAATCAGCGAATTGGTGACCACAAGACGCTTGCCGGGTAGATTGTAAATACCACCGCCATTGCCACCCGGTGGGTTGCGATCATGACTCGCGTCATTATTAATGATCGAGGTGTTGTAAAGCCATGTCGTTCCCTGATTTTTAATGCCTCCGCCGTCCCGGTTGGCAGTGTTTCCGCTGATCGTACTGTTAACGAAGTAGGATTCTCCGAAGTTGGAGAAGATGCCGCCACCGTCGCCGGTGACAGTATTACCACTGATAGTACTGTTGATGACGTTCAAGATGGCTGCCGCAGAGTAGACGAAGATTGCGCCGCCCGCCGTCGAGTGATTTCCACTAAGGGTAGCTTCGCGGAAAGTCGCCCTCCCTTCTACATATGCAGCGCCCCCGAGACCCGCGAAATTGCCGTTCATGCTGGTGTCCCGGAAGCTAGCCTCGCCTTCAACCGCCACTGAGCCGCCGTAGCTGCTTGCCTGGTTAGACTGGAATTTACTTCGCAATACAAACAGGTGACCCACAAATTCCACGAAAATACCGCCACCGGAAACACTGAAATTATCTGCGACGACGCTGTCTTGCATGGTCAACTTTCCAGCAAGATCGATGCCGCCTCCGTCATTGGAAATGCGGTAGCCGCGTCGGATCGTCACGTTACTGATAGTGACAATGCAATTTTGTTCGATGGAAATGACTCGGTCGATCTGATTGGCGTCAATCACCGAACTTGCTGCGGAGGTCCCATGAATTGCGATTACCTGCTGGCCAGCGGCGAGCGAGGTCGTGAAATTCAAGTCTCCGTTGTCTTCCCGACCCATTCCCGTACTCGGTCGCGTCAGGATGTAATTGTCTGCTTGCAGGAAAATGTGCGCGGTGCCTGGCGCGCTTAAATGGTTGGCCTGCATAACCGCAGCGCGCAAAGAGCAATGACCGGTGCTGGTGAGGCAGACGCCGTCCGCTGGATCGGGATCGATCTCGTCGGCGGCGGTGTTGACGTTGAACGTCGTGTCAGCGCGCGCGTACTCTGTCAACGACGCGCAGCCCAAGCAGCAGGCGGAAAGTAATACAAGCTTCCAGGATACAGGCGCGGATTCCATGGGGCGATCTCGGAGTTTGTAGTGGTCGGCGTCAATCGCTTTTCTACTGGCGGGAGAGCAGCGGTTGCCGTAAGTAACAGGAAACGGTGCGAATTACGGCCATGCGTCCTGACGGATCAGTAGAAACTGAGTGAAACCGAAGCGGCGCCGCTATTTCTACGGGACTTCCGGTGCACTCGATGTGTGCACTCACTTCAACCGACGGCTCAAAAGTCGTTTTCGATCATATCCATATTCACGGTATCGCCGGTGTAGGTGGCAGAGCTGGTTGGCGATATGGAGAAGTGTCCGCCGCCGTTGGCCGCTACGTCAGGCCACCACAGCGGATCGCCACCGGCGAACCAGGTGAACCCGAGCAGCACCCCAGCGCTGGTGTTGGCATTGAGATAGGCAATGAAATCGGCCCAGGCTTGGGGTGCGTTTGGGGCGGCCGCATACATGCCAATCTCGCCGAGGTAGACCTTGTATCCGCGCGCCGTGGCTTCGTTGACCGCGACTGAGAGGTGCTCGCGCGCAGCGGTGATCGACGTGATCCCGATTGTCCCGCCGCCCTCGTCGGGATCGAGATAGGTGTGCACTTCCGCCGCCATGTTGCCGGCGGGGTCATTGAGAGCCAGCCCGACGCCATTGGTATTGAGCCATCCGTAGGCGTTCGATCGCTTCGTCGCCGCGGTATCGTAAAACGTCGATGTCCATGTGCTTGCCGCGCTGTACCCATTACCAGGAACAAAAATCCGTTGCATCGAACCGGTTGACCGAATTGCCGTGATGGCTGACTGCGCGGCGCTGAACCAAGCCATGGTCGACATGTCATTTGGTTCATTGATCAAGCCATACTCAACCCGTGAATTGCCGTTGAAAATCGTGGCCATGCGCGACCAGAAGTCCGCGAATGCGGTGTTGGGTACCGATGCCGATCCGACCAGGTTTCCGCGGTAGCGCGCACCGCCGGCACCGCCCGCCGTATTGGAATCCCACGGCTCGACGATCACGCGCAGACCCTTTACGTTGGTGGCGTAGTCGACGATGCGCTTGTAATCGTCGAAGTACGTTTTGTACGGCCCACTTTGCGCGGCCGGGATCGGGCCGTTGAGAACCTGCTGCATGCACTCCCAGGAAAACAGGAACCGCAAGGTCGTCATCCGCTTGGATGCAAAATAGTCGATCAGGCGTTCGTCGTGTCTTGGATAGTTGGTTCCCTCAATGGGTCCGCCCGCCTGATCGCAGTTCTGATACGCCATCTCCATGCCGGCGACGTTGGTTCCGCGGATCGCTGTGGTTGCGGCAGGGTCGAAGCCGTCGAAAAAAATTGGATCAGACGGACCAGACGCTGCCGACGCGTTGATGAACTGCCATAGCGCCGGCGCGGCCTGCGACCAGATCGAATGACCCATGCCGGGGATAGGGCACCAGTTCAGCTCACGCGTGCACCCGTTGTACGACGTGCACGGCGATACCAGCGAGGGAGTCGTCGTAGCGCTGCACGCCTGAGTGGCCGCGTAGTTGTCGCGCACGCCTTGGCCTTCTGCGAAAGAGACACCACTAGTGTTGTCGTTCTCGCCCCAGATAAAGGCTGCTGCCGGCAACGGGCAGGAGACGCCGCCATTGCCGGTGTAGGTAAAATCACGCACTCCCATGCCGTTGCTGACCGGGTACAAGGTTCCCGAGTGAATGCCGAGCCCGCGCAACACGCCGGGCCCCAGTCGGCAACCAAGTGCATTGGCCATCGTCGCACCGCCACTGAAACCGACCACGAACACGCGCGATGTGTCGATGCCGAACTCCGCCTGCATCGCGGCGATCACGTCGCCGACAAAGACCGCTTCACGTGAGCGACCATCGTAGGTGTAGTACTCAAACGTGCCACCGGGTGCATTTGGATAGATGAACACTGCCCCGGTCGACGCCTGGGCTTCAAGCGGCAGTGCTCCGCGCATGGATGCGCCACTGCCACCGTCGCCGTGCAACGAAAACACAAGTGGCAAAGCTGTCCCGACCGGTATCGTCATCGGTCGTGCAATAACGAAGCTGCGGGAGACGCCGCTCGACAGGATGTTGCGGGTTTCCGAAACATAGGCGGCGCTTGCAACGGCACTCCAAAGACACAGCACGGTGAGGAGAACGCGCAGCGACGCTCGCATATAGGCATGGCACCATTTGAATGCTGTTGATGCGATAGCTATATCCTGGTGATCGGAAAATCCTGTCTGTGCCTGCATTTCTCTGCATCCTCGTCGTAGGTCTGCGTTACGCCATTGCGTTTTGAAAAATCGAGTCGACCGGCCGAACCACGTATCCGTGAGACTTCCGCGACGCGAGCAAGCGCTGGTAATGGTCAGGCAAGACCCACCCGCAACGTCCAGAGCAATTTCGTCGGCCAAGGTGTCCGCCTTGACAACGGTTTGAGCGTTAGCGCTGATTCGACGTGCACGGGCTGAGAGGTGGCGTACGCGGATTGTTCGAGCGACGTAAATAGGCGAGTACGGGGTATTAACGTTCCAGACTGTTTAAGTCGTCGGAAATGTAAATATCAATCGAACCCGTTGCGGAAAATATCATCGGCCGGCGGGACGATCGAGCCGTATTCGTAGGCGCCTACATCGCATTTCGCCCCGGCGATGCGCGGTGCACCGCGTTGATCGGTCGACAAAAGAACACCGACGCTGTCGATGCATGCTGGCGCCAGGGCAGTGTCGATTGCTTCACTACCGGCGATCAGCGCGTGCGTCAACGTCGGGCCACCGTTGTCAGCCAGTGAGGCGATGCTAGTGATAGAAACATATCCACGAGCCACGATTCCATTTCCAGAAAACGAACAACCGCTGTAGTCGTCGAGGAGATTCAATCCGTAAGCTTCGAGCAGTCCATTGCAATCATCAGGGAAGGGGGAATTGAACCTTGTATTGTTTGCAATCAGCGAGTTGTTGGCAAGAAAGCGCTTGCCTGGTGGATTGTAGAAACCTCCGCCAGCGCCCCCAGGTGCAACATGGTCATGGTCGGCATCATTTGCAATTATCGAGGTGTTGTAGATGAACGTTGATCCATAGTTGACGATTCCCCCTCCGTCAATATTGGCGGTGTTGTTACTAATCGTGCTGTCAATGATAAAAGACGAGCTATTGACTTCGGTAGAAATTGCTCCGCCGGCGCGCGCTGAATTGCCATGAAAAGTGCTGTCGCGAATGATTGCAGAGGTAGACCCTGTGACATAGAGTGCGCCGCCGTAATTCTCCGAAATGTTTGATCTAAAGGTGCATCGCTGGATATTGACGTCTGTCCCGGATATGCCACCGCCGTTGAGCGCAGAGGCATTGTTTTCAATTATACTGTCGAGTATCTTCAAGTTTCCGCTGCTGAAGATTCCACCACCATAGGCTGCTGTTTGACCGCCGCGTATGGTGACTTTGCTCAGTGAGACGACCCGGTTCGGATCAATTTTCATTACGCGGTCGATCTGGTTTGCATCGATTACCGAGCCTGCTGCGGAAGTCCCTTCGATAGAGATGATTTGGCCTCCAGTCAGTGGCGACGTGAAATTAAGGTCCCCGCTTGCCTCACCATTGGTTCCAACGGCAGCGCGCGTCATCAGGTAGGTCCCTACCGGTAGCTTGACTCGCGTTGTAATCTGCCCTGTGAGGTGATTGGCCTGCATGATGGCCGCTCTCAATGTGCAGGTGTTGGCGGCCGTGTGGCACTCACCGTCGGTGACATCGTCATCGATTTGATCCAGGGTACTGGAGACGTTGTAGATCACATCGGCACGTGCGTGGCCGGCGAAGGCTGCCGACGTAACGCAGCACGCAAAAAGCAGGGCGTATCTGGCGTATCTGTAGGCATTTTTCACGATTGACCTCGTACCTGCGGAATGGATCGTTTACGGTCTTGCGGCACATTTAATATTGCCGTTATTGTCACGCTGAAGAAAGCAAAATGGTTGCTGGATACTCGCCTCAAGGACCGCTCTCTTTCGTTGGCGGCTGGCTCAAGCCGTCAGCCATGTGGCGAAATCCAGCCATGCCTGCGTGTGGCTGATTGCAACACGGATCGGCACAGAAGCAATAATCAGCAGGGCACCCCAGCCCATCGCCGGATGCAGGCGACGATGCTTGATCGTGTCGATGGCGATGCAGGTGACCAGCACAATGCTCAGCAGTGAAAACGTTGCCAGCGGACCGTAGCGGCGGATAATGTCGAGCGGCAGACGGGCGATTGGAGCGGCGAGAATGCTGAGAGTTGCCAGCAGCATCAGCCGCCTGTGCGCTTCCCTGTTGCGTCGCCTGAAGTACAGGCCGGTGCCTAGCAGCGCGACAAAAACCACAAGCGAGAAGAGCGGAACAGCGAGGAACTGCAAAGGCGGCGCGCCGTCCGGTACGTGGCCAAGGCGCGATGCGTTCACTGCCGTTTGCCAGCCAATCACCACGAGCAGGACCGCGAAGCAGGCACTCACCAATCCAAGCCGACGGTGCAGGTCGATCCGGTGTGCTGAGACCAGCAACGTCTGGCAAAAAAACAGCACAAGCCAGATCGTGAAGACCAGACCGTGGACATGCACCAGCGCCGAAAGCGGCGGCGTGCCGTGCAACGACTTGAGGTAGTACGTCGGCGAGAAGCCGACAAAAGCGATGGCCGCGAATGCCAAGGCGCTGGCGATGTACATCCAGCGCTTGCGGTGTTCTGGGACAGCGTCCAGCACACCGGCACCGTGAGTCATGGAAACGTCCATCGTATCGTTCATTGGATTTGGCGCCCGGTTTGGTTGTTGCTAGATAGCAATAACCGAAAATGGCACGGAATCCGGTCATCGCCGGCGCTATCATCGGCGGATGAACAGGAATGCTGAGGAAGCACTAAGAGTTGAGTCGCGTGCTTGGAACGATAGCGTGCCGTCCGACGTGCGTGCTCTTGCCGACAGGCTGACACCGCTGTTCTATGAAGACCTCAAGCGGCTGGCTCATCGTGAGCGCAGTCGGGTGGGTGCCGGCGCAACCTTGCAGACCACGGCACTGGTCAACGAGGCCTATCTGAAACTGCGCGGCAGCAAGAGCTGGAACACCGACGCGCATTTCGTCAGAGCGGCGGCGCTGGCGATGCGGCATGCGCTGGTCAACCACGCGGTCGCGCGACTTGCCGGCAAGCGCGGCGACGGAGCGCCACACGTTTCATTAACTGGCTCCATCGATGTTGCCGTAGACGATGATGCAAACCTTGTTGCGCTCAATGACGCATTGGGTCGGCTGTCTAGCGAGTCCGAGCGATTGGCCGATGTGGTCGAATGCCGCTGGTTTGCGGGATACGACGACGCGGAAACGGCAGTTGCGCTTGGTATTTCCGAGCGCACGGTGCGGCGCGATTGGACGTTGGCGCGGGCGTGGCTTCATCGCGAACTCGCCGAGCCGCAATAGAGTCGATCAACTCACTCAAGCTTTGACGAACAGCCTTGGTCAAAGTGTCAGCTCGGCCTTGACCGATTCAAGACTGGCACGCTGGCGGCGCATGTCCCCGCTGGACGTGTTGACAGCTTTCTCGCTGGCGCTGAACAGCGAGCGCGCTTCGCCTGGTTTGCCTAGCTCTACCAAGCAATGGACGAGGACGGCGGTCGCTTCAACGCTGCGGCGATCGCCAGCGCCAAATTCGCTTTCCAATCTCGCCTTTGCCTGCACAAGTGCTTGGGCAGCTTCGGTAAACCTGCGTTGGCCGGACAGGGTTTTGCCAAGCCCGAGCCGGGCTGCCTCCGCGTAGAGGTGCTTGCCATCGCCGATCTTTGCAAATGCAGCCAGCGCATCGCGAAATCCTGTCTCGGCACCGCCTAGATCGCCCGCCGCGTATTGCGCATTGGCAAGCGCAATCGTTGCTATGGCAGAGTATGTGTGTAGCGGCCCCAGCGTTTTGGCGTAGATGGATTGAGCGCGACCAAGCGCGGCGACTGCTTCGTCATGTCGTCCCACACCACTTAATGCTTGACCCAGGCCGGTCAAGGCGACGGCAACGTAGCTGTGACCTTCGCCGTAGTTGCGTTCGTAAAGTGCCAAGGCTTCCTGGAAAACCGGAATGGCTGCCTGCTCATCGCCGCTTTGACGTAAGGCTGAGGCAAGCTGGTGCAGTGAATTCGCCAAGGTTGGATGTTGATCGCCCAGAACCAACCGGTTTGAATCGACGTTTGCCCGAAGCAAAGGTATTGCAGCGTCGAACCGACCCAGTCCATTGAGCACAGTCCCGAGTTCTTCGCGAACGGTGACCAGAACACGTGATTCACCAGCGTTTCGGGGGTCAAGTTTTGCCATGGCAGCGCGAAGCGGTTGCTCGGCATCGGCAACGCGCCCGCCGCGATACATATAGCGACCGCGGTCCGCGAGTAACTCCGCAAGATCGGCATTGGTCGTGGTCTGCAGGCTTTTACGCAATGCAACGGCCTGGTCGACCCACTGGATCGCCAGATCGTTGTGGTCGCGCTCGGACTCCAGGCTGCCGAGTTCGCGAAGGATCCTGGCTTTAAGAACCCGTAGCTCATCACGTTCTCCGGTTGTGCTGGCAAGCGACTTTCTCAGCAGCAACTCGGCAATATCGTAGTGTTCTGCCGCAATTTCGGCAGTGGCCATGTCCAGTTGCGCCTCGACTTGTCGTGGGTCGTTTGGTGCGTACGCCTGCATCGCCTGTTCCAAACGTCGCTTGAGGAGTTCTCCGCTTCGAGGGTAGTCGCCAAGCGATCGATACAGATTACCGCTCACACCCAGCAATTCGATGCGGGTGTCGGCATCGTCGGCAAAGCCTGTCTCGACGCGCCGTGCGCCGATATCGACCAATTCGCGAGCTGTCATCGTGCGGGCGTTGCCGGCGTCGGGGTCGTTTTGGTGGAACAGGTCGATGACGAAATTGCGGACCGCGTCAGCGCGTTTCAGTGCCTGCTCCGTGTGACGCCTCGCGGCTTCCGCGTAGATTGCTGCGGCGCCCATCGCAACGAGCAGGAGAAGCACTCCGCTCGTGGCAAACCAATGGCGACGTACGAAACGTCGCGCGACGTAGGCGCGAGCACCGCTTCTTGCTCGCACGGGTTCGTTGCGCAGGTGGCGCTCGATATCGAGCTTCAGTCCATTGACCGTTTCATAGCGGTGAGCAGGCTCCTTACGAAGACACTTGGCGACGATCGCGTCCAGGTCTCCGCGCAGTAGGCGTGCTTGAATTGGGGCTTGCGCGTTGCTGGACGCGAGCTTGCTCGCCGCGGGTGCGGTGCGATCAAGCAGCAAGGCCATGACCTGATTGGACGGCAATCCACGCGTGCGCAGCGGTCGCTCGCCGGCGAGTAGTTCGAACAACAACACGCCGAGCGAGTAGACGTCGGTTGCCGTCGTCACCGACTGTCCGTTCAATTGTTCCGGCGCGGCGTAGTCGGGTGTGAACGGAGCGACGGTGCGGTCATCGCTTTGCGGCAACGCGGCGACATCGATGAGTTTCGCAATGCCGAAATCGAGCAGCTTCACCGAGCCAGTTGCATCGACAAGGATGTTGTCCGGTTTCAGATCGCGATGAACGACAAGGTTGCGATGGGCAAAAGAGACGGCGTCGCAGACCTGCCCGAACAACGCCAAGCGTTCGCGAAGGGATAGGTGATGTTCGTTGCAGTAGTCGGTCAGCGAATTCCCCTCAACGTATTCCATGACCGTGAACGGTCGTCCGTCTGCCGTCGTGCCGCCATCCAGCAAACGCGCGATGCCGGGATGCTCGAATCGCGCCAGGATCTGCCGCTCGGCATGGAAGCGATCGAGCTGCCCGGCAGCTTCGTAGCGCAACAGTTTGAGCGCGGCGCGTTGCTCGAATGCCGCATCGGCTCGACGTGCGGAGTAGACCTCGCCCATGCCGCCGCGACCGATGAGGCTATCGATGCGCCAATGGCCGACCGTGGTGCCCGGCGACAGCGATGCGATGGGCGGAGAAACGGCTTGCGGGGTGATGCTGCCATCGAGCACGCCGGGTGTCTCGTGCGCGCTCAGGAGCTCATCGAGTTCCTGGCGAAGCAGAGCATCATCGCGGCATTCACGATCAAGGAATGCCTCGCGCAGCGCGACAGGTTGATCGAGCGCATCAGCAAAAACCTGTTCGATCTGCTGCCAGCGTTCCTTGTTCATCGCGGCCCCTGCGTCTGTCGACGAGGACGATTCTGCGCTACTCGCGACGCATCCGTTATGGGTTCTCTAGTGGGCTTGCATGCGTCGAACGCGAGGATGAGTTTCGGGGCAGACAAGCAAAAGGCCGATGAGCGAACTCATCGGCCTTGATGACTGCAAGGCGTTCCAGCGGCTCAGCCGTCAGTCAAAGCCCGACTGAAACACCACGTCTTCCCGGCGCAGGGCGATCAATAGCTCGCTGCCGTCACCGGGGAATGCGACTGGAGTCGCTCCGGTAAGGGGGCAGGTTCCAAGATAGACCGACCCTACTGCGCACTCGATGTTGTTGTAGATCTCGTTCACGTACCCGAAGTAATTATCGGTCGCGACAGCGAAAGCGGGACCGCCGTAGGCTGGAGCTACGTCGAATCGCCCGTCAATATCGGTAGTCGTGGAGCCGAAACGATCACCACCTTGAATGGTGAAGACATCGATGATGATTCCCGGAAGCGGAAATCCGGTCTGCTCGTCGGTCACTTGCCCCAACCGGCCATAGCGGCTGCGGTAGCTGAAATCTATTCCTTGGACGACAGACCCGTTGACCAATTTAACCGGCGTCGCACCGCTCGCAGGACACTGAGTGAAAAGCGATGCCTGCGCGCCGCAATCGAGATTTTGATAAAGCTGGAGACGCCCACCGCTCCCAGGCAAGAGGCCGAAGTGGAACTGACCTTCAGGCAAGTCAGCGAGTTGGTAAGTGCCGTCGCTTAGTTGACTGAACCTTCCGTCGCCGATTCCTTGGTTGAGCGTTGTCAACGCGCTGATTTGGAACGACTGGTTCGGCCTAAGCTTGGTGACTCGACCTCGAATAGTCGCGCTGGGTGATAGCTCGAAATCAGCCGTTGGGGGAACTGTGCCAAAAGCGAAATTAACCATCGTGGTACCCAGACAGTTGCTGGCGGTCAATGCATTGGCGCACGGTACATCGTCGTAAGCCTCGTCGACGTGATTCAAGGAGCTGGCATGGACCACGTACCCTCCCAAGGCTGGTGCCCGTACGCGGTAGGTTCCGTCCGAAAGGGTTTGGGTACTTGCTTGGATGGAATTGTCGCGGACAAGTGTAATCACGGCATTTGGGATGGCCCCTCCGGAAGTGCTCGTGACTATGCCGGTAAGCTCTGGAACTTGCGCGAGATCAATCCTAATAGCCACAGGTGGAGCGTCGTTGCTGATGAGAATCGGCGTGGCAGCCTGAAATTCGGCAGGTCCGCAGGCGTCGGCACAAACAATATCCTGATAGTACTCGGAGGCAAGCCCTGCTCCCTCGACGCGAACGCGATAGGTGCCCGTTGGAAGTGGCCCAAGTATGCCGATCGAGCCAGGAGCAGAGCCCGGCGCACTCGCATAAGCTTGTGCCACCACCGTGCCCGCAGGATCGGCGGCGTATACGTATGACGTCGCGCTCGTAGGCTGTCCGTCAACGGTCACCGACACATGGATGCTGCCTCCGCGGCTCAATGAGAAATTTGCGAGCGACTGGCCAAACTCAACGGCGACCACGGGATTTCCGGCGATTTGCCCACAGTCGATATCGCAATCGAACTCGCGAAATATTTGGCTCTTGTAACCGCTAGCGGACGCCTCAACACGGTATTGGCCATTCGGAAGTGCGTTCATTCGATATCGGCCCGAAACGTCGGCCAACGTCGTGCGTGCAGTTGCTGGCGGAGTGCCCACTTTGCTTATCGACACCTTGGCGCCGGAAACCGCGTTGCCGGAACGGTCAACAACTTGACCGTAGATCGTCGCACCCGTCGTCAAGGAGAAATCGATGTTGAAAACCGTGACATCGTCACCGGTTGCGGCGGCGCTGGGCGTTCCTGGGCCGCAATCTGGCAGCCCGGAGGCCGGCATACACAAAATGTTGTTCCAAGCCTGATCGACAAACTGAGGCTGATTGGTCGGACCAAATGTACGAACATACGTGTTCGCACCGTTGATTAGGAGAGGTACCAGTTGATAGTCTCCATTCCCCATTGATGTCGACGAACCTGCATACTGCGTGGAGCCTGCATTCGAGCCTCGGTAGGCATCGATTCTCATGTTAGAAATAGGTGCGGCAGTATCGCTTCGCGTTACTCGTCCGTTGATCGTCACTGCGCTTATGGCATCCACGAAAGCGATGCCCCGTTCGCCTTGGTTGCGCAATTCCACCAACAACGGATGAGCGGCGGGTGGCAGCAGCACGATGGCTTGCAGGCCGTAGTTGTCGTCGCCGCTGCTAATCGCGGTCTTTCCGGTTTCGCGGCAGTCTTCATACACGCTCACCGCAGCGTCGATGTCCGAACCCAGCGTCGATATCGCCAATGGTGCGCTTGCGCCGAGTGGTGAGCGGACGGTGATCCAGCGGCTTGCGTTGCCGGGAATTTCGATGCGCATGGGTTGGTTGGGAACAAGCTCAATGGCCTCTTCGCAACTGACACCGGCTACGCCTTCTGCGGACATCAATGGTCCGCGCGGCTGTATTGCGTGCTTCGCGATTTGCGACGCCATCACAGGCTGCTCAAGCGCCAGTCGCAGGTTGTACAGCGGACCACGCAAAGCTTCGCGTTTCGCTCTTGAGAGCGTGGATTCTTCGCGCTGCGCGTCAGACGCGCTATTGATGATATCGACACGCCTTAACAGTTCTTCGACGGCGGGGCGAGCGGAGTCGGCGTCGGACGCCATAGCTTGGGTCGCACGCTGGATTTCGGAATCCAGTCGCACCCATTCCTGCGTGCGATCGTTCGGAGTTGCTGCGATCACGGGGCAGGACGCGGCAATGAGCGCAACGGCTGCGAGATATAGCGGACGCATAGCAAACTCCTGTAAGCGACCGGCTGCTCGTGCGAAGGCGAGTCCCTGCACCGCACCAGATGCGCTGCGCCGAGTCTAGCCTCGCTGTAGTGACCAGTAAACCGACTGTATTTGCCCAACAAAAAGGCCGATGAGCGAACTCATCGACCTTTGGTGTTGGCGCGCCCGGAGAGATTCGAACTCCCGACCACCAAGTTCGTAGCCTGGTACTCTATCCAGCTGAGCTACGGGCGCATGAAACGCTCGCCACGGGGTCCGCAGCGAGGGCCGGCATTATTCCGATCAGGCGGCGACACGTCAAGCGTTGTCGACAAGTATCTACAAGCTCAGTCGCAAACAGCGCGGCAGATTGAGGCGAGGCGTTCCCCAAAGCAGCGGGGCCGGCATCAGCGAAATCGGACGCGGCAGTCTTTTGGCGCGCGGACCAACGCCGTCACGACTCTGAATTTGATACTGTTTGGCAGCCCAGACTGCCCAGCCCCACAGCCGATGATCGGGGATTACGTGACATGACAGACGCCCAACAGTCGAATGGCGTTCGGGAGAAGCTTGCCGACAGCGCGCGCAAGTTGGAAGACAGCGCGGTCCACCAGATGGATAGCGCTGAACGCCGAAACGAGCTTGCCGCGGACCGCACGATACTGGCGGCCGAACGCACTTACGCGGCATGGGTCCGGACGGGACTTTCGTCCTTGGCCGCCGGCGTTGGTGCGAAAGCGTTGTTGAAGGACGTTGTCGATCCGAGACTTGCGAGTGCAGCGGCGACGCTGCTGATCCTGTTTAGTGCCTTCTGTTTCCTCGCCGGAGTTTGGCGCGAGCTTGAAGTGGGCGCACCACCGCTTCGCCCGGACATTCGACGGTTGCCTTCCTGGCTGTTGCTCGGCGTCAACGGCTCTCTGATACTGGTAGCACTCGCGGCGCTCGTCGGCATCTGGGTCGTTCGCATTTGAAAGCGACGACTCGTCGTCGGGAGATCAGATGCCAGCGTCTGGCGCTGACGACAACGCAGATTGGACACACACGATGATTGGCGACGAAACCTTCCTGACTGTCATTCACCTTGTCACTCGCGGTATCGAGATCGTCGGCACGGCAATCATCGTAGTCGGCGCTCTCGGGGCGCTAATTCGATTTGGCCTGGTTATCTCGCGAGGGCTGTCAAGCGGCGACGCCGTGGCCGGCTTTCGGTCCGAACTTGGCAGGGCCATTCTGCTTGGACTGGAATTCCTGGTCGCAGCAGACATCATCAATACCGTCGCGGTGGAACCCACGCTCGGCAGCCTTGCCGTTCTGGGCGGGATCGTATTGATACGAACCTTCCTCAGCTTCTCGCTGGAAGTCGAGATCGAAGGACGTTGGCCATGGCAGCGCCAGAACTCGTCACCTGAGTCCAACCCACGCAACCCGACGGAACGGGCTGAATGATCGCCACCGCACGTTGGCCGGGTTGCAGGTGGCATCCTTTTGCCGATTTTGTCGGCGGAATAACCGCGTTTAAACGTTCACTTGGCGGCCGCATCAGTCCCGTGATCGGCGCGTAAGCGCTCAATTTCGACTACATTGACCGCCGTCGACAAGATCACTGGAGCCACTCTCAACCATGCTGGAATCGCATAGCGCCGCCGCGCCGCGCGGCCCGTCGCCGCGCAGTCGTTCGCAACTTGATCGGCTGGAGTCGGAGAGCATCCACATCCTTCGCGAGGTGGTCGCCGAGTGCGAGCGGCCCGTGATGCTGTACTCGATCGGCAAGGACAGCGCGGTGATGCTGCATCTGGCGCGCAAGGCGTTTTTCCCGGCGCGGCTGCCTTTTCCGCTGCTGCATGTGGATACGCGCTTCAAGTTCCGGGAAATGTACGCGTTGCGCGACCGCGTTGCTGCCAATCCTGACATCGACCTGATTGTGCACATCAATCCCGATGGCGTGGCTGCGAACATGAACCCGTTCGACCATGGTGCGTCGGTGCATACCGATGTGATGAAAACCCAAGGGCTCAAGCAGGCGCTTGACCAGCACGGTTTCGATGCCGCATTCGGTGGCGCACGGCGCGATGAGGAAAAGTCGCGGGCGAAGGAACGCATTTTCTCGTTCCGCAACGCGCAGCATCGGTGGGATCCGAAAAACCAGCGTCCCGAACTTTGGCGCCTCTACAACACGCGTAAACGCAAGGGCGACAGTATTCGAGTGTTCCCCTTGTCGAACTGGACCGAGCTGGACGTGTGGCAGTACATCCAGCGCGAAAACATCGAGATCGTGCCGCTGTATTTCGCGGCGGAGCGGCCGGTGGTCGAACGCGACGGCATGCTGATCATGGTGGAAGACGAGCGCTTGCCGCTGCGCACAGGCGAAGTGCCGCAACAACGTCGCGTGCGCTTCCGTACGCTCGGCTGTTATCCGCTCACCGGCGCGATTGAAAGCGATGCTGACACGTTGCCCAAGATCATTGCCGAGATGCTGGTTGCCAGCCAATCTGAACGACAAGGCCGCGCCATCGATCACGATGCGTCGGCGTCGATGGAAAAGAAAAAGCAGGAAGGCTATTTCTGATGGCCGCTGTCAAATCCGAACACGACGATTTCATCGGCGCACAAAGCGACAAGCAATTGCTGCGCTTCATTACCTGCGGCAGCGTCGACGACGGCAAGAGTACGTTGATCGGGCGCCTGCTGTACGAATCGCGCGCGCTGTTCGAGGATCAGTTGGCATCACTTGCCAGCGATTCCAAGCGCGTCGGCACGCAAGGCGAGAATCTCGATTTCGCGCTGCTGCTCGATGGACTTTCAGCCGAGCGCGAGCAGGGCATTACCATCGATGTGGCGTATCGCTATTTTTCGACGGAACGACGCAAGTTTATCGTTGCCGACACGCCTGGGCACGAGCAGTACACGCGCAACATGGTGACTGGCGCGTCGACCGCCGATGCTGCGGTGATCCTGATCGATGCGCGCCGTGGTGTGCTGCCACAAACGCATCGACACAGCACCATCGCATCCTTGCTTGGCATCCGTCATGTCGTAGTCGCAGTCAACAAGATGGACTTGATTGACGAGGCGGAAAACACGTTCCGCGCCATCGAAAGCGAGTTCCGCGAATTTGCCAGCCAACTCGATTTTGACGACATCAGTTTCATACCGGTGTCGGCGCTGCGCGGCGACAACGTCGTCGAGAAGTCATCGACAATGCCGTGGTACGACGGGCCGACCTTGCTTGGATTCCTCGAACGCGTTCCGATCGATGAGCAGCGCCGAATCGACGAGCCCTTGCGTATGCCAGTGCAGTGGGTGAATCGACCCGACCAGAGCTTTCGCGGCTACGCCGGCACGCTGTCAAGCGGTAGCGTGCATGTCGGCGACCGCGTTCGCGTGCAGCCCTCCGCACGTGAGAGCACGGTGTTGCGTATCGTAACTTTCGATGGCGACATAGGCACGGCAATTGCGGGTCAATCCATCACGCTGACGCTGGCCGAAGAAATCGACATCAGTCGTGGCGACATCATTTCCGCCGCGAACGATCCCGCCGAGGTTGCCGACCAGTTCGATGCAACCCTGGTCTGGATGGACGCGAACGCCTTGCTACCGGGCCGGCCTTATTTGATGAAGATCGGCAGTGCGACGATCAATGCCAACGTCGGGGAGCTCAAGTACAAATTGCAGGTCGACACGCTGGAACATCTGGCCGCGAAGACGCTGGAATTGAACGAGATCGGCAGCGTGAATCTGTCGCTTGACCAGCCGATTGCGTTTGATGCGTATTCGCGAAATCGGGAGACCGGTGGCTTCATCCTGATCGACCGCATCAGCAATGCGACGGTCGCCGCCGGCATGCTGAATTTTGCGTTGCGTCGCGCCAGCAATATTCACTTGCAGGCGCTGGATGTCGATCAATCCGCACGCGGCGCGTTGATGGGTCACAAGCCCTGCGTGCTCTGGTTCACCGGGCTTTCCGGCGCTGGCAAGTCGACAATCGCGAACGCGGTCGAGAAGCTGTTGCTGGCGCGTGGCTGCCATACCTATCTGCTTGATGGCGACAACGTGCGTCACGGCCTCAATCGCAACCTTGGCTTTACCGATGCAGATCGTGTGGAGAACATTCGTCGCGTCGCAGAAGTGGCGCGTTTGATGGCAGATGCAGGTTTGATGACGCTGGTGAGTTTCATCTCGCCGTTCCGGCAGGACCGCGCCAACGCGCGCGTCATTGTCGCCAGCGACAATTTCATCGAAGTATTCGTTGACACGTCGCTTGCGGTTGCCGAGCAACGCGACGTCAAGGGGCTCTACAAAAAGGCACGCGCCGGTGAGCTGAAAAACTTCACCGGCATCGATTCACCGTACGAGCGCCCCGAGAACGCCGACATCCACGTCGACACCGAATCGCTCGATGTCGATGCTGCGGCAAGCCAAATCGTCAGCGTGATGCAGCAGCGCGGATTGTTCGACTGATTCGAGTCGTCGGAGAAACTCGACGTTGCTCAGGCGCGGCCGGCGAATTCACCGGTCACGGTGTTGACAATAATCTTCTCGCCGTTTCCGATGTATTCGGGCACCTGGATCTCGATGCCTGTGTTGAGCCTGGCCGGCTTGGGCCGCTTGGTTGCCGTGGCACCCTTCATGTCCGGCGCCGTTTCGACCACGTCCAGAGTCACTGATTGCGGCAGTTGCAGCGCGACTGGCGCGTCGTCGATCAACTGGATGAAACAGCCTTCGATGCCTTCACTGATGTAGCCGGATGCATCGCCGACCACGTTCGCATCCAGCGTGTATTGGCTGTAGTCCTCGCCATCCATGAATACGAATGCATCGCCGTCCATGTAGGAATAGCTGACCGCGCGTCGCAGCAATTCGGTTTCCTTGATGTCGTCTTCAGAGCGCAGCGACAATTCACTTTTGACGTTACCGGGAATGCTGTACATCGAAAACCGGAAGGTGACGTTGCCGCTACGACCTTGAGGTGAGCTGCGTTCAATGTCGCGGATCTGGTAGACCTTGCCGTCGTGTTCGACGACGTTGCCGCGTTTGACTTCGGATGCTTTCATCGGTGGTTCGGCCTTCGTTAGCGTGGAGCGAGGCGCACGGCGCCGTCGAGGCGAACCGTTTCGCCATTGAGGTAACGGTTGCCGAGCATGTAGGCGACAAGGTCGGCGTATTCGTCGGCCTGGCCCAATCGCGACGGGAACGGAATCGACGCCGATAGGGACTTCTGAACGTCTTCCGGCATGCCATCGACCATCGGCGTCCAGAAGATGCCTGGCGCAATTGTGTTGACGCGGATGCCAAAGCGAGCGAGCTCTCGCGCCATTGGCAAGGTCATCGCCACGACGCCGCCTTTCGATGCCGCATAGGCGGCTTGACCAATCTGGCCTTCATAGGCGGCGACCGATGCCGTGTTGATGATCACACCGCGCTCGCCGTCTTCGCCAGCCTCGTTGCTTTGCATCACCGCGGCAGCTGCTTTGGCGACGTTGAACGATCCCACCAGATTCACCATTATCGTCGTCGAGAACGTTGCCAGTGGCATAGGCGCATCCCTGCCGAGTACGCGCGCCGCGCCAAGGATTCCGGCGCAATTGATCGCTACGTTGATGCCGCCCATAAACGTTTTCGCCGCCGCGACGTTCGCGGCAACGCCGGCTTCGTCCGTGACATCGGTGCGATAGAACGCTGCTTTGTCGGCGCCAAGTTCGGCGACGGCATCGCCGCCTTTGTCCTCGTTGACATCGAACAGCGCGACCTTGCCACCATCGCGAACGATGCGCTGTGCGACCGCGAGGCCGAGGCCCGATACGCCACCGGTGACGATGGCTTTTGCTTGTGCTGCTTGCATGTTTTGAGTCCTGGTTTAATTCGAAAAAGGTTTGGCCCGTACTTTAGAGCCTAGCCAGTCAGGGCAGGGCCGTGCGGAAATCGAGGTCGAAACGTGTACCCGCATTGAGCGCATGCAGGCGCAGGTTGGTGATGCGAATCGGTGCGCCATCGCCAATCTCGGCGACGTTGGAGTCGGCCATTTCGGCAGGATCGATAACGGTTACGCCGCCGCTGCCCACCACTTCCATTACGTTGTCGGGACCGATCACCGCCGCCGTTCCTGCATCGATTCCGAGGCCGAGCGCGAAGGGATTCAGCGCCAACGCTGCCAGCAATCGACCGAGTCGATCCGTTGCCTGACCGCCTTGGTCGATCAAAACACGATTGCTCAAACCCAAGCCGGGAGCGAGCGACACACCACCTGATCGTGGTGTAAGGCCTTCGCTGCCGGTTGCGAGCATGTGCTCGCTCAGCGCAGCGGCGACCGCGCCGAATGCCGCCACCGCCATGCCATCCGCATTTCGACGACGTAAGGCGCGTACCAGTGCGGTACCGCCAATCAACGAAGTAAGCCGCAGCGGTGAACACGGCGCGATCACCAGCAGGTCGGTGTGTTCGAGCCGATCAACCAGCACCGCGTCGCTGGCTTCGCCACGGGTCGTGAGGGTGTGCACGCGAACTTCGTTGGCACCGGCTTGCAGCAATGCCGCTTCGATATCGGCCGCGTCGTCGGTTTCGCTCGCCAGTTGCATCACCAGCACGCGGCCCTGCTCGCAACAACGCGACAGCAAGCGGGCCAGCAGGTTGGCGCCGCGTTCGCCGGCATCGAGCTCGCCGCCGGCGATGATCATGCCGCGACTGGTATCCGGTGCGCTTCTGGCGGGCACGACGATCCTTGTTGAATGACGGGTTGGTCAGTATAGCGAGGCGTTGCGGAGAGCTAGTCTGGCAACGGGTGCCAGTCGTTCGACCCAGCGTGAAAATTGCGCGGCGTTCGGGTGCAGGCCATCGGCGACGACTTCGTCGGGATAGGTGCGAGTGAGTTCGGTGATGTCGACGAACGCGACGTGATTGAACGCGGCAATCGACTGCGCCGCTGCATTGAATGCATCGATTTCGTTTGCGATCTGTTTCGTATCGCGACCACTGCTGCTGGCGAAGGCGGTGATACCCCAATCCGGAATTGACACCACGATCACGTGCTGGTGATTGCCACTCGCGAAGGCGACGGCTCTCTTCAGCAAACCCGAAAAGTCTCTGGCGTAGTTATCAATCGACCAGCCGCGATACTGGTTGTTGACACCGATCAGCAAGGTGACCAACGCGTGGTCGTCGGCAGGTTTTGCGGCATCGATTGCGAGTTCCAACTCGTCGGTTGTCCAGCCCGTCGTCGCAATGACCTGCGGATCGTCGATGTCGATTCCCGCGTCACGCAGCCCGCGCGCAAGTTGGTTCGGCCATCGGTGGGACTCTGCAACGCCCTCGCCGATCGTGTACGAGTCGCCGAGAGCGAGAAAACCGGTTGGCGGCTCAGGCGACATGCCGCTGTTCGACCTGACGACCCGCTATTTTTTGCAACTGCCGTTCGATGCGATGGAATACGTCGGCGATGACGTTTGCCTCGGGCAGCAATGTCACGCGAAAGTGATTTCGATAGGGAACGTTGAAGCTCGATCCCGGCACGATCAACACGCTTTCCTGTTCCAGCAACTCCAGCGCGAATACCTCGTCATCGAAATTCGGAATCAGATCCATGTTCACGCTGGGGAATGCGTACAAGGCTCCCTGCGGCGCGTGTACGAAAAGAAATTCGCTGCGCGCAACTGCATCCAGCAACGCCTGTCGCGATGCGTGAAGTCGACCACCCATCGTAGTCAGCTCGCTGATTGTGTCTGGGCCTTGCAATGCGGGCGGCACCGACCATTGCGTCGGCACGTTGCTGCAAAGGCGCATCGCGGCCAGCAGGTCGAATGCACGCAGCAGTTCCTCAATGCGCGCCTGGTTGCCGGCTACCGACATCCAACCAACACGATAGCCGCAGGCACGATGAACCTTGCTCAAGCCGTTGTAGGTTATGCAGGGCAGGTCGCCGCAAAGTGATGCCAGCGGCACGAACATGGCCTCGTCGTAGCAGATCGAATCGTAGATTTCGTCGCTGAGCAGCACCAGCCCATGTCGTTCGGCAAGAGCGACGATTTCGGCTAGCGACTCTCGCGGGTAGACCGCGCCGGTCGGGTTGTTGGGATTGATGACGACGATGGCGCGCGTCTTCGGCGTGACCAGTGACTCCATCTCATCGATATCGGGCAAGTGGCCGGACTCGGGTGGGCAGGGGTAGTACACGGCCTTGCCGTCGTTCAGATGTGTCGCTGCCGACCACAACGGATAGTCCGGCGCTGGAATCAACACCTCATCGCCGCGTTCCAAGATGGCGCGCAGGCTGAGATCGATCAGCTCGCTAACGCCGTTGCCGATAAATACGCGATCAGAATCCACACTGTTCGCACCGCGCTCGCTCTGCTGCCTGGCAATCGCCTCGCGTGCCTGCGGTAATCCCTGTTGGTTGCAATAGGCCTCACTTTGCGCCAAGTGGCTGGCAACGGCTTCGCGGATATGCGTTGGCGTGCGGAAGCCGAACAAGCCGGGATTGCCGATGTTGAGGCGAACGATCTCGCGGCCCTCGCATTCCAGTTCGCGAGCGCGGCGGCTGAGCGGCCCACGGATGTCATAACGGACGTCGGCAAGTCGACAACTGGGAACGATAGGGCGGTGGGACATGACGGACTCGGCGGACGGCTGGAAAAACGCGGGCGATTCTAGCAAAGCTCGTTGCGCCGAGACGGCTCGCGTAGCGACGTTGACTTCGATGTCAGGCACGCAACCTTGCTCGCCTGCGTCGCATCTCAGGTCGTGGTAACGGGACATGGCACTCGCGCGGTATGCCATTGGTAACACCCGAAATTAGTTGCACTCCTAAATTTCAGTGTTATAGTTAACTACATCACTAGTAAAGAGAATCGCCTTCATGCTCCGCCACCATTTCGCCGCCCTGTTTCTCGCAACTTCCTGCGCCCTCGCTGCCTGTGCGGGCGGTGATAAGCCCGTCGCCACCGAGGCAGAAAACATCGAACCGCTGGCGGTCGAAGCGGTCCCGGTCGGGCGCGGCGATTTGGTCGCCCATTACAGCTCTACCGCCGCATTGCAGGCCGAGCATTCGGCCAACGTGATCGCTGAAATGCCGGGCACGGTTCTGTCAATCGATGTAGAGGAGGGCGATCACGTGCGCAAGGGGCAGGTGCTGGCGCGACTCGACGCCGATCGCAGCAAGCTCACCCTGCGCCAGAACGAAGCGGAAATGGACAAGCTGAAGAACGAGGTTGATCGCAACAGCCGCCTGATTGATCGCAAGTTGATTCCGGCCACCATGTTCGACCAGTCCGAATCGCAGTTCCTCGCCCAGCGCGCCGACACCGACTTGGCACGCATGAAGGTTCGCAAGAGCGAAATTCGAGCGCCTTTCGATGGCGTGGTGACACGCCGCTGGATCAAGCGCGGCCAGTTCATGGCGAGCAATGCGGTTGCCTTCGAGATCGCCGACTTTTCCGAGTTGACCACTCGGCTGGACATTCCGGAAGCTGACGCCGCCGCGTTGAAGGTGGGCCAGCAAGTTTCTATAGAAGTCGACGCGCTACCAGGTCAGGCCTTCGCTGGCCGCATCGAGCGCATCGCGCCGGTGGTCGATCAATCCAGTGGCACGATCGCTGTCACGGTTACCGCCGACAATTCGTCTAAGCGGTTGCTCCCCGGATTATTCTGTCGACTCGATATTGCCTATGACCGCATCGCCGATGCGACACTCTTGCCGAAGTCGGCATTGCTGGGCGGCGACGACGACAGCACCGTGTTTGTGGTGAAGGACGGTAAAGCGAAGCGTGCGTCGGTCAAGCTTGGTCGCGAGAACGGCGACGTCGTGCAGGTGCTCGATGGCATTGCCGTCGGAGACATGGTGGTGACGGCTGGCCAGTCCGGCTTGAGCGATGGCGCTGATGTTGAGATTGTTGGCGCGCGTATTGCGTCCGACATGGATCCGGCGAGAGTTGCGGCACACCAGTAGATCTTTACCGCGATACGATCAGCGAGACGGCGTTATGCAGTTGCTTCAGCCGTCAACCAGCAACTGCGGATCGACCCGAACATCAAACCAGTTCATTCCCAGTGCAGGTGCGGTCCGGTCGCGCGGCCACTTGAGCCGACGGCTGCGAACACCTCACCTTGCTCCACCCGATTGCCGACCTTGGCATCGATCCACGACAAGTGGAGGAAATTGGAACTGACACCGTGGCCGTGATCGAGAAGCACGGTGCCGCCAGTCAGATAAAGATCGGGATCGGCAAAGCTGATGATGCCGCTCGCCGGCGCCTTGACTGGCGTGCCGGTCGCCACCGCGATATCCATTCCCGAGTGACCTGAGCCTGGCTTGCCGTTATAGACGCGCTGGTTGCCGAAGCGACCACTGATGCGGCCACGTACCGGCCAGATGAATTTTTCGGCAAAGTCAGCGCGGTCGTCGTCACGCTCGCGCGCGGCCGACACTCGCGCTTGCTCACGCGCGATTCGCGCTGCAATCTCGGGCGGGGGATTAACGGTTTTCGGTGGCACTCCGCTGACGTACTCGGTTGGAAAGTCGCGCGTGGTGACCGCGATCAAGACTTGCTGTTTGCGTCCGCTGGATTCGGTTAGCTCGACTGATACAGAATCAGTTTCATTGCGGCCAACCCCGAACACGACGCTTCCATACGCCGTGACACGCAAGTCGCGGACGCCGTAGCGCGCCGAGCACCCCTTTGCGAGCTTTCCGATCACCAACGCACCCTGCGCTACGCTGGCGGGAAACACATTGCCGTCGCTGCCGGCGATAGCGGGAAGGGCAAACAGGCCCAATGTGCCGAGTGCACCACTTATGGCAACCAGACATTCGCGACGATTCAACGATCAAATTCCGGCTGCTGATCGCCACGCGATTGACGACTGTGCTGGTAATAGTCCGTGGAACCGTCGTCGAAATACCAACGGCTCCCTTTGCTGACAAGCGAGGCGTTGACTAATGGCACGTTATTCATCGGGCGACTCCGAAGCAGGAGGGTGCGAAGGTACCGGCCAGAAACGGAATGTTTGCGGTACGTGGTCGATGCCGCCCCGACACAGAGGTTGGCAGCGTCCTATTCGCCATGTCGTCAGCCAAAGACCACGCATCGTCCCGAAACGTGCGAGGGACACGCGCGCATAGTCCGAACACGACGGATGGAATCGACAGTTCTGTCCGAGCAGCGGGCTCAGCCACTTCTTGTAGAAACGCAGCACGGCAATTGTGGCCAATGGGGCAGGGCTTTCCGGTTGAAGTGCTCGCACATTCAGTACTCGTGTGTTGAATGTCGGCATGTCCTAGGCTATAACACGCCGCCGCAACGCCACAAGGTCAGCATCTGATGGGCAATACCAAGGGAAAATCTGCAAGCGCTAGCAAGGCCACGAAGGCCAAGCCCGCAGCTGCCAAAGCCGCGAGCAAGACCGTCGCGAAAGCGAAAGCCAAGACTGCTACCAAAGCGGTAAAGGCCAAGCCTGTCGCAAAGAAAAAGGTCGTCGCGAAGGCGGCGCCGGTGAAAAAGCCGGTCGCAAAGAAACCGGCGAACAGGACAGCTGTGCCAAAGCCCATTGTGAAACGGGTTGTGCCTAAGAATCCCCCCGGCAAGAAAG
This sequence comes from Lysobacterales bacterium, assembly GCA_038236135.1. Classification (GTDB taxonomy): domain Bacteria; phylum Pseudomonadota; class Gammaproteobacteria; order Xanthomonadales; family Rhodanobacteraceae; genus Dokdonella. Next base: position 37,679 of record JBBSTF010000009.1, read on the forward strand.
CCATCGTAAAGTCGGCACCGGCCCGGAAGGCGGCTGCGGAGAAGAAATCCGTAGCGAAAACGTCGCCTGTCGCGAAAAAGACGATGGTCGCAAAAAAATCTGTACCTCAGAAGAAGGCCACGCTGAGCACCAAGCCCGTCATTGCCAAGGCGTTGGCCGCGAAAGCGGCTGGCAAGCCACTACCTCCGTCGCCGGTGAACCAACCGACACCTGCCGCCTTGGCGTCGTCGGCATCGGCCAATCGATCACAATCGTCGGGCGTCAAAGCCGTGGCGGTTCAAGCACTACCAAAGAGTTCCGTGAATAATACCAAGACCCGTTCCGCCACAAAATACAAACCTGCAACCGGCAACGACCCAGCGATCACGGTCGAAGATGGCCGCTACGCGCTTCCCGCATCGGTTGTCATCAAACTCCCGGCCGGCTTCAAGCCCGGTGCCAAAGAGGAGTACATGAATCCGCAGCACCTGGAGTACTTCCGCACCAAACTGCGTACCTGGCGCGCTGAATTGGTCGAAGAATCCAAGCAGACCATCGAGAACCTTCGCGACGAAGTACGCGACGTTGGCGACGAAGCCGAACGCGCCACCCGCGAGACGGAGAACTCCCTGGAGTTGCGCACGCGTGATCGCTACCGCAAGTTGATTTCCAAAATCGACAAGGCGCTCAAGCGCATCGAGGAAGGCCACTACGGCTATTGCGAGGAGACCGAGGAAGAGATTGGTCTGGATCGGCTTGACGCTCGTCCCATCGCGACTTTGAGCCTGGACGCTCAGGAACGCTGGGAGCATCGCCAGAAGCAGATGGGCGACTGAGTCACTGGTTGCCCGTCTCGAGAAACGCCCCGCATCGCGGGGCGTTTGCGTTCCGCAGGCCGCGCGTGATGGCCGCGCTATTGTCGCGGCGTGTGTAGACTTCTCGGGGCGGTCGCGAGGACTGTCGACAAATAGGACGCAAAATGACTGATCGGCCGCGCAAGTATTTCGGTACCGATGGGATCCGTGGCCGTGTCGGCCAAGCGCCTATCACGGCCGATTTCATGCTGCGCCTCGGCCGTGCGGCGGGCGTCGTGCTTTTGGAGAGTCGTCCCAAACCGATCGTGCTGATTGGCAAGGACACGCGCATTTCGGGCTACATGTTCGAGTCGGCCCTTGAAGCTGGCTTGCTCGCGGCTGGCGCAGATGTCCGCTTGCTCGGCCCAATGCCAACTCCCGCCGTTGCCTACCTTGTACGGTCAATGCGCGCCGATGCCGGTATCGTGATCAGCGCTTCGCATAATCAATACGAAGACAATGGCGTGAAATTTTTCAACGATGCCGGCGAAAAGCTGGACGACACCGTGGAGCTGGCCATCGAGCGCGAGCTCGACGCGCCGTTCGTCACCGTCGCCTCGGAAAGAATCGGCAAGGCCGTACGCATCGACGACGCATCGGCGCGGTACCTCGAATTCTGCAAATCCACCGTGTCGCGCGGCTTCCACCTGCACGGGTTGAAGATTGTGGTCGATTGCGCGCACGGGGCGACCTATCACATCGCACCGGTGCTGTTCGCCGAACTCGGCGCGACGGTGGTCAGCATCGGTGCAAAACCCGATGGGCTTAATATCAATCGCGATTGCGGTGCGACCCATCCGCAGGCCTTGGTTGAGGCCGTGCTGGCCGAGAAAGCGGATCTCGGCATAGCGTTCGACGGCGATGGCGATCGGCTACATCTTGTGGATTCGTCCGGACGCATCATCGATGGTGACCATATCCTGCATATCCTTGCGTGCGATTGGCAGCAGACCGGCCGCTTGCGTGGCCCGGTGATCGGCACTCTGATGAGCAATTTCGGCCTTGAACAATCAATGGCCGCGATCGGAGTTCCTTTCATGCGCGTCAACGTGGGCGATCGTTATGTGATGCAGTCTTTGCGCGAGCACGGCGGCATCCTTGGCGGCGAAACGTCCGGCCACGTGCTGTGCCTGGATCGGGTTACCAGTGGCGACGCGATCGTCAGTGCCTTGCAGGTTCTCGAGGTAATTCTTCGTCGCAAATGTTCACTGGCCGATGCGGTGGCTGACCTGCGTATCGTCCCGCAGACCACCACCAATATCCGCGTCGCTGGCGGCGCCGCACTGGTGGCAGATGCCAACGTGCAGGCGTTGCTGGCCAAAGTGCGTGCAAGCATGGACGACAGCGGTCGTGTGGTATTGCGAGCATCCGGCACCGAACCGCTGGTGCGCGTGACCGTTGAACATGAAGATGCGGAGGTGGTTGCGCAATTGGTCGGAGAACTGGCCGACGCGGTGCGCTCGGCTGCTGCAAATCTCAATTCTTGAATCGAGCCCGGTCATGAGCAAGCACATTCCCACCCTTGACATCCGACGTTTTCAAAGTGATCGCACCGCCTTCATCGCTGAACTCGGTGCTGCCTACCGCGAGTTCGGTTTTTGCTGCATCAGCGGGCATGGTATCGACGCCGAGTTAGTGCGGCACGCTTACGATGCATTCCGCGAGTTCTTTGCGTTGCCGGTCGAAACCAAACGCAGATACCACTTGGCGGGCGGTGGTGGTTCGCGCGGCTATACGGCGTTCGGCGTCGAAACGGCGAAGGATGCAAAGCACGCCGATCTCAAGGAGTTCTACCACATCGGTCGCGAGATCCCGCGCGATTCGCGCTTTGCCGACGTGATGGCGGCGAATATCTGGCCGGAGGAAGTGCCGGATTTCCAGCCCGCGGGCTATGCGCTGTACGAAGCGCTGGATCAGCTCGGGAGCCGCGTGCTGAGCGCACTCGCGTTGCACATCAACCTGCCCGCAAACTTTTTTGCCGACAAAACCGACGTCGGCAATTCCATCCTGCGTCCATTGCACTATCCGCCGATCACCTTGGACGACATTCCGAACGTTCGTGCCGGCGCGCACGAGGACATCAACCTGATCACCTTGCTGGTTGGTGCGAGTGCTGAAGGATTGCAGGTCAAGACACACGAAGGCGAATGGCTGCCAATTACCACTTCTGACGATGCCATCGTCGTCAACATAGGCGACATGTTGCAACGCCTGACGAACCACATCTATCCATCGACTTCGCACAGGGTCATCAATCCGCAGAACGACAATGCACGCAAGCCACGCTATTCGGTGCCGTTCTTCCTGCATCCCAATCCCGATGTCTCGTTGGCGGTGCTGGATTCGTGCGTCAGTGCGGATAACCCGTCGCGTTATCCGCAGGCGATCACGGCTCACGAATACCTGCTCGAGCGTTTGCGCGAGATCAAGTTGATCTGAGCGGGATGCTTGCGCCGTCACCGACCGGCGAACCCATGCGCTGGCTTGCTGCATCGCTGATCGCATTGCTGATCGTCGGTGCAATTTTGCTGGTCGGATGGCCCGCGATCCATGGCTTCTGGGTGCGAGATGACCTGACTCAACTTGCTTACGTGCGACTGCTGGGGACGCCTTGGCCGTTGTTCACGCATGACCACTTCCCGGTGCCCGGTTCGATCTTCCGACCGCTGGGATTTGCATCGTTGTGGTTGAGCGAGCTGGTTTTGGGCCACGACTATGTGGCGAACACGGTTGCCGATCTCGTTCTGCATGGCGTCGTCGTGCTGTCGCTGTATCGCCTGATGCGTGTGGCGATCGGGCGAACTACGGCACTCGCTTGTTGCCTGTTGTTCGCGCTGTTGCCGGTAGTGCTGGTTACGGTCTTTTCCTGGTCCAACCGCTTCGACCTGCTCGCCGTGTTGTTCACGCTGGTGACTCTGCGTGCGTTGTGTGACTGGATCGTATCCGGGCGCTCGCTGCACTTGACGGTTACGGTGGTGGCGATGCTTGCCGCCTTGCTTTCGAAGGAGTCCGGCGTGATCGCGGTCGTAGGGACGGCGCTGTTACTCGGGGACGCCGCGCTGTCGCGTCGCATCAATTGGCGGCGCGCATGTATCGCCATCGTAGTAATCGGGCTCGTCGGAATCAGCTATGTGGTTTGGCGCGATGGCTTATTGGGGTCGGGAGCCAATGCGATTGCCGGGTCAGCCTCAATCATCGCGACTCTGGGGCGTGGAAATGCGTTGTGGTGGCAACAACTCGGCGGCTATCTATCAGCGGGGTTGTCGGGCTGGGTAGTTGTTTGCGCAATGATTGTGTCCATCGTCGCTGTCATAGCGTGCATAACTCGATCGAGTCACAACGAACAGCCGACAGGCCTGCGGAGTCCCATCCTGCTCGCCGCCGTCGCGTTGCTTTTCCTGCCCGGTGTGTTGCAGGCTCCTATCGCCGTCTTGAACAGCGTTGCCGCCAGCGCCGACATGTCGGCAGTAGGGTTGGGAATGCAGGCGCGCTTGTACTACACCGGCTGCGTCGGGCTCACCCTGATGTTGGCGCTGCTGGTGGATGCAATCGCACCAACCCCACGTCGCACCATCACCGTCGGCGTGTTCGTGCTCGCCGCTGCGGCTGGCGTGGCAACCCATCGTCTCGCTCAGGCGCACGCACAACGCTCCGCTGTCATCGCGAAGCAAGCCGTCGCTGTCGTCGACTACATCGCCAGCCATCCATTGCCGACGCAGCGCTGCCGCGTGGTCATCCTCGGCTACCAGCCAGCACCGGAGTGGATGATCGTCACGCCCCTGGATTCCGTCATCAAAGCAATCGCCCCAGACCTTACCAAGGTCGCTGCGTGTCTGTTCGCGAACGAACACCGCACCTACATCCATCAATTCAGCGCTGGCCACGTCACGCCTGCTGATTTGCTGCCGTGGCGACCGCGCGATCTTGGCGGTGAGCCAGTTGCGTGGCTGGAGATCGGTCAACTCGAAGTTGCCTATCTCGACCCGCCAACCGAATTTTCGGCGACTGATCGCGACGAAATAATGTTTCTCGAAATTGACGGCGATAGGGTGACGGATATCAGTGCAGCGGTTCGCGACGGGACACGCGTGGTCAAACTGGACTGATCGTTGTGTTGGCTCTCCGAATGCATCGTCCGACGGTGACAGTGCGGCGGTTTCTTGCGCAGCGCCGCAATTGCCGCTAACGTCGCCACCCACATGACAGACTTGTCCAGCCAGCCGTGCATCCTGACCAGCGCCTTCATGGCCGCCGGCATGACCTCGCGCGCGCGCCGACCGGAGCCGATGTTCCCAACCGGGTAGGCCGTCGCAGCGAGTTACTGCCACGTTCCGAACCCGGCCCTCGCGCCGGGTTTTTCAATTTCTCGCCTCACCATTCAGCGCGCCACAGGTTCCAGCAGGACATCCCATGACACCACGCCATTTTTTGACCACACAAGACTGGAGTCGCGCCGAGCTCGATGCGCTGCTGGTTCAAGCTGAAAAATTCAAGCACGACAAGCTCGGCGACCAACTGGCGGGCAAGTCCATCGCGTTGTTGTTTTTCAATCCATCCATGCGGACGCGAACCAGTTTTGAACTCGGCGCGCACCAACTCGGCGGCAAGGCCATCGTGCTCGCGCCCGGCAAAGACGCCTGGCCAATCGAGTTCGAAATCGGCAGCGTCATGGACGGCGACACCGAGGAACACATCGCCGAAGTCGCGCGGGTGTTGTCTCGCTATGTCGACCTGATTGGTGTGCGTGCCTTTCCGAAATTCCAGGACTGGTCGGTGGACCGCGAAGACCAGGTCATCCGCTCGTTCGCGAAATTTGCAACCGTGCCCGTGATCAACATGGAAACGATCACTCATCCCTGCCAGGAACTGGCTCACATCATGGCGTTGCGTCAGCATTTAGGTGCCGACTTGCGCGGCAAGAAATATGTTCTGACCTGGACCTACCACCCCAAGCCGCTCAACACAGCGGTCGCCAATTCCGCTTTGCAGATTGCCACTCGCTACGGGATGGACGTGACGTTGCTGTGCCCGACGCCGGCCTACGTGCTCGATCCGCGCTACATGAATTTCGCTGCGCAGAACGTCGCCGAGAATGGCGGCAGCGTCACCGTTAGTCATGACATCGGATCGGCCTACGCCGGTGCTGACGTGGTCTACGCCAAAAGCTGGGGCGCGCTGCCGTACTTCGGTCGCTGGGAGGAGGAAAAAGCCATCCGCGATGCGCACAAGCATTTCATCGTTGATGAAGCGAAGATGGCACTCACCAACAACGGAACGTTCAGCCACTGTCTTCCATTGCGCAGGAATATCAAGGCGACCGATGCGGTGATGGATTCGCCTAACTGCATCGCCATCGACGAGGCGGAGAATCGCCTTCATGTGCAGAAGTCACTCATGGCGGCGCTGGTTGGGACTCGGGCCCATGAAGCCGGGACTCGGGACGCGGGACTAGGGACGCGAACGGGATGAGTTCGTCGCCGTTGATCCTCGCTGTACTTCTCTACGACTCAAACCTATCGAACCTTCCATGACCACTCCTATCGGCACCTCCAACCCCCACGCCCCCCTTCCGAGTCCCGCGTCCCGCGTCCCGAGTTCCGGCTTTACCAACATCGTCCTCGCCTTTTCCGGCGGCCTCGACACCAGCTTCTGCGTGCCATACCTGCAAGAGCAGGGTTATGCCGTACACAGCGTGTTTGCCGATACCGGTGGCGTCGATGCGCAAGAGCGCGAGTACATCGAACAACGTGCGGCCGAACTGGGCGTGGCGAGTCACGTCACCATCGATGGCGGTCCGGCGATCTGGAACGAATTCGTGAAGCCGTTCGTATGGGCAGGCGAGGGCTATCAAGGCCAGTACCCGTTGTTGGTCTCGGACCGCTACCTGATCGTCGAAGCGGCGCTCAAACGTGCTGATGAACTAAGCACCCGAGTCATCGCGCATGGGTGCACCGGCATGGGCAATGACCAGGTTCGATTTGATCTGGCGATCAAGGCACTGGGCGACTACGACATCGTTGCGCCGATCCGTGAAATTCAGAAGCAGCACACCCAAACACGCGCTTACGAGCAGGCCTATCTCGAACAGCGCGGATTTGAAGTACGTGCCAAGCAGAAGGCCTACACGATCAACGAAAACCTGCTGGGACTCACCATGTCCGGCGGCGAGATTGATCGCTGGGAAGCGCCGGGCCAAGAGGCGCGTGGCTGGTGTGCTTCACGAGCGGATTGGCCGACTGAGGTATTGCAGATCACAATCACATTCGAACACGGCGAAGCGGTTGCGATTGATGGCGAACGACTCGCCGGTACAGCCTTGCTGGCTCGCTTGAACTCGCAGTTCTCCAAGTACGGCGTCGGTCGCGGTATCTACACCGGGGACACAACGATTGGGCTGAAAGGTCGAATAATTTACGAAGCGCCGGGCCTCGTCGCATTACTCGCTGCACATCGAGCGCTGGAAGAAGCGGTCTTGTCCAAGCAGCAGAACCGCTACAAGCCGAGCGTCGCGCGACAATGGGTAGAGCTGGTTTACGAAGGCTTCTTCCACGATCCGCTCAAGGCCGATCTGGAGGCGTTCCTCGCCTCGAGCCAGCGTTGCGTCAACGGCGAGGTGACATTGCAGACCTATGGCGCTGTCGTGCAGGCCATTGCTGTGAACTCGCCACATTTGTTGCATTCGAAAGGCGCTGTCTACGCGCAATCCGCCGACTGGGGCGTCGAAGAAGCGGAAGGATTCATCAAGCTCTACGGCATGAGTTCCACGCTGTGGGCTGAGGTCAACCGTGCTCGTGAGTGACAACGCGATGTTGGCCGATACGCTGCGCCATCTTGCAGCCCTGGTCGCGTTCGATACGCGTAACCCGCCGCGCGCAATTGGCACCGATGGGATTTTTGCCTACATAGCCGCCGAGCTACCCGGTTTTAATGTTGACGTGATTGACCACGGCGCGGGTGCGGTCAGTCTGTACGCGTTTCGCGGGAATCCGCAATATCTGTTCAATGTGCATCTCGACACTGTGCCTGACTCGCCGCAATGGACGGCCAGCCCGTTTGAGCTACGCATCACTGACGATCGCGCAATCGGACTGGGTGCCTGTGATATCAAAGGCGCGGCGGCCGCGTTGATCGCTGCAACCAATCGCAGCGATGGCGACGCCGCGTTTCTTTTCAGCAGCGACGAAGAAGCCAACGATCCGCGTTGCATTGCCGCGTTTCTCGCGCGCGGCATTCCCTACGACGCCGTTCTGGTGGCCGAACCGACCAACAGCGAAGCCGTACTTGCCCACCGCGGCATCAGCTCGGTACTAATGCGTTTTGAAGGACGCGCCGGACACGCATCGGCGCGCCAATCCAGTGCCGACAGCGCCCTTCACCAAGCGGTGCGTTGGGGCGACCGCGCACTTGATCACGTTGATTCACTCGATCACGAACGCTTCGGTGGAATGACTGGGCTGCGCTTCAACATCGGCCGCATCGAAGGCGGCATCAAGGCGAACGTGATAGCGCCAAACGCCGAAATGCGTTTCGGATTCCGTCCATTGCCATCAATGGATACAGGAGGCTTGCTCGACGCTTTCGCCGCACTGGCCGATCCGAAACCTGCTGAATTCAAGGAAACGTTTCGCGGGCCGAGCCTGCCATCGGGCGCCATCGCCGATGCAGAAACCCGTCGCCTTGCGGCTCGCGACGTTGCCGACGCACTTGATTTACCCATCGGAAATGCGGTCGATTTCTGGACCGAGGCGGCATTGTTTTCGCAAGCCGGTTACACCGCTCTGGTTTTCGGATCAGGCGACATCGCCCAGGCACACAGCGCGGACGAGTGGGTCGCATTGGAGCAGCTTCAACGCTACGGCGACAGCGTGTTCCGCATCATTGATTCATCGCGCTGACTCTTTGACTGACTTCGAAACGGAACCCTCGTGCAAACCCATCGTCAAACCCGCCAGACCATCGTGCGCCTGCTTTCCAGCATGGCCAGCGCGAAGGAAATTTCGCAGTACCTCAAACGCTTCTCGCGACTTGACGCCAAGCGCTTCGCGGTGGTCAAGGTCGGCGGCGCGGTATTGCGTGACGATCTCGAAGCGCTGACTTCATCGCTCAGCTTCCTGCAGGAAGTCGGCCTTACTCCAATCGTCGTGCACGGTGCAGGCCCACAACTGGACGAGGCGATCAGCGCCGCCGGCATCGAAAAGCAGGTCGTCGATGGGCTGCGTGTGACATCTCCGGAAACGCTGGCTGTCGTTCGGCGCGTGCTGCAGGCACAGAACCTGAAACTGGTCGAGGCACTGCAACAAAATGGCGCCCGCGCCACGTCGATTACGTCGGGCGTGTTCGAAGCGGACTACCTTGATCGCTCGACCTACGATCTTGTTGGCAGCGTTACAGCGATCAACCTCACCTCGATCGAAGCCAGCTTGCAAGCCAGTTCAATTCCAGTCATCGCCAGCCTTGGCGAAACGGTTGGCGGGCAAATACTGAATATCAATGCCGACATCGCCGCGAACGAATTAGTGCAGGTGGTGCAGCCGTACAAGATCATTTTCCTGACGGGCACCGGTGGGCTGCTGGACGAGCATGGCAAGGTCATCGATTCAATCAACTTGTCGACCGAGTTCGAACACTTGATGGAGCAGCCGTGGCTCGCCGGCGGCATGCGCCTGAAGATCGCGCAGATCAAACATCTGCTCGATCGCTTGCCACCGAGTTCTTCAGTATCAGTCACCCGCCCAGCCGAATTGGCCAATGAGCTGTTCACCCACAAGGGCTCGGGCACCCTGATCCGGCGCGGCGAACGAGTGCTGCGCGTGGAGTCTTGGGACGACGTTGACACCGAGCGATTGCGTGGATTGATCGAATCGAGTTTTGGTCGAAGGCTGTTGCCCGACTACTTCGAGTGCACGCCATTGAAGCGCGCCTACATCAGCGAAAACTATCGAACCGCCGTAATCCTGATCGACGTAGACGGCGAAACCTATCTCGACAAATTCGCGGTGCTCGACGATGCGCAAGGTGAAGGTCTGGGCCGCGCCGTCTGGCAGGTGATGCGGGAGGAAACGCCGCGACTGTTCTGGCGCTCGCGTCATGGCAATCCTGTCAATCCATTCTATTACAACGAATCCGACGGGTGTTTCAAACAACAGGATTGGCGCGCATTTTGGTACGGTATTACTGACTTCAACGAAATCAAACACTGCGTGGAACACTGCCGCACACGGGTTGCAACCCTGCTGCCCCTAGGAGCACCTGCGTGAATGAAAAAACCTCCATTGGTATCGTAGGCGGACGTGGCCACACTGGTGCCGAACTGATCGCGCTGATTGCCGCGCATTCGCAACTGGAACTCGCGTTCGTGTCGTCGCGCGAGCGGGCTGGCGAACGGATTGCCGATCATGTTGATCGCTATTCGGGCGACCTTCGATACGAAGCGATGGAAGATTCCGATGTGGCAGAGCGGCAAGTCGACGTGTTCGTGTTGGCATTGCCGAACGGGAAGGCGGCGGAACTGGTCGCGGCCATCGATATGCAGTCGCCGAAGAGTCTTATCATCGATTTGTCCGCCGATCACCGCTTCGATCCGGCATGGTTCTATGGCTTGCCGGAACTCAATAGGAACCTCTCCCAAGGTCAGCGTCGAATCAGCAACCCGGGTTGCTATGCAACCGCCATGCAATTGGCGATTGCGCCCTTGCTTGAAAGGCTGGCTGGCCCGCCACAATGCTTTGGCGTGTCCGGCTATTCTGGCGCTGGCACGGCGCCGTCGGACCGCAACGACGTCGAAAAATTGCGCGACAACCTGATGCCGTATTCGCTGGTGAACCATGTCCACGAGCGCGAAGTAGCGCTGCACCTGGGTGTGCCGGTCGAATTTATGCCGCATGTCGCGGCGCATTTTCGCGGTATCACGATGACGGTAAATATGTGGTTGCAAACTTCGGTGACCGTTGAAGAAGTGCGCGGCATTTTTGCGGCGCGCTATACCGGCGAGCCGTTGATCCAAGTCGTCGATGACGCGCCTTGGGTCAGGCAGATCGTGGGTTGTCATGGCGTTCAGATCGGCGGCTTCGCGGTCGCGCCGGGTGGCAAGCGGGTAGTGGTCGTCACGACGCTGGACAACCTGCTCAAGGGTGCGGCAACGCAAGCGATGCAGAACATCAATATCGCGCTCGGCTTTCCGGAACTGGCTGGTATCGCAGACGATGCCCGATCGCCACGCAACGGGGAAGCGTCATGAGCGAACTGCTGTGGCAGAAGGCAGGGACGCAAGTCGATCCGCGCATCATGCAATTTCTCGCCGGTGACGATGTGGTGCTGGATCGCGAATTGTTCCTGCACGACATCACCGCCAGCGCAGCGCACGTCGAAGGGCTTGCCAATATCGGCATCGTCACAACCGATGATGCGGCTGCGATCAAACGCGAGCTGGAAACCCTGGCCGAGGATTTTCGCGCGGGTCGATTCGTGCTGGATGACCAATATGAAGATGGTCACTCGGCCATCGAAGCACGCCTGACCGCTCGGTTGGGCGACGCCGGCAAGCGGGTCCACGCCGGGCGCAGTCGCAACGATCAGGTGCTGGTCGCAATGCGCCTGTGGTTGAAGGCGCGACTGGCCGAGTTGATCGCGACTAATCGCGCGATTGCCGAAACCTGTCTTGAACGCTGCACCGGACCAGCCCTGCCAATGCCGGGTTACACACATCTGCAACGTGCTGTCGTGTCATCTACGGCAATGTGGTTTGCCGCATTTGCTGAAGCCTTCATCGACAACCTTTGGCGTGCGCAGCAGACACTCGCGTTGATTGACACGAACCCACTCGGCACCGCCGCGGGTTATGGCGTCAACATGGCGTTGGATCGCGAACACACAACGCAGGAACTCGGCTTCGCACGTTTGCAGGTCAACCCTATCTACGCACAACTCTCACGCGGCAAGTTCGAGATGGCCGCACTAGAGGCGCTCGCTGCCTCCGTACTCGATCTTCGTCGATTGGCGTGGGACCTTTCACTGTTCACGACCAGCGAATTCGGTTTCGTAGAACTGCCCAATCAATACACCACCGGCAGTTCGATCATGCCGAACAAGCGCAACCCGGACGTTATCGAATTGATGCGGGCCAGCTACGCCGCCGTTGCCGCGGCACGCACCGAGATCGAACAATTGCTGTCACTGCCATCGGGCTATCAACGCGACCTGCAACTCGGCAAGGGTTCGGTGATACACGGCTTTCGACACGGCCTCGGTGCCCTGTCGCTACTGCCTGATCTGCTCGCCAATCTACGCTGGAATGCCGAACGAATGCTTGCAGCGATTGAACCATCGATGTACGCAACCGATGTTGCGATCGAAGCGGCAGTTGCCGGCGTTCCGTTCCGCGAAGCCTATCGCGCGGCAGCGGAAGGAAAGGATGGAGCCGGTGCTGGACGGACGCCGGAAGGCAGTCTTGCCGCACGAACGTCGCCCGGTGCCAGTGCTGACTTGCGGCTGGATGAGTTGCGAGAGCGCTTGGCACGGCTGTAACCAAGCCGAATCAACCTCGTCCGTCGTCATTCCCGCGAAAGCGGAGGCGATCTTCAACAGCCAGAGGCTGGTCAACCCATTTTGACTTTCCTTTAGCCTCGTCGAATCGCCAAAGATCAACATGAGTCCCCGCCCACGCGGGAATGACGAGGTCTGGGATGTTCGCGGTCACTTGGGAGTTCGACATTCCCGCCGAAGAACCGCGAATCACTCACAGCAACTTCGTCCCCAACGGCACGTCGCGGTCAGGTACACACAACGCCACATCGCCGTTCGCATCGTGAAAGCCTGTGACGAGGCACTCCGAGCGCAGCGGGCCGATCTGCTTGGCGGGGAAATTCACCACAGCGACAACCAGCTTTCCCACCAGATCTTCGGGTTGATACAACCCGGTAATTTGCGCACTCGACTTGCGTATGCCAATCGCTGCGCCGAAGTCCACGTGCAGCACGTACGCCGGTTTGCGCGCTTGCGAGAACACCTCGGCGCTAAGCACCCGGCCAACGCGTAGCTCGACATTGGTGAAATCCTCCCAATCGATCTGCGCAGAGAGCAATTGCGCGCCATCCGCCCCGGATAAGGAATCATCTCGCTTCGTCATGTTCTCGGTCCTCCAACACATGCTTGCGGCGTGGCAGGCAAGCGAAAAAGTTCCACTGCATTGCGCGATGTGGCGGCGGCAACTTCAGCAGGATCGGCATTCCGCAGGCTGGCAACGACGTCCAGCACTTCGACAAGGTAAGCCGGTTCGTTGCGTGCGCCACGATGGGTCGACAAGGGTTGATCGGGTGCGTCTGATTCGAGCAGGAGAAATTCGATCGGCATTGACGCGACAATCTCACGCAAGCGACGCGCACGTTCGTAGGTAACTGGGCCACCGACGCCAATGTGAAAGCCCATCTCCCAAAGTCGCTGCGCCTGCTCAGCGCTGCCGCCATAGCTGTGCACCACGCCGCGCAATCCACCGACCCGACGCAGTGCCATGATCACGTCGTCAACTGCGCGCAAGGCATGCACGATCACTGGCAGGTCTAGATCTTTTGCCAGTTCCAGTTGCGCGTCAAAGATTGCCCGTTGTCGAACAAGGTCGAGCCCTTCGACGTAAAAGTCCAGACCACATTCACCGACAGCAACGGCGCGTTCGCGTTGCAACCAATCGGCTAGATGTTCGATATCGCCAGGTCGATGGTCGTCGAGATAAATTGGATGCATGCCATATGCGGGGAAAAGGCCATCGACCTCGATACAAAGCGATTTCAGATTCTCGAAACCCGCACGCGAAATGGCCGGGATGATCTGGCGCGTAACGCCGGCGGCACGCGCCCGGTCAACCACCGCATCGCGATCGGCATCGAACTCACTGACATCAAGATGGCTGTGGCTGTCGATCAATTCATGCATGTCGTCAGTGTGCCACGCCATAGGGATGCTCTGATTAGCCCCACGCAGGCGGCATGATGTCCGAAAGGTTCCCAGATTGGGGTGTGTCGCGCAGTGCAGGCTGGCCGCCTGGACAATCCGCGCGCGTCGATCTGGGGACCTTTCGGGCACCACCCGTCATTCAAAATCAATCCGTTAGGGCCTATCTGTCTGCTCGCGGCTCCGCGTTGCGCCGACTCGGCAGACGGCCAGTCTGCTTTCGCCGACGCGCCTTGAGCCGCGAGCAGACAGATCGGTGACGCCTGTGCGGGGTTGATCAGAGCATCCCTCGCGTGGTCACATTGAACGAGTCATGGACCGGACAGCGGAGTGCTGCTGGACGGCCCGACCGCGAGCACGTTTCGCTCCGCATCCAGCCGCAGCACTTGGCTGGCGATTGCGGGCAGGGTCGCCAACGAGTGGCGGCTCAGACGCTCAAAGTGGGCGACGAAACGCGCCAGTTCGACATCTGACATCACATTGGCGTTGCCTAGCTCGCGCTGTTCTCGCTCAGCCTCGCCGCGCCAATTTACGACCACATCGAACGATGGCGCCTGCAGCACGATGAGTGAATCAAGTGAGCGCCATATCGGCGTGTAGTGCTCTCGCAGTATGGCGTTCACCCAGCGTCGCCAGATGCCATCGCTGTCCTCGTCGCGTTCCAAGCCGTTTACCGGCTCGACAAGCGCCGCATCCAATTGCGCGGGCACGCCAACGCACCAGCCCTCGAACAAAATCACATCCGGTCGCACGGTGACGATCTGCCATTGCTTCGTATCGGCACGATCATCGCTCGATTTGTCGAAGCGCGGAATCATCACGGGCCGCTGTGTACTCGCGCTCGAAAGCTGATCCAGCGTATCGGCCAGCCATTCAAAGTCATGCGTTCCCGGTACGCCGCGCGTCGCCAGCAAGGGATGTACCTCGTGCGCAAGACGCAGGCGTTGGCCGTGTGTGAGGTAGAAATCATCGAGGGAGAAGCTCGTCGTTGTAATGCCGCGCTTCTCCAGCATCGTCTGGACTTGCCGAGCCAACGTGCTCTTGCCACTGCCCTGCAAGCCGGAAATACCAACGCGCAACGCATTTGATTGCCCATGCAGGCAGGCAACGATCAGGTCAGCCAGCGCGCCGAGCACGTCGTCGGAATAGCCGCGTGAGTGTGATTCGCCTTTCATCAGTAGCATCCTGGCTGCACGGATGGCACCTCGCATGCGTCAGTGGTTCTGGCCGTCATGAAATTTCTTCATCGCAGCACGCGAATCTCGATCTGCTGGTAGACGCCGCGATCGGTGAGGGCGGTGATGGTTTGCGTGCCGGGATCTGGGAAGTCGAACTCGACCGGCTGCGAGCCGTTGCTGGTTGCAGTCAGGCGTGCGTTGACCAGCCACGACACCGTGCCTTGCGCGCCCAGCGCGCGCAGGCGCAACTGAGGAGGCTTGGTGCTGTTGGGTGGTTTGGCGATGCTGGCGTGATCGGCGATGCCGTCGATGTGCAGGGTCTGGATCTGGTCCAGCCCATCTGCCGGGCAATCGCTAGCGAGTGCAGGCACGCGCGAGGCGCGGCGCGTGGGTGCGTCCAGCCACGGGTAGGCAAGACTGGGCCAGCGCGCTATCTCGCGTTCGCTCATGTGCAAGTGCGAGCAACCCGCGCTCAGTCGCTCGCCTGTTTTAACGTCGACGCGCAAACGCAACAGACCCGCACTCCAGTTGCTGCTGTCGCGTTCGGGCAGGGTTGGCGGAATCACGCCGTCCAGCGTCCACGCTTCCTGTTTGCGTTGGCACAGTTGCGGTTGGGCGGGGTCAGGTGGCAATCCCAGCGGCCAGCAGATGTCGATCTTTTCGACCGTTGCTGGCGCCGCATCCGGGGCATTACCGACGCCTGCTCGCGGAAGGCTGTCGATCACCTGGAACAGCAGTGGCAGTGCAGTGACGGCACCGTACTGGCCGGGCAGGGGCGTGCCATCGGGGCGCCCAATCCAGATGCCGACTGTGTAGCGGCGTGTGGTTCCCATCGCCCACGCATCGCGGAAGCCGTAGCTGGTGCCGGTTTTCCAGGCGACCGGCGGCCGTGAACCGGGGTCGAACGTTGCTGCGTTATAGCCCGGTCGCGGATTGGCTTCGAGAATGCTGCGCACAATCCAGCTTGCGCCGGAGCTCAGCACGCGTCGATCCGCCGAATGCTGGGCGTCGCGATAGCGCACCGTGCCTGCAATGCCCTCGCGATTGAAGGCCGCATACGCCCCGACCAGGTCTTCCATTCGCACGCCTACGCCGCCGAGGATTACCGACAGGTTCGGCGTAACGCCACGCGGCAAGCGGAAGGTGATGCCGGCATTGGCAAGTCGCGCGGCGAAGCGAACCGGGCCAACTCGATCAAGCAGGTCGACGGCTGGCACGTTCAACGACAACCGCAAAGCTTCCGCTGCACCGACCGGGCCGTTGTAGGCCATGTCGAAATTGCCGGGTCGATAGTCGCCAAACGATTGCGGCGCATCGATCAACAGGCTTTCGGAATGGATCACGCCATCGTCCAGCGCGAGGCCGTAAAGGAAAGGTTTCAGCGTCGACCCCGGCGAGCGCCAAGCGCGAACCATGTCGACATGGCCCAACCGCGCGTCGTCGCCGAATTCGCCGGAACCCACGTAGGCGAGAGCCGCCATTGTCGCGTTGTCGATCACAAGCACGGCGGCTGATGTGCGCTCAGGAAAGCGTGCCAGATAGTCGACGACGCGCGCTTCCATCGCGCGTTGCAGGCCGGCATCTATCGTGGTTTGGATGCGACGCTCGGTGGGTCGATCCGAACGCAATCGCTCCGCCAGCAGCGCCGCCAGCATGGGCTGTCGCATCGAACGCGCCGCGACGCCTTCGATACGCGCGTCGTGGACCTGCGCTGGCGTCCATAGCCCGAGAGCTGCCATGCGATCAAGCACCTTGTCGCGATATCGTCGCGCCAGTTCCGGATGCCGATCCGGGCGCAATCTACTGGGCGCTTGCGGAAGCACGGTAAGCAATGCGGCCTCGGCCTGCGACAGGCTTTGCGCTGACTTGCCCAAATACGCCCACGCCGCCGCTTCGACGCCCTCGATAACGCCGCCGAACGGGGCGTGATTGAGATACAGAGTGAGAATTTCATCTTTCGAAAGATGCCACTCCAGTTGCGCGGCGCGGAACATCTGACGGAACTTTCCAGGAACGGTGTGCGGCGTACCGGCCAGGATCCGCGCGACCTGCATGGTCAGCGTCGAACCGCCCGAGACCATGCGCCGATGCCAGATGCCTTGGCCTATCGCGCGTGCCAGTGCGAAAGGATTGATGCCGGGATGACGATAGAACCAGCGGTCTTCGTAGGTCAGCAACGCGTTCACATACAACGGCGATATCTGGTTCAGCGTGACCGGATAGCGCCAGACGCCGTCGGCGTCGGCGAATGCACGCAACGGCGAGCCGTCGCTGGCGAGAACCACTGTGCTGCCGCCGTTTTCGCTGGGCAAGGGCAGGGGAAAACACCGGTCGAGCGAGTAGAGGACGATGACGCACAACAGCATCGACGCCGCGGCCAGAAACGCGAGTCTGGCCAAGCGACTTGATTGGCGCCAGCGTGTTCCCAAGCCGGGCCACAGGCGTGCGCTGTTCGCATTTAGAGTCATTGTCGGGATTTTCCTACAGACGCATCCTTAAATCAGCGATCGTCGGATGGCCGGTTTGGTCATGGAATCCTGTAACTGCTCAATACAGGACTGAGCGTTGCCCATTGGCCGCGCATTCGGACCCACCCATTACTTGTCGAAAAGGATCCCTCGCCATGAAATTACTTACCTTGTCCGTTGCTATCTCCGTCGCATTGGCCGCTTCCGCAGTATCGACCAACCTTTCGGCGCAATCCGGCAGTTCCAGCGCTGCCGTCGCAAGTGTTCACGCGCAGGAATTGCTCTCCCGAAGTCTTTCCGTGGACGCGGCAAGCTTGACCGACCTTCAGTACAGCAGCGAGCGCTTGCTTGATGGCCGTGAGCTGCTGCACGTGAAGGCGATCAATGCAACCACCGGCGACATCGTGGGACGTAGTTTCTATCGCGATTCTGTCGTGGATGCGGAGCAACTGCGGCAGGATTCCCAGCGACTATGGCGCTTTGCCCACGGCGCGATGACTCCGGCATTGATGAATCAGCTGGAAAGCGAGTCAGCAACGGAACCACTGCTTGTCGATTTGTGGTTTGCCTTTACGCCGCCCGATCAGATCGGCAGCGGCGGTGTACATGCAGATGCCGGCGTCACCGGTTCCTCGCCCGAATCCATCAGCCGCGTCTTGACGCCGGCCGAGGCCGCGCAGGTTTCGCTTTCGGCTCCCGACCCCGCAGGCCCGTCTCTGCCGCCCGCGTCCAAGCCAGACAGCGCCGGCGATGATCCGGTTGAAACCGCCGCGCGCAAGGCGGAAGCGGTCGCCAACCTGCAATCGGCAGAAGCGCAGAACCAGCTTCATCTCGCCGAGGTCAAGGCTGCCTTGCAGGCGCCGCGCCAGGCCATGCTTGATCGACTTACCAATATGGGCGTGAAAGTAATCTATGCCAGCGAGAACGTACCCTCGATCATCATCGAGCTCAGCCGGGCACAGCTGGAAGTGGTAGCACGCTGGAATGAAGTGGCAATTGTTGATCGCGCACTGATGACCGGCGCTGACAGCCTCGATGTCGCTCGCCCTGCGCACAATGTTTCACCCATCAACTCTGTCGGCTACGACGGCAGCGGCGTCACCGTCGCAGTGGTCGAAGGTGGGCGTGTCTATTCAGCGAATCCATGGATGACGGTGTCGCAATCGCGCGATACCAGCATCGCGACCGTCGATCACACGACTGAAGTCGGTGGGGTCGTCGCGAGCCGATTTTCGACCCATCGCGGGATGGCCAGTGGCACCACCCTGATCAGTGCGGATGGCAGTTATGGTGGTGGGGGCGTTATGGAGACCGCCGCCGACTGGGCAGCTGGGCGCGCCCAGGTTCTGACCAACAGTTGGGGCTACAAAAATGACGCAACCACAGGATTCAATGCGTTTGATCGACGTCTTGACTACATCGCCCGTGTCAATAATCGCGTCACTGTTCATGCTGCCGGAAACACTGGCGTCGCCAATTGCGGACAGACTCCGGCGACTACACCTTATGGAGTGGAAAGCCCCGGTCGAGGCTATAACACACTGACTGTTGGAGGTTTCAACGATGCCGGCACCATTGGCTGGAGTAACGACACGTTCTACACCTGCTCGTCGTATTTGAATCCGACCGGTGACAGCGCAACGAACGCGCATCAGAAGCCGGAAGTCGTCGCTGCCGCCGTTGGAATTACCAGCCTTGCCCAGACAACAAGTTCTACCAGCCCTCTTTCAGGCGCGGTAACCGGTACCAGTTTCGCAGCGCCGGCAGTGGCAGGCCTCGCGGCAGACCTGATGGAAACCGACGCCCAACTAGCGACCTCACCCGTCGCAGCCCGGACCGTAATCATTGCTGGCGCGACACGAAACATCATTGGTGCTGCGCCGATCAGCGATCAGGATGGCGCCGGTGCGATCAACGGCACCGCATCAACCTTCACGACCGAAGTGGGACCTTGGTGGTTCACGGGCGTCGATGCCAACAGCTTCCCACGCAGCTACAGCGTTTACGCGCGTGCCGGCCAGCACGTTCGCTTCGCGATCAACTGGCTTTCCAATGTCACGCTGAGCGCAGGCGTCTACTCCAATGATCAACTTCCGGCCGATCTCGACCTGCAAGCGTTTCGCAGCAATGGAGCAGTAGTGGCAACGTCGAATGCCTATGGCAACGCTTTTGAGGTTGTCGATTTCATCGCGCCTGTAGACGACACCTACGAAATGCGAATAACACTGTTCGGAACCTGGACCGGCGGTGCAGTGCCATTTGCCGCGGCAGCGAACCTCGACGGGTACCTACTGCCGCGCGGTAGCTGGTGGTCGCGCAATACGCCGGCATCGCAAGGCATGTTTTTCGATATCCGCCCAGCGATTGAGTACACCGGCATCGTTCCCTACTGGCGCGGAGTCGGTCTGCGGTCGACCACGGCCGACAACGATTTGGAGCTTTACGACACCTCGTGGTTCGATGAACCGACTACCACAGCGAATGAGACCAATCGCACGCTGCTAAGTGGCTCGGCCTATGTGTCCGGCCAAGTCGACTTCGTAATGGTGGATGGCAACCATTGGCCTAGCAGCAAGCGTGAATACTATCGCGTCAAGAAATTCTCCGGTTCGGGCAACTACACGGTGAACGCGGCGAACGTTATCGCGCTGCCCGATGTAGCCGGTACCTACGGGCCTTACAGCCTGGATGCAAACAGTTCGCTGATCGTCGCTGATACATTTTTTGCCGCCAACAGCGAGCGTCGAATCAGCCTGATTCCGGGTGCGGGTGCCAGCACGGCGGACATGGGACTACGCCTGTATCAGTCCGTTCCGGGCGATTCCACGACGTGGAGCCGTGGCGCCAGCCAGTCAGTCGCGACCAGCGACGCTGCGGGTGTCGGACTGACCGAACGCATCCGCTATCGCAATACCACATCGGCATCGGACTTTCTTGGCGTAGCCATCTACAACAAGACGATTGGCACGTCGCCGCAGTTCTTCCTGCAGGTGACTCCGAGCGCGATCTTCGCGCATGGCTTCGACAGCTTTTAGGTGAAACAGACCGGTGCGTCCAAACGCACCGGTCTCGCCATCAAGGCTGCACCACCTGGATCGTTTCCGGCACGCTGCGACCAATGCCGCGTTGTTCGGGTTTGTACATGTCCGACACCTGCGGCGGTGGCACGATGAACGTGCCGGGCGAAACCGCGCGGACCAGATAGAACACTTGCGCGTTCTGGCCTTGCGACAATTTCAATGCCGCCACGTAACGATCGTCGCGGAATTCCTCGTGGGTCACCTCGGCAGCGCTACTGCGATCGTTCAAGGTGATGCCATCGACGACCACATCGGCCCATTGCTCGGCATCGGTCAGGTTGAAGTTCTCTATTTCGAGACCGCCTGGCAACAGGTCGACCAGAAGTGCATCGGGCATGGCCTGCTTGGCTTCAATGCGGATGCCCACGATCAATGCCTCGCCTTCCCTGAGCGGTCCCGGTGTCCACGGTTTGCCGTCGAGCGTGTAGTAATTGCGCTGGATCCAGACCTTGCTGCGGTCTTCGGCAGGCGCGGCTTTCGGAATGCCGGCGACATCGATGTTGACGTAGATCGGCGGCTCGCCATCCGGTGTCATGATGACGCCGCTACGCAATTCAGCTGCGTTGAAGCTGCGGCTCCACAGCATGGACGGATCGACTTTCGTCACGGTTCCGCCGACCGACAGCGTTCCGCTGATGGCGTTGTCGGTGTTGTTGACGTCGATCAGGGTCTTGCCCAGTCGCGCAATCGCGATCTGCTCTTGCGTGCTCAAGAAATTCCAGCGATAGCCCCAGCGCGTTTGTTGCGCATCAGCTTCACGTTGATCAGCCGAGACACCGCGAGCGAGATCGAACACGCGACCGTCGTATTCCGGCTTGCTCATGCCGAAGCGCTTGGCCAGCGCGATCATCAGCGAGGTGTCGCGCAAGTCAGAACCATAGTCACCGAGATACCACGGTCGTACGACCTTCTTTGCAAACGCTTCGGCAACCGCCTTCTCGCCCCGCGGCGCATCACCCATCAGTTTCAGTGCGATACCGAGTTGAACCAGCGGCAATGCTGTCAGCGACTTGCTGCGTTCGTTGTCGAACAGCGTGCGCAATGTTCCGAGCGGTGCGCGATTCACGCGTGCCAGCACGTAGGCAGACCACGCCTGGTTGGCGAAGCGAAGATGGTCCGATTGCTCATAGCCGTAGAATGGAAGGCCACCCGAAAGCAGATCGTCATTGAGTCGTTTCAGCGACTTCTGCAAAGTTTGCTCGGGAACCAGGAAACCATCGTCGCGTGCATCGAGCAGGAATTCGGTGACATAAGGCGTCAGGTATTCGACAACCGAACTGTCACCGCCCCACATGGAGTAGTGCCCGGTGCCTGCCTGCATCGACGAGATGCGACCGATGGCCCCGTCGATCTGCTCCTTGCGCGTTTTGGCGTCGAGACCGGGCACATGCATGGCGTCCGCCGTCTTTGCATCGAGTAGCAACGCACCGTAGGCCTTGCTGGTAGTTTGTTCGACGCAGCCGTACGGGTATTGCAGCAAGCCTTTCAGCGCAGCGCTGAACGGCAGTGGCGGCAGGCGAGTGACGCTCATCTGCGCGCTGACCGAATCGGCGATCAGGCCATCGAGCAAGCTGGCGTCGATGCTGATTGGTCCTGCCGCCGACAACGATTTGGAAGATGATCGCAACACACTCGGCCACGCCGCGCGCAGCGGAACCTCGAACTTGCGCTCGATGTGCAAATCATCGCCCGAGCTTGCCGTTACCGTTAGCGTGCCGACGCCATAGCCTTCCAGCGCGGACAGCGGAAAGTTGAGCGTGGTCTTGGCGTTGTCGGCGAGCGTCACTTTTCTCTCGCCGTTCTGCACGCCAAACAACTTGTCACCGCTGACATTTACCAAGAACTCGCGATCCGTTCCCGAGAAATTCTGCAAGTCGAGCGTGATCGTGGATTTATCGCCGGGTGCCAGTACGCGCGGCGTCGAGATCTCTGCAACCAATGGCGCTCGGATAATCGTCTCGACATCGCTGCTGCCATAATGATTTTCCGAATAAACCACAGCAGTGACGCGTACGGTTCCGTTGAAGTCAGGCACTTTCAGTGAGACGGTCGCTTCACCCTTGTTGTCCAGTTGCACGGCGCCCGAGAACAGGTCGACGGTTAGCACCTTCGCGGTCGGTCGTCGCGCTTGTGGCAACGCATCCAGTGCGGCGTCGCCACCCCAGCGCAAGCGGGCGAGGGCGCCTTCGAAACTTTCAATCACGCGGCCGTACAAGTCATAGGCATCCACCCCCAGCCCGCGCTGGCCGAAGAACCAGGCCAGCGGATCAGGGCGCGCGAAGCGGGTGATGTTGAGGATGCCGACATCGACAGCCGACACCGTCACGTAGGCTTTTTTGCCTGCCAGCACGGGCGCTTTAACGACGGCGTCAAGATTTCTTTCTGGCTTCATCATCGTTGGCGCCGTGATGGAAACGTCTACCTTGCGATCCGCACGATTCATCGGAATGAAGGCCTCGCCGACCGCGCGGGCCGGCGTCACTTTTTCCACTGCCGAGCCGCCGCGGAATACGATTGCGGTCAGGTACACGTCGTGTCGCTCCCAATCCTCGGTAACCGGAATTTCGATGGTCGAATTCTTTCGCGCATCAAAGGTCTGCGTGTAAAGCAAATGATCCGATTCAACTAGGATCACGCCCGGCCCCGGTTGAGGTGCAGTGATGGCTACTTTCAACGTGTCGCCGGCACGATAGTTGGGTTTGTCCAGCGCCAGTTTCACCTTGTCCGGCCGCGCTTCGCTGCCACGGTTGTCGTCGTTCCAGCTCCAACCGGCGTAGAACGGAAAGCGCGTGGTCAGGCCAGTTTCCGGGTCGAGCACATCGAGTCGGTAGTTGCCCCATTCAACCGGCGCGGCATAGCTGCCGGCCTTGTCCGCAGCCAGCGTAATCGTTTGAGACGTTGAATCTTCGTAACGTTCGATGTAGTTGAAGTGCCAGCCGTTCTCGCTGTCGTGTACCCAGTTGTAGTCACGGCGCTCGCGTACAAGCTTCACTTTCAGCGCTTGGCTGGCGACCAGTTCGCCCTTGGCATTGGCGCGGATAATTTCAAAGCCTGCCGATGCATTCGAACTCGCGCCTTCCTTCGGATCGAAAAGGGGGCGAATACCAACCAGAGCAGTCGCCGGCCACACCGTGCACTTCAGAGTCCGGGTAACGGTGCGACCACCGGTTTCGTAGACGCTGCCGGAAACGATGGCCGCAATCGGCGTCGTCGGCTTTTCCTCAACAACGGGTATAGCCTGTTCAAAGTGACCTTTGTCATCAAGCTTTTCGTCGACGACATCCTTGGCTTCCTTGGACAAAGTCACCGTCGGATCGCCGAAGAAGAAATCTTTTTTAGCATCGAGCGGATGCTGGTCAACGGCGACGGTCAACCGCGCCGTGAAACGATTGCCGGAAGCGGGCGCACCGTACAGATAATCGCCTTGCACCGAAAGCTGCAAGGGTTGGTCGGGCGTCAAGGTTTCCTGCGTGGTCGAGAGGTCCAGCTTCAAGCGCTCGGGAAGGAATTCTTCAATACGGAACGTCATTCCCTGCGTGGCTTCTTTCGCCGCCGGATCAAGCCGGAACTCGACCTGCCAGCGGCCAGTTGGCGCGTCCTCGGGAATGGTCCGCGAGAAGTCGAAGTAGTTCAGCTCCTGCGGATCGAGCTTGGCCTGTGCATACACACGACCATCGGGTTGCTTCAGGGTGACGAACAGCGGCTGCGGCTTGATCGCGTTGCCATCGTGATCACGCAGCAACGCCGACAGCCGAACGGTTTCGCCCGGGCGGTACAGATCGCGCCCGGACCACGCAAACACGTCAAACCACTGTTGCTTGCGGCCACTCACCGCGAAGTCGGACAGATCCAGCGCCGGCTGGTTAAACGGAAGCAGCGACACGTCCTTGCCCGACTTCGCGGTCAGCACATAGGCCGCATCCAGCTTCCAGCCGATCAACGCGTTTCCCGATTCATCCGTCGTCGCATTGACGACGCTATTGCCCTTTCGATCAACGATATTGAGCTCGACGCCTTGCAGCGGATCACCGCTTTTCAGCGATGCGGCGTGCACGAACAATTGGTCGTTGTAGGCGCGTGTATGGATGCCGATGTCGCTGACGAAGAAGAAC
This sequence comes from Lysobacterales bacterium, assembly GCA_038236135.1. Taxonomy (GTDB): domain Bacteria; phylum Pseudomonadota; class Gammaproteobacteria; order Xanthomonadales; family Rhodanobacteraceae; genus Dokdonella. The sequence continues at coordinate 62,292 of JBBSTF010000009.1, forward strand.
GCAGTCTCGTGTTGATCGTCGAAGCTACCGGCACGCTTCATCACAGCGAAATACAGGCCGGGTTTTTCAAGTTCCGTGATGTTCTGTATCGGAAGATAGCTCAGCGTGCGCTCGTTCTCCTTGCCTTCGAGGACGAAGCGATTGGCGTAAACCGACTCCGAAATTTTCGCAACTGGCTTGCCTTCACGGCCATACCAACCGGACGTTGGATCAAGCTCCCAATTGGAGCGCTGTGCGTTGCGCTGGTAAGCCGCGAAAAAGTTCGCCACTTCGTTGTCGGCCACTCGCAGGAATTCGACATCGACTTCTTTAACGTTGACAGCGACTACCGGCAAACCGCGCGTCTCGCGTGCGGGCAGCACGTTGCCTTGCGAGGCAAAGCCGACTGCCGGTTCCATTGGCCCAGTGAAGACCGATTTTTCAACATCGGCCGACAAGGTCTTGCCATCGGCCGCAGCCAACGATTTGTTTATGCGCAGGTTGTAGTGCGTGTTCGCCTCGACATAAGGAAAGCGCAGGTGCAGGCCATCATCATCCAGCGCCCAACTGCCGCTGACCGGCTCGCCTTTCGGTCCTGTCACGGAAAACAGACTGTCGAAGGTTTGCGATCCGGCAATGCGATCACTGAATTCAAGGATCAGCGCGAGCTGGCCTTCGTAGAGTTCAGAACGGCTTTCGACCAACGCGAAACCTTCAGGAACCGCGGCTTTTTCCGACTGTACCGCCACCGGCATCTTCTGCACGTCCGGCACGCCGGACGGCTGGCGATTGCAGGCCGACAGCCCAAGGATCGCCAAGGCCAGTAAGGCGCCAGCGAGAGGGCTCGGACACACACGGGATCGCGCGAAGATCGCGCCGCGGAATGATCCAGAAGACGAAAACGTACCCATCGCACACCCCTGCGGATTAATCGGGCAAGTATAGCGGCGGCGTTCTGGCAATCCGGGGCGAACTGGGGTTATTGGGGTGTCGAGTACCTCTCGTGTTCGCCGACCGCGGAAGTGAACACCCCGACATCGTCGCGACCCAGCAAGCGCAGTCCTGCCAAATGCAGACGCTACCAGCGAAAGCAACCTCGCCAAAAGTAGCGTCGTCATCCCTGCGAAAGCAGGGACTCATTTTGATTTTGTTGTTCTTTCGGTTGCGTGACGAAGATCAAACTGGGTCTCTGCTTTTGCAGGAACGACGACGGTGGGGAGCTATAGCGGGATGACGACCCACGAAGTTTTCACTAGGACGCCGCCGCCATCACCTACCGCCAAGGTGGCAAGCCATCACTCCGTCTGCGCTATCCTCCCGCCAACGGAGGGCGGCCATGCCATTGAGTTGGAACGAAATCAAAACCCGCGCGATTGGGTTCGCCAACGAATGGGCCGACGAGGCGTCCGAAGATGCCGAAGCCAAGTCGTTCTGGGATGCGTTCTTCAACGTGTTCGGCGTCAACCGCCGGCGCATTGCCAGCTTCGAAGTGCCGGTCAAGCGAAGTGATGGCTCCGGCGGTTTCATCGACCTGCTGTGGAAAGGCATCCTGCTGGTCGAGCACAAATCGCGCGGCAAGGACCTGGACCGCGCTGCCGCCCAGGCCCGCGATTATTTCCCCGGCCTGAAAGATCGCGACCTGCCGCGCTACGTGCTGGTTTCCGACTTCGCCCGCTTCCGCCTCTATGACCTTGACGACGGCAGCGAACACAACTTCGCGCTGAAGGATTTGCACCGCCACCTGCGCCTGTTCGGCTTCGTCGCCGGCTACCAGAGCCGCGCATTCAAGGACCAGGACCCAGCCAACATCCGCGCCGCCGAACGCATGGGCCGCCTGCACGACGCCTTGCGCGACGACGGCTACACCGGCCACAAACTGGAAGTGCTGCTGGTGCGCTTGTTGTTCTGCCTGTTCGCCGAAGACACCGGCCTGTTCGAGCCGCGCCGCCGCTTCTAGGACTACATCGAACAACGCAGCGAACCCGACGGCAGCGACCACGGCGGCCAGCTCGCCATGTTGTTCGACGTGCTCAACACCGCAAACGCGCAACGCCAGAAAAACCTCGACGAACAACTCGCCGGCTTCCCCTACGTCAACGGCAAGCTGTTCGACGAACGCCTGTCGCCCGCCGCGTTCAACGCCACCATGCGCGAGCGCCTGCTCGACGCCTGCGGGCTGGACTGGAGCCAGATCAGCCCGGCCATTTTCGGCGCACTGTTCCAGTCGATCATGGACGACAAGGCGCGCCGCAACCTGGGTGCGCACTACACGAGCGAAAAGAACATCCTCAAGCTGATCGGCCCGCTGTTCATGGACGGCCTGCGCGCCGAGTTCGACAAAATCAAAAGCTCGCGCGCCAAGCTGCACGAGTTCCACGAAAAACTCGCCGCGCTCAAGTTTCTCGACCCGGCTTGCGGCTGCGGGAATTTCCTGGTGATCGCCTATCGCGAACTGCGCCTGCTCGAACTTGATGTCATCGAATCGCTCTATCAAAAGGACCAGGCCGCCGGCCAGATCACCGATCCGCGTCTGTTGATCAAATGCAACGTCGATCAGTTTTACGGCATCGAGATCGAGGAATTCCCGGCGCAAATTGCCCAACTCGCACTATGGCTGGTTGACCACCAGATCAACCTTCGCGTCAGCGAACAATTCGGCAACCCGTTCGAACGCCTGCCGCTGACCAAGTCCGCCACCATCGTCCACGGCAACGCACTGCGTATTGACTGGAACGATGTGGTGCCGGCGAAGGAGTTGGATTACATCCTTGGGAATCCGCCGTTTGTTGGTAAGAAGGAGCAGAACGCCGAACAGAAGGCGGGTATGGCCATAGTCTTCGCGGGAGTGAAGGGTGCTGGTGTGCTGGACTTTGTCGCTGCTTGGTACATCAAGGCCGCCGATATGGTAGTTGCCAACCCACATATTCGCGCAGCCCTTGTCTCGACCAATTCGATTACTCAAGGCGAGCAGGTCGGCATTTTGTGGAGCGAACTGTATCGACGCGGTATGCAAATCCAGTTTGCGCACCGCACTTTCAAATGGAGCAATGAGGCTCGTGGAAATGCTGCCGTGCATTGCGTCATCATCGGCTTCGGTGCACATGATGACGTGCCGGCTCGGATCTTCGATTACGCCAAACAGGATGACGACGCGAGCGAAATCACCGCTGCGCACATCAATCCGTATCTCGTGGACGCACCTCCAACGCTGCTGAAGAAAAGAATGCACCCGGTATCCGAAGCGCCGGAAATGGACTTCGGAAGCAAGGCAGCGGATTTCGGGCACCTGACTCTCAGCGCTGAGGAACGCGAGTCTCTCATCGCTGAATTTCCGCAGGCAAAGCTGTTCTTGAGGGTGTTCATCGGTGCGGAGGAATTCTTGAACGGCGGCGAGCGCTTTTGTCTCTGGCTGAAGGACGTTCCGCCCGCTCTGATCAAGAGCATTCCACCGATCATGCAGCGCTTGGAGGCTGTGCGCGCCGCTCGCGCACGTAGCGTTGATGCAAACACTCGTCGATGGGCCGACATGCCGGCGCTCTTCCAAGCGGACCGACAACCAACCACGGACTACTTGCTGGTTCCAAAAGTGACATCCGAGCGTCGGAAGTACATTCCGCTTGGGTTCTGCTCGGCCGAATTGATCGTGAATCCCAGCGTGTTGGTCGTTCCGAACGCGTCGCTATACGACTTTGGCGTACTGCAATCGCTCATGCATATGGCGTGGACTTCGGCAACGTGTGGGCGCTTGGAGAGTCGGTACCAGTATTCCAACACCATTGTCTACAACAACTTTCCCTGGCCCGACTCGCCCAGCGACAAACAACGCGCCGCGATCGAAGCGGCGGCACAAGGCGTGCTCGATGCCCGCGCCGCGTTCCCCGACAGCACGCTCGCCGACCTCTACGACCCGGTAACCATGCCACCCGCGCTGGTCAAAGCGCACCAGGCCCTCGACCGCGCCGTCGACGCCGCCTACGGCAGACGCAACTTCAACACCGACGCCGAACGCGTCGCCTTCCTGTTCGAACGCTACCAGCACCTAACCTCACTACTCCCCACCGAAAAACCGCGCCGCGCGAAGAAATCAGCGCCGAAAAAAACTGAAGCGTAGGGTGATGCGTTTCACAACGTGAAGCTGGCAACCGCCGCAGGCGACTCCACCGCAACCGTTGGCTGTGGTTGATGTTCGTTAGGCTGCTAGTTGTCGGTTGAACTTCAATGAGGCGCTCCACCACCGGTGGAATCTCCTGCGGAGGTTCCACCCTACGAGCGCTACTCTTTCGGAATCTGCGTGGTCTGCACGCTGACGACTTTCCACTCGCCACCGCGATTTGCATAGACGTCGGTGTAGCGATAGTGGCTTGCGAAAGGCTTGCCCTTGAATCTGCCGGTCATGTCGGTGCGGCCACTCAGCAGGGCAACATCGCCATACACGCGCACGTCCAATTCCTCGACGCTGTAAGGATCGATCTCGAGATCCGACGACACCAGTTGTTCAACGAACTCGCGCTTGGTCGCCACGCCGCCGCTGGAGTCGATGTTGCGGAAGTCGTCAGCGATGTTCGCTTCGATCGCGGGGCGGTCCTTGCGAACGATCGCACTGTCCCACGCGTTCGCCTGCGAGGTCAGTTGTGCGACGAGTTGCGCAGATCTGTCATCGCCCATTTGCGACTTGCTGGCGCATCCGCTGAGCAGCGCGCCGAGAATGAAAGTCGCAATTAGCAACGCCCTACACGGATAGAGGGATGGGTGTTTGACGGAAATGGTTGAATTCATGGGAGCGCTTTTCCTTTGCAGTCGCCGCGGACGCCGATCACTTGCATCGATTGACGGGCGACCATTGGATCTCGGACGGCAGGTTCCAGTAGACGTCGACAACGGTGCCATTGTCGTCGGCCATTACCCCAAGGTACTTCACCAGCGGGTCCCAACTGACTATCCAGGTGAGAATACGAGTGCGCCCGAGAACGCCATCGCGGCTGGGTTCGCCGAGTCGAGATTGCAGATCGATAAGCTTCGTCTGGCACAGCACGACTGAGCGTGCAACATTTGCGCCGCCAACGATGGGGCGTTCCTCGCTCTGTGTCTGCGTGGTCGCGCAGCCGGCCAGTGCAAAGACTGCGGCGAAGACGGTCAGACTCAAGTAGCGCAGCATCACGGCTTGCAGGCCCGAGTTTGGCTTGCAGTGAGTATTGTCTCGGAACTCGACGAGCCTCATTGGCAACCTTCGACGTATTGGACGGTCGGCAACAAACCGCCGCGGACGCCGACGATTTTTCCTTCAACCTCATCCATCAGGATAGCGGCCTTGCCGTCCTCGCTAATAATGGTGATGTAGTGGTTTTCGGGAACATAAAAATTGGGTTCTATGAGCGCTGTCGGGATCGCCTTCGTGATCTCCGCCATCAATGCACCAACCGTGTACCCAATTGATGTTGCGATTGGCTCTGATGAGTCCAGCCGATTCACTCGACCGTCTTCAACCATAAAGCTCACGCCAGGATAGGCTTTGAATTCGGCGTACCAGCACGACTCTTCTTCAGAATCGCTGGGCGAAGGGGTTGTCTCATCGAGTCGCTTCGCGACATCCTCAACCCGATCACCAAAAGTGACCTGGCCGTAAGTGGTAGCGCTGAGTGTCGGGGTATCCACGCTTGGCGAAATCGGAGGCGCTATTACCTCCGGTGTCGGCTTCGGCGATGCGATCGTAGGCGATGACGTACTGCCAGCAGTTTCCGCGTTGACGGCTGTTGGCACCATTGCGGTACTTCGTTCACTCGCTGTCGGTAACGCAGCGTTCGAGAATCCGCCCGCAAGAACGGCACCGATCAGCACGGCGAGCAACAACACGAATGTCGGAATCACCGTCAGCACGAACCCCAATCCGCGCTTTGCCGGATCGGTGACGTACGAGCGCTGATATAAGAATCGCCCGATCAGGTAGACCGCGCCAATGCACGCGATGATCCAGTTCGGCCAGTACAGGCTCGCCAGCAGGAGGGCAGGCAGGAACCCCACCAGTTGCTCCAACGTATTCATCTGCACCCGGTAGGCGCGATCAAACATTTCGTGCCCCGAAGTAGCAGGAGCCTTGACCCCATACTTACCCCGCGCCCTCCCAACCAAGATGCCGAAGAAGAAGAATTGAAGAATCGCCAGTACCGCGATGATCTGCACGTAGTTCATGATGAATTACCCTTCCGTCTCAATTTATCAAATTTTTCTCTGAATCCGTAATTGGCAACAAATATCAGGACAAGTCGCGAAGTGAAAGGTACCTCTCGCGGACATCGGGCCATATATTTTTGGCCAACCAAAAAACCAAGTGCCCTGCAGAAAGAACAAAAAATACCTCTAAAGGAATCAGTGCTAGGCGAATATCGATACCAAAAATCATCATTATTCCCGCGCCTCCAACACCAAAAAACGATGCCATTGAATCCAGCTCATGTGGTTGTTCTCCATCGGAATTCTTGCTGGCAACAGCCCATGCGAACGGCGCCATTGCTACAACCATGGCAAGCATTACTGCAAGCCATGGTGGTGGCCCGGGTGCGTTTGTAAAATAAATGACGATTGATACGCAATATATTAGATAGGCTATCTTATTGAGTAAAGAATACATCGCGGTAAATAAGAAGGCAGGTATTGATATTCCTCGCCTAATAAAATAAGTTGCAAGAATCGATAGTGGTGTCAATAAGACTTCCAGCAGTCCAAAGGCCAGCTTCGCTACAATAATTGCTCCAAACGCAACTCCTACCGCCGCCCATTCGCCATGCCAGGCAAACACTCCGACTGCAACAATTGCAAACACATGAACACAAAGAACTGCCAATTTAAGAATCGTTTCCATTTCATTGCCCCAAGTTCCGCTAAATCCAGTCCGAATTTTCTTGTCTGATGACCGCAACAATCTCGGCGAAAGTGAATTGGCAGTCGCGAGGAGTGTTGCGGCCGCCGTTGGAAGCCGGTCAACGGTAGGTAGCCTGCTATGGCGTGACCCGCTTGCGCTTCACGTCGTCCGAGCGCGAAGCGTGTCTATCGCTGCATCAAGATTGAGCCCCCGAGCTCGCAAGAGTACCGCAAGGTGATAGAGCAAATCCGCAGCCTCCCCCGCGAGCGCTGCGTCGTCTTGGGTGACGGCGGCGAGCGCCGTTTCGACGCCTTCTTCGCCGACCTTCTGCGCAATGCGCCGTAGTTCGCCGTCGAATAACTTCGTGGTGTAGCTGCCAGCGGGACGGTCGCTGTGGCGTTGGGCAATGGTGGCGTCGAGTTGGCCCAGTATTGAAAGCGTGGGTGCGGCGTCGTCTCCGAAGCAGCTGTCCGTGCCAGTGTGACAGGTAGGTCCGACGGGGTCAGCGAGGACAAGAATGGTGTCGCGGTCGCAGTCGATGTGGATCGATTTCATCAGTAGCGTGTTGCCGGAAGATTCGCCTTTCGTCCATAACCGTTGTTTGCTGCGGCTGTAAAACGTCACCGACCCACTGTCTCGGGTTTGCTGCAAGGCTTCCGGGTTCATGTATCCGAGCATCAGCACCCGGCCGTCGCGCCAGTGCTGGACGATGGCGGGCAGCAGGCCGTCGGATTTCTGCCAGTCGAGGTCGTCATCGTTCGGAGCGTCGGTGCTGGAAGGTGACGTGGATTGGGTCATGGTTACGGAGTCTTGCTGTAGCAATCAATGCGTGGGTCGAATCGCGATGCCGGCCTCAGCTAATTCCCGCTTCAAATCGGGGATGGCGATCGCGCCACTATGGAACACGCTGGCAGCAAGTGCGGCGTCGACATCGGCTTCGACGAAGGCATCGCGAAAATGTTGGATAGTTCCTGCACCGCCTGATGCAACCAGCGGAACGTGGCAGACGGCGCGGACGGCGCGCAGTTGTTCGATGTCGTAGCCCTTGCGCACGCCATCGCTGCCCATGCAGTTGAGTACGATTTCACCAGCGCCAAGTCCTTGTGCTTCGACAACCCAGTCCAACGTCCGCTTTGGCAATGCACGCGTCCTCGTGGGATCGCCTGTGTACTGACGCACGCGCCACTCGCCATCGGCGTCGCGCAGGCTGTCGATGCCAACGACCACGCATTGCACGCCAAGCGCGTCGGCGAGTTCCGTGATCAGGTCGGGTCGCGCCAGCGCCGGCGTGTTGATGGAAACCTTGTCGGCTCCCGCATGCAGCACGGCGCGCGCATCGCTCACGCTGCAAATGCCACCGGCGACGCAGAACGGAATGTCGAGGACGCGAGCGACGCGTTCAATCCAGCTCAAATCAACGCCGCGAGCTTCCGGGCTGGCGGTGATGTCGTAGAACACCAGTTCGTCGGCGCCTTCAGCGCGGTAGCGCAGCGCCAGATCGACGATTTCGCCCATGACGACGTGATCGCGAAATTGCACGCCTTTCACGACTTGTCCATCGCGCACATCCAAGCAGGGCACGATGCGCCGCGTCAGCATGCCAGCGCCTGCGCCAGCGTGAAGCGGCCTTCGAGCAAGGCGCGACCGAGGATGACCGCCTTCGCGCCGGCATCGCGTGCGGCGACGATGTCATCAATCGACCTTACGCCCCCGGATGCCTGCACGGCCATCGTCGGAACGAGGGCATGCAGTTGTCGGTAAAGATCGAGGTTGAATCCGGCGAGCATGCCGTCGCGATCAATGTCGGTGCAGAGCAGGTGTTGCGCGCCAGCATTGGCGTACATAGTGGCGAGTTCTTCGAGCGTGGCGGCTTCGGTTTCAGTCCAGCCTGCGACCGGCAAGGTCCAGCGGCCATCGCGCTCGCGACTGTCGAGAGCAATCGTCAGTTGTTCGGCTCCGTAGTGCGGCAGCCAGCGCACAACTTGGTCGGGATCGCGAACAGCGACGCTGCCGAGCACGACGCGATCGACGCCCGCATCGAACAATCGCTCGAGATCGTCCTGCACACGCACGCCGCCGCCGGCCTGGATTTTGAAACCGAGACGCGCAATGACGTCGATGGTGCGCAGATTGGCAAGGCTGCCGTTGCGCGCGCCATCCAGATCAACGACGTGCAGCCAGGTCGCACCTTCGTCGCGATAGCGCGTGGCGAGTTCGACGGCATCGAAGTCGTAATCGGTCTGGCGATCGTAATCGCCTTGCTGCAGCCGCACGACGTGACCTGCGCGCAGATCGATCGCTGGGATGATGGTGAAGTTTGAAGTGGTCACGATGCGAGGAAGTTTTTCAGGAGTTGCGAACCAACCGCCGCGGAGCGTTCGGGATGGAATTGCATGCCGCAGAAGTTGCGATTGCGGACGACGGCGGTGAATGCACTGCCATGCGAACTGCTTGCCAGCGTTGCCGGTGAGATTTCCGCGGCGTAGCTGTGGACGAAATAGGCATGGGCATCAGCGGGAAGTTCGGCGACTAGTGGATCGCTCGCGCAAACGTCCAGCCGATTCCAGCCCATATGCGGGATTCGCAGACCGGCGTCACCAGGCATCTTGGTGACGCGGCCGGGAATCAGGCCGAGGCAAACGGTATCGCTCTCTTCAGAGTGCTCGAACAGCAATTGCATGCCGAGGCAGACGCCTAGAACTGGTTGCTGCAAGTCGCGCAAAACATCCACCAGACCTGCTTCGCGCAATCGCGCCATTCCCGGTGCTGCGGCGCCGACGCCGGGCAGGATGACCTTGTCGGCGCGACGAATTGTTGCAACATCGCTGCTCAATGGTGCGTCCACGCCGAGGCGTTGCAAGGCATAACGCACCGAGCCGATATTGGTGCCGCCGGCGTCGACCAGGACTACGTTCACTACAGCGAGCCCTTGGTACTCGGAAGTTCGCTGCCCTCACGCCGCAAGGCTTGGCGGAGCGTGCGCGCAGTCGCCTTGAAGCAGGCCTCGACCATGTGATGAGCGTTCTCGCCGCGCACGCTCAGGTGCAGGTTGGCGCCGAGCGCATCGCAGAGCGAGCGGAAAAAATGTGGCACCAGTTCGGTTGGCAGGTCGCCAACGCGTTCGCGTGGGAACGCGCCTTCGAAGATCAAGCAGGGACGCCCGGAAAGATCGAGCAGCGCTGTCGCTTGGGTCTCATCCATCGGCAACGAAAAGCCATAGCGTCCAATGCCACGTTTGTCGCCCAGCGCTGCCTTCAACGCTGCACCGAGCGCCAGGGCGCAATCCTCGACCGTGTGGTGTTCGTCGATTCGTGTATCGCCGTCGCAGTGAAGCTCCAATGCGATCCCTGCATGCTTGCCGATCTGTTCCAGCATGTGATCGAAGAAGGGAAGGCCGGTGGTGATCTTGGCGTCGGCGTTTTGATCTAGATCGACGCGGACCGTGATTTTGGTTTCTTTTGTGTTGCGGGTGACCAAGGCGCGGCGAGGCACATCGAGCAACTCATGCGCGACTTCGGTCCACGCGACACCGTCCGGACCAACACGAAAGCCGCGCACGCCCATGTTGGCGGCGAACTGCAGGTCGGTGACGCGATCGCCGATCATTGCCGATGCGCTGCGGCTCCAGTCGTCAGCGGCAAGGTAGTGGCGCATCATGCCGACGCCGGGCTTTCGCGTATCGGCGTTGTCGGCCGGAAGGGTGTGGTCGATCAGGATTTCGGAAAAGCGAATCCCCTGCGATTCGAGGATACGTAGCAGCAACTGTTGCGGACCATCGAAATCGGCTTGCGGAAAGCTCGCGGTGCCCAAGCCGTCCTGATTGCTGACCATCACCAGTTCGTAGCCTGCTTCAACGCAGCGCTGCAATGCCGCAATCACGCCCGGCAGCAGGGAAAACTTTTCGTAGGTGTCGATCTGCTGATCGGCGGGCTCCTCGATCAGGCAGCCGTCGCGATCGATAAAAAGAATCTTGCGCATCAGCTGATCTCCAGGCTGCGAACGGTTTCGAGCAGGCGATCATTTTCGGTCGCCGTGCCGATGGAAAAACGCAGACATTGCGGAAGTTTCGGGTAGTGCGACACGTCGCGCACGACGATGCCGGCGCTGAGCAAATGTCGATAGAGTCCGGCGGAATCGACGCAGCGGACGGTCAGGAAGTTCGCCCGTGAAGGCAACACGTCAATGATGGCCGTGCATTGGCGCAACGCAGTGGCGACGCGCTCGCGTTCGGCAACTGTGGTCGCGACGCGCTGTGTTGCCTGCGCGATTCCAGCATCCGAAAGTGCAGACAACGCGGCCTCAACGCACGGCGTCGGAAGCGGATAGGGCGGCATGATTCGGCGCAACAACGAAATGATTTCCGCGTTCGCAATCAGGCAGCCGAGCCGGAGCCCAGCCATTGCCCACGCCTTGGACAGCGTGCGCAGGACAGCAATATTTTCGTGGCGATGTAGCAGCGTGGTTGCGCTGGCCGTATCTGCGAACTCGATATACGCCTCGTCGACGATCACCATCGCACGATCCGCCAGTTCGCGAGCAACACGTTCGATCCGATCCAGCGTCAAAACGTCCCCGGTCGGATTGTTCGGCGTGCACAGGAAAACGAGCTTTACGTTCTTGCTGATCGACGACATCAGCGCCTCGACATCGGCGTGAAAATTCTCATCGAGCGGAATAGTGACCACGTCTGCGCCCTGCACCCGGGCACAAACCGCGTACATGCCGAACGTCGGTGGACTGATCGCGATGGCGTCGCGGCCTGGCTCACAGAACGCGCGCACCAGCAGATCAATCGCCTCGTCGCTGCCACGCCCGACCAGCAACTGGTTGGATGCCACGCCAAAGATGCCGGCGAGTCGCTCGACCAGTTGCGCCGGTTGCGGATCCGGATATCGATTCCAGTCCCTGTCATCGGAAGCAAATGGCGGCCACGGTGATTCGTTGGCGTTGAGCAGCACGCCGCCACGCGTCGCCTCCATGCGAGCGGACGAGTACGGCTGCATGGCACGCACGTTCGGGCGAGCGAGATCGAGCATGCTCATCCGCTTGCACCCGTAGCAATCGCGTCAAGACGGATCGACACCGCGCGCGCATGAGCATCAAGCCCTTCCGCAGTCGCCAGCGTAATCGCGCAAGCACCGATGCCGCGCAGGCCATCCGATGACAATTCCTGCACCGTGATCTGCTTCTGGAAACTGGCGACCGAAACGCCGCTCCAAGCACGTGCATGGCCGTAGGTCGGCAAGACATGGTTGGTGCCGCTGCAATAGTCGCCGACCGATTCCGGCGACCAGGCGCCTAGAAATACCGATCCGGCGCTCTGCACTGTTACCAGCAACAGTCGCGGATCGGCGACATTCAAGATGAGGTGTTCGGGCGCATAGCGATTGCTGATTGCCACGGCTTGGCTCAGATCGGCGACTTCGATCAGGCGGCTGGATTGCAAGGCGAGTCGGGCGGTCGCGGCTCGACCCAAAACGTTGCACTGCTCAGCGAGTTCTGCGGAGACAGCGTCTATTAGCGCCGCGCTGTCACTCAGCAGGATCACCTGCGAATCGGGCCCGTGCTCGGCTTGCGATAACAGGTCGGCGGCAACGAAACGCGGATCGGCGGTTTGATCGGCGATCACCAACAGTTCCGATGGTCCAGCTGGCATGTCGATTGCGGCACCATCGGAATCGGCGGCGACCTGCAATTTCGCCTCGGTGACCCAGGCATTGCCTGGTCCAAAGATTTTGTCGCAACGCGTGACGGTCGCCGTTCCATACGCCATCGCAGCAATTGCCTGAGCGCCGCCGATCACGTAAACGCGCTCAATGCCACAGACGCGAGCAGCAAACAGAACGGCCGGATCGGCGTTGCCATCGGCGCGCGGTGGCGTGCACAGGATCACATCCGGACATGCAGCAATTTGCGAAGGTACGCCCAACATCAACGCCGTCGATGGCAGCGGTGCGCTGCCTGCCGGCACGTAAAGCCCGACGCGCGTAATCGGTCGCAGGATGCGTTCGCACGTCACGCCCGGAGCGGTCTCAACTGAGATCGCGGAAACCGAGGCGGCACGGTGAAATCGTTCGATGCGCTCATGTGCATCGCGAATTGCCTGCTTCAGATCGTTCGACAGCGATGCTTGTGCTGCATCGAATTCATCCGCAGTAACGATCAGCGCGGCTGGCGGACAGGCATCGTGGCGTTGCGACATCGCCAGTACGCCAGCATCGCCATCGCGACGCACCGTGGCGATAATCTCAGCGACGCCGTCGATCAGTTTCTGCTCGCGCGACTGCGCCGGGCGTGCCAAAGCCGCGACTTGCTCGCCGACAGTGATTGAATTCCAGTCGATGCGGTTCACGACAGCATCTTCTCGACCGGCAGCACCAGCAGCGAACTCGCTCCGGCACGTTTCAGCTCTTCAAGATGCCGCCATGTCACCGTGCCAGTGCACAGTGCCTGCAACGCCACGTGATCATCGTCGCCTTCCAACGGCATCAGGGTAGGGCGTTGTGCATTCGGCAACAGTGCCGCGATGACTTCGATCGCGTGACGTGGCGCATGCAGCAAAACGAGTTTGGATTCGCGAACCTGGATCACGCTGTCCAGTCGCGACAACAGCAGCGCGAGCAGATCGCCGCGCTCGTCGATGAGCGTTTCAGATGGACCAGCCAGGACCGATTCGCTTTGCAGGATGACCTCGGCTTCCTTGAGTTGATTCGCTGCCAGCGTGGCACCGCTGGAAACCAGGTCGCAGATGATGTCAGCGGTGCCAAGGCGCGGCGCGATTTCAACCGAGCCTGCCAGTTCAACGATGTCCGCTTGCACGCCATTGCGCGCGAGCCAATCACCGAGCAGGGCGGGATAGCTGGTCGCGATGCGCTGTCCTGCAAGTTGCTCAGGACCGCGCCATTCCTCGTCCTGCGCTATCGCCACGGACAGCCGACACGATCCAAAGCCCAGCGCCCGAAGTTCGGTGAATCCGGCATCGCCTTTTGCTGCGAGTTGCTGTTCGAGCAACACATTGCGGCCGACGATGCCGAGATCGCAGACACCGCTGGCGATCAGGCCGGGGATGTCGTCGTCGCGGACTAGCAGCAGATCGACTGGCTCGACCTCGCCAAAGCAGAACAGGCGGTCGCGGCTTTCACGAAACTTCAGGCCACATCGGGTCAGCAGATCACGCGATGGATCGGCCAGTCGACCGGACTTCTGCATCGCAATACGCAAACGATCACGTGGTTTCATTTGCTGGCCTTGCCCGGAACGTTGTTGGTGGTCGCACTACGCGTGGCGCTTCGGTTCGCCTTTCGAGTGGTGGCAGCACGACGCTGGCTGTCGATCACGCCCATGTACCCACCGTTGCCGGTGTTGAGGCAACGCGCCACTCGCCCAATGGTGGTAATGCTCACCGCCGTACGATCGTGGATCTCGCGATACGGCAACTCTTCGATCAGGTAAGGCACGACGCGCCAGCGATCCGTCAGCGCCTCAAGCTCTGCTGGCGTACACAAGTCACGCAGCAACGCGCGCATCTGCGGCAGCGTATCCAGACTTAGCAAGGCCTTGCACAGGGTGTCCTCGGGGGACACTGGCAATGGCTCGGGTTGCAGCGATCGACGTTTCATAATGTACTAACGCGCTATTACAGTGGGGCGCACTGTACGTGCGCTTCGCTTTGAGCGCAAGCGTTGCGCTTTACTCTCTTCTCCCGGTGGGAGAAGGGTTGGGGATAAGGTCCGCGCCTTGTATTGCCTTATGGCGATCGTTGGCTGGTGCCGCTTGTCGCTTGTTGGCTGTCGCTAGCCTGGTCGAGCGTTTTGACCTGGCTTTTGGCCGTTCACTTTCTGCGTGTCGGCTTCCGCCAGGTTTGTAAAGCGTTTCGCCGGGCTGCCGCCCGCCGACCTACCTTTCTCCTCGCAGAGAAACGTAGGCCAAAGATGCGACCCGATGGCCTGTCGCCCGCACGGTGAAGCCGTGCGGGTACGCAAGCACTGGCCGGGTTCGGCTGAAGGCACATCCTGTGCCGCAGCCGAAGCCGCGCTCCCAGCGCGTCCCGCAAGCGGCTGATCCGTCCAGCACTTGCCGACAGGAA
>JBBSTF010000010.1:0-76049 GCA_038236135.1 Lysobacterales bacterium
CAGGATCAAACTCTTCAGTTAAATTTTCAGGACATTGCTGTCCAAACTGCTGAGCGATCCAAGCTTGCATAAAACGTTCTGCTTCATACTTGCTTGGTGCTTTGTATCGATGGACATCTGTCCACCTCAAGGCACCCACACAAGTTACCTGCGCATACTGTCAAAGATCAGTTTCTTCGCCTCCAGCAACCCCGCAAAACCTCAGCAGAACCGCCGAAAGCCACCCGAACCTTTCGTTCAAGCGAGCCGCGCATTCTACATCACAGGGCGGGGGCGTCAACACCTTGGAGGGTGTTTTTTAACCCTTTTATTCGGTGGTCGAACCCATCGCTGGCGGCGCTAACCTCCGTCACTGCTCATGCTAGCGGCGCACAAGGCGTATTTCACCGGAACCGTCGTGTGCGCGCCACGATCCTGCTGCGACGAGTCGCCGCACATGCAAAGAACGAGATCAGATGCCATCGACCTGACCAAAATAGCGGTTCATAAGATCTGCGACGTCGGGCATCCATCTCGCAAGTTGCTCAGGCGCGGAATGATGGTACTCAGTGATTACTGCGAAAAACTCGTCGACGCTTTCCGCGGCGTACGGATCGATCGGAGTCTCAATGTCTTCTTTCACCATGCGAACCATGTCATCAAATGCATGTTGCATGGTCGCAACCCACTGCTTGCGTGGGATGCTGGACGGCAGCTTGGGAGTGCCGTTGATGCTGCCGTCGAGCATGTCCAGCTTATGCGCAATCTCGTGGATGACGACGTTGAGACCGTCGAATGGACTGGCCAAGTCGTGGGCGATGTCCGCCCAGGACAGCACAATGGGTCCGCGATCCCAGGCCTCGCCGATCATGTCATCTTCAATCTGAGTCACGACTCCGGTGACTTCATCGTGGTGTTCCCGCCGGCTACGGAAGCCGCTTGGATACACGATCACGTCGCGCCATCCGCGCAAGGCACGGTAGCCGATCCGATGCAATGGAATGCAGGCCAGCGCCGCAATGGCAAGCTGCTGATCGGGATCGACGACGTGATTTGCTGCCGCGTGAAACCGCTTGTCGGCAAGGAAAAGCGCGGCGTGTTCGCGCAAGCGTTCTCGGCGGGCTGGACTCATCCATTCAAACAACACGGAGCTGTCCAAAAGCCTGCACCAACGCGTGTCTTCAATCACAGGCCGCCTGGGGCGAGTCCAGCCCAACCAAGACGTCATGGGCGACAGTGGTCCCTCGCCGGTATTCGATCGTTACTTGATCGCACCCGGAACCAGCGACTGCCAACGATGAGTGGAACGCCTTTCAGGTCCTGAGCTGCCGCCGCCACCGACCGTTGGTGCCGGTACCGAGCCGGAAGACTCAGAGCGCGCCGAAGCGGAGCTGCTCGCATCGTCGTCGGAAACCAGATAGCGCGAATCCATGCCTTCGATGCTTCCGCCGGCAGAGTTGGCGGAACTTCCTGCCGATTCGTTGACACCCGCACCGGATGCCGCATAGACCGAATCATTGGAGGCCATCGCGTAGGTGTAATCGCCCGCGGCGGCCGAGCCTGCGAACGCAAACAAGGCGAGCGGAATCAGTCGAGCAGAGATGGCAGAAAGATAGCGCATGGCGTGCATTGTTCCGTTCGAATTGATCGCGGGAAACGCCCGACGCCGATCCTCGCACGTGGCGAGCCGCAGTTCCAGTGCCTACACATTGTCAATGTCAGCAAAAATCGCGCCAGCGGTCGGGAGTGGCCGCAGCTTACGGCCGGGACACGCTCTAGACCTCTCCGCGTAGGTGCCTGCGTGACGCCGGAGGCATAATGGAAAGCCACTCCACGCGTTGCCGCGCCTGTCCGTCGGACGTTATTCGGACACTGCGGACAGAATGACAAATCCAGTTCCGACGCGCTCAATCCGCCATTCCAGCATTTTTGTTCAGGCACGCAACCAAGCATTCCATGGCTCAGCCCTATCCTACACAGCCCGATGCCATGCAGCACATCCTGATCGCCGCGTTGGCCGACGGCGCTGTCGTGTCGGGAAGTGAGCTCGCGCGACGGCTGGGGATAACCCGAGCCGCGATATGGAAGCGGATCGAGTCGCTGCGAGATTTGGGACTCGCCATCTCTGGCAGTACCGGCAGTGGTTATCGAATGTCGTTCCCATACGAAGCGCTGGATGCGGATGTCATCTCGTCGATGCTTTCGAATCAGGCGCGGCAGTCCATCACCGACGTGCAAGTCGCGTGGCAGGTGGATTCGACCAATTCGGTGCTGATGCAGCGCTCACCCAACGATGATCAATCGGCATCCGTGTTGCTTGCTGAAGTCCAAACGAGCGGCCGTGGTCGACGTGGGCGTATCTGGCAGAGCGCAATCGGCGGCAGCCTGGTACTTTCTCTGCGCTGGAACTTTGACAGGGGAATGAGTGCGCTCGCGGGACTCAGCCTGGTCGCCGGGCTTGGAGTTATCGGCGCCCTGCACGACATCGGCATCCGCGGCGTCGGCCTGAAGTGGCCGAACGACGTGGTCGCTGACCGCCGAAAACTCGCCGGTATCCTGGTTGAAATCGGCGGCGAAGCGCAGGGTCCTTGCCATGCCGTTATCGGGATTGGCATCAACATTCATCTCAACCCGGCAACTGCCGCAAGCATCGATCAGCCTTGGGTCGACGTCGATTCACTCGCGCCGAGTGGACACGGCTCGTATCGAAATCGGCTGGCGGCGCTACTACTTTCGCGGCTCGCGGAATCACTCCAGGAATTCAACACATCGGGCTTTACTCCCTTTCTCGACGAGCAAGCGCGCTACGATGTGCTGATTGGCAGGCGCGTATGTGTGGACGCACCCGCAGAGCGCTGTGGCATAGCGCTGGGCGTGGACCCGCGCGGCGCCTTGCGCATACGGGGCGACAATGGCGAATTTCTTGTGGAAACCGGCGAAGTGAGCGTGCGCACGGCATGAATCTGTTGATCGATTTCGGCAATACCCGGCTTAAATGGGCAAGCCACGTTGACGGAGAAGTTCGACCTGGCGGCGTTTTCGCGCATCAGCAACAATCTTTGGCGGCCGCAGCGAGCAATGATTGGTTGGCGCTGCCGCGTCGACCCGAATCGGTGCTGGTTGCGAGTGTCGTCGGGGAAACACGCGAGGCCGAATTGACGGCGTTGTGCCGTAGCGTATTCCGCGTCGATCCCGTGTGGCTGAAAACGCCGCGCCACGCACTTGGCGTCAACAATGGCTATCGGCAACCGAATCGATTGGGCATCGACCGCTTCCTGGCGATGGTGGCAATGCATGCAAAGTCGCCGCGCGCGCAGGTGCTGGTCAGTTGTGGAACGGCGTTGACGCTGGATGCCTTGGATGCCGACGGCGAACATCACGGCGGCTTGATTTTGGCCAGTCCGGACCTGATGCGAAGCGCACTGCGCTCGGCCACGGCAAGGCTGGCGGGTCCTTGCGGCAAGCTTGTTGAAATGGCGACTACAACCAACGATGCAATCCAGTCTGGCGCCCTGCTCGCGGCGATCGCCTTGATCGGACGCTTTCGCCGCCAAACCGCGGCAAAGTTGGGGGCTGTCCCAGTCATCGTACTCACCGGTGGGGGCAGTGCGGAACTGTCGCCGTGGTTGCCGGACAGCGAGCGTCATGCTGATCTGGTTCTGCATGGCCTTGCGCGTTGGGCCGAAGCAGAGTTGCGCGCCTGATGTTGGTCCGGATCGTCGTCCTGCTGTTGCTGGTGCTGAACATCGGCGCGCTGGCGTGGATCGCCAGCACCTATCGGGATGAGCCCACCCTCTCGCGCGCGGAAAACTCGAACGACGTTCCGACCTTGGTCCTGCTGTCAGAACGCGATGGCATTGGGCCTGTTGCCGAACTCGCGCCGGCGCCAGCCGGGTCAAATGCAGATGACGCATGCGTATCGATCGGCCCATTTTCCAATCGTTCCGCCGTACGATCGGCCATCACGGCACTGACGCCACTGACACGTCGCATCAAGTTTCGCGAAGGAAAACTTGAGCGCTTGCGCGGCTGGTGGGTTTTCCTGCCGACCTTTCCCGACCGCGAAAGCGCATTGGCTTCGGCACGTGAGCTTTCCGAGCGTGGCGTCAAGGATTACTACGTAATCACCGCCGGCGGCCAGCAGAACACAGTCTCGCTGGGCCTGTTCCACGACCGCGACAACGCGGGGAAACGTCAAGTCGAACTTGCGACGCTTGGCGTGAAAGCCGAGGTTGGCGAACGTACCGAGCTTGACCCGGGCTTCTGGATCGACTTCGCGCAGCCAGCCGATGCGGCGGTGGACTGGCGAGCGCATGTGGGCGCCGACGCTGCCATCGAGGCGCGGCCAATCGACTGCTTCTGATTGAATGTCCGCATAAGTGGACTTCCGCGGCCACCATCTCCCGCTTGCTTGCGGCAGTCGCTGCCCCCATTCCTGAATATCCTGAAAATTTCGACTCTGACAATGACCCCAGCCATGACCGATATCAACCCGTTGCTCATCGCCAGCGGCCTTCCTCGGTTCCACTCCATTCGCGCCGAGCATGTTGAACCGGCAATCACGCAGATACTTGGCGAATACGAGGCCAGCATTGACGCGATGTTGGCCAATGTCGAAACGCGCAGTTTCGACAACACCGTCATGTTGGCAGAGCGCCTCGGCGACCGTCTGTCGCGTGCCTGGTCGCCAGTCAGTCATCTGCATGGCGTGATGGATTCCGAAGCCCTCCGCAAGGCTTACGCGAGCGCGCAGGAAAAACTGGTTGCGTTCAACACCGAACTCGGCCAAAACCGCGCGCTGTATGCGGCAATCGCCGCGGTGCAACAATCAACCAATTTTGCCGACCTGCCGCGCGCAGCGCGAACCTTGGTTGAGCACGAGATTCGCGATTTCACCTTGTCTGGCGTCGCGCTGGAGGAACCTGCACGTAGTCGTTTTCGCGAAATTTCATCTGAACTGGCGCGGCTATCGACCGAATTCGAGGAAGCGGTGCTGGATTCGACCGACGTCTGGAGCGAGCACATCACTGACGAATCGATGCTCGCCGGCATTCCCGAATCAGGGCGTGCAACTTTGCGCGCCTACGCACAGGAGAAGGAACTCGATGGCTGGCTGGTCACTTTGAAACAGCCAAGCGTCCAAGCGGTGCTTACCTACGCCGATGATCGCGAATTGCGTGCACGCGTTCATCGCGCTTTTGGCACGCGCGCGTCCGAGCATTCCAATGACGGCGCGTTCGACAACACCTCACGCATCGAACAGTTACTGGCGCTAAACCATGAATCTGCAGCGTTGCTTGGCTTCGCCAACGCAGCCCAAGAATCGCTAGCTACCAAGATGGCGGCATCTCCCGATCAGGTTTTGGAGTTCCTGCGCGATCTTGCCGCTCGTGCCAAGCCGCGCGCACAGGCGGAATTGGCGGAATTGCGTGCCTACGCGGCGAGTGTCCTTGGCATTGATGATCTGCAACCTTGGGACGTCGGCTACGCCTCGGAGAAGTTGCGCGAACAGAAGTACTCACTCAACGAGGAGGAACTGAAGCCTTACTTTCCACTGCCGGCAGTGATCGAAGGCTTGTTTGGTGTGGTGAAAAGCCTTTTCGGGTTCGAGCTGCATGAGCGCGACGGCGTTGAGACCTGGCACGCAGACGCGCGCTATTACGATCTAGTCGATGCCGATGGCCATATCATTGCCGGTGCCTATGTCGATCTCTATGCGCGCAGCGGGAAGCGCGGCGGCGCCTGGATGGATGTGTGCGCAAGCCGCTTCCGCGATGGCGACGCGGTGCAGTTGCCCGTCGCGTATCTGGTGTGCAATTTCGCGCCGCCGAATCCATCGACGCCGTCATTGCTCACCCACGACGACGTGATCACGTTGTTCCACGAATTCGGACACGGACTGCATCACATCCTCACCGAAGTTGACTATCCCGGCGTGTCCGGCATCAGCGGCGTTGAATGGGATGCGGTGGAATTACCCAGCCAATTTATGGAGAACTTCGCCTGGACGCGCGAGGGCCTCGACCTTTTCGCGCGTCACTACAAGACCGGCGAAAAGTTGCCCGGTGAGTTATTTGATCGGATGCAGGCAGCACGCCATTTCCAGAGTGGCATGTTTCTGGTGCGCCAACTGGAATTCGCCTTGTTTGATTTCCGCTTGCACCTGGAATTCGATCCGTCCACAGGATCGCGGCTTATGCAAATACTCAGCGAAGTGCGCGATGAAGTCGCGGTGATTCCTGCGCCCGAGTGGAACCGATTTCCTCACGCATTCACGCACATCTTCTCTGGCGGTTACGGCGCGGGTTACTACAGCTATCTGTGGGCCGAGGTGTTGTCCGCCGATGCATTCGGGCGTTTCGAGCAGGAAGGCGTGTTCAGTCGCGAGGTTGGCGAGGCGTATCGCAAGGCAATCCTGAGTGTCGGCGGATCGCGACCTGCATTGGAGAGCTTCGTCGAGTTTCGTGGTCGCGAACCGTCACCCGATGCGCTGTTGCGCAGTTACGGCTTGGTGGACTGACACGCGAAGCACTCGGGCTTCGGGTGAAGGGCGGTTCTCACTCGAAGAACAAGCGCAACGCATCGACGGCGCTTTCAATGTCATCGTCGTCGACGTCCAGATGGGTCACCAGCCGCACTGCCGGCAGGTAACCGATGCTGGCGAGAATCCCGTGGTCGCGCAGGTGCGCATCGAGCGCACGCAAGCGCTCGGTCGGCACGTCAATGAAAACCATGTTGGTGTGCTGCGCGGAAACGTTAAGCGCGTCGATACCTAGCAAACCATCGGCGAGACGCGCCGCGCGACGGTGGTCGTCTACCAGTCGATCAACATGATGATCCAGCGCATGAATCGCAGCCGCCGCGAGCATGCCGGACTGGCGCATGCCACCCCCGAGCATCTTGCGCCACCGTCGTGCACGTTTGATCAAAGCGTGTGACCCGACTAACACCGAACCGACCGGAGCACCGAGGCCTTTCGACAAACAGATCGACACGCTGTCGAACGGTGCGGCCAGTTCGCGAGGCGCAATGCCGCTGGCAATCGCTGCGTTGAAAAATCGTGCGCCGTCCAAATGCGTTGCCAGTCCCCGCGAAAGCGCCCAATCGGTCGCTTCGATAACGTAGTCCTGCGGCAGAACACGACCGTGCCAAGTATTTTCCAGCGCCAGCAGACGCGTTTTGGCGAAGTGAAAATCGTCGGGTTTGACGGCTTTCTTCAACAACTCCAAAGGCAGGCTGCCATCGGCAGCATTAACGATGGGTTGCGGCTGGATTGAGCCGAGCACAGCCGCACCACCGCCTTCATATTTGTAGGTGTGCGCTTCCGCGCCGACCAGATATTCATCGCCGCGCTCGCAGTGGGCGAGCATCGCCACCAGATTGGCTTGTGTCCCACTTGGCGTGAAGAGGCCGGCTTCGAAACCCAATTCCGATGCGAGTCGTTGTTCCAGCGCAGTGACGGTTGGGTCTTCACCGTAGACGTCGTCGCCAACCGGTGCGGCAGCCATCGCGGCGCGCATGGCCATGGTCGGTTGGGTGACGGTATCGCTGCGCAGATCGATCATTGGTTTCATTGCTGAAGCTTAACTGCTGTCGCGCCCGAGGCAGGCGTGCCATTCGTATGCGGCGCTAGACTAGCGACATGAAAATCGCATCGTGGAACGTCAATTCGTTGAACGTGCGGCTGCCGCATGTGGAGCAGTGGCTGGCCGAGGCCGCGCCCGACGTGCTGGTTTTGCAGGAAACCAAACAGGAAGACCACAAGTTTCCGCGCGAGGCGATCGAAGCCGCCGGATATCACGTCGTGTTCTCTGGCCAGAAGACCTACAACGGCGTTGCCATACTCGCGAAGCAACCGATCAGCGATGTCATCACCGACATTGACGGGCTGGACGATCCGCAGCGACGCATCCTGATTGGAACGGTCGGCGACATACGTGTCGTCAATCTTTACGTCGTGAACGGCCAAGCCGTGGGCAGCGAGAAGTACGCCTATAAGCTTGCCTGGCTGGCCAAGGTGACGGCGCATATCGCGAAGGAATTGGAAAGCCATCCGAATCTGATCGTGTTGGGCGATTTCAACATCGCTCCGGATGATCGGGACGTGCACGATCCGGTTGCCTGGAAGGATGGAATCCTCTGCTCCGCGCCCGAGCGTGATGCGTTGCAGGCGATGCTTGCACTGGGCTTGCACGACACTTTCCGGATGTTCCACGACGACGCCGGACATTACAGTTGGTGGGACTATCGGCAGGCGGCGTTCCGGCGCGACATGGGTCTGCGTATCGACCTGATCCTGGCCAGCAATGCCTTGAAAGCGCGCTGTGTCGCCGCCACCATCGAACGCACGCCGCGAACCTGGGAGCGCGCTTCTGACCATGCGCCCGTCACGCTGGAACTGGCGGCCTAGAATCGATGGCGACTTCGCCCAGTGCCTTCGCACCGAGCGCGTGTTTTGTTTTGAGCACCGATGTTGAACGAGTATTTACAGAATGAATGAATTGCAATGGACCCAGTCGCCCACGGACGAAGAGCTGCAGGAACTCGACGAGTTCCTGCGCGGCCGTGGTGGCGATGAGGATCTTTTGCTGGACGGCGTGCATGGCATGTTGACCGCGCTCGCCATCGGACCGGAGCCGCCCAAACCGGCTGAATGGTTGCCCGAAGTACTGCACGAGCCTTTCACCGATCCCGGCGAGGCCGAACGCGTGCTTGGTTTGCTGGCGCGACTCAACGATTCGATTGTTTCCGAACTGCATGCCGGGCTATACGAACCGATCCTTGGCGAAGTTGACGACGAGGAAGGTGAAATCATTTACAGCGCTCGCGGCTGGTGCGAGGGTTTTTCTCGGGGTATCGACCTGCGCGCGTCGGGCTGGGAAGTGCGCCTGGGCCACGACATGCAATTGATGGAATTGCTGGCACCAATAGTCGCGTTGTCGATCGAGGATGGCGTGTTCGAGCCCGATGGCAACTATGATCACCTCAGCGACGACGAATACGAGGAATGCCTCGCCGATTTGCCCACCGTCGCCTGCGCGGTCGCCGATTACTGGCGCCAACGGCCGCCAACCAACGAAGAACGACTCGCCTACGCGGCGCATGTTTCCGACCGTCCGCAACGCCGTCGCGGCGGTCGCACGCTGCACTGATTGCGGTAATCAGCTCGAGACGTTCAAACCCAGAGCCCGGGCCAGATCAGCGACACCCGGAGGATGCGCGTTGCGATCGACAACTTGCATCGCATCGAAGCCGTGATGTTGCAGCCACTCCCAAACCGCCTGACGATGACGCAGGCTGCTTGCAGTGATCTCGCCAATCCACGCTGGCTTACGATCAACTTCAATCCAAGTGCCATCCCGCGACTGCAATAGCACTACTTCGCCATCGTCGATAGCTGCCAACCATATGTCCTCGCCAACCGGCGCGATGAGCGCAGGCATCGCGTCGACCAAGCGCAAGATGCGTCGCGACGGTGTCGATGCCGCCGAGTAGCTGCGCCGTACCCGCCAGTCGAGCACGCGTCGTTCGAAACTGAAAAGCGTTGTGCCGACTGCGCGTTCGTAGTCTGGCCATCGCTCGCGGAGCACCGCCATTCCACTGCGGCCAAGTACCTCACGACGCTCGATGCCAAAACTCTGCGTGCGCAGGTGATGGACCAGCACATTACCCGCGATGATATGAAAAAACCCGGCCGCTTCGGCACGTTGGCACCAGTCGTTTTCTTCGCCGTAGCCTTGCGGAAACGCGGCCTCGTCGAGTGCGCCCACTGCATTGATCGCGTTGCGTCGCATATACATGCAAAAGCCGTTACCGGTCGGCAGCAGGGGATAGGCAAGCCCCGCGTCGTGCCATAACGCACGTGCGGCGTCGGCATGGTTCCAGCCCTGTGGCCAAGGATTTTCGCGCTCCAGTTCCGGTACCGAAAACGCACCGGCGTTGTCGGAAGCGGCAGTGACGCTGCCGATGTCGGCGCGGCAATACGCTGCGCGACGCAAGCCAACCAACCAGTGTTCTCCGACCACGGTATCGGCATTCAATAACACCACGTCGGCATCCATGGCGGCACGAATGCCACGATTTGCCGTCGTGGTAAAGCCGAGATTGGCCTCGTTGCGTACGACATTGATTCCAATGTGGCCGCTGTATTGCGCCAGCACGGGCAACACGGCCGGATCAGGGCTGGCATCGTCAATGACGAGCAAACGCCAGTTTCCGCGGGTGTGCTTGAGTACTGATTCAATGCACGCTTGGGTTGAGTCGGCGGCGTTGTAGACCGGAATCACCACGACGACTTCCGGCAGCATCGCGTCCGTCGCGTACGGCAGCAGCCAGTTCGGGGCGATCAGCGAAGCGAGCGCCGGTGGCGCGGTCGAATCGAACAGACCCGGGTGATTGCGAAAGACAAGCACCGGTGCGTCCAGCATTGCCAAACCATCGCGACCGGTGCGCGGCAACACATTCCACTGGTCATTGCCGCTAGCAGAAAATGGAAAACGAAACTGCGCTGAACCGTCCGCACCGACCGGTTGTTCATCGAAATAAATGCCATCCACATCGATGGCTATCCGATCACCGGATAGCGCTTGCACAACGACGCGAAAAGTTCGGCCGTCCCAGTCGATGTGTGTCGACATCAGGTTGGCGCCGCGATCTAAGCGGGGTGATGCAAGGCGGCGTTGTACGCCGCGAAGACATCGTCGCGCGGGCCTTCCATCACGCTGCGGCCTTCCTCGATCCACAGCACGCGATCGCAGATCGACGCGATCTGGCTCTCGTCATGGCTGACCAGCACCACGGCGCGGCCATCATTGATGCGCTCACGCAGGGCAAGGCCGGACTTCTCGCGGAACTCGGCATCGCCCACTGACAGCACTTCATCGATCAGCAATACGTCGGGATCAACCTGGATCGCGACGGAGAAACCGAGTCGCATCACCATGCCCGACGAGTACGTTGCGATCGGCTGCTCAAAGAAATCGCCGAGCTCGGAAAAATCCTTGATCGCTGCAAGCCGACTCTTGATGTCGCTGCGCCGCAGGCCGAGCATCAGGCCCGACAGCACCGCGTTGTCACGTCCGGTGAGGTAAGGAACGAAGCCCAGCGCCAATGCCAGCAATTGCACGGAAATCGGTTTGCGCGTGACCGTACCGCGATCGGGCGTGAGGATGCCGGCTAAAACCCGCAACAAGGTGCTCTTGCCAGCGCCGTTGCGACCGATCACTCCGAGGCGTTCGCCACGGCGCAGGGTTAGCGACACTTCCTCCAGCGCCCAGAAGCGGCCACCGCCTACGCGACGCTGCGCGGCGAATGCGATGCCGACCTTGTCGAGTTCGATTAGAACGTTGTCCATCATGCGGCCAGTTTTGGGTAACGCGGCGACAGACGCTGCACCATGGCAATGCCCACCACGCAGATCGCCAGAGACTCGATGGCGACTCGGAACATTGTCATCAGGTTGGGCCACTGCGCGTGCATCAGGATTCCGCGGGTCGCTTCGATCAATTCGAGGATCGGATTCAAGGCAAGAATTTGCGCAAGATCCGGCGGTACCGCGTCAAGCGAGAAAATAACGCCAGACAGGAACATGAGGATGGTAAGGAATTGCTCGATCACGAAACGCAGATCGGGAATCAACGGCACCACGGCCGCGACGACGAAACCCGCGCCAATCGCGAAGATAAACACGATGACAAAAAGCGGAAGCAGTGCGATGTAAGCCATGTTTGGTGGAAAGCCCATGAACCACAGCACCACAAGAAGCAGCATGAAGATGAAGAAAAACTTCACGGTGTCGGCCAGCATCTGCACCAGCGCGAACATCAGTGGCGGCAATGGTGCCTGGCGAATCAGTGGCAGGTTGCTCCAGATCGCATAGCCGGCATGCGTGATACACGACTTGATCCACTGCCAGATGGTGAAACCGATCAGCAGGAACGGCACGTAATCGGGGCCGCCGTTGTGCAGGATCACGCCGAACACCAGCCAGAACACGAGCATCATCATGGCTGGCTCCAGCACCCACCAGATCAGTCCGAGATAACTGCGAGAACGCTCGGCGCGCAGTTCGGCGTAAGTGCTGAAGAGGATCAGGTCAAGCAAGTGGCGGCGCATGCAATGGTCAATCAGAAAACCGGCGTGGAGGATACCGGAATTGGGTAGGGGATGCCCCAAGGCTCGCGGTGGAATCCGCTACGCTGGTTGACGAGTTCCGCTGTTGTGAAGCGCCTCATCCTACGTGTCTTGCACGCACTCACAGCGATGACATAGCGTGCTTTTGTAGGGTGGTACCGCCGCAGGCGATACCACCGCTGCGCTGACGAATTGTAAGGCGGTCAGCAGCGCGAACCGTCGAGCAAGGGTCCGAGAAATGCGAGACTTAGCAATAGCGCCGCGAGAACGAACGCAAGCACCATGCGCAAAATGCTGAACGTCAACGCCGAATCAACTTCGCCTCGACGCACCGTCCACGCCGCAACGGCAGAACCAGCAAACCCACATAGAAATGGCAGGAACGGGAACAGATAGCGCTGCATCACGTGCAAGCCCAGATATAACGCCAACTGGTAGCCGAAGAACAACATGATTGCGATTACGAGCGGATGTCGCCAACGTCGCCATGTCGCAATGCCGACTACCGCGAGTGTCAGCAACAACCCATGCAGCACCCGTGTGATCCATTCCAGCGGCGCAGCGAGGGAAGAGTCGGCATAGGCACCGAGATGACCCTCGCATGCAGGCCCTTGCAATTGTGAAACGAGCAAGCTCTTCGCGTTGAACAAGCGGAAATACTGACGTCCGAATTGCTCGCCGATGGTGGCGAAGAAACCACGTTCGATAAGTAAGGCATCGACCTTCCCTGCATAGACGGCATTGCGTTCTTGCGGTGTCAACCCGCTTTCAAGAAAGGGGGTAAGCGTGGCCATGCCCCACTCGTCAATGTAGTCACTGCGACTCTTGTCGATGAGTCCAACGTAGAGGTTGTAGATGGAACTGTCAGCAATCATCGGCCGGCCGGTTTCTCGCCAGCCTTGCACCAGTGACGGCGCAGTGATGACAAACAAGCCGACCACGAACGCGGCGGCCGACTTCCACGCGATCACGGGTCGCCTGCCCTGCCAACGCACCAGAAACAGCAGGACCATGAACGGCCAGAATGCGGCGAGCAGGCTCTTGAACAGCAAGGCAGCCCCGATCAATACGCCGGCTGCAAGCGCGCGCGGCCACGTGCTGCGCTCGCGATCCGCCAGCAGCAGCAACGCGCCGAGGAAGCACGCCAGATGGGGAACTTCTGGCCACAGCCAGTGCGCGTAGGCAAGCATGCCGGGATTGAGCAGGAACAACGCGCATGCCCATAACGCCGCGACTCGATTGTCGAGAAGCATCCACAAGCGATACAGCAGCCAACCGCACAACGCGAGTAGCCCGATCTGGAAGACGAGAATTCCGATTCGACCCGGCCCGGTCAATGCATGCAAGGCCATCAGGAACCACTTCTGCCCTGGTGGCCAGATAAAGTTGAGCGAGATCGTTTGGCCTTGCAACTGGGCGAGCGCGACGGCGTCGTACATCGCCTCGTCGCCAATCAGCGTTTTCGCGTGGCCCTGAAAGTAGAGCCACAGCAGGACGGTGTTGACGAGCAGAAAGCCGCCTGCGATACCAAATACCGGCCACGAAAAGTGGCGGGGCAAAGCAGTGGAAAACGAAGGTTCGCGCATGGCCTGCGCGCAATCAGTCCGGGGCGTGGAAGACGATCAGACGCTGGTCGCGCGGATGGCCGATGTCGCCGATCAACTCGGCGCGCAGGCCGGCATTTTTCGCCATCGCATCCAGCTCTTCGAATGACTGATGGAACGGGTCATGATCGAAGAAGGTAACCACGCCACCTGGCTCGTGTGGTACTGGTTCCAGGCAAGCGGCGTGAGGCGCATGAAAAAACGTGACAAAGTAACGGCCACCCGGCAACAACACCCTGGCGACCTTGCTGAGCGCGATCTGGATGTGATTGAAATAAAGATGAGTGATCACTGAGACCGACAGTGCGAAATGAAATTTCTCGCCAAACTTCTCGACGTTGAAATCACTATCGGCAATCAGACGCGCGCCCCGATCAAGACAGTCGATCTGCGCCAATTCATGCTGTGCCGCTTCAAGCAGGCTGGCGTTTGCGTCGAGCCCACAGTAGTGACCGGGCTCAAGGTAGGGCACGAAATGGACACCGCCACGCATCGCGCCGCAGCCGACATCCAGCAAGCGATGTTCCGGCAGCAGGCCATGTTCCTTCAACACTTCGAATTGGAGGCGGCCTACGTCATCCCACATTCCACCTATGAATCCTCGATGCTCGCCGCGCTCGATCGCGTCGGCGTCGAGCGAGCGCCAGTAGTCGTTGACGCCGCGCAGCGCAGCGCCCACGCCATCGACCACGGGTGGATCAACACTCATTGCGCGGGCGAACCCACTGCGCGACGCTTCGGACCGGCCGGGAATACCGGCGTGAACTTTTCGTGGACGCCACCGGTGCTGGTCGATTCCACGTAATACCAGTAGCCCTTGCAGGGGTCGATGGTGTCATCGCGGAACTCGTACTTGTGGGTTTCGTCTGTGGTGCCGGCGCCGAGGATCGGATTGGCCGTCAATTTCACGAACGGGCCTTCTTCCTTGTCGCCGCGGTAGACGTCATAGCCGAAATTGTCAACCTCGCTGGCAGTGGTCCACTTTGGCGTGTTGGCGACGCGTTGGTCGGCGGGAAGCGCCGACTGGTCTCCGCACTGGCCTTCCGGCAACGGCGGTTTCGAGGGCAGTGCTTGTTCCTTGCTGGCCGCAGCTTGCGGGGCTTGGGCTGGCTTTGTTGGCGCAGGCGGAGGATTGGATTGACCGCAACCAGCCATGAACAGGGCGGCGAACATGGCAACAGGGGTTAGGCGATTCAGGGGCATAGGAAGCACTCTCGGCATCAATGGGAATGCGGTTCTTGTGCCGTCGAAGCAGCACCGCATACCTGAATGCTAGTCGCTGCGCCGGTTGGTTGCCACCGCCGGGATGGAGTGGTGAGTCTTCGTCACTACTTTTCAACCTCCAGAAACCGTTGTAACCGCTGCATCGTTTCCGGGCTGAAAGCATCGGTCCAGTTGGTTGGCCAGTCGATGCGTGCGTCGGCCAGCCGACCCTTCAAATCGCCGGCGCGGCGGATCGCTTCCGCCAAGCCATTGGCGATGCCATCGACGGTGGGCGGAACCGCGATCAGATTCGGCGACACCGCAGCCAATCGCACGGCGGTCTTGTTGGCGAAGGTGTTGGTGACGGTCCGCAAGCCCGCTGCAGCCATTTCCAATGGCACCAGGCTGGGATGTGGCGACATCATCAGCGACAGGCCGACATCAAAGGTCGGCAACAATTGGATGTATTCGTCCAGGCTGGTGCGTGGCAGCAACTTCAAATCAATACCCGGTGCGAGTTCCAGCACGTAGCGACGATCAATGGAACCGATCCCGTGGAAGGTCCACCCGGTCAGATCGACATCGTCTCGCCGCAGCAATTCGACGAGGCCCATCACGCCCAGTTCGAACAGATTGCGGGCGGCGTGGTCCTCGGGGCGCGCGTAGAAAAGCAGACGCTTTTCCTCGTGAACCATGTCGGCCAATTTTGGCGTGAAGCGGCAGATGGCATTGTGGAAAACCGCGGACAGTGCGTCGCCACTTTCCTCGCCATCCACGTAAACGCCGATCCGTTCGGCGCGGAAGTAGTCCTGCAATATCGCGGTCGAAAATAACGCGTACTGCGGGAAGTCGTAGGCTTGGCGGAAGATCGCGTTGATGGAGTTGTACGAGGTGAAGATAGGCTCGTACTCCTGCACCATGAAGACGAAACGCTCGTGCCCCAGTTCACGCACGGCATGGTGGGCAACATGGGCAGTCCAGCACGATGTCGCCACGAAAGCGTCATCGGGATTGACTGGAAGTGGATCAGTGCGATCAAAACGCGGTGCAACTTCTACATCATCGAACAGCGATTCGAGCCCCGGGAATTTCTGGATCTGGCGACGCCATTCCTCGGGACGGTAGTCCACGCTTTCGGTCAGCACGATGCGAACTTGATGACCCATACGTTTCAGGAACAGGGCCAGGTTGAACATTCCAATGTAGCCACCGAACACGTAGCGGAAGTCGATGGTCGCCAGCAGCAGATTGACGCGGCGTGGCTGCTTGGGACTGCTCGCCAAGGTAAGCGGACGAATGTTGTGCGACATCCAGCCAACATTGCCGAAGCCGATTGCACTTACCCGTTCCGACGCAGCTACATCGGCGCCAGACGGCGGCGCGGCGGGTGGCATGTTGACGCCCGACACGCGATCAAGCACCGCTTGTTCGTTACTGCGACCTTCCAGTAGCAAGCGCCTGCGCAGACGAAAACCTGGACGACTGAGCCGTTGGCCGATGGCGGCACGCAGCATGTAGCCATCCATGTTCAGGGTTGGGCGATTGCCCAGTCGCGCGCGCAACATGGTGCCAAGGATCGCCGGAATAGATTCGTTGATGTCGCGAAAGCGTCGCAGCACACGTCGTCGCGCGCCCGACACGCTGGGAAACCGCTGTAGCAGAATTCGACTGACAAGCGCCTTGTGGGTAACGAAGGCATGATCGGCGCTGGCGCTCATGATGAAGTTGCGCAAGCGCGTCACTACCCGTGCCGGATGGAAGCCCGTGCTGAAAATATCGTGGAGCGCGTCGGTCACGCCCGCCGCGCGCAGCTCGACCGCGCCAATCACATTGCGACCGTGCTGCATGTAGTCGTATAGCGGACGATCCACGTAACCGATCTTGCCCTTGACCATCGCCAGCAGACCCAGCCATTGGTCGTGGTAGGCATCGCCGACGCGTTGCGGAAACGGCAGGGTCTGGTCCAGCAGGTCAGCGCGGAACAGGCTGGCCGCGCCAGTCACGGTATTGGCGACGAACATGGTCGCCAGATCGGTGTAGTTGTTGCGGCGGCGTGTCCAGTACGAGTCTGCCAGTACGGTTCCATCCGGCTGCACCAAGCGGCAATCGCTGTAAACCAATTGCGTGTCGCCGTCGAAGGCGGCTAGCAGGCTGGAAAGTTTGTCGTGGTACCACCTGTCATCATGATCGCTCAGCGCGACAAACTCGGCGTCCGCCGGAACGCGCATCAGGCAGGTCTCGAAATTACGATAGAAACCCATTCGCGCATCGTTCTGAAACAACACGAAGCGCGGATCATCGGCGATGCTGCTCTTGATCGCGACCAGGTTCGAATCCGACGAAACATCGTCCTGGATGATGCAGATGAAATTGCCGTGATCCTGCTCGGCAATCGAGCGAATCTGCTGCTCGAACAGTTCCGGTGGTGGATCGCATGTGGTCATGCAGATGGCGATCTTCGCGCTATCGCCGGTCCAGTTGCCAAGAAGCGGTTCGCGGCCGTCACCAGGCAACAGCCGCAACGTTCCGATCACGCACTCGGCGGTATCACCGCTGTCAAGCCGCGCACGCAAGCGCAACTGCAGATCGAGCGGAACATCCGTGGCGGGGATGTCGATGATGGTGCTGAATCCGCTCAACAGGCTGGCACCCGTGCTTTCGTGATTCGGGTAAAACACGCCGAATACGTCCAGGCGCGCTTGTGAGTGCTCCGGTATCCGCTGTGCGCGGCCATCGACAAGCAGGCTGAGCGAGCGTACCCGTGCATCGGGAACGAAGCACCAGCCGCTGATTTGCAAGGCGCCACCGCGTCCTGACAAATGCGGGTGTTCCAGGTTGGTCTCGATACCGAAGCGCATATCGAATTCGCTGGTACGAGTTTGCCCCCGCAGCACTCTCGACCAGCGTCGGAACGGACGTACAAAACCCGCGATCCAGCGCATCGGCATGCGCCAGCGCTGTCGTCTCTCCTTAAGGCGATCCAATGCCGCGAGGCGCGATGCGGTTTCACGGAATCGTGCGGAGAGTGCTTCATTCGACTGCTCATGCTCGTCGATCAGCCGGTCTCGGCGCTGGATTTCGCCAACCAGCGCGTTGAACTCCTCCGCGTGATCGTCGATGGGTTCGACTTCGGGTTCGACTTCGGGTTCGTCGACGGGATCGTGCTCGGCCAATGCTGAGCTCGATTCGTCCATGTCGACGTCGTCGGTCCATTCATCATTGGCAGGCTCCTGCAATGTTCCCGGCAGAGTCTCACTCGCCTGATCGTGCGACCGCAGCCACGCGGGCACGTCTGCGCGCATGACGTCGCGCAGCTTTTCAATTTCTTCGTAAGCGTCGTCTAGCTCCTCACGACATTCCATCAAGGTGGCGCTTCGCTCCGCCGCGGACGCTTCCAGCACCAGCGAGCGTTGGCTGGCCTGGTACTGGATGCGATCCAATGCCGCTTCAACATTGCGCACGCGCAGCCGCTGCGCTTCCGCTTCCAGAGCGCCGGCACCGTCGACGCGTGCCAGTTCACGCTGCACGTCGTAGGCGACCCGGTCTATGGCTTCAATAACGATCTTTTGTTGCGGTGCCAGCAGCGCTTTGCGCGCCGCGTCGATGATTTCGGTGATCAGGCTTCGACACGTCTCGAGGTCAGCAGTCGGATCGGGTGCAGCGTCGTTGCGCTGCAACAGTTTCGGAAGCTGGCGCTCAAGATCTGTCGCGATGCTCAACTGGCGATCCGCCAAGTCGCGATCGCGCAGGAAATCACCGAGTTCACTCCCATAACCATACGAAAGGAATGGCGTTCGCTGCGCGTAGGCGAAGCCTGCTGCATGTAGCGACGGCGTGACCAGAGCACGCAAGCGACCAATGATGTCCCACAACGCATCAGGATCGCCACCTGGCAAGACCACCGATCCCGGTAGCGTCGAGCGCAGGGTCTCCAGCAGGTCGCGACCGCGCAGATCGGCCGTCGGCAGCCACACGACTGGCCCGACACCCAACGTCGATAGCACGTGCACGAAGCCGAGCGCGTGATCGCGCATGGCAGGCGTTACGTGGATTCCGATTGCACCGTCGGGCACGCCAGCTATCGGAATGTCGGCGGGACGGTAGTCGCCATAAAGGAGACTCAGTGACGGACACACAATGCCGTGCCCCAGTCTGTTGCGGTCGGCACGAGCACGCACAGCGACGCATGCGTAGTCGTCGAGATAATCGGTATCGCGGGCATCGCCAACCGATACCGAGTGCAGCACGTGCCGCCCGCGCACGCGAAATGCGCGATAGACAGGATCGTCCGGCGCACGCAGCAGCATGCCTCCGCCAATGACCAGCATCGCCAGATCATCACTGACCGGGGCCATCGGATCGACGACGCGATGGGCGATGTCGTTTGCTGCGAATGCGCGCTGGACGACGCGACTGGTCGCACGGATTCCTGTCGCCAGCGACACGGAGTCATGCAGCAAGCCGATCTTCAAGTCATTACCTGCCAAACCCAAACCCACCTCAGATCAGCCCATTGGCGCAACGCAACGTGTCGACACACGCACCGACCGGTTCGTGCATCCGAGCGCGGGAAGCGTAAGTTTGCGACGTATCCCTGAGGTCGCCGTACCCAAGTATTTTGCCGGATCGGATCGGCAAAGTCTTGGCAGAGCGGGAGATTTCGCCAGCTTCACGGGAATGACCCGCCTCGCGTGAGGCATACTGGCGCTTCACTTTCGAGACCACTCCGACACCGCATGACCGATACCGCAGCGCAGGGATTGCCGCCCGCCGGACCGCCAATATTGGTGCTGGGCATGCACCGCTCCGGCACGTCGGCGCTGGCACGCGTGCTGGGCATGATGGGCGCGTGGATCGGCGACGACGACGACCTGTTGCCGCCGCATCCGACCGACAACCCGACCGGCTACTGGGAGCGAGCCGACGTGGTCCACAGCCACGAGGATTTCCTCGCCAACGTCGGCCACGCCTGGGATCGCGTTGCCGGATTCGATTGGGAGAAGCTGCGCATCGGTGCGCGCAACGAGCTGGACGCCCGGCTCCGCACCATTACCTCGCGATTCGACAGCGGAGGACGCCCGTGGTTGCTGAAGGACCCGCGCCTTTGCCTGTTGCTGCCAGCCTGGCGAACGATCGTTTCCGATCCCGTCTACGTGGTTGCGGTCCGTGACCCGCGCGAGACGGCCGTGTCAATGCTGTCCAGCCATCGCGGCGTCTACACCAGCCATTTCCTGCTGGCGCTGTGGGAGCGCTACCTGCATCAGGTGCTGGCCGATCTTGTTGGTCATAGAGTGCTGTTCGTTTCGTACTCGCAGCTGCTGGAAGAGCCGGTCGACCAGTCGGCTCGCTTGCTGGATGGCTTGACGGCGCTGGGCGCAAACGGTCTGCACGCTCCGACGGCGGAAGCGCTCGGGCAGTTCCTTGACGTGCGCCTCAAGCGCAGTCGGCCGCTCGATCACATGCGGCTCAGTGCTTCGCAGGACCAGTTGGACCAATGGCTCAACCGGCAGTGCGCCGCTGATGGACCAATTTTGGTTGAACCGATGTCTGACGACGGCAGCGCCGAGCGCGTCCTGATTGAATACGAGCGCGCCGTTGAGCATCAAACCCGGCTCGGTGCGTCGGCAGCGCTCGGCAATGTTGCTGATCGCTTGGTGAAACTGGAGCAAGAGCTGCAGGTGCACCGCGAAGACGCGGAACGTACCGTTCTCAATGCCAAGGAGCGTGCTGAAAAGGCGGAAGATCGCGCGCGATTGGCGGTGGAGGAAATCAGCGATCTGCAAATACAGGTCAGCGAACTGGATTTGCGGTTGTCCGACGCGCTGCATGAAAACGAGCGGCTTGCCGGGGAGTGTCTATTGACCCGCAATCATGCGTACAACCTCACGGGTCAGATTGATTCACTGACTCTGCAAGTCGAGAAAACCTTCGCCACCATCGACGCCTTGAATGGGTCGTTGTCATGGCGCATGACCAAACCGGTGCGCTGGTTCGCCAACGCGCTCACGCCACGCATTCCGTATCGCATGGAACAGTGGCTGTACCGCGCCTACTACGCCATTCCCGGCATCAACACCACGCGCAAACGCGCCTTGATCACTTGGCTGCACCGCTCGTTGCCGTGGCTGACCCGTTCGACCTTGTCGCACGACATCAACGCGCGCACAGAAGCACTGGTGCGCCAACGAACGGGCGACAGCGACGAGCGCAAGTTGCTGCAACGTATCAACGCCGAACAGGCCACCGCATTCGTCGCGCGGATGACGGAAAAACCACTGATCTCGATCGTGATGCCGGTCTACAACGTCGAGCCACGGTGGTTGAATGCTGCTGTTGAATCCGTGCGCACCCAGTTCTATCCAAACTGGCAGCTCTGCATCGCCGACGACGCATCGACACTTCCCGCGACGCGTGAAGCAATCGACGCCATTGAAGCGATCGGTGACGAGCGCATCCTTGTGACCCGGCTGGAAACGAACCAGGGCATCGCGATCGCGTCCAATGCGGCGCTGGAACTGGCGACTGGCGAATACGTTGGCCTGCTCGATCACGACGACGAACTGACCCGCGACGCGCTGCTGGAAATGGTCCGCCAGATTATCCAGAAGCGCCCCGACCTGCTCTATTCCGACGAGGACAAGCTTGACGAGGAAGGTCGCCATATCGATCCGCATTTCAAGCCGGATTTCAGCCCGGATTATTTGCTATCCAACAACTACGTCTGCCACTTCAGCGTGCTCAAGCGCGAGCTGATCGAACGCATCGGCGGCTTCCGCCCGGGCTTTGACGGCGCGCAGGATTTCGACTTGATGCTGCGTGCCACCGAAGCCGCGCAAACCGTCGTGCACGTTCCGCAAGTGCTCTACCACTGGCGGCGC
Source organism: Lysobacterales bacterium (assembly GCA_038236135.1). Taxonomy (GTDB): domain Bacteria; phylum Pseudomonadota; class Gammaproteobacteria; order Xanthomonadales; family Rhodanobacteraceae; genus Dokdonella. The sequence continues at coordinate 21,797 of JBBSTF010000010.1, forward strand.
GTGCCGGGTTCTACCGCAGTGACGAGTGCCGCGAAGCCTGAATCATCGGTCGCGGGTCGACGCGCGCTTGTCGACGCAATGAAGCGACGCGACGAAGACAGCACGATCGAACCCGGCCCGTTCCCCAACACGTTTCGGGTGCGCCGCAACGTGATCGGCGAACCGCTGGTCAGCATCCTCATCCCGTTTCGCGACAAGCCCGCGTTGCTGATGAGTTGCGTCACCTCGATCCTGGAACGGTCCGACTACCGCAATTTCGAAATCATCGGCATCGACAATGGCAGCGTCGATGCGCAAGTGAAGATCGCGCGCGGAACGCTGGAAAAACGCGACTCGCGCGTGCGCTTCCTCGACTTCGACGCACCGTTCAACTATTCGGCGATCAACAATTACGCGGCCAGCCAGTCCAGTGGCGAGCACCTGTTGATGCTCAACAACGACACTGAAGTGATCTCCGCGGAATGGTTGCGCGCGATGCTGGAACATTCGCAGCGCCCCGAAGTAGGCGTGGTCGGCGCGCAACTTCTGTATCCTGATCGCAGCCTGCAACATGCCGGTGTCATCATCGGCTTGGGCGGTGTCGCCGGCCATTCGCATTTGATGCTTCCGACCGGCCACCCCGGCTATTTCTCGCGGCCACGATTGATCCAGAACCTTTCCGCGGTGACGTTTGCATGCGCGATGACACGGCGCGACGTGTTCGAACAACTTGGTGGCCTCAACGACAAGGAACTCACCGTCGCCTTCAACGACATCGACTACTGCCTTCGCGCCCGCGAAGCCGGTTATCTGGTGGTCTACACGCCTTACGCCAGCTTGTTCCATCGCGAATCGAAAACACGTGGCCTGGACGTGAGCCCGCAAAAACGCGCGCGCTTCAGCGCCGAAATCGACTACATGCAATCGCGCCATGCCGGCGTGTTCAAGCATGGCGACCCCTACTACAACCCACACCTGAGCCTGCTGGAAAACTTCCAGCCCGACTTCCGCTACGCCGATGCGCTGCCGTTGTAGCGTGCCGCTTGTTGCAGAAGGCGGAGTACACGCGCGTAGTCACACACATTTTCGTCATTCCCGCGAAGGCGGGAACCCATTTTGATTTTTCTTCAGATTCAAGCGACCAGCTAAGATCAAAATGGGTTCCCGCCTTCGCGGAAATGACGAGAAATTGGAGTTTGGACTCTCCCGGAAAGCCACCGCCAACGTTTCGCCCACTGAATTGAACATGCTCGCCGTACTCGTCATCAACTACCGCACCGCGCAGGCAACGCTGGCTTGTCTTGAATCTCTGATGCCCGAACTGCCCCAAGGCGCCGTCGTGCATCTGCTCGACAACGGTTCCGGTGAAGATGATGTTGCGATGCTTCGCGCGTACGTCGACCGAAATGCGGAGCAAATCCTTTTCGAGACGTCAGACACAAACCTCGGCTTCGCCGCCGGCATGAATCGTTTGATCGCCAACGCGTTCACCAGTGCGAATGTCGATCAGGTTCTGCTACTCAACAGCGACACCGTCGCGACGACCGGCTTCATCACCGAGATGCAAGCGCAACTCGACCCCGAGCGTCGAATCGACATGGTCGCCGCAAAACTGCTGCACTTTGATCGCGATGAAGTCGAAAGCCTCGGCATCACCATCTACCGATCCACCCTCGCCTCCAATCGCAAACGAGAAGACGAAGTGCTGCTCGGCCCGACCGGCGGCTGCGCATTGCTCACTCGACGCATGCTCGACGACCTGCTCGCCAGCCACGGCGAATGGTTCGACGAAAGTTTCTTCTGCTACGCCGAAGACACCGACCTGATGCTGCGCGCCCGCTGGCTCGGCTACGAAGCCGCGTATGCCCCCGACGCCGTCGTGCGGCACCGAGGCTCGCTGTCGTCAGGCGGCCCCGACAACACCTTCGTGCTCTATCACGGCATCCGCAATTCCATCTGGTGGCTCTATAAAAACGCCCCCACCGGCTGGCTGCTGCGCTCGCTGCCGTGGTTCATCACCCTGCACGTCGCAATCTCCCTGCGTCACCTGCGCAGAGGCAATGGCAAAGTGTTGTGGCGACTCTATCGAGACGCGTGGCGCGGACTGTCGGCGTTGAGGGCAAAACGCGAGCGCATCAATCGGAAGCGGCAGATCGACAGTTCGCAATTCGAGAAGCTGATCGATCCGGCGTTCTACGAGCGCGCCTATTCAAATCGAGCGATGCGGGAGTTGTTCGCGCGTGACCGCAAATCCGACGGTTAGTAGGCAAGCCGAATGTCCGCATCGTTGTCGATCGTCACGTCGATTCCGCTGTCGCATTCCGCGCCGGTCGCCGTGGAAACCTTGAGGCGATAGGTGCCGGCGGGAATCTGCGAACCATCGAGGAACACTTGGAAACCATTGTAGCCACGAGCGACGTCCGACCTAGGAATGCGAGCGTAGGCTTTAGCCACGTAGCGGCCATGGCTTTCCCCTTCAAGCACCAGTCCGATAGGTGGCGCGGGGACGTCGACAGTGTTCGGTCCGACCCATCCTGCGAATGTGATGACGTCAGCGAAGGGAATCGTTAGTGAACCACCCATGATGGGTGATCCGTTCACTTGATCGACCGCGCAGTTTGCCGAAACATCAGAACGTTGCGTATTTAAGTCTTCGCTCTCGAACTTGGGGTACGACTGCCGACCGACGATCGCCCACAATGCATACGTCACGGCGGATACACGGCCGACGTAGTAACTTTGCAGGGCTGACTCAACGGGAGCATCGCGTGTGCAGGTCAACGTGCCTGTTGTGGGGAGCCCAGATTGATTGGTTGAGATCCACTGACACGACCTATGCCGCTGCTCGCTCGGTGGAACTGGATATCCAAGTGACAGGGGCAAAAACGATTGAACAGCCGGCTTCGCCAGAAAAATTTTGAGAGTTTCAGGTTCGGGGTAAGGAATGTAGCCATAGGGGTGTCCTTCCAACGCTGTCGTATCGCCGCCAAGGAATGCTCGAACGTAAGAAGCACCGATTCGTGTGTAGAAATCATAGGCCTTCCATTTCTCGAACTCTCCAACGGAAGCAACCGCCATTCCGGAGCAGAGAACGGCGCCAAAGCTCGATGCACCCAACTTAGCCAGCGCCATTTTTCTCTCGGGTCCGGCGAATATGTCAGCGACCCGAAAGGCGAAGTAAATCTGAGCCACCAGAGCTGGTACAAGCAAATCGGTGTAACGCGATTGAACGTCGACAAAGTTGTAGGCGCGGGTCCAAGCTGCAGCGAGGTCGATAGCAAGTGCCCACATCGCCAGTCCGGCGAAAACCAGATCGGGAGCCGTCGCAGTGCGCGTTCGTAGCACGTGGATGGCGAAGACAAGAGCCGGTACCCAGAAAAGAAGTCCGAGCGCGCTGCTATACGGCCAGCTCATCATAATTGCCAAGCTATGAAAAAATTCCGCGACGGAAGCAGGGTGAATTTCTCCCTTCCGCGCGTCGATTAAAGCCCATACGGCAACAATGGCTGGTGCGAATGCGAATGCAATGGCTCGGTGAAATCCAACGCGCTCAACCCACGAACGCCCGACAACAATTGCAGCGGCCACGACAGCCACGAGAACCCCCGCAGCGAGGCTGAAAACTGCGGCCAGCGCAAACAATGCAGTCTGAATCCCACCTCGCAATGACGCTGGCGCGAAGCTCGCGTTACGGATCGAGAACAACGCAAACAAGATCACAAAGTAGAAGCAACTTTGAAATCCTTGATAGGTGTTGGCCCAGCCGTTGGGAACAATCGCAGATAGCAGAATCACACCACACAAACCTAACGATCTAGGTGCTTCAACGTGGCGAAGTACCCACCAAATAGACACTCCGGCCATGAGCGAATACAGGGTGCTGCTGGCCAACGTTTGGACCCTAACATCCCACTGTGTTTCGTTTGCAAGGAAGAGGATCAGGTCCAATACGCGAGTGAAGAAAATCCGATGCTCGTTGTGCCACGTCCATAGATTGCTCCAGGTGAAAGTATCGTTTATCCAGTCGCCATAAAGCGGTGTTGCCTCCGCGCCCCAAGCATCCCAGGAAGGCATGCTGCTTGAGTAGCGAGTTAGCAACCACATCCTGATCGAAAGGATGACGAGGGTCGCGGAAGTGGCTAAAAGTACGGACCATCGGCGCGTCGCGTCATTGTCGAGTCTGAGCATGTCAGTACTTCTCGGACGGATTAATCGTCGGCTTGAATTCAACCGGCCCCAAGAACATCCAGTCACAATCGCCCTTTGCGTCGTTGGCGAGACCAACCTCGTTTCGCAAGATAATTCGGTCACTGTCCTGCATCGGGAATGGGCCAAAACCAAAGCTCAGCGCACCGCGTTCAGCCGGGTTGTGGACAGGATTGATCTGGCGCGAGAACAGGCGCGTCGCCTTGCCGCTGGCATCAACGCGATCGGCAACCAGTGCGATGCCGTCGCTGACTTCGCATTTGTATGCGCTGCTGAGCAGGCCGAACGAACCGGTCGCGGTCCATTCGCCGGGGCTCAAGTCGAATGTAATCGTCGCGGGCGCATGGGTAAACAGGACATTCTTGCCCATCTCGTTGACGACTTCCTGACGTCCACTTTCTACCTTCATCGGTGCCGGATGGAAACCCGGGTACAACACTTCTTGTAGTTCTGCCGAAAGTTTGTCGACTCGGATGCGCGGAAGATCGACCGACTGAAGCGCATAGGCAACTTTTGGCTCGTACCAGCTGACCTCCTTGGGGTCGGCAGCAATCAGCCGCATCGCCATGACACGGCGCTCACCGAGACTCGCGTGCCAGCGCAGATAGTCCACTTCCGACAGCAGGAATGGCGATATCAGCATGCCGGCGTGACCGAGTCGCCGAACCAGCAAATAAGATTGCTTGCTGCCGTCATTCAAATCCATCTCGACGCGCAGGTTCGGCTCGCGCAGGAATGTGCTGCGCAAACGTCCCCATAAATTTAGTTGTACGTCGAAGAACAAAATTTGCGGTGCTGGCGTATCCGGCATCGCCAGATCAGCACCGAGCGTCACCACCTTCCACGCCGCCGCATCAGGCACTTCGATTGGCTTAACCGGCCAGCCGGTACGGCGCATGATCAGATAGCCACCCTCGGAATCAACCGGTAGGTAACCGCGCAATGCGGCCAACACGGTAAGTGGGTCTTCACCAGTCGGCAGGCGATAGTCGATCGACTGCAGCTTGGTCAGCAGGTACTCCGGAGCCGTCGCTGGATCTAGGATTGACGATTCATTGCGTCGCGTCAGCTCGGTCGTATACGCCGCATAGCCCTGAAATGCGGGTCTCGGGTGGTAGTTGAGGTCATTGAGGATCGCAATCGACTGCTCGTTCATCAGAACATCGACTGTTGCCTGCCCAACCCGTGCCTTCGTGCGCGAAAGCTGAAACTTCGCGACCTGTTCTTCCCAGTGCACGGCCCAGTCCGCTGTCGAGCGTCCGGGTTGCAGCAGACTGCCCATCGAATTCCGCATACGCGCTATTCCCCAATCGAAACCAAGGAAGCGATAGCTGACAGTGAGACAGACGACTGTCAGTCCTACAAGCCCAATCCAGCGCAACGCGATCAGGTACGTTCGTCGTTCGACCGGCAGGCAGAGTGTCGCGAATGCGATGAAGAACGCCGAGCCATAAAAAATTACGACGTGATCATCGGGCCTGACGTAGCCGGCTTTCCAGACAATCAGCGACATGGTCAGCAACGCGATGGCTGCCAGCACGTACGCCAGCCGCGCCGCCGCAATCCAGTACCCGATGACGATAACCGCCGCGAGTACGGCGAAGGTCGCCATGCCAATCGCGTCCATGTACGGCGCAGGTTGCATGCTCATCGCGCCATAGCCGGCGCTCATGTTCAACGACGTAGCGAAGTACCCACCAAGGCCGCCGATGTATTGGCCGATGCCCAGCCAGATGGCGAGGAAAATCGCGGGGCCGCCAAGACCGAACATGAGCGCCGTCCGGTAATCGCGATTCAGCAAACCGAGCAATGTTGCGTAGCCCATTACACCGACCCACATAACCTGGCCTGTGAACTTGATGAGTGCGAGCAAGCTGAGCAGGACGATGATAGTTAGGTACCAGCTGCTGCGATGCGCACGCTGCGGCTCTTCGTCGACCATGCGGTAGATCAGCACCACGGCGAACACGAACGGAATGTTCCAACCGATGTCGATCACCAGCAATGGGTAGAACGCGAACATGGCGATGATGAGCAATGCTTGCCGCAGCATTCCGATGCGTCGCGCGAACGCGAATGCCATCGCTGCCCAGAGCAGGCACAGTACGATCTGGCCGATGCGGAATACCGTTGCGGTTTCCGGGTTCCATGTGAGATATGGCGTCAGGAAGCCGAGCGGTCCGTAGGTGAAAATGATGTCCGATCCCCACTGCCAGCCTTGTGTGAAGGCGCGCGTGAGTACGTCGAACCACGACGATTCCAGGTTGACGCCGGATGGTGGATTGCCGCGCTGGTACCAGCAAACGAATGCGCTGATCGCGACCAGCCAGGCGCCGATGCGGTCGCGACGTTCGCGTCGTACATCGCTGCCTATATCGATAGTCGCATCGTGATTGCTCTCATCGACAGGTTTTTCAAAGCTGCTCTGTCTCATGAAAACGTCCAGTGCTTGTGGGCGAGGTAGCTGGTGATGGCGGGCGCCGCGATACCGGCGGCATGGGCCACAGCTTCAGGATGCCAGTGCCAACCAAGCAGCGGAAGAAGCCAGTGAACCAGTAGCAAACTGACGGCCAGCGTTTGCACTAAAGCGGCGAGATTGACCAGCAGGAAACGCCACGCCTGCGAGCGTGTCGATTGGCGAGAATCGAGGAACACGAAACGCCGGTTCAACACGAATGCCGTTACCAGGCCGACCAGGAACGCGACGCTGATCGCTGCCGCGTAGGGCATGGCGAGGCTGAAAAGAAAGCGCGACCCAAAATTGGCGAGGCCAGCAAATCCGCTGACCACAAGGAAGCCGATGAATTGCCGCGACACCATCCCCGAATGTGCCGCCATCACTCAAGCCGTCTTCTCGGCGACGACCACGGCCTGCTTGCCGAGGAATTTCCAGGCCAGCGGCATCTTGATGTACAGCCTCACCAACCACGGTGACTGTGGCAAACGACTCTTCGTCGTATACGGCAGAAACTGCGGAATCACGACCGTCGGCGTGAAACCAGTCAGTTGCAAACCTTCGACCAGGCTGCGATCAGACAGCGCTGTGTGATGGTCAAAGTAGTCCCAGTACTCGGCATACAGAAACCGGATGTTTGGTTGCAGGATGACGATGCGACCACCTACGCGCAGGATGCGATGCGCCTCCTTGAACGTGTCGAGCACCATCTGCTTGTTCGGCAGGTGCTCGAGGAAGTTGCTCATGAAAACGACATCGGCGCTGTCGGCGTCGAGATGGGCAATCGCGGTGCAAGAGTCGTTGATCACTCTCACGCCGGGTGCAACGAATCGATGAACGTCGGGGTTGAGATCAACCGCGATTTTTTCCTTCGCTTTAATATTGTTGATGAACTCGCAATAGCCGGCACCGATGTCGACGACGGTGTCGGTCGGCTTCACGTAACGACTGAAAAAGTCCGAGCACAGGATTTGCCAGATGGCGTGCTTGTTTTTCAGCTCGCTGTCGGGAAAACGCTGGCTGTAAAGCTTGTCGAGTTGCAAATCGTGTTCAGTCATGCGGTTTCCTGGTCGTCCATGGCGACGTGGGCAAGCGTCTTGCCGACGCGCACACTTTCGCAGATGGAGCGATCTTCCGGGTAGTAGTAACTGGTGTCGGCCATGAAGAAGCCGGTGATCGGCGTGCGCATCGCCGGCAGCTTGTCGTAGAAGCCGGGTGGGCAAAGGGTTTGCGCGAATTCGTAGCGGTGGCAGTGACTTGCCAGTATCCAGTCGCGCTGGAATCGTGGATTCAACTGACTGAGATAACCAAGCGTTTCCTCGATGAAGGCGGCATTGTCACGCGAGTATTTCGGATGTGTCTTGGGCATGTAGAACGGCGCGTACACGATTGACGTGCCGTCGCCAGGATTCAAATTGCTGTACTCGATGACGCCGGGAATTTCGATGCTGTCGTCGCAGATGTTCATCCAGAAATTCTCGCTGAGCGGCTGGCGGAGTTTCAGGATCACGCAGACGACGGGGATGTTCTCGATGCTGCGGATTTGATCGGCGAATGACTCGGGCAGGTCGGGGACCAGCTTCGGTACGTACTGGATCGGGGCGGTGCTGATGACGCGATCAACCGATTGATCGACGCCGTTGACGCGCACCGCCGACACCTTCCCCATGTCGACGACAACCTGGTCGATGCCGGAACTCAAATGGATGCGTCCACCGAGCGCGAGGATGCGTCCGCGCATCGCTTCCAGCAACACCGCCGAGCCACCGTCGAGATAGCCCATCGACTCGGTGAACAAGTTGCGACGCGACAGCGCGACGCGCTTGATGCGCGTGCCCAGCCATGCGGCGGACAACTGATCGCTCTTGTCGTAGAACTTCAGTTCGAACAGGCGATGCCACAGGACTTTGTAATTTCGCTCGCCCAGCCAATGCTTAAGCCAGTCGATGGCGACGACCTTGTCGAGCTTGCGCCAGTCGCTGATGTTCTTGGTCCACACCACGTGCAGCGCGTAGCGAATCTTGTCGATGAAACCGATGCGGTCGAACGTGAGCAGCGCTTGCGGCGTGCCCCACTTGTAGAGCTTGCCGGCACTGAACAGGCCCATCTTGGTGTCGGTCCAATGCAGACGATGTTCGAGCTTCATGTCGCGCAGCAACTCGAACAGCGGATAGTCGGTCTTGCAGACGAAGTGGTAGTAGCGCTCGATTTCCAGGCCATCGAAATCGAAAGCGGCCGACATGCCACCGATGCGGTCATCGCGCTCGTAAATGTCGACGCTCTGGCCGCCCTTGAGCAACTCCAGCGCGCTCATCATGCCCATCGGGCCGGAGCCGATGACCGCGTATTTTAGTGATGTCATTTCACTCTCATCGTTTCAGCACGATGCCGGAATAGCGCGGATCGCAATAGCTCTCGCGCACGGCATCTTCGAAGGGCGTCTGGGTCACGCCGAACGTGGTTTGCGTATCGATACCGGTGAATTCGTCACCGCCAGCAAGTGCTTTCAACTGCGCTGCGGTGAAAGGTGGTTTGCCGCTGAACACTGCGTAGAACTTGAGCAGTGAACGAAACAAGCCAAAGGGAATTTTCACGATCAGCGTATGCAAGCCTTTCACTCGCTTGATGGTGCGAATGATGTCGATGTAGTCGATGCGGGTATCGCCGCAGACATCAAACACCGCGCCAGCAGGTTGGGTTTCGATGCAGCGAACGATGCACCGACAGAAGTCGCGCTCGTACAGCGGCTGGCGCATGTACTTGCCATCGCCCGGAATCGGGAAAACGGGCGTTTTCGCCATAAAGCGCGACAGCCAGCCGAGGTGCTTGGGATCGAACCAGCCAAACATCAGCGTCGGCCGAAGCACGCAATGCGCGATGCCGCTTTCCGCGACCAGTTTTTCCTGAGCACGCTTGGTGTCGGTGTAGTCGTCGACTGCGACTGAGTTCACTACCGACGAGCTGATATGGACAAGCCACGGAATCCGATGCTTTTTGCAGGCATCAAGCACGAGTTTCGTGGCGTCGATGTTATTGCGCACGAAGGTCGCCGCTTCTTTTGCGGTGATTTGTGCATGCAGTTGCACCACGCAGGCGGCGTCGGCGAATGCCGAATCCCAGTCACCGCGCTCGGCGAGATCGGCGTGGATGGTCCGCACATCGGGATGCAGGTTGGCCAGCAATTCGAGGTTGTAGTCGTGCTTGTCGATAGCGACGAGATTGCTATAACCCTGCGCCTTCATTTCGACGATCAGGTTCTGTCCGACCAGGCCAGCGGCGCCGGTCAGAACAATCAGGTCCGACGTGTCGATCGACGTTTTCACTCAGATCGCTGCGACAGTGGTTGCGGCCATTACCAGCAGCACGATCTGGCTGACACGGTCGGTCACAGCGAATACCACCGGGTCGTCATGCATGCGGCCACGATGGGCGATCAACCAAATCCGGCTGATCCAATACAGAAATGGCGGGCACAACAGCCACAACCATTCCGGGTTGCGATACAGCGATTCGCTGACGCTGCTGTTGATGTAGAGGGCAAGCACCAACACGCTAATGTATCCACTGGCGGTGCCGAGTGACTGCACGATCGACAGGTCTTCGCTGTGGTAACCGCGACCACCGGCCCCGCCACCGCCGGCATCGGCGACGATTTTCAACTCGGTGTAGCGCTTCAGCATGGCGAGGCTGAGGAACACGAACATCGAGAACGCCAGCAGCCAGAACGAAATTTGCGACCGGATCGCCAGCGTACCGGCGATGATTCGCAAGGTATAAAGGGCGGCGAGGATGACCGTGTCGAGCATGACCATGCGTTTCAGTCCAAACGTATACGCCAGCGTCGCCAGGTTGTAGACGAGCAGGGTAATGACGAAACCGATCGGCAATAACGTGATCGCCAGCGCGAATGCCGATATCGTCAACAGCGGCGCGATGAGCACGCCGCGCAGCACCGGCAACGTGCCTGACGCGAACGCACGGGTTCGCTTGCGCGGGTGGCGCCGGTCCGCGCCAAGGTCGAACAAATCGTTGAGTACATAGACACCAGACGCGCACAGGCCGAAGGCGAAGAATGCAATCACCGCTTCGCGCAACGCGGTTGGATCCATCAATCGATGCGCAGTCAGCAACGGGAGGATCACCAGCAGATTCTTCAACCACTGGTGCAGGCGCAAGGCTCGTAGCCAGACGCGGGGACCTGCTGTCTCGTTTGGTACAACGCTGGCAACGTCGGCGACCTTCTCTGCGGCGCGGACAACGCCAGGACTGGCATTGAAAAGGTAGGCACGGCGAGCGCGCTCCCAAACGGCGAGATCGGTGCTGCTGTTAGCGGCATAGTCGAAACCGCGCTCGCCGTACATTTCGACCAAATGCGCGGCCTTGTTGCGACCTTCCATGTTATGCATGGCACTACTGCCATACGCCTTGTCGAAAATTCCCAGTTCTTCGCTGATCGCGTCGGCGTAACGCTGGTCCGATGCGGTACACAGAATCAATTCGCGCTGGCCATGCTCTGAACGTAGCAGATCAATCACGCGCTGGTCCCACGGGAGACTACTGAAATCGGGCTCGTAGCGACTTGCGATTTCGTGCTTCAACGCGGCCTTGCCGCGCAGCAACCAGGCCAACATCGCAAACAGGTACAGCGGGTTTCGTTTGAACAGGCCCAGCGCCGATTCGACCAGAAGGTCAGATCGCAGCAAGGTGCCGTCCAAGTCGACGCACAGCGGAATGTCGCGTTCCGTCATAGCAAAAACCACGCAACCAAGGATGCCGCCGTTGGCGGGCCGCGCACTTTACACCATGACAACCCCGCACCCGTCTACCGAGTTCGATGAAAACTCCAGCGAAATCAGGCGCGTGTGCAGGCTGACGTGCAGGCATCCGCGGTTGACCGTGGCGCCATGGCCGGCGTTCGCCACCGAGTCTAGCCCGCAATCAGTTGAAATCTCGCACGAGCTCCAGTCTGCCCGATTTGTTGTAAATGCGAATCGCTCCCATTAAGATTTGCCGATTCGCCGACTTATCGGCATCTTCTGGATCTAGATTTATGGCCTCCCGCTTCCTCCGTACCGCCCCGCTTGGCGTGGCCTTGTCGATCGTCCTTGCAACGTCGGCGTGGGCTGATCCAGTTGTTTCACCGGGTCCAGATCCGATCATTGGCGCCGCGTTTTCTTCTCCGACCAAGCTGGACGCCGTGGAGGTGCGTGAGAAGCGTTATCCCGCTTACAGCGCGGAGCGCACTCGGACGGCGACCAAGACCGACACGCCGCTGCGCGATGTGCCGCAGGCAATTACAATCGTGACGCAGCAACTGATCCGCGATCAGGCAATGCGGGGGATCGGCGATATCGTGCGATATGTCCCGGGCGTAGGCATTGCCCAAGGCGAAGGCAACCGCGACGCCCCAGTCTTTCGTGGCAACAGTTCGACCGCGGATTTCTTCATCGACGGCATCCGCGATGACGTGCAGTATTTTCGCGACCTCTACAACATCGACCGGGTCGAGGTACTCAAGGGTGCCAGCGGAATGATCTTCGGTCGTGGCGGGTCCGGCGGTGTGATCAACCGTGTGACGAAACAGGCCGATGGGGAAGAGCACCGGGAGCTGACGACCCAGTTGGGCTCCTACGGTCGCAGCCGCAGTACTGTGGATTTTGGCCAAGCCATCAATGCCAGTGCCGCGTTCCGGGTGACCGCGATGGCTGAGGATTCAGACAGCTATCGTGACGGCGTGTCGGTGAAGCGCTATGGGGCCAATCCGACGGCATCGTTCCAGTTGGGAGACAACACCACGACCACGCTCGGCTACGAGTATTTCCGCGATGATCGTACTGCGGACCGCGGTATTCCGTCGTTCCGGGGGCGACCGATCAACACCGATGCCTCGACATTCTTCGGCAATCCCGCACTGAGCCCGACATGGGCCCAGGTCGACGCGTTCAACGCGGTGATCGAGCACGCGTTCGGCGGTGGCGTCATGCTGCGCAACCAGACGCGTTGGGCCGACTACGACAAGTTCTACCAGAACGTCTACCCGGGCGCCGTCACCGCCGATGGCAGCCAGGTGTCAATTTCGGCATACAACAACCTCACCGCGCGTAAGAACGTGTTCAATCAGACTGACCTCACGTTCGGCATGAACACGGGCGCGATTACCCACGGGTTTTTGGTCGGCGCTGAACTGTCCCGCCAGGAGACCGACAACCGGCGAATGACGGGATATTTCACCGATGCGGGCCCGAACACGACATCGGTACTGGTACCTGTTGCCAGTCCTACGACCCATCAGTCGCTGTTCTTCCGGCCTGGCGCGAACGACGCCAACAATTCCGGGGTCGCAAAGGGCGCGGCAGTCTATGCGCAGGATCAGATGATTTTATCGCCGCACTGGCAGGCGGTAGTCGGCGTCCGCTTTGATCGTTTTGACGTGGACATGCACAGCAACCGCAGTGGCACGACGTTCACCAATACCAACAATCTGCTGTCGCCCAGGGTGGGACTGATCTACAAGCCTGTCGAGCCGCTCTCGATCTATGCCAGCTTCGGCCGGTCGTTCCTGCCTCGCGCGGGCGAGCAGTTGGCCTCACTGTCGCTGACCAATCAGGCTCTGGAACCAGAATCCTTCACCAACAAGGAAGTCGGGGCCAAGTGGGACGTGCGTCCGGATCTGTCGCTCACTATCGCGGCCTACCGATTGAACCGCAGCAACGTGATCGTGCCCGATCCGACCGACTCAAGCCGTTCGATCCTGGTGGACGGCCAGTACAGCGAGGGCGTCGAGCTTGGACTGAGCGGACAGATGACCGCAGCTTGGAGCGTGATGGGCGGCTACGCGCATCAGCGTGGCGAGCTGAGCCAGACCCAGTCGGCCGGCGCCCGCAAGGGTGCCTTGCTCGCGCAACTGCCGCGTCATAGCGCCTCGCTGTGGAACCGCTACGATTTCAGTGAGCAGTGGGGCGTCGGATTGGGCGCCATATATCGCAGCAGCATCTATACTTCGACCGACAACACGGTCACTTTGCCTGGCTTCACCCGCTTCGATGGCGCAGTGTTCTACAAGGTCAACGACCGGCTGCAGGTACAGCTCAACATCGAGAATCTGGCGGACAAGCGTTACTACGCCTCAGCACACAACAACAACAACATTACGCCGGGCTCCCCGCGCGCCTACACCCTGGGCATTGAACTGAAATTCTGAAATGTCTTCCGTCGCCGGACACCATTTCGCCGGCGTTGTTTTGCAAGGAACATTTTCAGATGCGAGTTCCGACCCGCGCCTCGAAACGCGCTCCACCCAATGCTTCGGAGCGGCCGACGATCAGCTCGCCGCGATAGCCCTTGAGAATGTCCTGCACGATCGACAGGCCGATGCCATGACCTTGCACGCGTTCGTCGCCGCGAACGCCACGTTGCAGCACGTGCTCCACGCGATCATCTTCGATGCCCGGTCCGTCGTCCTCGACGATCAGGCACAGGCCACGCCCGCACTTGCTGGCTAACTCGCAATGATGGACGCTCAACAGCACGCGATGCTTTGCCCATTTGAAAGAGTTCTCCAACAGGTTACCCAGCAGTTCCATCAGGTCGCCCTTTTCGCCGTGGAAGGTAACCTCTTCCTCCAGGTCAAACTCGCAGAGTACGCCCTTGGATGCGTAGACTTTTTCCAGACTGAGCACCAACTCATCGGCAGTTTCAGCGACCGGAATTGGCGCGGCGAATGCCTGATGGCCAGATGCGGCAGCACGCGATAATTGATAGGCAACGATATCTTCCATTCGCCCTGACTGGACCAGCATCGTCTTGTGCAGTTGCTCGTCGCTGACTCGCGATTCCAGCTGGCTGCGCATCACCGCCAATGGCGTTTTCAGACTGTGGGCGAGATCGGAGAGGGTGTTGCGGTAGCGTCCGAGGCGCTCGCGCTCGCCATCGATGAAACCGTTGAAGCTCTCAGTGATGCCGGCCACTTCACCAGGATATTGGCCACTCATCCGTTCTTGCATGCCCTGCTTCACGCGGATCAGTTCACTTTCCATTTTGCGCAGCGGCGACAGCGTCCAGCGTTGCAAAACCAGCAGCAATAGAAGCAACACCACGCCAAGACCGAGGAACCACGCCAGCAAGGTATTACGATAAACGTGCACCGTGGCTTCAAGCCCTGCGACATCCTCTGCGACGTGAAACGTGATTTTTACTTCGTCGCCATTGGCCATGATCCATGCAGTGCCTTGCGAAAACACGAACAACTGGCCTTCGCGGGTAGCAACTGGACCAACAAAGCTCACAGCCCCCGGTTCCAATTGAGTACCAAATGGCAGGTCGCGATTGCGGGCGGACGGCGAACGCCACTGACCCTTGCTGCCATCGCGAACCTTGGTGCCGACCATGCTGGCGTACAGACCACTTCGGGTGGGCCGGTCGAAACGAGGATCAGGACCCACTTCGGGCGGAATCACCTCGCCGCTGCGCATGGGGTCTGACCCGGCCATGTAGGCGATCGCGTAACCTTGCAAGCGGTCGCGCAGCGACATTTCAGCTGCATCGTAATAAGCACGATCAAGCGCGAAAAACGCGAGACCCAAAAACGCCGCCAGCGCAATGACGGCGGCGGCAAGGGATCGAGTCTGTAACGACCATGGCTGCCTCATGGTGACGGCTGGCCGATCAGTCAGGCGCCAGCGACGGCTTCCGATTCCGGGTTGTCTGTTCGCTCCAACGCGAAACGGTAACCACGACCGCGCACGGTTTCAATCGGCTTGATCTCGTTGTCTGCGTCCAACTTTCGACGCAAGCGTCCGATGAAAACTTCCAGGACGTTGGAATCGCGATCGAAATCCTGCTGGTAGATATGCTCGGTCAGGTCCGCCTTTGAGACCAGTTCGCCGGCGTGCAGCATGAGGTACTCGAGCACCTTGTATTCGTAGCTGGTGAGGTCAACTCCAGCACCGTTGACGCTAACTGTCTGCGCGGTGGTGTCGAGCATCACCGGACCGCATTGCAGCACTGGCCGCGACCAGCCACTGGCGCGGCGGACCAACGCATTCATTCGCGCGAGAAGTTCTTCGACATGGAATGGCTTGACAAGGTAGTCGTCGGCGCCGTTCTTCAGGCCCTGCACCTTGTCCTGCCACGAGGAGCGCGCGGTAAGGATCAGGATCGGATAGCTTTGGCCGGCCTCGCGCAACTGCTTGACCAGATCCATGCCCGACAACTTTGGCAGCCCCAAGTCGATAATGGCGACATCGAAGGGCACTTCACGACCCATGTACAGGCCTTCTTCGCCATCACCCGCGGCATCGACGGCATAACCGTCGCGCTTCAATCGCGCCGCAAGCGTCTCGCGCAAGGGTGCTTCGTCCTCAACCAGCAGTACGCGCATCGGAAATCTCCTGTGGGTGCATCAATGGATGGCACTATCAATACCGTCTAGTCACTGGCGCGAACCTGAACGACCTTCACGCGGCCATCGGCAGTCAGCATTTTTATGACGTAAACCTTGCGCTTGCCGTGTTCCATTTCCTGCACCGAAAGGACCTTGCTGTCGTTATCGTGCTCGAGGCGGTCAATGATCGATTGGAGACTTTCGTCGGCGGCGTGTGCGACTGGCACCACTGCCACGGCAACAGTTGCCGCCATCAACAGGGCGAACGCGGTACGGCGACGAACAAAACTACGCATCAAGACGGACTGGTTTGCCTCGCAGACCATTGGGGAAGCGCCAGTTTTGAGACCGCGCATTGAATTCGGGCTGAACCCACAACGGTGGATGAACAATGACTAACGATGGTTGTGTCGCAAACGTGTCGAAATCCATGCCGTCTTCAATAAATCTCTGCAACGCAGCAGCGCAAACTACCGCCAGCCTTTTCGATCTCGTCGAGTGCGACCGCTTCAACGGCAAATCCCCAAGCGCCAAGCTGCTCATGATCGCTTGGTGACAAAGACGCAGCGGCCGTCTCGCTCATCCACACTCGACTGTCGTCCAGCGTGATCGCATTCGCCGCATATGCCGACTTTTGCTTCTGATTAAGGAGTAGCGATTGACCCCGATAGAAGGTAGTGATTGCCGCCGGCGCGCGAGCATCGGCGAAACCATCCGATGCAATGATGGCTGCACGGCCGGCCAGAATCGCGAGCACGACGTTGGTGTGATATTCGCCTTCGGCAAGATCGAAACAGAACGTCAGCTCGAGTCCGAACGCATCATGCATGGCTTCGGCGCCGGCGCGATCACAGCGATCCGACAACCCGCAGAAGCCAATCCCGCGCGAACGATCAATCACCAGCGAGCCGGTCAGTTCGGCGACGAAATCCTGGTCGGACAAATCGACGATTTCGTAACCCAGTACCGATCCGAAGAACGCGTGGATGTCGTGTCGCTCGGCTTCACGCCGGCGCACCGGATGGCACATGCGACCGACGATCAGCCGTCCAGAGGTGGTGGCATGGACATTGTTCGGGAACAAACCGTCAGGGCATTCCGGATCGCCGGGAAACGCAAATGTCGGCAGTGATGCACTAAGTCGACGAACCAGTTCTGCATGCTGAGCGCGGGCGCGTTCGGTATCAATTCGCTCGTCCATCGCCATGTAGCGATTGTCCTGCGCGGATTCGGCCGCCAACTGGAACCCATCCGGCGCCACCAGAAACGCAGCTTTCGCCGTCGCCGGATGGCAACTTGGATACGGCCGCGCAGCGATTGCGGCGAGGAAGTCATGGGCGGTGTCGACGATCATGCGTTTTTGCACTCGTAATGACGCGGGCAGCCAACCAGATGGTCGTTGACCATGCCAGTCGCCTGCATCAACGCATAGCAAATCGTCGAACCGACGAATCGAAATCCAAGCTTCTTCATTTGTTTGCTCATGCTGTCAGAAATGATGGTCGTCGCCGGCACATCGCCCTTGCTGCGCCAGCGACTCTGGATTGGCGTGCCATCGACAAACGACCACAGAAACGCGTCGAGGCTGCCGAATTTATCGATAGCTGCCAACGTTGCAACAGCATTGTCGCGCACCGACGTGATTTTCAGACGATTGCGGATGATGCCGGGATCCAGAAGCAATGCGGCGATTCGATTGTCGGTCATCCGCGAACAGGTCGCGATGTCGAAGTCGTCGAAAACTGCGCGGTAACGCTCGCGCTTGTTCAACACGGTTCGCCACGACAGGCCGGCCTGCGCGCCTTCCAGGCAGACGAATTCGAACAGGCGGCGATCATCGTGCAATGGCACGCCCCACTCGGTGTCGTGATAGAAACGCTCAACGTCGCTGCCAAGCGCCCAGCTGCAGATAGTGGTTCTCGATGCAGCCATTTGTGATGTGGGCCAAGGCGAAACACCCATTGTAGTTGTGCCCTCCCCGTATCATGTCGACCTCGAATTTCAGAGTGCGCCATGCCCCTGCTCACCCGTCACCGCGCCTTGATCGCGCTCGCCATCGTCTCGTTGATTTGGAGCTTCAACTGGATCGTGATGAAGCAGGCCTTGCAATATTCAGGGCCATTTGGATTCTCCGCTCTGCGCTTTGCGATCGGCTCCGTGATCCTGTTTGGCGTGTTGTTGCTGTCTGGTCAGTCGTTGCGTCCTCCACCGTTGCTGCAGACTTTCCTGATTGGCATCACCCAGACCATGGGATTCCAGGCGCTGGTGCAATGGGCACTGGTTGAAGGTGGCGCCGGCAAGACGGCCTTGCTCGCCTACACCATGCCGTTTTGGGTGGTACTGATTACTTGGGTGCTGCTAGCGGAAAAGCCGTCACGTCGCCATCAGCTGAGCATTGCCATCGCGGCCATTGGGCTCATTTTGGTCATCGAACCCTGGCATGGGCTTGGCGGTGAACTGAGCGCTGCGCTGGCGATTACAGGAGGGCTCGCCTGGGGCATCGGCGTCGTCTTGTCCAAACGTCTTTTTCGCAGCAGCGGAGTGACGGCGCTTTCTCTGACGGCATGGCAAATGCTGTTTGGCGCGCTGGGCTTGCTCGTCGTTGCGGTGCTGGTTCCCGAGCGCAGTTTCGACTGGACCCCATGGTTCATCGGTGCGGTCGCGTACAACGCCGTGTTGGCGTCATGCGTGGCGTGGTTGTTGTGGTCCTACGTGGTCGAACGCTTGCCGACCCATGTCGCCGGCATGTCGAGCCTGGTAATTCCATTGGCCGGTATTGGCTTCGCATGGCTGCTGTTGGGCGAGCGACCGGGCCTGCTGGAAACACTCGGCATCGCAATCATCGGTATCGCGCTGGCGGTGCTCAATCTCGGAGGAAAGCGAAAGGCACTTCAACACAAAGATGAGTAGGTTCAAGACTGCCACGGCAAGTGATCCAGATCGGCATTGCCGCCAGACAGGATCAAGCCGACACGCTTTCCGGCAAACAGATCGCGATGCTTGAGCACCAACGCCAGTACGGTGGCGCAGGATGGTTCCACGATAATTTTCAAGCGCTCGAAAATCAGCCGCATTGCGGCAACGGTTTCCGCGTCATTGACGGTCAATACGGAAACTTTCATCTGCTGCAACATCGTGAAATTGATCTCGCCCAGCAGCGCGCGCAAGCCGTCGCAAATCGTGTCAGGCGTGAAGTTGTCGATGCGGCTTCCGGCAGCCAGCGAGCGTGCGGCATCGTCGGCACCCGATGGTTCCGCACCATGCACGCTGGCATCGGGCAACAGTGCACGCGTCACGATGGCCGTTCCGCACAGCAGGCCGCCGCCGCCAATTGGCGCGACGATGGCATCGAACGGGCCGTGCTCGCGGACCAATTCAAGTGCAGCGGTGCCCTGCCCTGCGATTACATCGGCGTTCGTGTACGGGTGGATCATGTTCGCGCCGGTGCTGCGCGCAACCTCGTTCGCCATTGCCTCGCGTGCGATTTGTGTCGGCGCGCAACGATGCAAGGTGCCGCCAAATGCTGCGATGGCAGCGACCTTGGACGGCACTGCGCCCTCGGGCACGATCACGTGTGCGGCGATGCCGCGCGTGAGTGCAGCTAGCGCCAAGGCCGCACCGTGGTTGCCGGAAGAGTGCGTGACCACGCCGCGCTTTGCAGTGTCCGCATCCAGCGCCCACACGGCGTTGCTCGCACCACGAAACTTGAATGCGCCGACGCGCTGGAAGTTTTCGCACTTGAAGTGCAGTTCTGCACCCGCCAGCGCATCGATGCTGGTCGAATGCAAAACCGGCGTGGCGGCGATGTACGGCGCGATGCGTTCGGCAGCGCGCTCGACAGCGGCGAAGTCGAGAACCATGGTGTCTCCGGCACGTGTGTAGGATCAGGCGCGCACGGTAACGCGTGTTCAGGTCGTGTGACAGTGTGGAATATTTCATTGGCTGCTGAAAAAACGCTGGTATCAGCGCGTCTGCACCTTCAGCGCGATCCCCCGAAACCCGATGCGGACCTATGGATGGTAGACCAAGACCGGAAACTGCTGGAGCTGAAGGTGGACGGCGTAATCGCCGATTGTCGGGACGTCCAACGCCAACAATCCGCGTCGCTTCCATCCACTCGATGGCGACGGCTATCGATTTATCGCCGATGCCACGGGGTTTTAAGGATTAACAGTAAATCGCACGCCAGCTTGAACCTGGTGGGCAAAGTCACCTTTTCGTGAATTTCGCGAACCATGGCGCAGATGCGCCACACAATGTCAGTCGGGTCCGGCGCTGACACTGCCAGTGTTGCGGGCCCGATTCGGTAGCACTGATACAATCGGCGCCCGATATTCCTCAGCAGTTTCAATGACCTCGATAGTTTTTCCGGATATTTTCGACGTGCTGGTGGTGGGTGGCGGCCATGCCGGCACCGAGGCGGCGCTCGCATCTGCGCGCAGTGGCGCTCGCACGCTGCTACTCAGCCACAACATCGAAACTATCGGGCAAATGAGCTGCAACCCGGCCATTGGTGGCATCGGCAAGGGTCACCTCGTTCGGGAAATCGACGCACTCGGCGGTGTCATGGGCTGGGCAGCGGACCGCGCAGGCATCCAGTGGCGCACTTTGAATGCGTCGAAAGGTCCAGCCGTCCGGGCGACACGCTGCCAGGCCGATCGCAGTCTGTACAAGTCTGCAATCCGCCAACGCGTAGAGAACGAGCCCAACCTGGAATTATTCCAGCAAGCCGTCGACGATCTGATCATTGAAGGTGATCGTTGCGTTGGCGTAGTCACCCAGATGGGCCTGCGCTTTCATGCGCGCAGCGTGGTGCTCACGGCCGGCACCTTCCTTGCCGGCAAGATTCACATCGGCAATGCGCACTACGCCGGTGGTCGCGCCGGTGATGCGCCGGCGCAGCGGTTGGCTGATCGCCTGCGCGAACTGTCCTTAGGTGCGGATCGATTGAAAACCGGAACGCCGCCACGCATCGATGGTCGTTCCATCGACTACACCGGTTTGCAGGAGCAACCCGGAGACCAACCCGAGCCGGTATTTTCGTTTCTTGGCGACGCTTCCGATCATCCCGCGCAGGTGTCGTGCTGGATCACCCATACCTCCGAGCGAACGCACGAACTGATCCGCGCCGGTCTGGATCGCTCGCCGCTATACAGCGGCCAGATCGAAGGCACCGGTCCGCGATACTGCCCGTCGATTGAAGACAAGGTGGTGCGATTTGCTGACAAGGATTCGCACCAGATTTTCATTGAGCCCGAAGGCCTTGATACGCACGAGGTTTATCCCAACGGCATATCGACATCTCTACCATTCGACATCCAGCTGGATCTGGTGCGTTCGATCAAGGGTTTCGAGAACGCGCGCATCACCCGTCCCGGCTACGCCATCGAATACGACTTTTTCGATCCACGGGGCCTGAAGCCTTCGCTGGAAACCAAGGCTATCGCCGGACTGTATTTCGCTGGCCAGATCAATGGCACCACTGGCTACGAAGAAGCGGCTGCGCAAGGTTTGATCGCGGGTCTCAATGCCGCCCGGGCCGTGAAGGATCTCACCGCGTGGACGCCGCGACGTGACGAAGCCTACATCGGCGTGTTGATCGACGACCTGACCAGCAACGGCACGCTGGAGCCCTATCGAATGTTCACCTCACGCGCCGAATTCAGACTGCATTTGCGGGAAGGCAACGCTGATCAACGTCTCACGGAACTCGGCTACGAACTCGGTTGCGTCGAGCCTGCGCGCTACGAGGCGTTGATGCGCAAACGCGAGGCTATCGAAACGGAAACGTCTCGACTCGCCGCCATTCGTACTGATCCCAACAACGCCGTTGGCCGCGCGATTGCCGAGGAGCTCGGCGTCATTCTGACCGCCGGCGCCAGCGCATTGGAACTGTTGCGACGCCCCGAACTGAACTACGCGAACCTCACCAGCGTCTTCGGCATCGGTCCCGCCGTCGCTAATCGCCTGGTTGCCGAACAGGTCGAAGTCAGCGTGAAGTACGCGGGATATCTCGAACGCCAGCGCGATGAGATCGAGCGCAATCGCCGCCACGAGGACACCGTGATTCCGACCGATTTCGACTACGCCAACGTCCACGGGCTGTCTAACGAGGTGCTTGGCAAGTTGCAGAAAATCACACCGCAGACGATTGCCCAGGCGCAACGCATCAGCGGAGTGACCCCGGTGGCGATATCGCTACTTCTGGTGCACCTGAAACGTCATTCGCGTGTTGCTTAACATCTGACGCGCTACGGCAGAAGCGGCGCGAACAGCTCGGCCAAGTCCGCTTCGTCCAAGCTCAATTTCTGGGTAGCGCCGGCATCAAGTATTGCGTTCGACAGGTTTGACTTGCGCGATTGCAGCGCCTGGATTTTTTCCTCGACGGTGCCGGTGCAGATGAGCTTGTAGACGAACACCGGCTTGTCCTGGCCGATGCGATGGGCGCGATCGGTAGCCTGCGTTTCGACTGCCGGATTCCACCACGGGTCGTAGTGGATCACGGTGTCGGCAGCGGTCAGATTAAGGCCGGTGCCGCCGGCTTTCAGACTAACCAGGAACACCGGCGCAGCACCGTCCTGGAATTGACGCACGCGGTCGCCGCGCTCGGTGGCAGGCGTTTGCCCAGTCAGCATCAAATAGGAAATTCCGATGTTGGCGATTGCGGGTGCGATCAAATCGAGCATTTCGGTGAACTGGGAAAACACCAGCACGCGACGTCCCTCATCAACCAGTCGCGCCAACATTTCAAGCAGCGCGTCCAGCTTGGCGCTGGAGCGCGTGCGTCGCGCGCTTTCCAGCTTCACCAAACGCGGATCACAGCAGACCTGGCGCAGTTTGAGCAGGGCATCGAGCACGATGATTCCGGATTGCCCCAGCCCGCGCTCGCGGATCGCATCGCGCACGCGCTCGTGTTGCGCGAGCCGCAAGGTCTCATAGAGTTCGCGTTGACCGGGAGCGAGGTCGAGGCGATGCACCATCTCGGTTTTCGGCGGCAGTTCCGACAACACGTCTTCCTTGCGACGGCGAAGCAGCAGCGGACCGATGCGACGTTTCAAGCGCTGCTGGCGTTCCACGTCGCCGTGCTTTTCGATGGGATTGCGAAAGAAGCGAGTGAACTGGCGACTGCTGCCGAGCAACCCCGGTTCGACCGCATCAAACTGGGCCCAGAGCTCGCCGAGATGATTCTCCAGCGGCGTGCCAGTCATCGCCAGCCGACGCGCTGCTGGGATATCGCGAACCACTTGCGCGGCAAGACTGCGGGCGTTCTTGATCGCCTGTGCCTCGTCCAACACCAGCAGCGAGAACTTCGCTTGAAGCAGGCGCGTGCGGTCTCGCGACAGCAAGGGGTAAGTGGTGATGATGAGGTCGTGCTCTTCGATCGCGGCGTAACGCGACGAACGCGCACTGCCATGCAACACCAGCACGCGCAGGCCGGGCGCAAAGCGTTCCGTCTCGTCGCACCAGTTGCCAATCAGGCTTGTTGGCGCGACGACCAACACCGGTTCGTTCAGTCGTCCGCGCTGTTTTTCATCAACGATATGCGCAAGCACCTGCACCGTTTTGCCCAAGCCCATGTCGTCGGCAAGGATGCCGCCTAGCCCCGCGTCGGACAGAAACGCCAGCCAGGCCAGGCCTTCGCGCTGATAGTCGCGCAGTGTGGCGGTGAATCCTTCCGGTTCCTCGGTGCGTTTTGGCAGGGCGCGCAGTTCCGGCAGGCGATCCTGCAACCGACTGGCACCACTCCAGATCAACTGGACTTCTTCGAGCCTATCCAGTTGCGTGAGCGCTGTTCGGTGAATACGCAGGCTGCCCTTGGGTTCGACCTGCAGCCATTCCAGCAAAGGCTCGATCAGGGTGCGCAGGCGAGCCAGAGACAAGCGCACCTTGCGCTGATCGTCGAGGCTGACCGAAATGCTGGCGTCCGCCTTCTCGTCCGCCTTGGCCGACAGTGAGAAGTGGGGGTCGCTGATGACCCGGCGCAACACCGGTAACAGGTCAACCCGCTCGCCATCGACATCGATTCCAAGCGCCAGATCGAACCACGCCTGGCCGCTGTCGACCAGGTCGCCATGCCAGGTGTCGATTTCCGTCACCCTATCGCTCGGGAACTCCGGTGCGAACTCAATGATGAAACCTTCCGCCGCCAAGACATCGATCAAGGCCTGCCATTGCTGTGGTGGCAACGGCGGGCGGCGGGCATCGGGCTGATTGAGCAGATCGCCTACGTCGACATCCGTCTCGGGAATGCGCAATCGAAAACGTCCCAGATAGTCGGCAAGACTGACCATACCCAAACCGTCGAGTCGATCAGCGATAGCCGCTTCGATTACTGCGTTACGCTCGACGACCATGGAGCCGGTATCGGTCTGCACCGTCGTTCGCTTCTGGAATGCCGGCGACACACGATGGCCGCCGTAGTCGATACGCAGGCGAGCACAGGCCGCCGGGTGCAGCAGCCATTCGTAGCCACGGCCCCACGGGATTTCGCGTATCGACAATCGCAATACGCCACGCGGCAGCCCCACGGCAGACAGATGCTCGGGGTTGGGAAGATCGTTCGCCAATGCAAACTCCGAAACTGGACCGCCTATCGTCACGGGCTCGGCCGAGCTTGTAAAGGGCAATACGGTTCTTCGCGCAAACAAAAACCCCGCTCGGTGACCGAGCGAGGTTCATTGGTGCGGCTGGATTTTTCCGGTAAACATTGCCGCGAGCGCAATGAAGGCGTCGAGAAAAACCCGCTTACTTCGACGGCATCTTGCCCTGCGCCATCGCCAGCGTCCTTTCGGCCTGCGCGTAGTAAGCCTTTGCGGCTTCCGCATCAGCTACGCTGCCATCGCTCTTGAGATTCACCATCAATTCGCCGTTCGCATTCCAACCATAGGTGGTGGAACCCGCGATGACGCCCATCGGCTTGTTGTCCTTGTATGCATACTTTACGTTGCTGCGGGTGGTGTTGCCCGGCTCCTTGCCTTCGGTGATGGTGGTGACGCGCACGAAGCGCACCTGCTTGTCCTTGTAGAAGCCGTCCCATGCCACCGATTCCTTATCGGTGAGGAAAGAGTCCTTCATGGTCTTCATGCCACCAATCTGCTTTTGCAGCTTGTCGATTTCCTCCTTGAGCAGTTCCGACGGCGTCGGCTCGGCCTTGACCATGATGTCGGCGGTCGCGCCGCCGCCCTTGGTCAGCACCTGCGAAATCAACGCGGGGACAAATCGCCGATCACCATCGACCAACAGCACGCGCATCTCATAAGTATGGGTGGGTACGACGTTGACCTTGGAGACATCGAGCGTGTATGCATATGGCGGCTGCCCAGTGACGGTCTGGGTTTCCTGGGCTACCGGCGTTTCTTCCTGGGTGAGGTCCACCAGTTTGATTTCCAGACGCGAACCGGCGTCGACGTTGATGGGGTCGCGCATAGTGACGTTACCGGTGATGGTGTCGGTCTTGACGACTTCCGCAGCCGCTTTTTTTGCTTCTTTTTTGGCGGCGTTGCCAGCACCGAATTTGTCGCAGCCGGCCAGTAATGCCAAAGCGGCGATGACGAGAACGAAATACTTGGACATGGGCAAATTCCCTGGATCGGTGGTGGACGGGTTTCCCCGCAATCAAACCCGAGCGAACAGCGTGGAGAAGCGCAGCAACAGCCAGTCGATCATGGTTACCCTGAGATGATAGCAGCGGCGAACGCTTTGCCTAGCGCCAGCGCCCCGGGGATGGCTGATATTCGCGGGCGACCGGCGGCGAATTGCCAACCGTTGGCTTCCCGTCGGGTAGGCTAATCAAAACCTTGATGGAACACGCTGTCGACTATCGATGGCGTGTTGAGGCGCGCGATGTCCTCCGCAGGATACATATCCAGACTTCTCGATGGATTGGAAAAATAGCCATCGAATTCTTAAAAAGGGAAATCGGGATCGACCAGAGCAATATTTCTCAACAAAAACGGCACCAAAAAGTGCCGTATGCAGATGCTGCCTTGCGAATTGGTCGGGGCGGCCGGATTTGAACCGACGACCCTCTGCCCCCCAGGCAGATGCGCTACCAGGCTGCGCTACGCCCCGACAGTTGCTGCTTTGATGGTTGCTGTTTCAAGAGCGCGCGAACTATATCACGCAGATATTCGCCGTTGGCTCGTCGCGTTGGCTGTCAACGCTTGAGCATAACCAGCACTTCTTCCAGCTCCAGCCGAACCTGTTTAACGATCTGGGTGGAAATCGTCGCCTCCGCGCGGCCTTGCTCGCCACCAATGCGCTGGCGCGCGCCCGTAATGGTGAAGCCTTGGTCGTAGAGCAGCGAGCGAATCTGACGAATCATCAGCACGTCGTGGCGCTGGTAGTAACGGCGGTTGCCGCGCCGTTTTACCGGGCTAAGCTGGGTGAATTCCTGCTCCCAATAGCGCAGCACGTGAGGCTTCACGCCGCACAGTTCGCTCACTTCACCGATGGTGAAATAGCGTTTGGCCGGGATGACCGGCAGTTCGGCGTTACTCGACGGATCCAGCATATGCCTCGACCCGTACTTTCAGTTTTTGACCCGGACGGAATGTCACCACGCGACGCGCGGAGATCGGAATTTCTTCACCGGTTTTCGGGTTGCGTCCCGGCCGCTGATTCTTCTCGCGCAGGTCGAAATTACCGAAACCAGACAGCTTGACCTGATCGCCGCCGACCAAGGCATCGCGTACCACGTCGAAGAACGCGTCGACGAATTCCTTGGACTCGCGCTTGTTGAGTCCCACCTCGACAAACAGGCGTTCCGCCATTTCTGCTTTGGTCAAAGCCATCTCACCCTCGCAACGTTGCACCAAAACCGCGCCCCAGTGCGGCGATCGCTTGCCCCATGCAGCGATCTGAATCCTGGTCGGTCAGAGTGCGTGAAAGGTCCTGCAAAATCAAGCCGATGGCGATACTTTTCATGCCGCTCGGCAAGTTTGTCCCTACATAGCGATCAAACAGGAATACCTGCGCCAGTTGTTCGCCGACGGCGTCACGCAAACAAGCTTCCACATCGGCGTAGGCGACGTCTTCCGGCAGCAGGACGGCAATGTCACGACGAACCGATGGGAATTTCGACAGGTTGCGCGCTTCGGGTAACCGACGGCGCGTCAGCGTTTCGAGATCAAACTCGAACACGTAGACGTCATCATCAAGATCGAGTTGCTTAAGTAACTGCGGATGCAACGAACCGTAGTAACCGACGACGACGGCGCCGCGCATGAGCGTCGCGGCACGGCCGGGATGCAGCCAAACGGGGCCGCCGGCGTGCGTTGCGAATTCGCTGGCGCTGGTACCGGTCATCTGCAGCAGCGATTCGATGTCACCCTTGATGTCGAAAATATCCAACTCGCGACTGGCGACGCCCCACTGTTCGGCTTGCGCGCTACCAATTGCGGCCGCGGCGATGCGTGGCGTTTCAATCGGTGCAGCTTCTCCGTGCCGATACGCGCGACCAATTTCGAACAGTCGAACCCGGTCCTGCTGGCGATTGCAATTCGCCGCGAGTGCGCTGACCAGACCCGGCAAAATGCTGGTACGCATCACGCCAAGATCGGCAGATAGCGGGTTGGCGAGCGCAATGGCACCGTTGGAAAGACCCCACTGTTCGAGCAGTGGTGCGCCGACAAAGGCATAGCTGATCGCTTCGTTGTAGTCGCGTGCGACGAGTTGGTCGCGCAGCGTCCGGGCCGCCACGACATCTTCGGGAACGACGGCGACATGGATTTCGCCGGCTGGATCACGTGTGGAAATTTGATCGTAGCCGTGGATGCGAGCGACTTCTTCGATAAGATCTTCCTCGATCGCGATGTCAAAACGTGCGCTTGGCGGCGTTGCCGTCCACCCGTCGATAGTTGCTTGCACCTGCATACCGAGGCTGCGAAGGATCGTCTCGACCTTGGCATCGTCGATAGCAATACCGAGTACGCGTTTGATGCGTGCGCGGCGAAGCTTGACCGGGTTCCGTGGTGGGAGGTGTTCGGCAGCCACAGATTCGACCACCGGCCCGGCATGGCCTCCAGCGATTTCGATCAACAATGCGGTTGCGCGTTCCAAGGCGAGACGCGGCAGTTCGGGATCCACACCGCGCTCGAAACGATGCGAGGCGTCGGTGTGCAAGCCAAGTTTACGTGCACGGCCAGCGATTGCAGCAGGGGCAAAGTGTGCGCTTTCCAGGATGACGTCGGTGGTGGTCGACGTGACCCGCGTATCGAAGCCGCCCATCACGCCGGCGAGCGCAATTGGTTTGCTCTCGTCGGCAATGACCAGCATGTGGTCCGTTAGCGCTGCGAGGCGTTCGTCGAGCAGCTTCAACGTTTCGTCCGCGCGGGCGCGACGGACGACGATGCTACCGTCGATCTTGGCCGCGTCGAACGCATGCAGGGGCTGGCCCGTTTCCAGCATCACGTAGTTGGTGACATCGACCAGTGCGCTAATTGAACGAACGCCGGAACGCCGCAGGCGCTCGCGCAGCCACAGCGGTGCAACCGCATTGCCCGCCACGCCGCGAATCAGGCGTCCGCAATAACGCGGGCAATCGGCGGGTGCATCGACTCGGATCGTCGGCCCTGCATCGTGCGTGGCCGTCACTGGCGCAACGTCCGGCAGCGTTGTGTGAGTTGCGAACTGCGCCGCAATCTCGCGTGCCAACCCGCGCATCCCCAGGCAATCGGAACGATTCGGCGTGAGGCCGAGTTCAATCGCGCTGTCAGGCAGACCGAGATAGTCGCGCAGCAAGACGCCAGCTCTCGCGTCGGCGGCGAGTTCAAGCAAACCACTCGCGTCCGAATCCAGACCAAGTTCTTTCGCCGAGCAGAGCATGCCGTTGGATTCGACGCCACGCAGTTTCGCAGCCGCAATCGTCAGCGTGCCAACCGTTGCGCCGACTTGTGCGAGTGGCGCTTTCAGGCCAACGCGTGCATTCGGCGCGCCACAAACGATCTGCAAATTCTCACCGCTTCCAACCGAAACCTGGCAGATGCGCAGCTTGTCGGCATCGGGATGCGGATCGGCAGAAACGATTTCGCCGACGACGATGCGATCCAGACCCGCGCCAAGTTTCTCGACACTTTCGACCTCAAGGCCGGTCAGGTTCAAGCGCTTCAACAAGGTGTCGTGATCGACTTTGAGTTCCACCAGTTCGCGCAGCCACTTTTCACTGAATTTCATGGCATTCCCTATGCGAACTGCTTGAGAAAGCGCAGATCATTCTCAAAGTAAGCACGCAGGTCGCGGACGCCGTATCGGAGCATGGCAAAGCGTTCCACGCCCAGCCCGAACGCCCAGCCGGTGTAGCGCTCGGGATCGATGCCGCAATTGCGCAAAACGTTCGGGTGGACCATGCCGCAGCCGAGCACTTCCAACCAGCGTGTGCTGCCGTCTTCCATCGTCCAGGCGATATCGACTTCGGCCGAGGGTTCGGTGAAGGGAAAGAAGCTCGGTCGTAGGCGCATTTCGAAATCGCGCTCGAAGAAGGCACGCACCAAGGTTGCCAAAGTCCCCTTCAGATCGGCCATCGTCGTAGTCTCGTCGACCAGCAGGCCTTCGATCTGATGGAACATCGGCGAATGCGTTTGATCGGAATCGCTGCGGTAGACGCGACCCGGCGCGATCAGCCGAATCGGAGGCGTGCGCCCGGTCATGCTGCGGATTTGCACCGGCGAGGTATGTGTTCGCAGCAGACGACCATCCGGGAACCAGAACGTGTCATGCATGGTGCGTGCGGGATGATCGTCCGGGAAATTCAGCGCACCAAAGTTGTGCCAGTCGTCTTCGATTTCCGGGCCGTCGGCACGCTCGAAACCCAGCCGCGCAAAGATGTCGCAAATGCGCTCCATCGCGATGGTGATCGGGTGCAGGTTGCCGCGCGAGCCGTTGCGGCCGGGCAAGGTGACATCGACGCGGTCGGTGCTCAAGCGCGCGTCGAACGCAACTTGTTCAAGCGCGTCTTTGCGCATCGCAATCGCGGATAGCAACTCATCCTTGGCGACGTTGATGCGCTCGCCAGTGCTTCGACGTTGCTCGGGATCGAGCTTGCCCAGCAGCTTGAGCTGCTCGGTCACAAAGCCGGACTTGCCGATTGCACCCACGCGCAATGCATCGAGCGCGTCCAGCGTTGGCGCGGCAGCGATGGCAGTCAGCGTTTCAGCGACGCGCGATTGCAAAGATTCCATGAGTTCCCCGGGGAAAAACGTCAGCACCGCAAATGAAAAAGGGAGTGGTTCGGGATCAACCCGGCCACTCCCCCGTTCAACGAATGCGAACAGCGCGCAGGCGCTGCCGCATCGGGATGGCTTACGCCGCCAAGGCAGCCTTGGCTTTTTCAGCCAAAGCACCGAAGGCCGCGATGTCGTGCATCGCGATATCGGCCAGCACCTTGCGGTCGACGTTGATGTTGGCTTTCTTCAGGCCATTCATCAGGCGGCTGTAGCTGATGCCATACATGCGCGCACCGGCGTTGATACGCACGATCCACAGCGAGCGGAACTGACGCTTGCGCTGCTTGCGGCCGATATAGGCGTACTGCAGCGCCTTGATGACGGCCTGCTTGGCAACGCGGTAAACCTTGCGGCGGGCATTGAAATAACCCTTCGCGCGGCTAAGCAGTTTCTTGTGACGACGGTGGGCGGTAACGCCACGTTTTACACGAGCCATTGTTCAATCCTCAAGCGTAGGGAAGCATACGAGCCACGCGGCCGGCGTCTTCTGCGCGGACGAAATTAGGTCCCCGCAGGTTGCGCTTGCGCTTGGTCGACTTCTTGGTGAGGATGTGGCTACGGAATGCGTGACCGCACTTGAACTTGCCGGAACCGGTCTTGTGGAACCGCTTGGCAGCGGCCCGGTTGGTTTTCATCTTGGGCATGGGCCCATCTCCTTTATCAGTTTTCGTTACTGGGCCGAGCGGTGGCAGGTGCCACGCTTTCCTTCCTGCTCGATCCTGCGGTTTTTTTGCAGCCCGAAGG
This sequence comes from Lysobacterales bacterium, assembly GCA_038236135.1. Lineage (GTDB taxonomy): Bacteria > Pseudomonadota > Gammaproteobacteria > Xanthomonadales > Rhodanobacteraceae > Dokdonella. Next base: position 52,785 of record JBBSTF010000010.1, read on the forward strand.
CCAACTCCTGGTACAGCTAAAACTAGTGAATCAGGTCTTCTTCTTCGGTGCGATCATCATCACCATCAAGCGACCTTCCATGCGGGGGTACTGCTCGACCACAGCTTCATCAACGATGTCAGCCGCGATCTTCTTGATCATCTGGTCGCCCAGTTCCTGATGCGCCATCTCGCGACCGCGGAAGCGGATCGTGATCTTCACCTTGTCGCCCTCTTCCAGGAAGCGCCGCAGGTTTCGCATCTTGATCGTGTAATCGCCAATGTCGGTGGTTGGCCGGAACTTCAGTTCCTTGATTTCCACCTGCTTCTGGCGCTTCTTGGCCGCACTGGCCTTCTTCTGTGCATCAAACTTGAACTTTCCGAAGTCCATGATCCGGCATACCGGCGGATCGGCGTTCGGCTGGATTTCCACCAGGTCCAGACCCTGCTCCTGCGCCATCGCCAACGCCTCATCGCGAGTTAGCACCCCCGCCTGTTCTCCCTCAGCATCGATCACGCGCACACGCGGGACCCGAATCTCGGAGTTGCGGCGATTGGCTTTATCAGTAGCGATAGGTACTTCTCCTGGACTTCAGTGACAGTTGACCGCCCGCCGCATCAAGCGCCAGGAACGGCCGATTTGAGGTGTTCCACGAACGTCGAAATGGGCATCGAGCCCAGGTCTTCGCCAGAACGTGCACGCACGGAAACGGTCCCCGTCTCCATTTCCCGGTCACCCACGACCAGTAGATAGGGAACTTTCGCCAACGTGTGCTCGCGAATTTTACGGTTGATTTTCTCGTTGCGCAAATCGGACTCCACCCGCAGGCCCTGCCCGTTCAGGAACTTGGCCGTTTCGGCGACGTAATCGGCCTGCGCATCGGTAATGTTCATGACCACTGCCTGGACCGGTGCCAGCCAGTCCGGAAGCTGCCCGGAGTGGTGCTCGATCAGGATGCCGATGAAGCGTTCCATCGAGCCGACAATGGCCCGATGTAGCATGACTGGCGTGTGCCGAGCCGAGTCTTCGCCGACATAATCGGCACCGAGGCGACCCGGCATCGAGAAATCGACCTGCATGGTGCCGACCTGCCAGGCGCGGCCGATCGAATCCTTCATGTGGTACTCGATTTTGGGGCCATAGAACGCGCCCTCACCCGGCAATTCCTGCCACTTCACGTCGCAGGCGCCGAGTGCAGCGCGCAAGGCTTGTTCGGATTTGTCCCATGTCGCGTCGTCACCAATCCGTGAATCCGGGCGCAGGGCCAGCTTCAAGTCGATGTCGGTGAAGCCGAAATGCGCATACACCTTCATCGCTTGGCGATGAAAGGCGACGACTTCCGATTCAATCTGCTCATCGGTGCAGAAGATGTGGCCATCGTCCTGCACGAAACCACGCACGCGCATCAGTCCGTGCAGGGCACCCGATGGCTCGTTGCGCACGCAGGAACCGAACTCGCCGTAGCGGATCGGAAGTTCGCGATAACTGTGCAGGCCGTGGTTGAAGATCTGGACGTGACCTGGGCAGTTCATCGGCTTCACCGCGTAAGTACGCTTTTCGGACTCGGTGAAAAACATGTTGTCCTTGTAATTATCCCAATGCCCCGAGCGCTTCCACAGTTCCACGTCCAGGATTTGCGGGCAACGAACCTCTTGATAGCCCGACTCTTTGTAGATGCCACGCATGTACTGCTCGATGACCTGCCAGATCGACCAGCCCTTGGGATGCCAGAACACAAGGCCGGGCGCTTCGTCCTGCATGTGGAAAAGATCGAGTTGCTTGCCGATTTTGCGGTGGTCGCGCTTTTCCGCTTCTTCGATACGAAGGATGTAGGCGTCGAGCTGCTTCTTGTCGGCCCAAGCGGTGCCGTAGACGCGCTGCAACTGCTCGTTCTGGGCATCCCCGCGCCAGTACGCGCCAGAGATGCGAGTCAGCTTGAAAGCTTTCAGGAAACGCGTGTTCGGCACATGTGGGCCGCGGCACATGTCGACGTATTCCAGATGGTGATACATGCCCATTTCGGTGATGTCGGCGTCCATATCCTCGATCAGGCGTAGCTTGAAATCCTCGCCACGATCGCGGAACACCGCGACCGCGTCGTCACGCGGCATGACCTTCTTGATGACGTCGTAATCGCTGGCGATCAGCTCGGCCATTCGTGCTTCGATAGCAGCGAGGTCGTCCGGCGTAAAGGGCTTCGCATTCCAGATGTCGTAGTAGAAGCCTTCATCGATGACCGGGCCGATCACCATCTTGGCGTCCGGGTACAACTGCTTGACCGCGTGACCAACAAGATGCGCGCAGGAGTGGCGGATGATCTCGACGCCTTCGGCATCCTTGGGCGTGATGATGGTGAGTGCCGCGTCGTAATCGATGCGATCGCACGCGTCCACCAGCTTGCCGTCGACCTTGCCAGCGACGGTCGCCTTGGCAAGACCAGCACCAATTGACTGGGCGACTTCCAGCACGGTTACCGGCTGCTCGAACGAGCGCTGGCTGCCATCGGGTAGCGTGATATTGATCATGGGTTTTTGCTTCCGGGATAAACAAAAAAGGACGCTGAGCGCCCTTTCTGGATGGCCGTTCAACGACGGCAGTTTGGCGTGGACGAATCGTGGATCAGCGCTGGAAAGTTCGCGTCGACATGTCCCACTCTCGACCGGCAGTTGCCTGCGGGCCACCCATAACAAAGAAAATGATTGCAAATTCTAACGGTTCGGCGGCGCTGACTCAACGCGTTGCAGCGTAGAACTTGGCCAGAACCTCCGGCAACGCTCGTTATACTGCCGGGCCCTGGGTTTCGGCGATCGTTTGCAATGCTTCATGGCCACAAGATTGCCGTCGTAATGCCGGCCTACCACGCCGAAAAGACGCTGGAAGCGTGCTACCGCGCAATCCCGCATGACATTGTCGACATGGTGCTGCTGGTCGATGACGCGAGTGCGGATTCGACCCACGCCATTGCCAAAAAACTGGGCATCCGCAGTCATCGCCATCCGGTCAATCGCGGCTATGGCGGCAACCAGAAGACCTGTTACACGCTGGCACTCGCCGATGGTGCTGACATCGTCGTGATGCTGCATCCGGACTACCAGTACGAACCGCGCCTGATCACCGCGATGGCGGCGTTGATTGCGTCCGGCGTCTACGATGCCGCGATTGGCTCGCGCATTCTTGGCAACACCGCGATCAGCGGCGGCATGCCGCGTTACAAGTACGTCGCCAACCGATTGCTGACCGCCGTGCAGAACCTGCTCGCCGGTTCCAAGCTGTCGGAATTCCACACCGGCTATCGCGCATTTTCGCGCAAGGTGCTGCAAACCTTGCCGCTGTCAGCGAACTCCGATGATTTCGTGTTTGACAACCAGATGCTGATGCAGATTCTCGCCTTTGATTTCCGGATTGGCGAAATCTCCTGTCCGACGCGCTACTTCCCGGAAGCCAGCGAGATCAATTTCCGGCGCTCGGTGATTTACGGATTCGGCGTGCTATTGACCGCACTGCAATATCGATTGTGGCGTTGGGGCTGGATCAAGCCTCTCCTGTTCCGCGACGACCCAAGGCAACGGCTGGGCGAACCGGCTTGAGTCGCTTCGCACGGGTCGACCAGCGCGAAGGCCAGTTTCGAGACGCCTCACGAACTGCATGGCTGCTGTTGGCGATCGGCTTCGCAGTGGCCGGATTGTTTTTGCGGGTCTGGCAGTTACGGCGCCAGATCCTGATCGACGACGAGTGGCACGCACTGCACAAGTTGCTGTCCGCGGGTTACGCAGACATTGCCAGCCACTTTGGTCTGGCTGACTACTGCATCCCCCTGACGCTCTACTACCGCGCCTTGTTCGACGGCGGAATGCTGTCGGAGTGGTCGATGCATTTGCCACCGCTGCTCGCTGGACTGGCGCTGATGGGGGGCGGCTTCTGGATGTTGCGCGAGGTCACGACGACAGCGACGCGCGCGATCTGGCTGGGCCTGGCCGCGCTGTCGCCGATCCTGGTTTACCTCAGTCGAACGGCCCGTCCTTACACGCTCGCAGCGCTGGCCGTGCTGATTGCGATACTCGTTTTCACGCGTTGGTGGCGCGATCGTCGACGCGGCGATTCCATCATCTACGTCATCGCCTCGACGGTTGCCGGCTGGCTGCATTTGATGACGTTGCCCTTCACGCTGGCGCCACTTTTGCTGTTCGGTGTGATCAGTCTGGCCCAGGCACTTGGCAAGGAACGCCGCCGAGTGTCGCTCGCGTCATTTCTGCGATTGGTCATCATGGGAGTTGCGGTCATGCTTTTGCTGGCAGTGGTGTTGCTGCCAGCATTTATCAACGACTGGGGAGCGCTGTCGCAGAAGGCCGGCATGGGCAGCGTCAGTCTCGAAAGCGGCTGGCGAACCTGGTTGATGCTGGGCGGCACCGGCCATCATCTTGTCGGCGTCGTCATACTGATTTTGGCCGGCTTGGGTGTGCGACCGCTGTGGCGGCGCGATCGCGATTTCACAGCCTGCATTCTCTTCGTGCTGGCGGTCGGCCCTATCGCCATCATGCTGGTGCGACCGGACTGGATCGAGCATCCCGGTGTTCTGGCGCGCTACGTGGTTCCGGTGCTTGCGCTGCTGCTTTTGCTTGTCGCCGAAGGCATCACCAGCCTGCTATCGCGCCTGCCATCGACAGCTTTTCGCGTTGTCGCCGTTCTGATTTTGACGGTCGCATGGTTTGGTTCCGGTCCGATCCCCGAGGCGCTGTATTTCCCGAACCAGCTGATGGGACATCCGCGCTTTCAGTTTGACTACGATCCGGCTCACAACCCTTATCGCGACCCGACGCGCGTTCAATTTGGTACGCCTGTTTCCGCGTTCTATCGATCGCTCGCGAAGTATCCGCCGGCCAGCATCAAGTTGATCGAGGCGCCTTGGAGACTCGAAGCGCAGTACATCCCACACGACACCCTGCAAAAAGTGCATCGGCAGTTGGTCAAGGCCGGCATGGTTTCGGGCGTTTGCGGCACGTCGAGCTGGGGCGATTTCTCGGCGCTTTCAAATCAACTGCGTTTCCGCGAGTTTGTCCCGGTTATTCGGTTGCTCGACGGCGCGACTTGGGACGCGGACTACTTGGTGATTCGGCCGAAACCACCGTTTCCCGACGGTCAGCCTGTGCCCGAATGGCCAGACATGCAGGCCTGCATGCCAACCTTTGAGAAGAAGTTCGGCAGCCCTGTATTTCGGGACGGCGAAATCGTGGTGTTTGGATTGAGTCCCGAGGCGCGCGCGCGGGTCGAGTCGTGGTGAGCGCCTGTTAAACTTGCGCGCTTTCTACTAATTCGACCGCACTGACGATGAGTGACACCGCGCCAACCAATCATTTCATCCGCCAAATCGTGGTCGACGACATCGCCGCCGGTAAGCATGGCGGCCACATTGCAACGCGTTTTCCGCCGGAACCGAATGGTTACCTGCACATCGGTCATTCCAAGTCGATCTGCCTCAACTTCGGGCTGGCTGCCGAGTTCAGTGGGCGCTGCATGCTGCGCTTCGATGACACCAATCCGAGCAAGGAAGAACAGGAATACGTCGATGCAATCAAGGCCGATGTGCGCTGGCTGGGCTTTGAGTGGAATGAGCTGCGGCATGCGTCGGACTATTTCGAAGTGTTCCACCAGGCCGCGATCAAGCTGATTATTCAGGGCCTGGCGTTTGTCTGCGATCTGTCGGCCGATGAAGTGCGCGAGTATCGCGGCACGCTGACCGAGCCCGGTCGCAACTCACCGACGCGCGATCGCAGCGTCGACGAAAACCTCGACCTGTTCGCACGCATGTGCGCCGGCGAGTTCGCTGATGGCGCGAAGACGCTGCGCGCAAAGATCGACATGGCCAGCGGCAACATCAATCTGCGCGACCCGGCCCTGTACCGCATCCGCAAGATCGCCCACCAGAACACCGGTGATGCTTGGCCGATCTATCCGATGTACGACTTCGCCCACGCACTGTCGGACGCGATTGAAGGCATCACCCACTCGCTATGTACGCTGGAGTTCGAAGACCATCGCCCGCTCTACGATTGGTGCGTGGACAAGGTCGATCTGGCCAACGATGCAGCTCTGACCGAATCGTTGCGCGCGCAAGGCATGACGGTTGAGCCCTCAAAACCGCGCCAGATCGAATTCTCCCGACTCAATCTCGACTACACCGTAATGAGCAAGCGCAAATTGATCGCGTTGGTCCAGAATGGCTTGGTGGATGGCTGGGACGATCCGCGGATGCCGACCTTGATTGGCGTGCGTCGACGCGGATTCCCGGCGTCAGCATTGCGTTTGCTTGCCGAGCGCGTTGGCATCAGCAAGCAGAACTCGGTGATCGAATTTGGCGTACTCGAAGGTTGCGTGCGTGAGGAACTGGATTCCATCGCGCCACGGCGCATGGCTGTACTCGATCCGCTACGCCTGACCATCACCAATCTCGACGCCGGGCACGAGGAAACGCTGCACTTTCCCAATCATCCCAAGAACGAAGCGATGGGCCAGCGCTCGGTGCCATTTTCGCGCGAGCTGTGGATCGAGCGTGACGACTTCATGGCCGAGCCGGTCAAGGGTTTTCATCGACTGGTGCCGAATGGTGAAGTGCGCCTGCGCGGCGTCGGCATCATTCGCTGCGACGAAGTCGTCAGCGATGCCGATGGCAACATCGTCGAGCTGCAGGCAACGCTGGATGCTTCGACCCGTCACGGCCAGGCCGGCTCGGATCGTAAGGTGAAAGGGACCATCCACTGGGTCAGTGCAACGCACGCGGTATCAGCGGAAGTGCGTCTCTACGATCGCTTGTTCGATACCGCAACGCCGGACGATGACAGCGATGGGAAAACCTATGTTGACCATCTGAACCCCGCGTCCAAGCGCGTGGTTCAAGGCTGGCTGGAACCCGGGCTGGCCAATGCAACACCGGAGGAAGTGGTGCAGTTCGAGCGACTGGGTTATTTCGTTGCTGATCGCCACGATCATCACCCGGACCATCCCGTGTTCAACCGCGTCGTCACCTTGCGTGATGTCTGGGCTAAAGCTTCGCGCTGACCAGGCCCGAGTTGCGTACCTTTTGCGTCGCACCGGAATAACAGGAGATATCAATGTTGCAGTCACAGGTTCATCTGACACTGCCCGCGTGGCTGTTGCAGGACTACGAGCAAGGCCGCGTCTACGCTGACGATGCCGCCCAGGTTGGATTGGCAGTTGAGCTTTCGCGCCGGAATATCGAGTTTCGCAGCGGGGGTCCCTTCGGCGCAGCGGTGTTTGACGGCGAGGGCCGCCTCGTTGCTGCTGGCGTGAATCGGGTAATGCCGATGAGCTGTTCGATCGCCCACGCGGAGACGATGGCGTACATGCTCGCGCAGCAACGCACGCAGCAGCCTCGACTGAACCAGAACGGTGGCAGTTACACGTTGGCCACCAGTGCGCAGCCCTGCTGCCAATGTTACGGCGCGACGGTATGGGCTGGCGTTGATACGTTGCTGATCGGTGCCCGCGCCGAAGACGTGATGGAACTGACGCAGTTCGACGAAGGCCCGCTACCTGCCGACTGGGTCGGCGAACTGGAAAAGCGCGGCATTGCCGTGCGCCGCGATATTCATCGCGTTGATGCTCGTGCAGTGCTCGCCGACTACGCAAAACTTGGTGGGGAAACCTATTAGCGATGCGGCTGCCAACAAGGCGCAAACGCAGCGCGCACTGATTGCATTTTGCCGACCGGGATTTGAAGGCGAATCGGCACTGGAGCTGACTTCCCTGGCCGCTGCGCATCACGTGCATGGCTACGCACGCACAGAGCGCGGCAGCGGACTGGTTGAATGGTTTCCAACGCCCGACGATGGCATCGACGTGCTGGTCAGGAAAATCGACTGGCGTAACACAGTGTTTTGTCGACAACTGCTGGAGGGTTTCGGCAAGGCTGTGGCGATGGATCGCACCGATCGCCTCGCCTCCTTGCTCCCGCCGATTCGCGCCACCGGCATACGCTATCGCGATGCGCGCGTCGAGGCACCGGACAGCGACGAGTGTCGCGAACTCGCTGCGTTATGCCGCGCGCTCAACTCAGCCTTGGTCGGCGTGCTCAAGAGAGAGAAATTACTCGATCCTGCCACGCCACAACGCCTGCACATCGTACTGACCGCCCCCGATGCTGCGCTGCTGGCACGAGTGGACGTTGCCCGTGGGCCCATTTGGGCGGGCGGAATTCCGCGACTGAAATTTCCGCACGAAGCGCCAAGTCGATCAACCCTGAAGCTCGACGAAGGCTTGCTCGTGCTACTCGACGACGACGAACGGGAACGCTGGTTGAAACCGGGAATGACGGCCGTCGATCTGGGTGCCGCACCGGGAGGCTGGACTTGGCAACTGGTACGTCGCTCTATGCATGTCACAGCGATCGACAACGGTACGATGGACAGTCGATTGATGGACAGCGGCTTGGTTGAGCATCACCGCGTGGATGGCTTTCGTTACCAGCCGTCGAAACCGGTCGACTGGATGGTCTGCGATATGGTCGAGCAACCGCGACGCGTCGCTGTGCGCATGGCCGAGTGGCTGGCCGAGGGCTGGTGCCGGATGGCGATGTTCAACCTGAAATTGCCGATGAAAAAACGTCTCGACGAAGTGAATCTTTGTCGCGAAATTTTCGTGGAGCGGCTCGCTGGCAAGAATCTGGACTGGCGCGCGCGCCAGCTATATCACGACCGCGAGGAAGTGACCGTGTTCGCACGTATCGCCGGGCGTTGAACGCGTGACGGCGATCACGCTCGACTGGCAGTTGAAGTCACACGATCAACTCAGTGCCAACGATGTGTACGCGTTGTTGGCATTGCGCTCGGCGGTGTTCGTGGTCGAACAGCGATGCATCTTTCAGGATATCGATGGCCTCGATCTGACCCACGACACCTGGCATTTGCTGGCTTGGGAAGATGGGCGGCTGATCGGCTGCCTGCGAATGTTCGACCCGTCACGGCATAGCGGCGACGTGGTGATCGGCCGCGTGGCGACGGATGCATCCATTCGCGGTAGTGGCATCGGTCATCAACTAATGGCGCGTGCCCTGGAATATTGCGCAGCGAGTTGGCCGGGATTCTCAATGTATCTCTCGGCACAGTCGCACCTGGAAGCGTTCTACGCGAAGCATGGGTTCGTCGTCGTGACCGACCCCTATCTCGAAGACGACATTCCGCATGTCGGCATGCGTCGTGCGGGTCCGAAGTCAACCGGCTGATCGGAAAAAAAATCGCCGATGAAAACCATCGGCGATTCTTGTGCAACCAACCGCTGCGCCGCGAAAGGCGACGCAGCGATCAACTGTTGATGTTTACGGGGTGAAGTTGATCGTTGACACGGTAAATACCAGCGCGTCGCCCTGACTGATCGGCAACCGCTTGTACTGGCCGGTCAACCAGCGACCCAGCTGGCTGACATAGAACGGGCTGCCCAACACGCCACTCGGTCCACCCGGGATGACTTGACCGGCAATAATGGGATCCGACATTTCGCCAACGAAACGTCGCGCCGACCCGCTGCCAAACATGAAACCGTTCACGCTGTCCGCGCGGAGATTAACGGCAGCAACGTTGACGGTTTCATATCCACCGTCGCGGGCAAGACCCGGCAGGCTGGGTGCGAGGTCCTGGAACGGGTACGGGTTTGGTCCCGGAATGTTGAATGGCCCACCGAGGCTGTGCTTGAACGTTATCCGATGCAGGCGCCCCCAGCGGTAGTCCGCAAGATTGGTCGAGCCGGCAAAGGCGGCATTGAAATCGGCGCTGGCGAGGCGATTCAACCCATCCTTGACCGATTTCAACAACAGGTAGTCACGCGCCGCATTCGGATTGGGCGCGCCGGTGGCAACGAAGAAATTGATGCCGGAGGTACCCTTGCCTTGTAGCGTGGCGTAGTTATCGAGCTGGTACTTGAGCGCCTTCAGCGCATCGCCGGCACCGGGCAAGCTATTAGCCAGTCCAATGCGGGTCACGGCGGCGTCAATGGTGTTTCGTAGTGCGGCCGCGCGGAACGTCGCGTAAACGGTCGCCGCGACGCTTCTGTCTATTTCCTCCTGACTCGGAACTGTCAAAGCGTTGGGGTCATCACCCACATCGTAGCCCTGCTGGATACCGGTCGGTGTAGAGAAATTCCATGCGCGCAGTCGGCTGATCGCTTCCGCCACCTTGGGGTCCATCGCCAAAGCCTGTGCATCGGCCCAGCCACCCGAGGCGATCGAGCGATCGTAGGCGCCGAGCAGAAATGGCACCAGAAGTTCGGCATCGAGCGCCTGCGTGTTGGCTTGCAACGCGGCCATGTCGTTCGGCGTAATCGTGTTGCCCGACGCGATCAGGCGTTGCAGCTCGCGATCAATCCGGCCCATGCGCAACGACGAAGATCCGCCGCCATCGAGGTAGTAGATGCCGCCGCCGGGACGGGTCATCGTCAGTGGATTGTTGGTCAGCGAGAAGCCAATCGGATCGTTGTTCGCGTTGGCGATATAACCCGACGCAGGATTGACTACGAACGGCATCTCGCTGGCCGGCAGGATTTCATACGGCGTGGCCTGGTTCGGTTGCGGATGCGTTACCGGCAGCCAGTCGTGCTTGGCAGCACCGGTTCCATCGCGGATGAAGGTGGGCGGCACGCCGCCACCGACGGTGCCAGCCTGCAGGTCAGCGCGTACTGGAGCTTCCCCACTGGTGAAGTAGGCAATGTTGCCGGCGGTGTCGGAGTAGACGAAATTCTGTGAGCCGAAATCGAAGTAAGTCAGCGCTTCCTTGAATTGGTCGACAGTGCCGGCGCGATTGATGCGTCGGAACGATTCCAGCTCTTTGGTCGCACCCCAGCCGGTATAGGCCACCGACAAGCCGGTCGTCCCACTCAGGCTGAGGATCGGCCCGTTGTTGCGGCGCGGAACAATCAGGGTGATGCCACCATTGGTATACCCGATCGTGTTGTTGCGGAGAATGTTGTTCGGGGTGCCGTTGAGCTGGTTGACGTAGTAATTCTGGAACAACCACTGGATCGGCTCATCGACACCGTCATGCACGATGGCGTAAGGCAAGCCGTAACTGTTCAGCCGAAGCTTCTCGTTGAATACGTCGGTCACATCCAGCGAATTGGTGGTGGTGCCCCAGCACATGGTCTGATTGCAACCCTGGATGACGCCGGGTGCGCCGGGCACGGTGACGCCGGTGACATCCATCGGCTGCGGATAGCGCGTATCGGACGAGTAGACGTGTTGCTCGACGAATACCGGCGCCAAGCCAAGGCTCAGATGGGGATCGTTCGACAGAATCGCCTTGCCGGTCGCGGTATGGCTGCCGCTGACTACCCACTCGTTGCTGCCAATGGGCGAATCGTGGCCTTCCAGCGCGCGTTGCAGCAAAGGATTGCCCGCAATTTCATCGCGATACTGTTTTGCCAGTTGCAGGACCTGCGGATCGACCGTTGCGACCTCATCAATTGGACCATCGACGCCCGTCCCACTGGATGATGTCGTCGCCTCGCTCCCAGAAGGTCGGAAGCCGGGCACAGAGACGCGACTGTCGAACGGCGCGGCACGAAAGATGTCGTTGAAATACAGCGCCGTCGCATTCAGTCCGGCAGCCGAGGCAGCGGCCTGGTAGGTGCCGAGGCGAATGGTTGGATCGATGTCGAGATCGAACGACAGCTGAAACGCCAGACCCTTGCCGACTACGATGCTGTCGACCGGCGACCAAGGCGTGGCGCGAGTCAGGTCGAGCGCACCGTATTCAGGCGGCAATGCCGGCGCATTCGCCAGCCAGTAATTCACACCGTTGCTGTAGGCGAGCATCCAGCCGCGCATGTCATCGGAAAGCGCGCGCCAAGTGCGCTCGGCACCGCGACGCAGGCCAAGAGTACGGGTCTGGATGTCGTTCGAAAGTGCCGACGGGCCAACCAGTTCGGCCAAGGTGCCGCTGACAGCGCGTCGCGTGAAGTCCATCTGGTAAAAACGATCCTTCGCGTGCGCGTAGCCTTGCAGGAAGGCGGCATCGTTGTCATTCGCCGCGCTGATCGTCGGCACGCCCTCGGCGTTGTAGGAAATTTTTCCGGGAGCGGTCATCCCTGGCGCGATCAAGGTCTGCGCGGCCAAAGGCGCGCTCAGGCCAAGCAGTACACAACTGGCAAACATTCCACGGCCAATGCTGCGCCGCAAAGTCGTCAACGACATGGTGGTCTCTCCCCGTCAGGTTGGTGGGTGGGCAGCCGACACGATTGGTCACGGGCCACCAGTACGCCGGAGTATGCACCGGGTTCGGGGAAAATCCTTTGTGCATTGCACAGTGGAAGGCAAGTTCTGTCTGACGTAATGGACGCTTGGCGATCAGTCGTCGATGCTGGCGTCGGTGCCGTCCCGGAATACCAGATCAGGGACATGCATGGCGATGCAATGGATGGCGCCGGCGTTTTGAATGATGCTGCTGCAATCCACCGCGACGATGTCGTAACCCGGCATTGCTGTCTGGTACGTCGCCAGCGCCTGTGCGTCTCGGTTGGCGTTGGTTCCGCCGAAACGGCAGATCAGCGCGGTCCGGTTGACGATCACAGAGTTGGTGTAGGTGTAGTGGGTTCCACTGGAACTCCAGCCCGGCGTTCGATAAACGGTGTAGCCGCGCGACTGCATCAAGGCCGCCGTGTTGTCAGTGACCGTCTTCGGAATACCGCCTCCCTCGCCTGCCGCGTATTCGCCGATCAGCACGATGTTGTCGCCAACCCCCAGCATCCACATGTCGATGTGTTGGGTGGAGTCATAAGAAGTTGGAAACGGATCGGTAAGGGTGAGATTCAAACCTTCGTATTGCAGGTAGTAGTCCTTGATCTGCTGCTCGCTCAGGCCCGAATTCTCGTTGGCAATCAGGCGCGTCATAAATGCATCGCGATTGCGGAACAGATGGAAGTTGCCGCCACCATGGACTAGAGGAATCGCGTAACGCGGTTCGTTCCATGAGGAGGCAAGCATCGCTGGAAATGCATTGTCCACGGTTCGAGACGGTCGGTTGTACGTGTGGTCAACCATGCCGCGATGGCCGCCGTCGTTGATGAAGCGCGGCCCGTAATCGCGCATCCACACGCTGCAAGCGTTGGACGGGCTGCAAGGCTGGGTGATGAAGCGAATGTAGGCCATGTTCGTACCTGCGCCAGCCAGCGCACTGCTGGCACTGGCTTGCTGACTGGTGCCATTGACCACGACGTAGACATACGCCGGCTGAGCCGCCGTGGTCAGCGGCACTGCCATCGCCGTGATCACGGACGTGAAGCTTCCCCAGCGCACCAGAATGCCATCGGTCGGTTCGTATTCGGCTTGCGCCCGTACAGACGCGGTCGGCGGCGCGCTGGTCTGCGCAGGGATCCACGCCGGTACGAAATTGGCCTGTTCCTCGGCACTGAAACCACGAGGCAGCGGATTCGGGTTGTCGTCGATCAGCGTTGCGAGATAGACGGAATCGGCTTGCTTCGGCGCGACGTGGACACTGGTCGAGGGCGTGGCTGCATTCGCGATTCCACTGACGAAGTACAGCGTCGTGGCAAAAAACGTTTTGCGCATGGACATGGCCAGCAACGGTTGACCGACCCACGGTAAACGGTCGTATCGCCGCTGCCAAGTCAGTCTTGGCGCTGCGTTACCATGTCCAACTTTCCGAAGCGCAGACCAGCCATGACTTACCCTGCCCGTGACCGCCTGCTGGCCGAACTGGATTCGATCCGCGAGCAAGGCCTGTACAAGACCGAACGCATCATCGCGACGCCGCAGTCGGCGACGATCCGTACCAGCGACGGCCGCGAAGTACTCAACTTCTGCGCCAACAATTACCTTGGTCTGGCCGATCATCCCGATGTGATTGCGGCAGCGAAAGAAGCGCTCGACACGCACGGTTTTGGCCTCGCCAGCGTGCGCTTCATCTGCGGCACGCAGGATTTGCACAAACAGCTTGAAGCAGCGATCTCCAAATTCTTCGGCACTGAGGACACCATCCTCTACACCAGTTGTTTCGACGCGAATGGCGGTCTGTTCGAAACGATCCTGACCGACCAGGACGCGGTCATTTCCGATTCCCTCAACCATGCGTCGATCATTGATGGCATCCGGCTATGCAAGGCGCAGCGCCGCCGTTATGCAAACAGCGACATGGCGGAGCTGGAAAAACATCTTGTTGAAACCAGCGGCCTGCGCACGCGCCTGATCGCGACCGACGGCGTGTTCTCGATGGATGGCTACATCGCGAAGATCGACGAGATCGTTGCGCTGAAGAAGAAGTACGGCGCGATGCTGATGATTGACGATTCGCACGCAACCGGCTTCGTTGGCCCGACCGGGCGTGGCTCGGCAGAGATCTTCGGGTTGATGTCCGAAGTGGACGTGTTCACCTCGACGCTCGGTAAGGCGCTTGGCGGTGGCTCGGGCGGCTTCACCACCGGTCGCCAGGAAATCATCGACCTGCTGCGCCAACGTTCGCGCCCTTACCTGTTCTCGAACACGCTGCCGCCGCCATTGGTTTCGGCGAGTCTGAAAGTGTTCGAGATGCTGTCGGCCAGCACCAACCTGCGTGATCGCGTCGATGAAAACGCCACGTACTTTCGCTCGCAGATGACGACCGCTGGATTCGACATCCGTCCCGGCACGCATCCGATCGCGCCTGTGATGCTGTATGACGCCAAGCTCGCCCAGCAGTTTGCCGCCGAGTTGCTTGATGAGGGTATTTACGTGATCGGCTTCTTCTATCCGGTTGTCCCGCAGGATCAGGCGCGCATCCGCACCCAGTTGAGCGCTGCGCACACCCGCGAGCAGATCGATCAAGCGGTTGCTGCGTTCGTGAAAGTCGGTCGCCGACTTGGCGTTATCAAGGAATAGCGATGATTCCCAAAAAATTCCGCGCGTTTCGCATCCACAGCGACAAGGACGGCCACCGCGCCGGCGTCGAGCAGACATCGCTCGATGATCTGTCCTCAGGCGAAGTCGTCATCAAGACGGCGTATTCGTCGGTCAACTACAAGGACGCGCTGGCCGGCAGCGGCAAGGGTCGCATCCTGCGCGAGCCGACCTTGATTGGCGGCATCGATGTCGCCGGCCACGTAGTCGAGTCCAGCGACAAGACGTTCAAGGAAGGCGATGCGGTGCTGTGCACCGGGTGCGGCCTCTCCGAAACACGCGACGGTGGCTACGGTGAATTCACGCGCTTGCCGGCGATGTGGACGGTGCCACTGCCCAAGGGATTGAGTCTGCGTGAGTCGATGGTGATCGGCACGGCCGGTTTCACAGCCGCGCTGTCGCTGTACCGAATGCTGCAGAACGAGCAGAAGCCCGAACACGGTCCCATCGTGGTGACTGGTGCCACGGGTGGCGTCGGCATGCTCGCCATCGATATCCTGACACAAGCGGGTTACGAGGCGCACGCCATCACCGGCAAGTGCGATCGCTTCGATTTCCTGATTAACCTGGGCGCGAAGCAATGCATCTCGCGGACGGACCTCCACTGGGGACAACGCCCGCTGGAAACGGCGCGATGGGCTGGCGCGATCGACAATGTCGGCGGCGACATGCTGGCCGGCCTGACCCGCGTAATTCAGCCGTTCGGCAACATCGCGATCTGCGGCAACGCGGCCAGCATCGAACTGGCGACGACGGTGATGCCGATGATCCTGCGCGGGGTCAGCCTGCTGGGTATTTCATCTGCCAACACCTCCGCGGCGATCCGGGCCGAAGTATGGAAACGCTTGGCCAGCGACTGGAAACCGGCCCACATCGACAGCATCCAGACCAAAGACGTCGGCCTCGACGAGTTGCCTGACGTATTTGACGCGATGACAGCTGGAGATTCGTTCGGACGTACGTTGGTCACGATCAGCGGCGAAAATCCCGTGCCAGCGGGACAATCACAAGATAATTAGCGCCGAGATTGAACCGCGTCACACTAATTCGCAGTGCGCGCTGGCCCGAACGCCGGTCAGTGGCTAGAATCGCTCTCCCACCTTTCTCGGCCGAGCCATGGCACGCATCCTGATCGTCGATGATTCTCCTTCCCAACTGGTTGTCCTTCGACGTATCGTCGAGAAGCTTGGCCATGAGGTGATCACAGCCGACGATGGTGTCGCCGGGGTTGAGGCGGCCAAGTTGCATCTGCCCCACCTGATCCTGATGGACGTGGTCATGCCGAACCTCAACGGCTTTCAGGCAACGCGAACGATCACCAGGGATCCGCGCACATCGCATATCCCGATCGTGATCGTGACCACCAAGGACCAGGACACCGACCGTATCTGGGGCGAGCGCCAGGGCGCGAAAGCCTATGTGACCAAACCGGTCAATGAGGCTGAGCTGGTCAAGACGTTGACGGAATTCCTGCCGCCCCAGCAAGCCTGATTCTGCGGCTAGTCCGCGTCGGGACTGTCGAAGCTTCGGGCCAAGGCCTCGTAGGCTTCGCGCTGTGCATCGGTGGTCGGAACCGGCGTACGAATGTCGATGACAACGATCTGGTCACCTTTGGTCGCGCCCGGCCAGCCTCGACCGCGCAGGCGCAGCTTGCGACCACTGTCCGACCCAGCCGGTATCTTCAGTTCCACGTCGCCACTCATGGTTGGCACCGTCACCGTCGCGCCCAATGCTGCCTGCCAAGGCGTGATCGCGATGTGGGTGATCAGGTTGCGACCTTCCAGCTGATAGCGTGAGTCGGGGCGATAGACGACTTCAAGCAATAGATCGCCTGCCGATGCGCCGCCACTGCCTGGATGTCCCTGCCCAGCCAGACGAATCTGCTGCCCGGCAAGAATTCCTGCAGGAATCTTCACGTCAAGGGAGCGCTCGCCAGTTGGGCCATCGCGCAAGGTGACACGCTCGCGGCCGCCTACGTATGCGGTTCGCAGGTCAATCGCCAGCTGTGCCTGCAGGTCACGCCCGCGACGTGGCCCGGCCCGTCCGCTCGCACGACCGCGCCCGAACACCGACTCGAAAAAGTCACTGAAATCAGCCCCTTCGCCGAAATCAGGCGCGCCGCCTGGATGGCCGCCCTGCCAACCCGGTGGTGGCTGGAAATCATCGCCGGAGCGATAGCCGCGCGCTTTCAGCTGATCGTATTCGCGACGCTTGTCGGCGTCCTTCAAAGCCTCGTAGGCCTCGCCGACCGACTTGAACTTCTCCTCGGCGCCGGCTTCCTTGCTGACATCGGGATGATACTTGCGCGCAAGCTTGCGATACGCCGTCTTGATTTCGGCGTCGCTGGCTTCGGCCTTGACGCCGAGGATTTCGTAGTAGTCCTTGAACTGCATGCGGATCAAACCCGTGGTTAAACGAAACGGCCCGCAGTGAGGTGAATCACCACGGGCCGAGTCGATATCTTAGTGCGCTTGACCGTCGGTCAGTTGCGCGCTGCTCAGCCGGTTACAGAAATTCGACGCGGCGTGCTCTGCGGCTTCTTGGGAATGGCGATCTCCAGCACACCATGGCGGCCGGTGGCGCTGATGTTTTCGGCATCGGCGCTGTCGGGCAATGCAAAGCGTCGATGGAAACCGCCGACCGTGCGTTCGCTGCGGCTGGTGGTGACACCCACGGCCTCGATTTCGGCGCTGCGCTCACCCTTGATGGTGAGAATGCCCTTGTCCATGTGGATTTCGATTTCTTTTGGATCAACGCCGGGAATGTCGGCGAGAATCACGAAGCGCTGCGCTTCCTCGCGGATGTCCACGGCCGGTGACCACTGGCTGGTGACGACGCTCGACGAATCAGCATCGTCGCGGTTGAAGAAGCGCTCGAACGCATGGCGCATGTCGGCCGGCGTGGCCGTCGGATTGAACGAGCTGTGATTGAAATGGGTACGGCGTGCAATGTTCATGGGTAACTCCGTCAGGTTGGCGCGGCAGTTGACGCCGCATGGGCAAAAAAGTGAGGCTTCGCTCCCCGCTTTCAAGTCCACCAAGGAAAACCCATGACAATCAAAGTTGGCGACAAGATTCCAGCAGCCACCCTCAACACCATGCGCGACGGTATCCAGGCCGTCACCACTGAGGAATTGTTCGGCGGCAAGAAGGTCGTACTTTTCTCGGTGCCAGGTGCATTCACCCCGACCTGCTCCGCCAAGCACCTGCCCGGCTACATCGAGAAGATGGACGCGTTCAAGGCCAAGGACATCGATGTTGCCTGCATGGCCGTCAACGATGCCTTCGTGATGGACGCCTGGGCAAAAAGCCAGGATGCGCCGGACCAGCTCATCATGCTGGCTGACGGTAATGCAGTATTTGCCGAGGCGATGGGCCTGTCGCTCGACGCCAGCGCATTCGGTATGGGCAAGCGCTCACAGCGATTTGCGCTCTACGCCGAGGATGGCATCGTCAAGCAACTGCACATCGAAGCACCGGGCGAATTCAAAGTGTCGAGCGCGGAATCCATGCTCGAATCAGTGAGTTAAAGACGCGCCGTCTCAAAGGACGGAGGTGCTGGCATCTCGACTGACATGCCAGCGCCGACTGCGCCAGCCGGGGCCGGCGGACTGGTCGTCGGCCGCGAGAACCAAGCGCAAGCCGTGATCTTTGGCCAGCAGGTCAACCACCGCTGATTCGCTCAGCGGATGCATCTCGAACACATTCCAGCGTCGCCACGCGATGCGACGGAATACGTTCATCCAGCGATTGGACAGACGTTTGTAGACGCGACCACGCGGGCTGTCGTCGCTGCCGATGACGAACTGGAACATCGCGACACCACCGGGTGCCAGCACGCGGAAGAAGTCAGCAACGTAACCAATTTGCAGGCTGGCCGGAATGTGTTGCAACACGATGCAGCAACTGAGGAAATCAACGCTGCGATCCGCAATCAGATCCAGCCGCGCGCCAGTGTTTTCGCGGAAGGCGATGTTGGAAATATCGGCATTCAAGCCACGCGCAGTACGCACCATGCTTGTCGAGACATCAAGGCCGATCACGGCTGCAAAATGTCGACCCAGTGCTCGCGTTAACCGCCCGGCACCACAACCGAAATCGATGGCGAGACGCCGTTGTCGCGGCAATCCCAGAGGCGGCAACACGATGTTCATCTGGTTGTCGATTTCGTCACGGCCGCTGGCGAAGAAGTCATCCACGTTCCAGCGACCCCCGCGCTTTTCCGGACTGGAAAGCACTGCCCATAACGGATCGTCGCTACCCAGTTGTTGCCAGGTTCGGCGCACACGTTCCAACTCGGTCGTCACGGACGAATGCCGCTCCCGCGCGGCGGCAGTTGCAGTCACGGCGCTGTCAGGTTTCGATCAACTCGACGCCGTCCAGTCCCTGGCTCAATGAATGTGCGTCGCCAGACTGGGCCAGCTTGATACGCAAACGAACTTCATTGCTGGAATCGGCGTGACGCAATGCATCCTCATAGGAAATTTCGCCGGCGTGGTAGAGCGCCACCAGACTCTGATCGAACGTGATCATTCCAAGATTATTGGAGTCCTTCATTACATCTTTAAGCTTGTGAATTTCGCCTTGGCGGATGTAGTCCTGCACCAGCGGCGTGCCCAGCAAAATCTCGATCGCGATACGTCGGCCTTTGCCATCCGGTGTCGGGATCAACTGCTGCGCGACGACGCCCTTCAAATTCAACGAAAGATCCATGAACAGCTGAGTGCGGCGGTCGTCCGGGAAGAAATGGACGATGCGGTCCATCGCCTGGTTGGCGTTGTTCGCATGCAGCGTGCACAGGCACAAATGGCCGGTTTCCGAGAAGTTGATGGCGTGTTCCATCGTCTCGCGGGTACGCACTTCGCCGATCATGATGACGTCGGGCGCCTGGCGCAGCGTGTTCTTCAGCGCGTTTTCCCAACTGTCGGTGTCGATGCCGACTTCGCGCTGGGTGATGATGCAACCCTCGTGGCGATGCACGTACTCGATCGGGTCCTCGATGGTGATGATGTGGCCAGACGAATTCAGGTTGCGATAGCCGATCATCGACGCCAGCGACGTCGATTTGCCCGTGCCTGTCGCGCCGACGAAGATGATGATGCCGCGCTTGGTCATCGCCAGGTTCTTGATGATTGGCGGCAAGTTCAGTTCTTCAACCGTCGGGATCTTCATCTCGATCCGGCGCAGCACCATGCCAACGCTGTTGCGCTGGTAGAAGCACGAGACGCGGAATCGACCCACATTGCTGACGCTGATCGCAAACTGACACTCGTGGGTTCTCTCGAACTCCTCCCGCTGCGAAGGCGTCATCACGTTCAGCACCATGTCGCGCGATTGCTGCGCTGACAGAGGCGTTTCGGTGATCGGCGAAATTCGCCCATGAACTTTCAACGAAGGCGGCACGCCCGTCGTGATGAACAGGTCGGAGGCCTTCTTGTGCACCATCAGCTTCAGGAACGAGGTGAAATCGGCGCTGCTCATGACGGTCCTCAGGATTCGCTCAGGCGGGCTACTGCGCAATCTTACACAAGCGGCGGCCTGCATTCCGTGCAAAGTCGCTAGGATTGGCGTTCCCGACGGCCACGCAACCAGCCTCGCGCAATGCCCGACCCGACCACCGAAATCCAGCAGCGACTTGAGCAGATCCTGCGTGATTACGGCACGCGGCTGCGTTACCTGCTGCGCTCCCACAAGCTGGACCAGCGTGGCATCGATCCTGACGATGTCGAGCAGGAAGTGCGAATTCGGCTATGGCGTGCCATCGAGCGTGACCGGTTTGGGGACTTCCATGCGTCTTATATCCAGCGAGCGGTAGCCAGCGCCGTAATTGACGCCCTGCGCAGGGCCGAAGTCCGAGCCGCTGACCCGCTACCTGATGACTTGGTTGAAGGCAGTCCACTGCCAGATACGGGCCCGGGGCCGGAGCGCAAAGCCAATGATGGCGAACGGATGCGAGGCTTGCAGCAGTGTTTGGCGCAGTTACCCGAGCGCCGCCGCCTGCCGATCGTGCTGCATCTGGAAGGGTTTTCGTTGCAGGAGATCGCTGATCGTATCGGCACTTCAGCAGAGGCATCCCGGAAACTGGTGACGCGCGGGCTTGAAGAATTAAAGGACCGCTTGCGTGAACAGGGTTTTGGCACTTTCGACGATTGATGGCAGAGAAAGACATGAACAATCACATTCCAGCCAACGAAGAACTTTCTGCGCTGTATCGCTGCACCCGGGCCACGGTCGGTGGGTTCGACGCAGAGACGCTGGTGGCGTATTTGGACGGCGACCTTTGTGTCGAGCGCCGTGCCAGCGTCGATCGACAGCTTTCAGATTCGGCTGCCGCGCGGTCACTGATCGCTATGCTGACCGAACT
This sequence comes from Lysobacterales bacterium, assembly GCA_038236135.1. Classification (GTDB taxonomy): domain Bacteria; phylum Pseudomonadota; class Gammaproteobacteria; order Xanthomonadales; family Rhodanobacteraceae; genus Dokdonella. The sequence continues at coordinate 74,017 of JBBSTF010000010.1, forward strand.
GCAACCCGCGTCCGCGACGTTGGCTGACAATGTCGCAGAACATCGCGCCGCCCGCCACGCGATTGCGCAGCGCAACCAGCGGCGTGTTTCTGCACCATCTGCGCGTCCGCGCCGGGTCGCCGTATGGTTTGGTGCAGTTGCGGCTTCTGCACTGGCGGTGATCGCCATCTTCGCGTTCCACGGCAGTCAAACGGCAGCGGATCATCAGTTCGCGTCAGAGAGCGCAGCCCGTGGCGATCAGATATTCGCGATGCGCGAAGACCGCATCTTCGCGCCGCAAATGGATGGCTCGTCCGGAGCGAGCCGCAACAACAGCAGCGACCGCGTGTTCGACTCCAGCTTCACCAAGGGCGGCTGAGGCGTCGCAAGACTCGCCAAGCAATTCCTTCGATAACCCGGCCACGGCCGGGTTTTTCGTTGACGGCGTTGCGATTTCCCAACCCGTCGCCATCTCGTTCCAGCTAACCTGCACATCGCGAATCGCTGGTGTATCATTCGCGCCCTCGGTTTCATCCATCCATTCATCCGTATAGAAGGATATATGCCTCAATGAGCAGCTATCTGTTCACCTCCGAATCGGTGTCCGAAGGTCATCCGGACAAGATCGCCGACCAGATTTCCGACGCCGTCCTCGACGCGATCCTCGCGCAGGACAAGCGCGCCCGTGTTGCCTGCGAAACCATGGTGAAGACCGGCGTCGCCATTGTCGCTGGCGAAGTCACCACCAGCGCCTGGATCGACCTCGAAGCGCTGACGCGTAAAGTCATCCTCGACATTGGATACAACTCGTCCGACGTCGGTTTCGACGGCGAAACCTGTGGCGTGTTGAACCTGATCGGCAAGCAGTCGCCACATATCGCGCAAGGTGTCGATCGCGGCAAACCCGAGGATATGGGCGCCGGCGACCAGGGCCTGATGTTCGGCTACGCGACCAACGAAACAAAAGACTTCATGCCGGCGGCGATTTACTACAGCCATCGCCTGGTTGAGCAACAGGCCAAGGTCCGCAAGAAGAAGAACTCGCCATTGCCATGGCTGCGTCCAGACGCAAAAAGCCAAGTCACCCTGCGCTATGAAGACGGTGAAGTTGCCGCCATCGACGCCGTCGTGCTGTCCACCCAGCACGATCCTGGCATCAAGCAGAAGGACCTGATCGAAGCCGTGCGCGAGCACGTCCTCAAGCCCGTGCTGCCGGCAAAGTGGCTGCACAAAGGCACGAAATTCCATATCAACCCGACCGGCAAGTTCGAGATCGGCGGGCCGGTCGGTGACTGCGGTTTGACCGGCCGCAAGATCATCGTCGACACCTACGGCGGCTGGGCGCGCCACGGTGGCGGCGCGTTCTCCGGCAAGGATCCGTCCAAGGTCGATCGCTCCGCCGCTTACGCTGCACGCTATGTTGCCAAGAACATCGTCGCCGCCGGCATCGCCGACCGCTGCGAAATCCAGTTGTCTTACGCAATCGGCGTGGCGCAGCCGACGTCAATTTCTGTAACGACGTTTGGCACCGGCAAGATCAGCGACGACAAGATCGAAAAGCTGATCCGCAAGCACTTCGATCTGCGCCCGTTCGGCATCATCCAGATGCTCGACCTGATCCACCCCATGTACCAGCAAACCGCCAGCTACGGCCACTTCGGTCGCACCCCACAAGACGTGAAACTCGCCAACGGCGAAGCGTTCACCACGTTCTCGTGGGAAAAAACCGACCGCGCCGACGCCCTGCGGGCTGACGCGAAGATCAAGTAAATCGAGTTTGTGGCGCATTTTTCACGCGCAACCTGCAGAAAAGAAAAAGCCGCTCGAAAGAGCGGCTTTTTCATATCCTGGTGCCGGAAATAGGAATCGAACCTACGACCTCATCATTACGAATGACGCGCTCTACCAACTGAGCTATTCCGGCGGGGGCGCGAAGTATAGTCACTCGCTGCCTTGGCGACAACGACGCAGCGCGCATCGTTTTTGGCTATCGCCAAGCTGTTCAAGCGTTTCTCGCGGTGGCGCCTCGTTCTCTTGTTCGGCTGTCGCCAGAC